>CAIFEZ010000012.1 GCA_903789595.1 uncultured eubacterium 1-6
AACCGCTCCGCAGCTTCGGCGTAAAGGAATCCGACCTTCCGGTATTCGCAAAGAATGTACCGCAGACGCAGCAGCGGCTTCTGAAGAACAACTACATTCCGCTTACCGAGGAGCAGATCCTGAAAATTTACAAAGCCGCTTTCTGAAGCAGACGATGAGCGAACAGACAGCGAGATTCTGCGTTTGTGGTACACCATTGTGGCGTTACTCTGTTCACGCGCCACTAAAGCGGCAAAGATTTTACAGCCCCTTTGCCTGAGCATTACTGGCTGTTAAAAGTTTTATCCGTGAGTTCTTCATGAAATAGGTAGCGAGGACTTTGCGATGAGCACTTAGCGGGCGCTTGCGGCCGCTTACGTGCGACGCATACAAATCCCTTGGCGAATGAAATGAGCCTAGTAGATTTGTAGTCTGACGAAGGCGCTTGCGCCTGAGGAGTTCCGCAGCTTCATAAAATCAGGATAAAACTTTACTACAGCCAGTTTGCGAATGGCAACAGGGCTGTAAAATCCTTGCCGTATAGAATTGAGTGTGAACAGTAACCCTTGTGGCTTATAATCTGTATGCACATGAAAAATGATCTTTACATCCTCAGCCCGGTATGTTACAATACCAATCCGTGAGACAATCTCTTACACCTTGTTTTCTGCGGAAGGCAGAAAGCCATTAATGTCCAGAAGGGAGAAATACAATGCATAAGTATGAACTGGCACTGGTAATCAGTGCAAAGCCGGATGATGAAACCAGAGCAGCTGTCCTTGAGAAGGCGAAAGGTTATATCACCCGTTACGACGGAACGATCGGAGAGATTGAGGAGTGGGGCAAGAAGAAGCTCGCTTACGAGATCCAGAAGGAAACCGAAGGATTTTATTACTTTATCCCGTTTGAGGCACCGGTAACCGCACCGGCAGAGATCGAGAGACATTGCCGCATTATGGACAACGTTCTTCGTTATCTGATCGTACGCACAGACGAAGAGTAATTCATTTTTTATAAGGAGGATAAAGTAATGGCAGAAGTAGAAAATACAACAACTGCAGCAGCAAACGAGAGACCGGCAAGAACGGAAGCTCCGGCAAGAAGAAGAGTACAGCGCAGAAGAAGAAAAGTATGCGTATTCTGCGGCAAGGACAACGTCATTGATTACAAGGATGCCGCTAAGCTGAGAAGATATATCTCCGAGAGAGGCAAAATCCTTCCCAGACGTGTCACCGGCAACTGCGCAAAGCATCAGAGAGCTATCACCTCTGCGGTGAAGCGCGCAAGACATCTGGCAATTCTTCCGTACGTTGAAGACTAATTCCGGATTCTTTATACCGGCCGTGAAATTTGAATGACAAGGAAGCTGTCAGGCTATACCGTAGCCGGGCGGCTTCTTTTGTTTTGCGTAATCATCGGGTATGTGCTATACTTTGCTAAAAGATCCATGTGTAGGAGAGAGTGATATCTATGCCTTTTTCCACAAAAAGTGCCCGGAAGCCTTCTTCCGCCCGGTCCCGTGCGCCGCGAAGAAGGGATCCCGGATATTTTGATTACAATCTGCTCGCTGTTATCATTATTCTGATCTGTTTCGGTCTCGTCATGCTGTACAGTGCCAGCGCGTATGAGGCGAAGAACGATCCGCTGATCAACAGCGACATGTATTACTTCATCCGGCAGGCTGTCTTCAGTGCCGCCGCCGTTGCCATCGCGCTGATAATATCCAGAATAGATTACCATTTCTGGATCCGGCTTGCCCCGGGGATTTACATCCTCGCCATGCTTCTTATGGCGATGGTCCGATTTACCCCATTCGGCGTCACGGTAAACGGCGCCAGACGATGGCTGAAGCTCGGCGTTCAGTTCCAGCCGGCGGAGATCGCAAAAATCGCGATCATCCTGTTTATGCCTTATATGATTCTGCTCATGGGCAAGAACCTGAATTCCCTCAAGGCGGTATTCTGGCTCCTGGTGTTCGGAGGCGCCCAGTCATTTGGCGCTTATTTTTTCACAGAGAACCTGAGCACCGCGATCATCATCGCGGGCATCGTAGTCGGCATCCTGTTTCTCGCACACCCGAAGACGAAGGAATTCATCGGCTTAGCCATAATACTCGCAGTGATCGCTGTTGTTGCTCTGATCGTCATCAACAATTCCATGACCACGAGCAGCAGTTTCCGCATGCGCCGTATTCTGGCCTGGCTGCACCCTGAGGAGAATCTGAGCTCGGACAGCTATCAGGTTCTGCAGGGACTGTACGCCATCGGATCCGGCGGACTGTTCGGAAAGGGCCTGGGCAACAGCGTCCAGAAGCTTTCCATCATCCCCGAGGCCCAAAACGACATGATCTTCGCCATCATCTGTGAGGAGCTCGGACTTTTCGGAGCCATTCTCCTGATGCTTCTGTTCGGCTATATGCTTTACCGGCTTTTCGTCATAGCCCAGAACGCGCCGGATCTCTACGGCACACTGATTGTCAGCGGCATCTTTATCCATATATCTCTTCAGGTAATTCTGAATATCGCGGTTGTTCTGAACGTCATTCCGACGACGGGCGTCACGCTTCCGTTCATCAGCTACGGAGGCACCTCGGTGATATTCATCATGATCGAGATGGGAATCGCGCTGAACATTGCCCGAAGCATCCGCAATACGGAGGTGGCAGAAAACAGACGCTTTCAGCAGGTCTTCCGCGAAGGCTGATCCCTACCGCGCTGTGGCCGGATACGTTTCGCAGTTCCCGCAAATACTGACAAAATGCAACGGTTCCGCACATCGGGAGAGCCGCAGGTTCTCGAGCCTTTGGTGCTGAGCAGTTACCGCAAAATGAAAAAGTGAGGTGATAGAAATGTTAGAGAAAATGAAGAAGATTCTTTCGGAGCAGCTGGATATCGACGAGAGCGAGATCACTCCGGAATCCAGATTCAAGGAGGATCTCGATGCCGATTCCCTTGACCTTTTTGAGCTGCTTACCACACTGGAGGAGCAGTATGACATCGAAATTCCCGCCGAGGACATGGAGGGACTGACCACCGTCGGAAAAGTAATCGACTATCTGAAATCTAAGGGCATCGAGTCCAAGATGTAACAGAATGTAAAAGGGGGCTTTTACTATGAGCGTCGGTTACTTAAAATCCATTCTGGAAAACGGAAGAAATATTGTGTGCCTTCTGGGACGGGGGCCAGCGGCGGAGCAGGGATGCGACCTGTACCGCGAGGATTTCAGCTACGATGTAGAAGTGCGATACGGACGCTCTCCCAGCGAGATCGTGAACAGTACCTTCTACAACAACCGCCCCGAGGTCTTCTATGAATTTTACCGCGAGGATATTCTGAAGAGGAGAGGGGGAGCCCGACGAGGTCAATTTCTGTCTGAAGAGACTGGAGGATGACGGAAAGCTCAGGGGCATCGTGACGAGCGGCTTTTTTGACCTTTCAAAGCGGGCCGGATGCCACAACGTCATTCACCTGTACGGCAACATCGACCGCAATTTCTGTCCGCACTGCGGCAGAATCTACGACGCGGATTATATTCTGACGCATAAGCCGCTTCCCCTCTGCGAGAAGTGCGGGACTCTGATTCACCCCGGGATCGCGCTGTCCGGCGAGATGCTGGACCGCCGTACCATGAACCGGGCGATCGAGCTCATCAGCTCCGCGGATATTCTTCTGGTCGTGGGCACGGACCTTCAGTCCAGACTCGGCTCGATGGCCAAATACTTCACCGGAGACAGGATCTGTCTGATCAATGCCACCGATCACTACTCCGATGAAGCGGCGGACTGCGTCTGCATCGGCAACATCGCGAAAATTATGCACGAGGCATATCCTGTCGCGCGCAGCGCCGGCTGACGCGTCTTCTCTTTTTTCGCCGCGCAAGCGGCAGAAGAGCCTGATAAATCTGTGCACACCCCCGCGAAGCGATTTCGGGAAATGCCAGAGCCCTGTCTGCGTTCCCCTTAGGCTATGGCCGATGCGTCACGGGGCATTTACTCATCATACCAACACGAAGGAGATATCAAAAATGACACCAGTGAAAACCAGATTCGCGCCAAGTCCCACCGGGCGCATGCATGTAGGCAACCTCCGCACCGCTCTGTACTCCTATCTGATCGCCAAACATGCGGGAGGCACCTTTATGCTCCGCATAGAGGACACCGATCAGGAACGTTTCGTGCCGGAAG
The DNA here is from genome assembly GCA_903789595.1 of uncultured eubacterium 1-6. Lineage (GTDB taxonomy): Bacteria > Bacillota > Clostridia > Lachnospirales > Lachnospiraceae > Bilifractor. The sequence goes on from CAIFEZ010000012.1 coordinate 4,164, forward strand.
CTCTGGACATCATCTACCAGACGCTGAAGGACACTGGTCTTGAGCATGACGAGGGTCCGGACAAGGACGGCGGCGTCGGTCCCTATATCCAGAGCGAGCGCTGCCGGCTCGGCATCTATCAGAAGTACGCCGACCAGCTCGTGGAACAGGGCGACGCCTACTACTGCTTCTGCAGCAAGGAGCGTCTGGAAGGCCTGAAACGCACGGTCGGAGGGAAGGAAATTTCCGCCTACGACAAGCATTGTCTCCACCTCTCAAAGGAGGAAGTGCAGGCGAAGCTGGCAGCGGGTGAGCCGCATGTCATTCGTTTCAATATGCCGCTGGAGGGCACCACAACCTTCCACGACGAAATCTACGGAAACATCACCGTGGAAAACGCGGAGCTTGACGACCTGATCCTGATCAAGTCCGACGGCTATCCGACTTATAACTTCGCAAATGTCGTAGACGATCACCTGATGGGCATCACACACGTGGTGCGCGGAAACGAATATCTTTCTTCGACGCCGAAATACAACCGGATCTACGAGGCATTCGGCTGGGAGATCCCGACCTATGTGCACTGCCCGCTGATCACCAACGAGGAAGGGCAGAAGCTCTCCAAGCGTTCCGGTCACTCCTCCTTTGAGGACCTGATTGATCAGGGCTATCTGAAGGAGGCTGTCGTCAACTTTGTCGCCCTGCTCGGATGGAGCCCGGCGGGAGACCGCGAGATCTACTCGCTCAAGGAGCTCACGGAGATTTTTGACTATCATCATATCAATAAATCCCCGGCCGTCTTCGATATGACAAAGCTGAAGTGGATGAACGGCGAATACATCAAGGCAATGAGCGACGAGGAGTTCTATCCGCTCGCGGAGCCCTATCTGAAGAAGTATGTCACCGGGCCCTACGATCTCAAGAAGATCGCGGCGATGGTAAGGACCCGTATTCAGATCCTTCCCGACATCGAGGAGCAGGTGGATTTCTTCAATGCCGTTCCGGATTATGATGTCGAACTTTTCAGCCACAAAAAGTCCAAGAGCACCGTTGATTCCTCCCGCGCAATTCTGAAGGATGTGCTGCCGCTTCTCGAAAACGCCGCAAGCTTCGACAATGACACATTGTTCGATATCCTGAAGAACTACGCAGCCGAAAAGGGATACAAGGTCAATACCGTGATGTGGCCGCTCCGCACCGCGGTTTCCGGCAAACCGGCGACACCGGCGGGTGCCACCGGTCTGATGGAAGTGCTCGGCAGGGATGAGTCGGTCGCCCGCATTCAGGCGGCGCTCCGGAAGCTCGGCTGATGCAGTACAATCCATCCCAGCAGAAAGCGGTTGTGCACGGGGACGGCCCTGCGCTGGTACTTGCCGGACCCGGCTCCGGCAAGACCGCAGTCATTACCGGCCGCACCGTCCGATTGATTCAAAACGGAATCTCTCCTTCCTCCATTCTTGTCGTAACCTTCACCAGGGCGGCGGCATCGGAGATGAAGGAGAGATTTTTAAAAATGATCGGACGCTCCTCCAGTCCGGTGACCTTCGGAACCTTTCACGGAATTTTTTATGGCATTCTGAAAAACACCTACCGCATCAGCGGCAGCAATATTCTCGCGGACGCAAGGGCTCTGCAGCTTCTCCGGGAGATTCTGGACCACACCTGCCCCGATGCGCAGGAAGCGGATCTGCCATCCTCGGTTGCGCGGGAAATCAGCCAGGTCAAGGGCAGCCGGATGAATGTCAGCCATTTTTATTCCGGTGTTCTCCCCACGGAAGCCTTCCGCAAGGTCTTCCGCGCCTATGAGGACTGGAAGAGGGAAAACCGGATGCTGGATTTTGACGATATCATCACCAGGTGCTATGAGCTGCTCACAGCGCGCCCCGAAATTCTGGCGCTCTGGCAGCAGAAATTCCGGTACATTCTCGTCGATGAATTTCAGGATATCAGCCCTCTGCAGTATGAGATTATCCGACTTCTCGCCCTTCCGGACAACAACCTTTTCATCGTCGGCGACGACGACCAGTCGATTTACCGCTTCCGAGGCGCAAATCCCGATCTCATGCTGAATTTTCCAAAGGTCTATCCCGGCTGCGAGGTCATCGCACTGGAGGAAAACTACCGCAGCACTCCTGAAATCCTGAAGGCGTCCGGAAATCTGATCCGCCACAACCGAAAGCGCTTCGATAAAAACATCCTTGCCGTCAGACCCTCCGGCTCTCCCGTTGCCTTTGAATGCTTTGACAACCCGAGAAAGGAATGTGTGCATATGGCTGAGCAGATCCGCGCGTCTCATGACAGCGGCATGCCATATGAGGAAATTGCCGTCCTGTTCCGCACAAATGTCGGATGCAGAGAAGCGGTCGAACAGCTGATGGCCTACCAGATTCCCTTCCGGATGGGCGATATCATCCCCTGTGTCTTTGATCACTGGATCGCGAAGGATATCATGGCCTATATGGATCTCGGCGCCATGAGCCGCGAACGAAGCGGAAAGCGAAGCAATTTCCTCCGCGTATACAACCGGCCGAACCGCTATTTTTCCAGAGACGCGTTCTATGATCCCGTGGTCACCTACGAAAGCCTGTACAGCTATTATGAGGACAAGGACTGGATGGTCCGGAGAGTCGACGAGCTGGAGACGAATCTCACGATGATCCGTCACCTTGCTCCCTATGGGGCGCTGAACTACATACGGCGGGAAATCGGTTACGAGGGATACCTTCGCGAGTACGCGATGCAGCGGAATATTCCGCCGGAGGATCTTATGCAGGTTCTCGACGAGCTCACGGAGAGCGCGCGCAACTACAAAACCCTCGGGGAATGGAAGGATTCCATTGAAAAATACCGGGAAAAGCTCGAGCAGCAGCGGGTCCTGCGCGCAGAAGAGCGTTCAGGCGTCGTCGTATCCACTCTGCACGCCTCAAAGGGCATGGAATATGACACCGTGTACATTCTGGATGTAAATGAGGGAATTATCCCTTACCACAAGGCGGTTCTCGACGCTGACCTGGAAGAAGAGCGCCGCATGTTCTATGTCGGCATGACACGGGCCCGAAAGGACCTGTACATCTATTCTGTGAAAGAGCGCTATGACAAGAAAATTGCTCCTTCCCGTTTTCTCAGAGAAATCGGAAGCGAACCTGACGGCACCGGTCACGCCCGCACATGATCAGGGAGGGTTGATATGGATTCTTCTGAATTTATCAGCAAAAGCAGGAAAATCACCTGCCGGGAGGCAGAGGCGATGATACCGGATTACCTGGAGGACAGGCTGTCAGACAAGGATCTCGCGGTTTTTCTGAACCATGTAAACAACTGCAACAAATGCCACGATGAGCTGGAGACAAATTTCATGGTGGATCTGACGGTCCGTTACCTGAACGAGGAGGACCCCCGGGGCTCCTTTAACCTGAAGCCCATGCTCCAGAAGGATATCAACGAGAAGACCGCATATCTCGTCCACAAGCATCGGATGAGAAAGGTGAGAATCCTTATTTTCTTCGTCACACTGATGCTGATCATCCTTGTGCTTCTGGACCTTGTCCATGTGCTGGGCATCACCGAAGCGGCGGCGGCATTTTTCCGCGGCATCGGCATGTGAAAGGCAGAAAAACGGCATATGATGATATTGACCTATGATGATAGTAAGGAGAGAACGCTTTGAGTGAAACATTTCTGGTAATAGACGGACACAGCATGATGAACCGCGCCTTCTACGGTCTGCCCGACCTCACAAACGCCGAGGGAAAGCATACCAATGCCGTTCTCGGTTTTCTGAATATCATGCTGAAGATTCTCGACGAAGAAAAGCCCGAATATCTGGCGGTTGCCTTTGATGTTCACGCTCCGACCTTCCGGCACCGCATGTTTGACGCCTACAAGGGCACGCGCCATCCGATGCCGGAGGAGCTCAAGGAGCAGATCCCCATGATTCAGGAGGTCCTGAAGGCGATGGGGATTCTGATCCTGACCAGAGAAGGCTATGAGGCCGACGACATCATCGGCACGATCTCAAAAAGGAGTGAGGAGAAGGGGATGAACGTCACCATTCTCTCCGGCGACCGCGACCTTCTTCAGCTCGCCACAGACAAGGTTCTGGTCCGCATCCCGAAGACGAAGGGCGGACAGACCATCGTGCAGGATTATCACACCCGGGAGGTCATCGACGAATATCAGATCACTCCCGCACAGGTCATTGAGCTGAAGGCCCTCATGGGGGACAGCTCCGATAACATTCCCGGCCTTCCCGGAGTCGGAGTCAAAACCGCTACAAAGATTCTCCAGAGCTACGGGACCATCGAAAACGCGCACGATCACCTCGGAGAAATCAAGCCAAAGAAAGCCATGGAGGCGATGCGGGATCACTGGGATCTTGCCGTGCTCTCCAAGCAGCTTGCCACAATCAACACAGACAGCCCCATCGATCTGGATTACGGCCGGGCGAGGCTCGGCAATATTTTCACTCCTGAGGCGTACCGGCTCTTCAAGGAGCTTGGCTTTAAAAAGCTTCTGCATCATTTCGACGCCTCTGCGAAGAGTATCGATGACGCGCTCACGGTTCAGACCGTCAGGAACAGCGAAGAGGCCGGCCGCGTCTTCGCGAAGGCGGCCGCTTCCGGGGAGGCCGGACTCTATCTGCTGCAGAGCTTTGAACCCGTATCCCGGACGCCCCGGATTTTCGGACTGGCTGTGTCCCTTCCGGACGGCGCGACCTGGTATCTTCCGGCGTCGGATTCCATCCCCGCCTCCAGACTCCGCGACGGCGTGCTGCGCATCGCGCAGAGTCCCTGCGTGATCTCCACCTTTGAGCTCAAGGACCAGATGAAATCTCTGACGCTTTCAGAGGAATTCTTCATTAAGGCCGCAGACGGAAATCCGGAACCCTCCTCGAAGAAAGCGGACGCCGGGAACCCGGAAGCTTCGGCGGAAGACACTGTCAGCGAAAAACCGGAAGCTCCCTCGAAGCAGGCGAGAGCTGCAGATCCCTCCGTCACCGGAATCTTCGATATCAGCATCGCCGCCTATCTGCTGGATCCTCTCAAATCCGACTATCCGTACGACACCATCGGCGCAGCCTATCTGACAGAGCCCGTCCTGTCCGCCGAAGAGATTTTCGGCACAAAGAAGCTGCCGGCTCCGGAGGAAATGGAAGAGGAGAAGGCCACACGCTACGCCGGACAGATTGCGCGGATTTCACTGAAGGCACGGACCCCCATGACCCGCGCGCTGAAGGAATCCGGCATGTACCGCCTCATGACAGACATCGAGATGCCGCTTGTATTCACCCTTCACGATATGGAGACAGACGGAATCCGCATCCTCCCGGAGGAGCTTTCCTCCTACGGACAGAGACTGGCCGGAGGAATCGCCTCCCTCGAGAAACGGATCTATGAAGAAGCGGGAGAAGAATTCAATATCAATTCTCCGAAGCAGCTCGGCGTGATCCTGTTTGAAAAGATGAAGCTCCCCGGCGGCAAAAAAACGAAGACCGGATATTCCACCTCGGCCGACGTTCTGGAAAAACTCGCTCCCGATGTTCCGCTCGTTCAGGATATTCTCGACTACCGCCAGCTCTCCAAGCTGAAATCCACATACGCGGACGGTCTCGCCGGCTTTATATCGAAGGACGGACGGATCCACACCACCTTTAAGCAGACCATCACCGCGACCGGCAGAATCAGCAGCACAGATCCGAATCTTCAGAATATCCCGGTCCGCATCGAGCTGGGGCGTCAGATCCGGAAGGTCTTTGTGCCGAAGGACGGGTACATCTTTGTGGACGCCGACTATTCACAGATCGAGCTGCGGGTGCTCGCGTCGATGTCCGGAGATGAAAAGCTGATTGAGGCGTACCGGGAGGCGAAGGACATTCACCGCATCACCGCCTCTCAGGTTTTCCACGTTCCCTTTGACGAGGTTACGCCCATCATGAGGCGGAACGCGAAGGCCGTAAACTTCGGAATCGTCTACGGAATCAGTGCCTTCGGCCTGAGCCGGGATCTCGGAATCTCTCGGAAGGAGGCTGCGGATTACATCGAGCGCTACTATGAAACCTATCCCGGCATCCGCTCTTTTCTCAACGGTCTCGTCACGGACGCAAAGGAGAAGGGATATTCCGTCACCAGGTTCGGACGCCGCCGTCCCATGCCCGAGCTGAAATCTTCCAGCTTCATGCAGAGATCCTTCGGTGAAAGAGTCGCAAAGAACGCCCCCATCCAGGGCACCGCTGCCGACATCATCAAGATTGCCATGAACCGGGTGGACCGGCGCCTTCGTAGAGAGCACCTCAGATCGCGGCTCCTGATCCAGGTCCATGACGAGCTTCTCGTCGAGGCGGCAGCCGATGAGGTGGAGCGGGTCAGAACCATCCTTCGCGAGGAAATGGAAGGCGCGGCGGATCTTGCCGTCCGCCTTGAGGTCGATATCCACGACGGAACAAACTGGTACGAGGCAAAATAGCACGCCGCATGCCGCGGATTACCGGAAGGCAGCACTGGCAGAAACGCAGGGCGGCACGCGGGCACTTCACGAAGCTTTGCGGAAAACGCGGGCTGCCGTCCGAGAAAACGCAGAGCGGTACGCGGGTACTTTACGGAGTCCTGCAGAAAATGCAGACTTCCGTTCGAGAGAACGCAAAGCGGCAGGAGGATTCACATTGAGAATAATCGGAATTACCGGCGGCGTCGGAAGCGGAAAAAGCGAGGTCATGAAATATCTGGAGACCCATTACGACTGTGATCTGATCCGCTCCGACGAGCTGGCCCACGAGCTGATGAAAAAAGGGCAGGCCTGCTACGGTCCGATCCTCGGCCTTCTGGGGCCCGGTGTTCTGGGCTCCGACGGAGAGCTTAACCGAAAGGCTGTCGCCGCGAAAATTTTTGCGGACGGCAGTCTTCTGGAACAGATGAACCGGATCACACATCCGGCCGTCCGCAGAAGCATCGCCATCTCCATGAAAGAAGCACAGGCAAAGGGCCGTTCGTTTTTCTTTCTGGAAGCGGCTCTTCTGATCGAAGAAAAATATAATGAAATCTGTGATGAATTATGGTATGTTTATGCAGATGCGGAGGTCAGGAAGCAGCGGCTCCGGGAAAGCCGGGGGTATTCTGACGAAAAAATCAGGCAGATCATGGCTAATCAGCTGCCGGATTCCGAGTTCCGGAAGGTGTGCGCGTTTGTACTGGACAACAGCGGCGCCTTCTCAGACACCATTCGTCAGATCGACGCCAGAATGCACTCTTTTCATCCCGCGCAAACATAATAACCATTTCAGGACAGAGGTAACTGTTCACGGCAGCCTGAAAGGCAGGGATTTCACAGTCCTGCTGCCATTCGCAAAAGGTTCTGAAAAATCCCGGCCTTTTCAGCAGCGTAAACAGCGGCAAACAAATATAGGAAGCGTATCACATATGAAAATGTGCAGTCTATCCAGCGGAAGCAGCGGCAACTGCATTTTCGTCGGAAGCGAACATACAAGTCTCCTGGTAGATGCCGGAATCTCCGGCAAACGGACAGAACAGGGGCTGAACACAATCGGATATACCGGACGTGACATCGACGGCATCCTGATCACACATGAGCACTCGGACCATATCAAGGGTCTGGGCGTTCTCTCGAGAAAGCTGAATCTTCCGATCTACGCCACAAGGGGAACCTGGGACGCGATCCGGAGCAAGGGCTCAGCCGGAAAAATCCCCGAGGATCTTTTTCACGAAATCCGCCCGGATCAGGCGCTTCGCATCGGAGATCTTGACGTGGAACCGTTCAGCATCCTGCACGACGCCGCGGACCCGGTGGGGTACCGGATCTGCCACGGCGGCCGTTCCTGCGCCGTGGCCACCGATATGGGCACATATACGGATTACACGATCCGTCATCTGCAGTACCTTGACGCCATTCTGCTGGAGGCCAATCACGATGTCAACATGCTGGAAGCCGGCCGCTATCCCTATCCGTTGAAAGTACGAATTCTCAGCGACAGAGGCCACCTCTCCAATGAGACCTCCGGACAGCTTCTCTGCCAGATTCTGCACGACAACATCCGCCACATTTTTCTGGGGCACCTGAGCGCGGAGAACAATTATCCCGCCCTCGCCTATGAGACCGTGTGCAGTGAGGTTACCATGGGAGAGAATCCCTACAAATCCGGAGACTTCCCGATCACTGTCGCGAAGAGAGACACGGTCAGCGAATTCGCCGAATTCTGAAAAAAAACGTACATCTTTCCCGATTCGTAGTATAATCGAACAAACAATGCAAACCGAAGGTGTCCCTGCATGCCGCAAGCCCGATCTCCGGATTTTCGGCGTGCAGGCACCGCTATTCACCGAGGAGACAAGATCATGAAGAAAACAATCATCACAGTCACCGGAAAAGACACTGTCGGCATTATCGCGAAGGTCTGCAACTATCTCGCGGAAAATAATGTGAATATCGAAGATATCTCCCAGACCATTCTGCAGGGATATTTCCATATGATGATGATCACCGATGCATCCAAATCCGACAAGAACACCGCGGAACTCGCCGGGGATCTGAAGAAGGTCGGAGAGGAGATCGGCGTCATGATTCACTGCCAGCGGGAAGACATCTTCGACATGATGCACAGAATCTGAACAGAAAGGTACAGCCATGATCAACATTTTTGAAGCAAATGAAACCAACGAGATGATCGAAAACGAAAATCTGGATGTGCGTACCATTACTCTCGGCATCAGCCTTCTGGACTGCATCGATTCAAACCTGGACCGCCTGAATCAGAAGATCTACGACAAGATCACGACGCTTGCCCGCAACCTGGTTCAGACCGGAAAAGACATTGAGGCGGAGTACGGCATCCCGATCGTCAACAAGCGGATCTCGGTGACACCCATCGCCCTGATCGGGGGAGCAGCGTGCAAGACGCCGGAGGACTTCGTGACGATCGCGGAGACGCTGGACAGAGCCGCCCATACGGTCGGCGTCAATTTCCTCGGCGGCTATTCCGCCCTTGTCTCCAAGGGCATGACCAAAGCCGATGAACTCCTGATTCGTTCCATTCCCATGGCGATGGCGCGCACCGAGCTCGTGTGCAGCTCCGTCAACGTAGGCTCCACAAAGACCGGCATCAACATGGATGCCGTAAAGCTGATGGGCGAGATCGTGAAAAGCACCGCGGAGGCGACAAAGGACAATAACTGCCTCGGCTGCGCGAAGCTCGTCATTTTCTGCAACGCGCCGGACGACAATCCATTCATGGCAGGCGCCTTCCACGGCGTGACGGAGGCAGATGCCATCATCAATGTCGGCGTCTCCGGCCCCGGCGTTGTGAAGCATGCGCTGGAAAAGGTGAGAGGAGAGAACTTCGAGGTTCTCTGTGAGACCATCAAGAAAACCGCCTTCAAGGTCACACGTGTGGGACAGCTCGTCGCCAGAGAGGCATCCAGACGCCTCGGCGTTCCATTCGGCATCATCGATCTGTCTCTGGCCCCGACTCCCGCGATCGGCGACTCCGTGGCTGACATTCTCGAGGAGATCGGCGTGGAATCCGTGGGTGCTCCCGGAACGACGGCTGCGCTAGCCCTGCTGAACGACCAGGTGAAAAAGGGCGGCGTCATGGCCTCCTCCTATGTCGGCGGGCTCTCCGGCGCCTTCATCCCGGTCAGCGAGGATCAGGGAATGATCAACGCCGTAAACCGCGGATCCCTCAGCATGGAGAAGCTGGAGGCGATGACCTGCGTCTGCTCGGTCGGACTCGATATGATCGCCATCCCCGGAAATACCAGAAGCACGACGATCTCTGGCATCATTGCCGATGAAATGGCAATCGGCATGATCAACCAGAAGACGACTGCGGTCCGTGTGATCCCCGCCATCGGAAAGGATGTCGGTGACTCTCTGGAATTCGGAGGACTGCTCGGAAGCGCTCCGATCATGCCTGTCAGCCGCTTCGGCTGCGACGCGCTGATCAACCGTACCGGCAGAATCCCGGCTCCGGTACACAGCTTTAAGAACTGACCCGCTCATATCCGGATAACCGGCCTTGAAAATTCATGCACAAAGTCCTGCCTACTCTTGACTGCCCGGACCGATTCATACAGATTCGAAGCAAACACATCAGTCCGGGTCAGGTCAGCCGGCAGCGACGATATCTTCGCCACAGGACAGAGCCTTCCTGTCCCGCCTGCCTTGATCTCCCTCAGCACCTCCCGTCCTTTTTCGGAAAAGCCAAGCAGATGCACGTATTCCGGATGAAGCGCCCGGCGCAGATCCTCATCCCTGATATTCAGAAGAATATGCATCAGCGCACGGTTCACCTGCGCCCTCGGATAGTTTTTCGCCGAAAGAAGCGCCGCGAACTGTGAGAACGACCGGTACTCGCCGAGATGATTCCGTATTCTCGAGGCAAGGTCCTCTGTCACATCCAGATACCGCGAGAACGATCTGCCCTCCGGTAATGCGGTTCCGGTCCGGCCTGTCCCTGCCGCGTCAGCCGATTCACAGAGTGCGCCGCTCCCTTCTCTCATCCCGATAGTATTCTCCGCGCCTGTCATTTCCGATCTGTAAAAATTCTCCGCACTGTCCTCCCGCAGCAGCTGATACTGCAGCATCTCGGAAAAATCGTCTTCCCTTATCGGTGAAAACGAGCTGCAGGCCTCCTGAAGGATACCGAGCGCCCCCGGCGGAACCGAGTCTGCCAGAAGCTCCAGGTCATTCCCCGAAAAAATCTGCCGCCGTATCGCAGATGCCGAATTCCATCTGCTTCCGGTATCAAAGGCATTGTCATTGTAGTCTGCGCCGAGTCTCCGAAGCGTCCTCGGCACAATGGCGCTGCCCGTTTTTCTCAGGGCGATGCAGTACTCCAGACCGAGGATATTATTCGGCCTGCCCAGAAATTCCCGGATTTTTTCACATTTCTCCGGCGTCTCCCTGTCCCGGAAATACCCGGCAAGCGCCTCTTCTCTGGCACGGGGAAAGGAGCGCCCAGAGGCCAGCTGCTTCTTCAGAAGCGTTCGATATTCCTCCGGCTCGCCGCAAAGAACCGGTGTCAGCAGGCGGAATAAATCCATGTCTCCGGATTCGCTCCCAAACCACAGCTCATCGATCACACCAATTCCGTTCAAAATGGCCGCCGCCCCTTCCGCGAACCGCTGGGCGGACGACGCAGCAGCCGCCGCCGGGAGCTCCAGCACCAGATCACATCCGCCCGCGAGAGCCATCGCCGCGCGCGTATACTTATCGAATACCGCCGGCGTGCCCCGCTGCACAAAATCGCCGCTCATGACAGCCGCCGCCGCGTCCGCTCCCGAAATCTCCTTTGCCTTTCTGATCAGATATGCATGCCCGTTATGAAACGGATTGTACTCCGCTATGATTCCGATTACCTTCATCGTCTCCGCCTCCCTGAACCCCTTCATATATGCCGGATCTGCCGATACCCGTAACCCCGCGGATGTGCGGAACACGGAAAATCCGCAGCTGATACAGCTTATGGCACAGTGTATCAGATCAACATCACAATGCATCAGATCAACACTTTGTGATATCGTATCATGATATTCCACCTCCCGGCAAAAGTAAACAGATCCTCCGGCGCGGACTTCCGAAGACCCTGTGGTTTGTCATCCGATTCTTTCTGTTTTTCTGTTTTTGTATTATTTATAATACAATTTTAGCGCTTGTCGAAGGCCGGAGAAGGTACTATACTTTATTCATGAAAGTGAGTGCGTACAGGTATGTTGCGGACTTTCAATTTGTGTGTTCGGAATGCGTTACGGCATATCCAGAAAGGAGCCTGGAAATGGCATTTATTGACAGTATCAAAGAAAAAGCAAAATCCAACAAGAAAACAATCGTATTGCCGGAGTCGATGGATCAGCGTACCTATGAAGCCGCTGTGAAATGCACCCGCGAGGGAATCGCGAACATCATCATTCTCGGTACTCCGGAGGATATTCAGAACCACGGTACCGGCTATGACCTGACCGGAGTCACGATCCTTGATCCTTTCACCGATCCGAACCGCCAGAAATATATTGACAAGTTTGTAGAGCTGCGTGCGAAGAAGGGTGTCACCCCTGAGATGGCAGAGCAGCAGATGACCAAGGACTATATGTATTACGCATGTCTGATGTGCAAGTGCGGAGACGCTGACGGCGTTGTCTCCGGTGCCTGCCATTCCACCGGCAACACCATCCGTCCGGCGCTTCAGCTTCTGAAGACGAAACCGGGTGTAAAGAGCGTTTCCGGATTTTTCATCGTTGAGGTTCCGAACTGTGAGTACGGCGAGAACGGCACCTTCCTCTTCGCCGACTGCGCGGTCAACACCGACTTTGATTCCGAAAAACTTGCCGAGATCGCAGGCCTTTCCGCAGACTCCTTCCGCGCATACATCGGAGCGGAGCCGAAGGTCGCAATGCTTTCCTTCTCCACCAAGGGCAGCGCGAAGCATGACAATGTAACCATGGTTGCCGAGGCAGCCCGGATTGCGAAGGAGAAATATCCGCACGTGAAGATCGACGGAGAGCTGCAGTTTGACGCGGCTATCGTTCCGGAAGTTGCAAAGCTCAAGGCACCGGTCAGCGAGGTGGCCGGCCACGCCAACACCCTGATCTTCCCGAGCCTTGAGGCCGGAAACATCGGATACAAGATCGCGCAGAGACTGGCTCACGCCAACGCGTACGGCCCGGTTCTGCAGGGTCTTTCCATGCCGGTAAATGATCTGTCCCGCGGATGCTTTGCGGATGATATCGTAGGCGTTGTTGCCATGACAGCTGTAGAAGCAATGATGAACAGCTGATCTCAGGCCGTCTCTTGCCCAGCGTATGGAAAATAACCGAACCCCCAGAAGGCTCGGTTATTTCTTTGCGTCCTTTGTAGATCCGGTGTCCTTTCAAAAACGGCATCAACGGTATACTTCTTCGGAGGTCTGCCGAATACTCAACTATATAAACACATTATCAGGAGGGTTAATCATGAAAGTTTTAGTCATCAACTGCGGAAGTTCTTCCCTGAAGTACCAGCTGATCGATTCTGATTCCGAGGAGGTTCTTGCAAAGGGCCTTTGCGAGCGTATCGGCATCGACGGCCGTCTCGTATATCAGAAGGAAGGACTTGATAAGGAGATCACCGAGGCACCGATGCCGACACACAAGGAAGCCATCAAGATGGTTCTCGATGCGCTCACCAATGACAGGACCGGCGCAATCCGCTCCCTCAAGGAGATCGACGCGGTCGGCCATCGTGTCGTACACGGCGGCGAGGAGTTCGCCCACTCCGCAAAGGTTGACGATGCCATGATCAAGGCACTTGAGGACTGCTCCGATCTGGCACCTCTGCACAATCCCGCGAATCTGATCGGAATCAATGTGTGCAAGGAGCTCATGCCGGGCGTTCCGATGGTCGGCTGCTTCGACACCGCCTTCCATCAGACCATGCCGGAAAAGGCATATCTGTACGCGATCCCGATCGAGTACTATGAGAAATACCGCATCCGCAAATACGGCTTCCACGGCACAAGCCACAGCTTTGTCTCCAAGGAGACCGCAAAGTTCCTCGGCCTCGATCTCAACAACAGCAAGATCATTGTCTGCCACCTGGGCAACGGCGCATCGGTAAGCGCTGTAAAGAACGGCAAATGTGTAGACACCTCCATGGGTCTCACTCCTCTTGCCGGCCTTGCCATGGGAACGCGCTCCGGCGACATCGATCCCTCCGTTGTCGAGTTCCTCGGAAAGAAGCTGAATCTCGACGCCTCCGGCGTTCTGAACATCCTGAACAAAAAATCCGGCGTATACGGCCTCTCCAGAGGACTTTCCAGCGACTTCCGTGATCTGGCGGACGCAGCGAACAAGGGCAATCACGACGCAGAGGTCGCGCTTGAGGTATTTGCATACCGCGTAAAGACCACCATCGGCGCATATGTGGCGGCTATGGACGGGGTTGACGCCATCGCCTTCACCGCCGGAATCGGAGAGAACGACGGCGCGACCCGCGCGCGAATCATGGACGGCTTCAGCTACCTCGGCATCAAGATCGATCCCGAGAAGAACAAGCTCCGCGGACAGAACGTAAAGATCTCCACCGACGACTCCAAAGTAGCCGTCTGCGTAATCCCGACAAACGAGGAACTCGCGATCTGCCGCGACACCGTAGCGATCCTCAGCGGGGACAGGTAATTCGTTGCTTTTCACGCACAACTGACAAGGCAACGATTTCACAGCACCTTTGCCTGAGCATTACTGGCTGTTAGAAGTTTTATCCGTAAATTTTTCATTGAATGAATAGCGAGGACTGTTTGACGAAGGCGCTCGCGCCTGAGGAGTTCCGCAGCTTCAATAAAAAAGGATAAAACTTTGTTACAGCCAGTTTGCGAATGGCAACAGGGATGTGAAATCTCTGCCTTTCAGATATACTGTGAACAGTAACCAGGTAATTCCACGCGGGCACAAATTTTGCACCTTTTCCTTGACAAACACATATCTCCTGTGTATAATCTTTAAAGTGCGATTGAGAAAATCAGCGGTTTATTTTGAATTCAGGAAGTATGAGGAGGTGTTATAATGTCCATCTGTCCAAAAAATAAATCATCCAAGTCACATAGAGACAAGAGAAGAGCAAACTGGAAAATGTCCGCTCCGAACCTTGTTAAGTGCAGCAAATGCGGAGCACTTATGATGCCTCACAGAGTATGCAAGAACTGCGGAACCTATAACAAGAAACAGGTTATCAACGTAGAAGAGGCATAATCTTCTGCATCCGAATATGTGAATGATCAGGACTGCTATGAGAATAGCAGTCCTTTTTTGTTGCTTATGCATAACCGGCCCGGCAGGAATGGCAGCGGGGCTGCGAAATCACCGTCCTTCCGCTATGCCTCCGGCAATCTTATATCCCCCCTCCCGGCTTGTCCCGCATCTCATTCTATGTAAAACTGTTACCGTATGCATGACAAAAATTCAAACAGGATACAGAACACAGAAACGGAGAAAGCAGATGATGAGAGAGAAAGCGAACACCACAGCAGCAGTCACTCCCCCTGAGCAGGATAAGAATATTCTGGAAGAGAATATGCGGCAGTATTGGAATTACCGATCCGAAACCTATCCGTCCTCCCGCGGCAGTTCTCTCCCTGCATGCAAGGATATCAGTCTGTCCCTGCAGGCAGGTCAGACTCTCGGGATCGTAGGGGAGAGCGGATGCGGAAAGAGCACCTTCCTGCGTATCCTCGTCGGCCTCGAGACACCGGATGCCGGGGAGATCCTGCTTGAAGGACATAAGATCAGCGGCCTCAAAGGCACGTCTCTTCGGGAAGCAAGAAAGAAGATACAAATGGTCTTCCAGGACCCGCTGGATTCCTTTCATCCGAAAATGAAGGTGAAGAACATCCTCTGTGAGCATCTTCTGAATTATCGTCTCATCCGGCGGAAGGAGATTCCGGAAAAAGCGAGAGAACTGCTGCGAATGGTCGACCTTCCGGAGGATTTCGCAGAACGATACCCGCGGAATCTGAGCGGCGGGCAGTGCCAGCGGATCGCGATCGCGCGGGCCCTCGCCCTGAAACCGGATATTCTGATCTGCGATGAGGCCACATCCGCACTGGATGCGGCGGCGCAGAAATCGATCGCGAAGCTCCTTGTCCGCCTTCAGAACGAACAGCATCTGTCCATAATCTTTGTCAGCCACGACCTGGCGCTGGTTCAGCAGATCTCACACCGCGTCGCGGTCATGTATCTCGGCCGTATTGTAGAGCTGATGAACGCAAGCGATGTCGCCAGCCATGCCCGTCATCCCTATACCCGCATGATGCTGGATTCTGTCTTTTCTCTTCCCGTGGACTTTCCCCGCCGGACTTCAATCCCGGAAGGCGGTCCGCCTGCCCCGCGCTTCCGCGCACATTGACAGCTCTCCCGTCCGCGTGCTATAATTTCGACAACTGTGAGTTGTAATAAACTTGTAACTTTTTCGGCAAAAATATCTGTCGGTTCTATTTTACGAATAAAGGGGATAAACAGAATGAACAGTCATAAATATTCGGGAATCCTTGCGGTCGGAATGAGCGCGGCGATGATTCTGTCCGGATGCTCATTTTCCGGCGGCATGAGCCGTCTGGTCGGCACCGTGACAGACACCGGCAAAGAAACCGTTGTCTCCGCCTCAAGCCAGGAGGGTACGCCGGTACAGACGCTTTCCTTCAACACCGACGTAGAGGCCCCGGCCTTCAAGAGCGATCTTTCCGGCTCCACCGATGTCGCAGCCGGCGGCAAGACCACGCTCTCTGCCGAAGCAGCCGCTTCTGACGGAGGAGAAATCTCCTACCAGTGGTACTCCAACAACGTTGATTCAAACGGCGGCGGCACCAAGATTCCGGGAGCCACCTCTGCCGACTACACGCCGGACACCTCGGAGGGCGGAACCACCTATTATTATGTGGTTGCGATCAACACCGTAAACGGACAGGTCAACGAGACCACGAGCTCCACACACAGCGTGACCGTGTGGGCGAATATGTACTGGCAGAGGAATGCGGACAACGGCGGCTATCAGTATCTGAACCATGACGACGGAACCTATCCCAGCAATACCTCGATGGAGATCGACGGTGTGACCTACACCTTCAACGACAGCGGTTTCGCTGTAGACCCCGATACCGGAGATTACGTCGATGTGACGCAGTTCGGGGAATCCGCGTCCAGCACCAGCAGCTCGGCAGCGGACAGCAGCGATGCACAGAGCACCTCTGTACAGTCCTCATCCGCTCAGTAAACGGCCGGACAACAGATCGTGCTACAAACTGTATAAGCAGCAATTGCCCGCGCTGCGGAGATATGCCGGATTCGAACGCACAGACCGCGAGAAGAACGCAGCCTGTGCGTGATCGATGCGGAAACCGCGGCATCGCATACAAACGAATGGAAGAGTGAATGGATCATGAATGAAAAAGTCAGAGTAGTCGTAGATGCCATGGGCGGTGATTACGCCCCGGAAGAACCTGTGAAGGGGGCTCTGGACGCCCTTCAGGAGAACAGCCGGATCGAGCTCATCCTGACCGGTCCGGAAGATCGGCTTCGCACAGAGCTTTCCAAATATTCATACGATGAAAGCCGTGTGCGCGTTGTAGACGCTCCCGAAGTCATCGAAACCGGAGAACCCCCGGTGAAAGCCATCCAGACAAAAAAGAATTCCTCCCTCGTGGTGGGTCTCAACCTGGTTCACAAGGGTGAGGCGGATGCCTTCGTCTCCTCCGGAAGTACCGGAGCCGTCCTTGTCGGCGGGCAGGCAATCGTCAAGAAAATCCGCGGAATCCACCGCGCGCCTCTGGCACCGCTTCTTCCGACCGCGAACGGCGTATCCCTTCTGATCGACTGCGGTGCCAGCGTGGATGCCAGACCGGCTCACCTGGTGCAGTTTGCCGTAATCGGTTCCATTTACATGAAGAATGTCCTCGGAATCCCGAATCCGCGCGTCGGGCTGGTGAACATCGGCGTTGAGGAAGAGAAGGGCAACGCCCTCTGCAAGGAAACCTATCCTCTGCTGCGGGAGTGCAGGGACATCAACTTCATCGGAAACGTCGAGGCGAGAGACATCAGCAAAGGTGTCGCGGATGTCTACGTAACCGAAGCCTTTGTCGGCAATGTCATTCTGAAAATGTATGAAGGAGTGGCAGGCACTCTTCTACATGAGATGAAGGGCGCCATATATTCTTCTCTTCGGAGCAAGATCGGAGGACTTCTGATCAAGCCGGCCCTGAAGACTACTCTGAAGAAATTCGATGCAGCCGCGTACGGCGGTGCTCCTCTGCTCGGTCTCAAGGGCCTTGTCGTGAAGACGCACGGCAGTTCAAAGGCAGTCGAATTCAAAAACACCGTCCTGCAGTGTATTCAGTTCAAGGAACAGGACGTAAACGGCAAGATTCAGGAATTTCTTACAAAAGCATCCGCCGCGAAGGAGATCGGGCAGACAGCCCCCGCCGACTCCGCTGCGAAGGATCCGCAGTGAGGCTGACAATGGAATTTGAACTGCTTCAACAAATCATCGTGGAGATCCTTCATGTTGATCCGAGGGAAATCACAATGAATACCACCTTCGCGGAGGATCTCGGCGCCGACTCCCTGGATCTGTTTCAGATCGCCGCGCTCGCAGACGAAAAGTTCGAAATAGAAATCACCGAAGATGAATTTCTGAACATCAAGACAGCTGGAGACATGGTGAAACTGATCCGAGACAAAACCAGTAAACGCGCGTAATACACTGCCGTGAACAATAGTTTCACCTTTTCAGTGAAGCGCGGACAGATAATATACATCAGCACGCGCACAAGAAGACTGCTCCCGGTTATCTGCATCCTGTAACCGTCAGCAGTCTTTGTGCTGCCGGCCGTGCCGTAAACCGCAGCACTATGAAAACTTTACAGCACATGCAAAGAGAGGAAATAAGATATGGAAGAAAAACTGTCGGAACTGCAGCAGAAAATCGGCTGCACCTTTGCGGACGTCCGCTGGCTGGAGCTGGCACTTCGTCACAGCTCTTATGCGAATGAGCACAATCTCGGGCATGAGGGCTGTAACGAGAGGCTGGAATTCCTCGGGGACGCAGTTCTGGAACTTGTGTCGAGCGAATACCTGTATGATCATTATCCGGAGCTTCCCGAGGGTCAGCTCACGAAGCTGAGAGCGAGCCTCGTGTGCGAACCTACGCTTGCCTACGACGCGCGCCAGTTCGGGCTTGAGAACTATCTCCTGCTCGGCAAAGGCGAGGACGCGACCGGCGGAAGGAAGAGGGATTCCGTGGTATCCGACGCCCTCGAGGCCGTTATCGGAGCAATCTTCAAGGACGGAGGCTTTGAAAAGGCCAGAGCATTTATTCTCCGCTATGTGATGGACGATGTGGAGCACAAGCAGCTGTTCCACGACTCGAAAACCCATCTCCAGGAAATGATTCAGGCCGTGTCGGAAGAGCCGATCCGCTACGAGATCACGGGGGAGACCGGACCCGATCACAACAAGAAATTTACGGCGCAGGTATGGCTCGGCGCAAGGCTTCTGGGCGAGGGCAGCGGCCATTCCAAAAAGGCGGCGGAGCAGCAGGCGGCCTATCAGGCGATCATGCGTTTTTCCCCGTCTGATTTTGCGGCAGAACAGCAGAACTGACAGCAGAAAGAAAGAACGAATCTATGTATCTGAAATCAATCGAAATGCAGGGTTTCAAGTCCTTTGCCCTGAGAACCCGGCTCGAATTCCATAACGGCGTCACCGGCATTGTCGGGCCGAACGGCTCGGGCAAGAGCAATGTCGGGGACGCGGTGCGCTGGGTTCTCGGCGAGCAGAGCGCAAAATCCCTGCGCGGCGGCAACATGCAGGACGTTATTTTTGCCGGAACTGAAAACCGCAAGCCGGTGGGATTTGCCATGGTCGCCATCACACTGGACAACACCGACCGGAAGCTCAATTTTGACGCGGACGAGGTCACGGTCATGAGAAAGCTCTACCGCTCCGGCGAAAGCGAGTATCAGCTCAACGGAAGAAGCTGCAGACTCCGCGACATCAACGAGCTTTTCTATGATACCGGAATCGGAAAGGAAGGCTATTCCATTATCGGCCAGGGCCAGGTCGAAAAGATCCTTAGCGGCAAGCCGGACGAACGGCGCGAGCTCTTCGATGAAGCGGCCGGTATTGTAAAATTCAAGCGCAGAAAGGCAACCGCCCTGAAAAAGCTCGAGGACGAGGAGGCAAATCTCGTCCGTGTCAACGACATTCTCAGCGAGGTCACACGGCAGATCGGCCCCCTTGAGAAGCAGTCCGGCAAAGCAGAGGAATACCTCCGAAAGCGCGACAGTCTCCGGACCCTTGACATCCAGCTGTTCCAGATCGACGAGAGCCGGACCGAGGAGCAGCTTCGGGATCTGAGTCAGAACAGGCAGATCGCAGAAGACCATCTCCGGGATCTCAATGTACAGTTTGAAGAGACCAGGCTCGAATATCAGCGGGTCGAAAAGGAGCTGGAGGACCTGGAGGCAGACATCACCGCTTCCAGAGAACATATGCAGACAGCAGTCCTGGAAAAGCAGCAGCACGAGGGACAGATCAATGTTCTCCGCGAGCAGATCCGCGCTGCGGAAACCAACAGGAAGCTTCTCCGGGACCGTCTGAACGCCATTGAAGAAGACAAGTCCTCCCGTATCCGCAGTGCGGACGAGCAGCAGCAGGAGCAGCAGGAGCTTTCCGCAAGGCTGACCGAGGCCGAAAAAGAAAAGGATGACAGGGAGCGCGACGCGTCGGAAATCGAGGCCGAAATCGCCGGCAAGAATTCCGCCGCCGAGCAGAGCCGGAACGACACCATCACCCTTCTGAACAACCGGACCACCATAAAGGAACGCCTTCAGCGGTATGACACCATGCTGGAACAGATCGAGATACGAAAGTCCGAGCTTTCTTCCCGCATTCTTCAGATGAAAGAAAGCGAGTCACGGGAAAAGGCGAGCCTCGCCGGATACGAGCAAGAGTACGCGGAAATCAGCGGCGAAGTTGATAAATACCGCAGATCAGCGGCGGAGAAAGAAAAGAAGATCATCGCCCTCGGGCAGCGGCTCGACGAAGAGAGCCATCAGCTGGAGATCGGACAGACCGCCTATCACAGAGAGGCCTCCCGTCTCGAGTCCCTCCGGAACATCGCCGAGCGATATGAAGGCTACGGCAACAGCATCAAACGGGTGATGGAGCAGAAGGACAGCAATCCCGGCATCCACGGCGTCGTTGCGGATCTGATCAAAACCGACAGAAAATACGAGACCGCCATTGAGACCGCTCTCGGCGGAGCTCTTCAGAATATTGTGACAGACAATGAGAGCACTGCCAAATACCTGATCGAATACCTGAAACGGGGGCACTTCGGAAGAGCAACATTCCTCCCCCTGACCGCCATGAGAGACGACGCTCCGTCGCCTTCGCAGAACATCCAGTCGGTTCTCCGGGAAAACGGAGTTCTGGGCGTCGCCGATACGCTCGTCACCTGCGACAAAATCTACCAGGGCGTCGTCCGGCGTCTTCTCGGCAAAACCGTCGTCGTCGATACCATCGACCACGCGATCGCGGTGAGCCGGCGCCATCACCAGTCTGTCCGGATGGTCACACTGGAAGGCGAGCTCCTCAGCCCCGGCGGCTCCATGACCGGAGGCTCCTTCAAGTACAACAGCAATCTTCTCGGAAGAAGAAGACAGATCAAGGAGCTCGAGAGCAGCGTCCAGTCCCTGAAGAAAGAGATGCAGGAGCTCCAGAAAAAAATCGAGGATCAGCGTTCCGAGCGGAATGAGCTGCGAAGCCTCCTCGCCGAAGAGCAGGACGCGCTTCAGAAGCTTCTCATCCGTCAGAACACCGCCCGCGTGAACCGCGACGGCGCTAAGGAAAAGAGCGATTCTCTGAGCGCTGATTTTGCACGGCTTACCGCGGAGCGCAATGAGATCAACGGCCAGATCTCCGAGATCCGCGAAAAGCGTTCTCTGATCGGCGGCGAGCTGGAAAGCTCGCAGAAGGAAGAGGAGAATCTCGAGGACAGACTCCGGAAGATCTCCGACGAGGCCGAGGCCCTTCGCGAGAAGCAGCAGAATGCTCTCGCCGCGCGCGATCAGGCCCGGCTTTCCTGCTCCAACCTCCGCCAGCAGGTTTCCTTCCTCGAGGAAAAGCTGCATACCACACAGGCAGAGATCCGCAGGCTTGACGAGGAGCGGGAAAATCTTCTCCGCTCCATCACGGACGGCGAAAACGATTCGGACAGCAGAGAGTCCATGATTGCCGCGATTCAGGCAAAAATAGACGAACTGACCGCAGCGGCTGACGATGAAGACAAAGCCGGAGAAGCTCTTCAGAAAAAGAAAGAGGATCTGACCAGAAATCACCGGGAATTCTTTGAAAAGCGCGACCGGCTCTCCGGTGAAAAGGCCGAGATGGATCAGGAAATTTTCCGTCTCGACTCGCAGCTTGAAAAGCTCCGCGAGCAGAAGGAGAACCAGATCAATTATCTGTATGAGGAATATCAGATCACGCCGGATCAGGCGGAGGCCGTTCATTTTGATGAGATGCCTGACCGCACCCCGCTCCGGAAGCAGATCTCCCAGCTGAAGTCCGAGATCAAGGCGCTCGGAACCGTAAACGTAAATGCCATCGAAGAATACCGCGAGCTGAAGGAACGCCACAATTTTCTCCAGAGTCAGCATGATGATCTGATCAAGGCTTCCGACGATCTGAAGGGAATCATCCGGCAGCTTGACGAGGGTATGCGCAGACAGTTCAAGGAGCGCTTCGAACAGATCCGGGTAGAATTCAACAAGGTCTTTCAGCAGCTCTTCGGCGGCGGAAAGGGAACCCTTGAGCTGGTCGACGAAGACAATATTCTGGAATCCGGTATCACTATCACCTCGCAGCCGCCGGGAAAGAAGCTTCAGAACATGATGCAGCTGTCGGGAGGCGAGAAGGCCCTCACCGCCATCGCGCTTCTCTTCGCGATCCAGAACCTGAAGCCTTCTCCGTTCTGTCTGCTGGATGAGATCGAGGCTGCCCTTGACGACAACAACGTAGGCCGCTTCGCCGCCTATCTCCACAAGTTGACAAAAAATACGCAGTTTATTATTATTACTCACAGACGCGGAACTATGGCCGCGGCGGACCGCCTGTACGGAATCACCATGCAGGAAAAGGGCGTCTCGGTTCTTGTCTCCGTCGACCTGATCCGCGAGCAGCTCGACAACTGACGGAAAGCCGGCGAAGCTGGAAGACCGGTGATTTCGAAGCGGCTGCTTCGCGATATGACTGCGGTGTCAAAGGTCATAACCCGCGCCGCACTGCGTGCGTAAGCAGGAAATGCCTTATGGACACGCCCCTGCGCGAGCATGAAGCTCCGCGGCAGAGCTGCGGTCCGCAATCATGCTTGTAAAGGTGTAGCCACGATACAGTAAAGGAGAAAATATATGGCAGGTTTTTTCAGCCGGCTGTTCAAGGGACTGTCCAAGACCCGTGACAGCATGAACGAGAATCTGGATGAGGCCTTCGGATGCTCCGAGATCGACGATGAATTCTATGAATGTCTGGAGGAAGCCCTCGTCGCAAGCGACATGGGCATTGAAACCACCGAGACCGTCATCGACAACCTGAAGGAAATCGTGTCGGATCTCGACCTCAAGAAACCGGCGGACTGCAAAAAGTATATGGTGGACTGTTTCCGCCAGCAGATGAAGGTGGAAGAGAACGCCTATGAATTCGAGAACAGACAGTCTGTCATCCTCGTCGTAGGAGTGAACGGCGTCGGCAAGACGACGACCGTCGGCAAGCTCGCCGCCAAGCTCCGCCATCAGGGCAAAAAGGTCATCATTGCCGCCGCGGACACCTTCCGCGCCGCGGCAATCCCGCAGCTGGAGACCTGGGCGGACCGCGCGAAGGTTGACATCATCACCGGTCAGGAGGGAGCGGATCCCGCCTCGGTCGTATACGACGCGGTTGCCGCCGCGAAGGCCCGCAGGGCCGATGTCCTCCTGATCGACACCGCAGGCCGTCTCCACAACAAGAAAAATCTCATGAACGAGCTTCAGAAGATTTACAAGATTCTCGCCAATTCCTACCCGGAGGCGTATCTGGAAACCCTGCTGGTTCTCGACGGAACCACCGGTCAGAACGCAATCCTCCAGGCCAAAAGCTTCGCCGAAGTCGCGCACATCACAGGTCTTGTCATTACCAAGCTCGACGGTACCGCAAAGGGCGGCATCGCCGTAGCGGTCCAGTCAGAGCTTCAGATTCCCGTGAAATACATCGGAGTCGGAGAGCAGCTTGACGACCTGCAGAAGTTCGATCCGGACTCCTATGTGAACGCGCTCTTTGAATCAAACCCGGAAAACGCGCAATAACAGACGCCTGACCGGACGGCGCTCCCGCATCCCGATGCGGTCCGCGCTCCATGAAAAACCCACAGTGACAGCCCTCGTACAGCAGAAAGGAAATCCAAGATGAGTGAGAAAGAAATGCTTACACTGAACGCCTTCGAAGAAGCCTCCGAAATCGTAAAGAAGGTCACCTCCGACACCAAGCTCGTATACAGTGAATATTTCAGCAGCCAGACCGGAAACCGCTGTTATCTCAAGCCGGAGAATATGCAGGTGACCGGCGCTTACAAAATTCGCGGCGCCTACTACAAGATCAGCACCATGAGCGAGGAGGACCGTCAGAAGGGTCTGATCACCGCCTCCGCGGGCAACCACGCACAGGGCGTCGCCTACGCCGCAAAGGCCTACGGCTGTAAGGCAGTTATTGTGATGCCCACGACCACGCCGCTGATCAAGGTCGAGAGGACCAAGAGCTACGGCGCCGAGGTTGTCCTGTACGGAGATGTCTATGATGACGCCTGCAAGAAGGCACTTCAGCTCGCGGACGAAAACGGCTACACCTTCATTCATCCGTTTGACGACCTGACGGTAGCGACCGGACAGGGCACAGTCGCCATGGAAATCATCAAGGAGCTTCCCCTCGTCGATACCATCCTCGTACCAATCGGCGGCGGCGGACTTGCTACCGGTGTCTCTACTCTCGCCAAGCTTCTGAATCCGAAGATCCGTGTCATCGGCGTGGAGCCTGCCGGTGCAAACTGCATGCAGGTATCCCTGAGAAACGGGAAGGTCACCGAGCTCCCGAGTGTAAATACGATTGCGGACGGCACCGCCGTAAAGCGCCCCGGCGAGAAGATTTTCCCCTACGTCCAGAAGAACATCGATGAGATCATCACCATCCCGGACGAGGAGCTCGTGGTAGCCTTCCTCGATATGGTGGAGAATCACAAGATGATCGTGGAGAACTCCGGCCTTCTGACCGTGGCGGCCCTGAAACATCTGAAACCGGAAGGCAAACGTGTCGCAGCCGTCATGAGCGGCGGCAACATGGACGTCATCACCATGTCCTCGGTCGTTCAGAACGGCCTGATCGCGCGTGACAGAATCTTTACCGTCTCGGTCCTTCTGCCGGACCGCCCGGGCGAGCTCGTGCGGGTATCCACCGTCATCGCGCAAAATCAGGGCAACGTCATCAAGCTGGAGCACAATCAGTTCTACAGCACCAACCGGAACGCGGCCGTTGAGCTCCGGATCACGATGGAGGCCTTCGGAACCGATCATAAGAATCAGATCCTCAAGGCGCTCGAGGAAGCGGGATTCAACCCGAAGGAGAAGCACACCAGTCTCTGATTTTTGAGACAATAATGCTGCCGCGGCACAGACGAGATGCAGGAAAGCATGAATCAGAAAATCAACTACCAGAAAGAAATGGAAAAGGTACTGGCACAGCTGGAAGCGGAAGGGCGCACCCCGCGGCTTCTGCTTCACAGCTGCTGCGCACCCTGCAGCAGCTATGTGCTGGAATATCTGTCCGAATATTTTTATATCACAGACTTCTACTACAACCCGAATATTTCTCCGGAAGAGGAATACCGCAGGCGCGTCGGCGAGATGCAGCGGCTGATCCGCGAAATGCCTCTGAGATATCCCGTGGAATTTGTGGAGGGCACCTACGACCCCGACCGCTTCTACGCGATGGCAAAGGGAAAGGAAGAGATCCCGGAGGGCGGGGAGCGCTGCTTTGCGTGCTTTGAAATGCGCCTTCGCGAGGCAGCAGAGGAAGCCGTCCGCCTGCACACGGACTATTTCACCACCTCTCTGTCTATCAGTCCCCTCAAGGACGCGCAGAAGCTCAACGAAATCGGCATCCGGCTCGGAAAGGAGTACGGCATTCCCTATCTGGTTTCCGACTTCAAGAAGAAGAACGGATTCCGCCGTTCCACCGAGCTCTCCAGAGAATATCATCTCTACCGCCAGAACTACTGCGGATGTATCTACTCCAAGAGACAGGCGGAGCGGGAAGGAAGAGTATAACAGAAACCCGATGGCAGGGTTCGTCAGAGACAGGAAACGCACGGCCTGATTTTTCAGAGACAGAAATCAGGCGGCTTTTTTCAGAATCAGAAAGGGATCATTCATTATGGCACAGCTCTGGGGCGGCCGGTTCACAAAGGAAACCGACAAACTCGTATACAACTTTAACGCGTCGATCAGCTTCGATCAGAAATTCTACCGTCAGGACATCCGCGGCAGCCTGGCGCATGTGCGAATGCTCGCGAAGCAGGGAATCCTCACCGAGCAGGAGAGGGATCAGATCATCGACGGACTGAACGGCATACAGAGAGACGTTGAGAACGGCACGCTGAAGATCACCGACGAGTATGAGGACATTCACAGCTTTGTCGAGGCCAACCTCATCGACCGCATCGGCGATGTGGGCAAAAAGCTCCACACAGGGAGAAGCCGGAACGACCAGGTCGCTCTGGACATGAAGCTCTATGTGAGAGATGAAATCGACGAGCTGGATCCGCTTCTGAAAAAGCTTCTCACCGTGATTGAGCGGATCATGGAGGAGAACACGGAGACCTATATGCCCGGCTTCACGCATCTGCAGAAGGCACAGCCTGTCACGCTCGCCCACCATTTCGGCGCTTATTTCGAGATGTTCCGGCGCGACAGAAGCCGGCTCGCCGATATCCGCAGACGGATGAACACCTGCCCGCTCGGAGCCGGCGCCCTTGCCGGAACCACCTACCCGCTGGACCGTGACTGCACCGCGCGGCTCCTCGATTTCGACGAGCCGACCGCCAACAGCATGGATTCCGTATCGGACCGCGACTATATCATCGAGCTTCTTTCCGCCCTCGCCACCATACAGATGCACCTGTCCCGCTTCAGCGAAGAAATCTGCATCTGGAACTCGAATGAGTACCGCTTCGTGGAAATCGACGACGCATACAGCACCGGAAGCTCCATCATGCCCCAGAAGAAGAACCCCGATATCGCCGAACTCGTGAGAGGCAAGACCGGCCGCGTCTACGGCGCCCTGATGCAGATGCTGACCAGCATGAAGGGCCTGCCTCTTGCCTACAACAAGGACATGCAGGAGGACAAGGAGCTCACCTTCGACGCCATCGACACCGTAAAGGGCTGCGTGGTGCTCTTCACCGGCATGCTCGATACCATGAAATTCCGCAAAGACGTCATGGAACAGTCCGCAAAGCACGGCTTCACCAACGCCACCGATGTCGCCGACTATCTGGTCCGCAAGGGGATTCCCTTCCGCGACGCACACGGGATCACCGGCCGCCTCGTCCTTGACTGTTTGGACAGAGGCTGTTCCCTGGATGATCTTCCCCTCGACGAATTCCGCAGATATTCCCCGGTCATTGACGAGGACATCTACGAGGCAATCAGCATGAAGACCTGCGTAGAGCGGAGAAACACCGCCGGAGCCCCCGGGCCGAAGGCCATCCGTGCGGAAATTGAGCGGAACCGTGCATATCTCTTATCATGAAAATCTGATTTTTTGCAGGATACCGGTTGCATTACCTGCGGAAAAGTAATAGAATACGTGAAAACAATTAAAGATTAAATGTAAGGAGATTGAACAATGGACAGAAAATTAAGAGTCGGTATCCTCGGAGCCACCGGAATGGTCGGCCAGCGTTTTGTCACACTCATGGAAAATCATCCTTGGTTTGAAGTCACGGCAGTAGCAGCCAGCGCCAGAAGCGCCGGACAGACCTATGAAGAGGCTGTCGGAGGCCGCTGGAAAATGGAAACTCCGATGCCGGAATATGTGAAGAACATGACAGTCATGAACATCACGGAGGTGGAAAAGGTCACCGCTCTTGTTGATTTTGTCTTCTGTGCTCTGAATATGCCGAAGGATCAGATCCGCGAGATCGAGGATCTCTACGCAAAGGCAGAGACTCCTGTCGTCTCCAATAACAGCGCGAACCGCTGGACACCGGACGTACCGATGGTCGTTCCGGAGATCAACGACTCTCACTTTGACGTCATCCCTTACCAGAGAAAGCGCCTCGGCACCACCCGCGGCTTCATTGCCGTGAAGCCCAACTGCTCTATTCAGAGCTATGCGCCGGTGCTCACCGCATGGATGAAGTTCGAGCCCACCGAGGCTGTTGTCACAACATACCAGGCGATTTCCGGCGCCGGCAAAACCTTCAAAGACTGGCCGGAGATGGAGGGAAATGTCATCCCCTTCATCAGCGGCGAGGAAGAGAAGAGCGAGCAGGAGCCGCTCCGCATCTGGGGACATATCGAGAACGGTGAAATCGTAAAGGCCGAGGGCGTCAGGATCACCAGCCAGTGTCTGCGCGTTCCGGTACTGAACGGACATACCGCCGCCGCTTTCGTCAACTTCCGAAAGAATCCTTCCAAGGAAGAGCTCATCGAGGCGATGGAAAGCTTCCGCGGATATCCGCAGGAGCACAATCTCCCGAGCGCCCCGAAGCAGTTCATCCGCTATATGACGGAGGACGACCGTCCGCAGGTCCGTCTGGATGTGAACTTCGAAAACGGGATGGGCATCAGCGTAGGCCGTCTCCGCAAAGACAGCATCTTTGACTGGAAGTTTGTCGGACTGTCCCACAACACACTCCGCGGAGCCGCAGGCGGCGCGGTTCTCTGTGCAGAGACCCTCGTCGACAAGGGATATATCACCGCAAAATAAAGCCGGCTGCCGGGAAGCTTTTTCGCCGGCCGGCATCCTTTTCAGACATCCGGGATCCTGACGCGGCAGTGCCGGGCAGGATCCTTTCTCTTCTTTGTTTCCCATCCTGCCCACGCACAGACTGCCGGGGCAGAGCATACCCTGTCAGCATCTTCTCCACGATTTCCGCAGCTCAATGAACAAAGATCGCACTTTGCCGCAGCCCGTCTGCACATGGCAGCAGGAATGCGAAATTCTTTCCTTTCAGATATTCCGCAAGCAATAACCCACAGTCTTTATGCGCAGCTATATGATTCACACTGTGCTGACAAAACCGAAGATTTCACAGCACCCTACAAGGAAAGTGAGGCCCCGTATTGCCGAAATCTCTCTATATCGCCGAAAAACCCAGCGTCGCGCAGGAATTTGCGAAAGCGCTCCACGAGAACCCGGTCCGCCGCGACGGATATATGGAATCCGATAACAGTGTCGTCACCTGGTGCGTAGGGCATCTTGTGACCATGTCCTATCCTGACAAGTACGACGAAAAATACAAGAAGTGGTCCTTTGACACCCTTCCCTTCCTTCCCTCAGAATTCAAGTACGAGGTGATCGGCTCCGTCCGCAGGCAGTTCCAGATTGTCAGCGGACTTCTGAACCGTGAGGACGTGGAAACCATCTACGTCTGCACCGACTCGGGGCGGGAGGGAGAGTATATCTACCGTCTCGTCGCCATGATGGCGAAGGTTCCTTCCTCCAAGGACCAGCGAAGGGTGTGGATCGACTCCCAGACAGAGGAGGAGATTCTCAGAGGAATCCGCGAGGCAAAGAACATATCGGAGTATGACAATCTGTCGGAGGCCGCCTTTCTGCGGGCCAAAGAAGATTACCTCATGGGCATCAATTTCTCCCGTGCGCTTTCCCTTCGCTATTCCTACGATCTCTCCGCCTATCTCGGCGGAAAATATCACGCCATTGCCGTCGGAAGAGTCATGACCTGTGTGCTCGGCATGGTCGTCCGCAGAGAGCGGGAGATCCGGGATTTCGTGAAGACACCGTTTTTCCGCGTACTTGCAGACCTGTCCTGGCAGGGCCGCAAATTTGAGGGCGAATGGAGGGCGGCAGAAGGCAGCCGCTGTTTTCAGTCTCCGAAGCTTTACAAGGAGAACGGCTTCCGGGAGAGAAAAGACGCCGAAGAGCTGATCCGTTATCTCGGCGAGATCCGCCCGCAGGAAATGAAGGCGGTGCGGGTGGAGAAGAAGACCGCGCGGAAAAATCCGCCCCTCCTGTACAACCTGGCCGAAATCCAGAACGACTGCTCCCGGTTCTTCAAGATCAGCCCGGACCAGACGCTGAACATTATCCAGGAGCTCTATGAGAAAAAGCTGGTGACCTACCCCCGCACAGACGCGCGGGTGCTTTCCACAGCGATTTCAAAGGAAATCAACCGGAACATCGGGGGCCTCCGGAACTATGGTCCGGCAGCGGCCTTTGCCGGCGAGATCCTGGAAAAGGGCACCTGGAAGGGCATCGGAAAAACGCGCTACACCAATGACAAACAGATCACCGACCACTACGCCATTATCCCGACCGGACAGGGGCTGTAGAACCTAAAGAATCTGAACCCGCTTTCCGGCAAGGTCTATGATCTGATTGTGCGCAGATTCCTCAGCATCTTCTACCCGCCCGCCGTCTACCAGAAGATCAGCCTCGAGACACAGATTGAAACCGAGCATTTCTTCTCCAGCTTCAGCGTGCTCACAGAAGAGGGCTACCTGAAGCTTGCATACCGGAATGCGGGGAAGAAAGCAGAGGCATCCGCAGACGGATCCGGAGAATCTTCTCCGTCGGAGGACGCAGAAGAGCAGGTCGACACCGGCTTCCTCGAGGCGCTGAAGCAGCTGCACAAGGGCAGCGTTCTTCCGGCCGCCGGTTACCGGATCAAGGAAGGAGAGACCTCCCCGCCGAAGAGATACACCTCCGGTTCCATGATTCTGGCGATGGAGAACGCCGGACAGCTGATCGAGGACGAGGAGCTCCGCGAGCAGATCAAGGGCAGCGGCATCGGAACCTCCGCGACCCGCGCGGGAATTCTGAAAAAGCTCTTCAACAACAAATACCTCGAGCTGAACAAGAAGACCCAGGTCATCACCCCGACCCAGATCGGAGAGATGATCCACGACGTGGTGTACTGCTCCATCCGGCCTCTGCTGAACCCGGAGCTCACCGCGTCCTGGGAGAAGGGACTCACCTACGTGGCAGAGGGTACCATCGAGCCCGCCGAATACCTGAACAAGCTCGAGACCTTTGTGGCGAACCGCACGAACGCGGTCAAGCAGACGAACAACCGGGCGATTCTTCAGAAGCGTTACGACTACATCGCACAGTTCTATAAGAAGAGCAGCCGCCGGAAATCCCGAAGCTGAGATTTCTGCATTGTTTTTGGTTATTGCCCGCTCTCAGCTGACCAGTGACGGGATTGTCTTTTTTCTGACGAAATCCCCTTTACGAAAAGACGGATTTATGCGAGAATATAGTCGGCTATGTGAAAAAACTTTTTTGAAAGGAGTTTTACAATGATTTATTCACAAGAAGTAGAAGATATGTGCGTTGTACATCAGGGCGTACATCATGGCGCTGCTCCTATTCCTGAAGAAGCTAAATGGGTTCAGGCGAAGGAGGTTAAAGATATTTTCGGTTTCACACATGGTGTCGGCTGGTGCGCACCGCAGCAGGGTGCCTGCAAGCTGTCTTTGAACGTTAAGGAAGGAATCATCCAGGAAGCTCTGATCGAGACGATCGGCTGCTCCGGAATGACCCATTCCGCAGCGATGGCAGCAGAGGTTCTTCCGGGACTTACTGTTCTGGAGGCTCTGAATACAGACCTTGTCTGCGACGCTATCAATACTGCTATGCGTGAACTCTTCCTTCAGATCGCTTACGGCCGTTCCCAGAGTGCGTTCTCCGAGGATGGTCTTCAGATCGGCGCCGGTCTTGAGGATCTCGGAAAGGGCCATCGTTCTCAGGTCGGAACCATGTACAGCACGCTTGCCAAGGGACCGCGTTATCTTGAGATGACAGACGGCTACGTAAAGGAGCTTGCACTTGACGAGAATGATGAGATCATTGGATATAAATTCGTAAACTTCGGAAAGATGATGGACTTCATCAAAGCCGGCGACGACGCGAATACCGCGTTTGAGAAGGCTTCCGGTCAGTACGGCCGTGTGGCTGACGCCGTGAAGTTCATTGACCCGAGAAAAGATTGATAGAGGAGGACGACAAAGATGGCTTTATTTGAATCATATGAAAGAAGAGAAAAACAGATTCTCGCAAAGCTTGCTGAGTACGGGATCAACTCTATTGAAGAAGCTGCAGAGGTGACAAAGGCCGCAGGCCTTGACGTATACCATCAGGTTGAGAGCATTCAGCCGATCTGCTTTGAGAACGCAAAGTGGGCTTACACCGTAGGCGCCGCCATCGCGATCAAGAAGAACTGCCGCACTGCCGCTGAGGCTGCCGCAGCTATCGGCGAGGGACTTCAGTCCTTCTGCATCCCGGGATCCGTTGCTGACCGCCGCAAGGTAGGTCTCGGGCACGGCAACCTCGGTAAGATGCTTCTGGAGGAGGACACCGAGTGCTTCGCATTCCTTGCAGGCCATGAGTCCTTCGCAGCGGCTGAGGGCGCGATCGGCATCGCGGAGAAGGCGAACAAGGTTCGTAAAAAACCGCTTCGTGTCATCCTGAACGGTCTCGGAAAGGATGCTGCGCAGATCATCTCCCGTGTGAACGGCTTCACCTTTGTGGAAACCTCCTACGACTACAAGACAGGCGAGCTCAAGGAGTTAAGCCGCACCTGCTACTCCAAGGATCCGAACGGCGCGCGCGCGAAGGTCAACTGTTACGGCGCGAATGACGTTCAGGAAGGCGTTGCCATCATGTGGCATGAGAACGTCGATGTCTCCATCACCGGCAACTCCACCAACCCGACCCGTTTCCAGCATCCGGTTGCA
Organism: uncultured eubacterium 1-6; assembly: GCA_903789595.1. GTDB lineage: Bacteria > Bacillota > Clostridia > Lachnospirales > Lachnospiraceae > Bilifractor. The sequence continues at coordinate 36,679 of CAIFEZ010000012.1, forward strand.
GGCACCTACAAGAAGGAGCGCCTTGAGGCAGGCAAGAAGTACTTCTCCGTTGCTTCCGGCGGCGGCACAGGCCGTACCCTTCATCCGGACAACATGGCGGCAGGTCCCGCATCCTACGGTATGACAGATACCATGGGACGTATGCACAGCGACGCCCAGTTCGCAGGATCCTCCTCCGTTCCGGCTCATGTAGAAATGATGGGTCTGATCGGCGCAGGCAACAACCCCATGGTCGGCATGACCGTTGCGGTTGCCGTTGCGGTAGAGGAAGCAGCAAAAGCCGGACGTTTCTGATGTGATACTGCCCGGATTCTGATCTGATATTGCCTGGCATCTCCTCCGGGGAAGCCGCTGAGACGCCCGGGCTCTATACGCTTATTTTCACGCCCCGGAAATATCCTAATCGGATGTTCCGGGGTTTTTCTCATTTCACTGATGCATTTTCACATGAATTCTTTTTATGGATACATTTTGACATGAGTTCTTTTCATGGATGCATTTTCACGTGCGTTTTTCACGGAGGCATTTTCGCATGAGTTTCTTACCCGTTTCCAGAGAGGACATGAGAGCTGAAAACATCACACAGCTTGATTTTGTCTACGTCTGCGGCGACGCATACGTGGATCATCCGAGCTTCGGCTCCGCGATCATCGGCAGAGTTCTGCAGTCTCACGGCTATAGCGTCGGAATGATCTGCCAGCCCGACTGGAAAAATCCCGAAAGCATTGCCGTGCTGGGCGAGCCGCGGCTCGGGTTCCTGGTATCCGCGGGGAATATGGACTCCATGGTTCTCCACTATACCGTCGCCGGAAAACGCCGTCACGAGGATCTCTACAGCCCGGGCGGGAAGGGCGACTGCCGCCCCGACCGCGCCGTGATCGTGTACTGCAACCTGATCCGGAGAACCTTCCGTCACACGCCGGTCATCATCGGCGGAATTGAGGCGAGCCTCCGAAGACTCGGCCATTACGATTACTGGTCGGACAAGGTGCGGCGCTCCATTCTTCTGGAATCCGGCGCGGACCTTCTGTCCTACGGGATGGGAGAGCGCAGCATCGTGGCGATCGCCGACGCCCTTGCCTCCGGCATCCCGGTCAAGGACATCACCTACATCGACGGCACCGTCTACAAGACCAGAGATGAAGACAGCATCTACGATGCCGTCCGTCTGCCCGACTTCAGCGAAATCAGCGAGGACAGCGAGAGAGGGCGCAGAAAATACGCCGAGAGCTACTCCGTTCAATATGCCAATACGGATCCCTTTCAGGCAAAGCGGATCTACGAGGGCTACGGAAACGGCGTCCGCGGACGGGACGGCTCCGACAGCGGATCCGGCATGACCTTTGTCGTTCAGAACCCGCCCTCAAAGCCGCTGACACAGATGGAGATGGATGACATCTACGCGCTTCCGTACATGCGGACCTGGCACCCGATGTACGACTGCCGGGGAGGAATCCCCGCCCTCGCCGAAATCCGGTTCAGCCTCACCAGCAACCGCGGATGCTTCGGTGAATGCAACTTCTGTGCGCTCACCATGCACGAGGGAAGGATCGTCCAGGCCAGAAGCCACGAATCCATTCTTCAAGAGGCGAGGCAGATGATCCGGGAAAAGGATTTCAAAGGCTACATCCACGATGTCGGCGGGCCTACGGCGGAATTCCGCGCCCCCGCCTGCGGCAAGCAGCTGAAATATGGCGCCTGCGTGCACAAACGCTGTCTCTATCCGCACCCCTGCGAAAACCTCCGTGTTGACCACTCCGACTACCTGAAGCTTCTGAAGGAGCTGAGGAGTCTTGACGGCGTAAAAAAAGTATTCGTCCGGTCCGGCTTTCGCTTTGATTATCTGATGGCGGACCCGGACAGGAATTTCCTCCGGGAGCTTTGCCGTTATCATGTGAGCGGCCAGCTCAGAGTCGCCCCCGAGCATATCTCCGACAATGTGCTCCGGGAGATGGGCAAACCACCGGTAAAGGTATATAATGCCTTTGTACACGAATTTGCAAAGGTAAACCGTGAGCTGGGGCTGAAGCAGTACATCGTACCTTATCTGATGTCCTCTCACCCCGGAAGCCGTCTTCGTGATGCAATCGCACTCGCCGAGTATGTCCGCGACATGGGCTACATGCCCGAGCAGGTACAGGATTTTTATCCGACGCCCGGCACGGTTTCCACCGCCATGTACTACACCGGTCTGGATCCTCTGTCCATGCGGCCGGTATATGTCGCACGCAATCCCCATGAAAAGGCGATGCAGCGTGCCCTGATCCAGTACCGCAAGCCGGAGAATTATGATCTGGTGAAGGAGGCGCTTCTGAAAGAGGGGCGGGAAGATCTGATCGGATTCGGTCCTCACTGCCTGATACCCCCGAGAAAACCGGCGGAGCATTCCGCCCGCAGCACCGGAAGAAACGTTCATCCTCAGAGAAAATCGTCCGGAAGAAGGAAAAGAAGATGAGAGAAGATTATGTGAAGGCAAAAAAGCAGGCTGACAAGGCACTTCGAAAAGCGGCCAGCGAGGGAAGGTATCCGTATCTGACCTCACTGGACAGTTTTCTTCCCAATTACATGACACTGCCAAAAGCTCCCGTAGGCATCAAGGACATTCCTATCCGCATGATCGCTGGAACCGTGACGGAAAGCCGCCAGAACGCATTTACCTGGAACTTCCTGCCAACCCTGCGATACTACACCGAATTCGGGCAGAAGTGGTCCACCCTCTATGACGCGCAGCAGAGCGAGGGAATCCACGATCCGATCAAATGCTATGAATATCTGAACCGCTTCTATGTCCTCGAGGGGAACAAGCGGGTATCCGTGCTCAGCTACTGCGGCGCGAAATCGGTCTCCGCCGACGTCACCCGTATTCTTCCGATACGGTCGGACGACACGGACATCCGCGTCTACTATGAATTTCTGGATTACTACAAGGTCACCCAGCTCTACGGCATTGTTTTTTCCAGGCCCGGCTGCTATGCCAGACTGGCCGCATTGTACGGAAGGGACCTGACCGAACCGTGGCCCATCGAGGCCGTTGAGGATCTGCGCTCGGACTTCAACCGTTTCTCCGACGCCTATGACGCCAAGGGCGGGGAGAACCTGCGGATCTCCTCCGGAGACGCCTTTCTGATCTACCTGGGATTCTACCACCGACAGAGTCTGCAGGAAGACAGCCGTTCCGCCATCGAGAAGAAAATCGGCATGATCTGGAACGAGCTATTAAGCGCAGAGAACAAGGACAGCGCGGCTCTTCTGGACACCCCGGACACCTCCCGGAAGGGGAACCTCATCACGAATCTGTTCAACCCCGTTTACACAAAGGAACATCCTCTCCGCGTCGCCTTCCTGTACTCCCGCCCCCCGAAGACCTCCCGCTGGCTCTACGGCCATGAGCTCGGCAGGAATGAGCTGAATCAGACCTACGAGGGTGTCGTGGACGCCATCTGTTTTGACGACTGCAATACGGAGGACAAGATCGACGCCGCCTTCGACGCCGCCGCGACAGATCTGGACGAAGTGGTCTTCACCACATCCCCGGACATGATGGACGCCTCGAAGCGTGCCGCCATCCGGTATCCGAACATGAAGATTCTGAACTGCTCCATTGATCTGATGAGCAGCGCCGTCCGCACCTATTATCCGAAAATGTACGAGGCAAAGCTCATCATGGGCGCCCTTGCGGCATCCTATTCGGATGACCACCGCATCGGCTATGTGGCCGACTATCCGCTGAACGGCAACATCGCGAACATCAACGCCTTTGCCATCGGAGCCGCCATGATCGATCCCCAGGTGAAGATCCTTCTGAAGTGGAGCGGCGTGAAGAACAGCCGCTGGGAAGAGGAGCTGAACAGCGAGGCGATCGGCGTCATCTCCGGTCCCGATCTCATCCGTCCGGACGAAGCCTCCCGGAAATACGGCGTCTACAAGCGCCTGGCGGACGGGACCATCCGCAACATCGCCGCGCCCCTCTGGAACTGGGGACAGTTCTACATTCAGATTGTAGACACCATCCTCGACGGCTCCTGGAACAACCGGGAGAACATCAGCAAGGAGCAGGCTATCAACTACTGGTTCGGTTTTTCCAGCGGCGCCGTCAATGTGATTCTCTCCCAGAACATCTCATATTATTCCCGGAAAATGGCGTATCTGTTCCAGCAGGGAATCGAGAACGGAACCATCAATCCCTTCTGCGGCGAGCTTCACAGCCAGACCGCTCTCATTCAGAATGCGGGCGGCGGATCCTGTCTGACCAATGATCAGATCATCCACATGAACTGGCTCAATGACAATATCATCGGATCTCTCCCGGATCCCTCCCAGCTCACGGATACCATTCATCCCACCATGGAGCGAAGCGGGGTACAGAGAATCCCGGCTGCCGGAGGGCAGACCAGAGACTAAAAATAGGAACGGAGACTTAAGAAATGAAATTACTGCTACTGGCCGATGAGGAAGTCAAACAGCTTTGGGATTTCTACCGCCCGGGCATGCTCAGGGACTACAATCTGATCGTATCCTGCGGAGATCTCAACAGAAAGTATCTGGAATTTCTTGTCACAATGGCAAGCTGCCCGATCCTCTACGTCCGGGGCAACCATGACAAATCCTACCGGGAACAGCCGCCGGAAGGCTGCATCTGCATCGAAGACACCGTCTACGACTACCACGGCCTGCGCCTCCTCGGGCTGGGCGGCTCCATGCGCTACCGTCCGGACGCCGACAACATGTACAACGAGAAGGAGATGGAGGACCGCATCCGCAAAATCTCACGCGAGATCCGTCTGCGAAACGGTTTTGACGTCCTCGTCACCCACGCCCCGGCAAAGGGCTATGGCGATCTTGACGACCTCGCGCACAGAGGCTTCGACTGCTTCAACAATCTGATGAACAAATGGCACCCGAAATATATGTTCTACGGCCATGTTCACAAATCCTACAACAACCGCAGCTTCGAGCGCGAGATCATTCATCCGAGCGGAACCCGTCTCATCAACGCCTACCAGAAGTACGAGGTGGAGATCGGCGACGATGAATATCCCTCCGTCGGACACACCGGTTCCTTCATCTACGACCTCGTGATGTCTATGAAAAACAAGAAAAATCCCTACTGAGATACGGCTGCGTTCCACAAGGATTCCTGTTCAGGACATACCTGAAAGGCAAAGATTCGGGGAACCATCCATGTTTTTTTGTCAAAAATTCCATTGAGTTTTTGTGGAATTTATACTAAAACCAGAATAACAGCGTGTTGCATTTACTGCGTAATTCCAGTTGATTGCACACGCTGTTTTTTTTGTGCGAACAGCGAACCGTATCCGACCGCGACTTTTGCCGCGTATGGCGGGCGCTGCGCCAGCAAGAGCCGGTTCCTGTGCAGCCGGTCGGCCGTGTTCTCTGGACGATGGGAATTCCGGTCATCATCTCGATGATCCTGCAGGCGTGCTACAACATTGTAGACACCATGTTCGTAAGCCGGATGCCGGATATGGACGGTCTCGTCCATACCGGAGAATACGCCATGGAAGTGTTCGCGCATCCGCTCGCGCAGGTCTTCGGTCTGTCCGAACAGACAGAGATCCTGTGCGCGAGAGCAATGCGGATCATTGCACCCGGTTTTATTTTCGCCGGAATCAACATCTCCTCGCAGGGAATCTTCCAGGCGCTTGAGAAAGGGAACTATTCCCTCTATGTCTCGCTGCTCCGTCTGGTTGTCGTCGTACTCCCGCTCGCGTATCTGTTTTCCCTGATGAGCAAAGCAGAGTACATCATCTGGTTCGCCTTCTCCATCGCAGAGGCCGTCGCGATGATTGTCGCCGTTGTGCTTCTCAGGCGCACCAATACGTAGAAGATCGAGCCGATGAAGACATGGACAGCGAAACAGGGGTAACATTTGTTTATTGCGCCGGCGTAAGAAGTGTGGTACCATCGGCTTTACAGATATGACGTGTAATCTTGCAGAATTCCCGGATATTCAGGCTGGAAAACTCTGATTTTATTTCAGCCGGTCTGAATTCCGGGTTATTTTGAATAAAATGCCGTCACCAATTGAAACGGGGGTGCTACTATATTATGGAAGACGAAACCAGGAAAATAAAAGAAGAGAAGAAGCCGGAATACAACAGGCACAGCCTGCAGGATCAGCCCATCGAATTCTATACGGAGAAGTTCCGCGGCGCGGATCCGGAGGAAATCGCCGCCCGGACGCATACGCCCTACGATGCGGAAGAGCGCGCCTTCACCCTGCGTTTTCTGGGGAGAGATTACCGCATCTCCTGGCCCGGCTTTAAAATCACGCCGCAGCTCGCAGACAACAGCGGAAGAGTCCTGATTCTCCGCTATCTGCTTTTTGCGGAATACGAAGCGTTCAACAATCACTTCATCTCATTCCGCGACATGCCGTCCGGCGACCTGTATTTCGGTCCCTTCCAGGGCAGATGTATCTTCCGTTTCAACCGCAAATACGGAAACCGCAGGGATGTCTTTGAAAAGGTTCTCGAGGGAATGGGTGCCGCAAAGGTAGACTATGCCGACGCCTGCTATGACGTTGCGCTTCTCCCGGAGCTCTACATCCGCTTCATCCTGTGGGAAGGCGACGATGAATTCCCGGCATCCTCACAGATTCTTTTTTCCGAAAACTTCAAAAAAGCATTCGAGACGTACGATCTCGCGGAGGCGGGCGGCGTATGCCTGAATGCCTTCGGAGCCTGGGAGGCAAGCCATGCGTAAGGAAGAGGAAAGCTTTTCTTTCAGCGCGGAACCTCAGCCCGTCCGCACGCAAGGACCCGACTCCGATCCGGATCCTGACGAATCCCGGGGCCGCACCGGAAAAGGCCGCTCTCCGGAATTCTCTATCAGCAGCCCCGGCTCGGATCAGCGGAAAGTCCAGGAAGACAATCTGTCCTCCCGAATCAGCCGCCTCTATCCGAACATGAGCAAGGGGCAGAAGCGGCTGGCCGACTATGTCACAGAGCATTACGAGAAGGCTGCCTTTATGACTGCGGCGGAGCTCGGCAAACAGGCCCGCGTCAGCGAATCCACGACGGTGCGCTTCGCGACCCTTCTGGGATACCGGGGATTTCCGGAATTTCACCAGACACTGGAGGAACTTGTCCGCAATCGCCTGAATTCTATTCAGCGCATGGAGGTCACCTACGAAAGAATTCCCCAGGACAAAATTCTGGACACCGTGCTGGCAAGCGACATCGAGAAGATCAAGCTGACGCAGGAGCACATGGACCGAAAGGCTTTTCATCTAGCCGTTGAGACCATACTCTCCGCAAAAACCATCTACGTCATGGGTCTTCGGAGCTGCGCACCGCTCGCCGCATTTCTCGCCTTCTATCTGAACGAAATCTTTGACAATGTCCGGCTCGTGAATTCCACCGGCTCCAGCGAGGTATTTGAGCAGCTGATCCGCATCGGAGAAGAGGATGTCATTATCGGCATCAGCTTCCCCAGATACTCGATGCGCACGCTCAAGGCGATGGAATTCGCCAATAACCGCAGCGCGAAGGTCATCACCCTGACCGACAGCATCCACTCCCCGATGAACCTGTATTCTTCCTGCAATCTGATTGCCAGAAGCGATATGGCCTCCATCGTGGACTCTCTGGTCGCGCCCCTTTCCGTGATCAACGCACTGATCGTGGCGCTCTCCATGCGGAGACAGAATGAAGTCGTGAATACCATGACCACGCTTGAGCGGATCTGGAATGAATACCAGGTGTACTCGCGAGATGAGATCAATCCCCTGGATGATCACCGCAGTATAAACCTGAAGGATCCGGACCGGAACACAATTGACGATTAATGCCTCTGAAGCGCACAGCATGGTTTACACGGACATCGGACACCGGCCGCGAAGCATACGATACCGCAGCGATGCATCACATCGAGAGAGCTGCAGGTTCTGGAGATTGTAGTAATGAATCGTGATACAATATTTTTATATCGGAATCAAATCTTTAAATCGGGATCGAGGAAATATCTATGTCTAAAATCTGTGTGATCGGAGGCGGAGCGGCGGGCATGGCGGCAGCCATGTTCGCGGCGGAACGCGGCTTCACGGTTCACCTTTTTGAGCGAAACGAAAAACTGGGAAAAAAGCTCTTCATCACCGGCAAGGGCCGCTGCAATTTCACAAATGCGTGCGGGAAGGACGAGCTTTTCACACATGTAGTGACCAATCCGCGCTTTCTGTACAGCGCCTTCAACAGCTTCAGCAGTCAGGATACGATCCGCCTCTTTGAAAGCCTTGGCGTACACACAAAGGTGGAACGCGGAAACCGGGCATTTCCCGCATCCGATCACTCCTCCGACATCATCCGCGCACTGGAATCCCGGCTCCGGGCTCTCGATGTGAAGATCCACCTGAAGTCCCGGGTCCGAAAGGTCCTGACAGAAGAACTCTCCCCTGAGGAAACCGTCAAAAAGCAGAATCGAAAGGTCAAAGGCATTCTTCTGGAAAACGGATCCGTGATTCCATGCGACGACGTGATCCTTGCAACCGGAGGGCTTTCCTATCCGTCCACCGGATCCACCGGTGACGGTCTTGCCATCGCGGAGGGCCTCGGCCACACGCTCCAGAAACAGCGCCCCGCACTGGTTCCTCTTGAGACCGCTGAGTCCTATATCCCCGAACTCCAGGGCCTGTCCCTCCGGAACGTCACCCTGACCATCCCTTACGGAAAGAAGAAACAGTTCCGCGAATTCGGCGAAATGCTCTTCACCCACTTCGGCGTCAGCGGCCCCCTCGCGCTCACCGCGAGCTCGTATATAGGAAAATATCTGGAGGATGGTCCGCTTCCGGCATATATCGATCTGAAGCCCGCTCTGACCGACGAGCAGCTTGACGCAAGGCTTCTCAGAGAATTTGAAAACGCGCGGAATAAAGAACTGAAGAACGCCACCGCCTCCCTCTTCCCGGCGAAACTCCGTCCGGTCATGATGAAGCTGAGCGCAATTCCCGAGGACAAGCCGGTCAACGAGATCACAAGAGAGGAACGGGCCGGCTTCCGCCGCCTGGTGAAGGCCTTCCCATTCACCGTCACCGGTCTTCGCAGTTATAACGAGGCCATCATCACCCAGGGCGGCATCACCGTAAAGGAGATCAATCCGTCAACCATGGAATCCCGTCTGGTCCGCGGCCTCTATGCCACGGGCGAGGTGCTCGACCTCGACGCGGTCACCGGCGGCTTCAATCTTCAGACCGCCTGGTCGACAGCAAAGGTGTGCGCGGACTCTCTCCGGAATCCCGACTGAGACCGTACTGAGACCATACTCCACACATATCAAAGCCCGCCGGATACCGCTTGTTCTCTTCGCGAGACAAGCGGCTGCGCTGTCGCCGCTGTTCACGTTTAGCTGCCCAGGCAGAAATGTGAAATCATTGCCTTTTAGAAATACTGTGAACAGTAATGCACTTGTCTTTGTAGGATGTATGTTTCCCCTTCACAATTCCCTGCGAATGGTTTATAATGTCCGGACAGAGTTCACAGACAAACGCTCCGCATGCGGGGCACGCATATGTAAAAGGTTGAGAAATGAGTTTTCAGATTGCAATTGACGGCCCCGCCGGAGCGGGGAAAAGCACGATCGCCAGAAGAGTTTCCGAAGCTCTCGGCTTTATCTATGTGGATACCGGAGCCATGTACCGGGCCATGGGCCTTTATTTTCTGGACCGGGGAATTGACACGGAAGATGAAAATGCGGTCAACGCGTCTCTTTCCGGTGCGGAACTGAGTCTTCGGATCATCGACGGCAGCCAGCACGTATTTCTGAACGGCATGGATGTCACCGGGCGGATCCGTTCGGAGGAGGCGGGGATGATGGCCTCCAGGACAAGCCGGTACGCCGCTAACCGTAAGAAAATGGTCGCCATGCAGCAGGAAATCGCCAGCTCGCAGAATGTCGTGATGGACGGAAGAGATATCGGAACCGTCGTTCTTCCTGACGCGCCGCTGAAGATCTACCTGACTGCCAGCGTTGAGGTCCGCGCCCGCCGCAGGTTTCAGGAGCTGATCCGTAAAGGACAGACACCGGTTCTCGGGGAAATCGAGAAGGACATCGCAGCGAGAGATGATCAGGACATGCATCGAAAGAATTCTCCGCTTCGACAGGCCGCGGATGCCGTCCTTGTAGACAGCTCCGACATGACCATCGAAGAGGTCGCAGACCGCATCACGGATCTCGCCCGTGCCAGAATCGCCGAAAAAGGCTGCTGAGAGGAGACCGTTGATGGAGATAATCAAAGCAAAGAGCGCCGGCTTCTGCTTCGGCGTAAAAAGGGCGGTCGACGAAGTTCAGACACAGATCCGCGAGGGACGCAAGCCGGTCTATACCTACGGCCCGATCATTCACAACGAACAGGTTGTGAACGAGCTCGCAGCCAGGGGTGTTCAGGTCATCCGGTCTGAAGAGGAACTCGACCGGATTCACGAAGGTACCATCATCATCCGATCTCACGGCGTACCGGAGCGGATTCAGAAAAAGATGGAATCGCTGGGCACAGACATTGTGGACGCTACCTGTCCCTTTGTCAAAAAGATCCACGATATCGCTCGGAAGACAGGTGAGGACGGCGATATCCTGATCATCGCAGGGAACCCGAATCACCCCGAGGTACAGGGCATCATGGGCTGGACAAAAGGAGAAGTCTGCGTTATCGAAACGCCGGAAGAACTCGAAAAACTGCAGATTCCGGAGGGACGAAAGGCGGTTCTCGTCGCCCAGACCACTTTTGATAAAGTAAAATTTGAAGATATTGTTGAAATTTTTGCCAGAAAGCGTTATAGTAGTTATGTTGTAAATACTGTGTGCAATGCAACTGACGAGCGGCAGACAGAAGCGCGGGAGATTGCGCAGAAAGTAGATGCTATGGTTGTCATCGGAGGCAGGCATAGTTCTAACACACAAAAGCTGTATCATATTTGCAGTGAGAAATGTGCGAATACTTACTTCATTGAGGCACTTGTTGATTTGGATTTGAAACCTTTTCAATCTTATTCTCGTGTAGGTATCACAGCTGGAGCATCTACTCCAAATAGTATAATTGAGGAGGTTACAGAACATGTCAGAACAAAGCTTTGAAGAAATGCTGAACGAGTCTTTCAAGACCGTACATAACGGAGAGGTAGTCGAGGGAACTGTCATCGACGTCAAACCGGAGCAAATCATCCTGAACATCGGGGTTAAGGCTGATGGCATTCTGACCAGAAACGAGTATTCTAACGATAACTCTCTGGATCTTACGACCGTCGTTAAAGTCGGTGACAAGATGGAAGTCAAGGTCATGAAGGTCAACGATGGCGAGGGTCAGGTACTCCTTACCTATAAGAAGCTTGTCGCCGAGAGAGGCAACAAGAAGCTCGAAGAAGCATTTGAGAACCATGAAGTTCTGAAAGCAAAGGTTGTCCGCGTTCTGAACGGCGGACTGAGTGTCAATGTAGAGGGCGCGCGCGTATTCATCCCGGCAAGCCTTGTATCCGACACCTTCGAGAAGGATCTCAACAAATACATGGATCAGGAGATTGAATTCGTCATCATTGAGTTCAATCCGAGAAGAAGAAGAATCATCGGCGACCGCAAGCAGCTGGTTGTAGCCGAGAAGAAGAAAGCTCAGGAGGAGCTCTTCTCCAGAATTCATGTCGGCGATGTCGTTGAGGGAACTGTTAAGAATATCACTGATTTCGGTGCTTTCATCGATCTCGGCGGCGCAGACGGACTGCTCCATATCTCTGAGATGAGCTGGGGCCGTGTAGACAATCCGCGCTCCATCCTTTCCGTGGGGCAGAAGGTCACCTGCCTGATCAAGGATATCAAGGGCGATCGCATTGCTCTGAGCCTGAAGTTCGAGGATCAGAATCCGTGGCTTACCGCTGACGAGAAATATGCGGTAGGAACTGTTGTAGAAGGACGGGTTGCGCGTATGACTGACTTCGGCGCTTTCGTAGAGCTTGAGCCTGGTATCGATGCACTTCTCCATGTATCTCAGATCTCCAGAGATCATGTAGACAAGCCGTCTGACGTTCTGAATGTCGGCGATATCATCACCGCAAAGATCGTTGATTTCAACGCAGAGGACCGCAAGATCTCTCTGAGCATCAAGGCTCTTCAGAACGATTCTCAGGATGAGGCTTCCGAAGAGTAATCAATGTGAACGAAATAAACCGGCCGTCTTCATTGAGCCGGAATAAATGTTAAAAGTCCGGAAACCAGCATAAACACTTGGTTTCCGGGCTTTTTCTATGTCTCGTGAGTACATTTTGAGTAGAATAAGCAGCAATGACGCGCATAAACTGATTTATAGAAAGGGATAGGGCGAGGAAAAAAGGATAGCGGGACAAATATTGATACCGCATCATCCAGTGCGGGATACATAGCAGTCGGACGTGACCTGTGAAGACGTCTGGCTGCTTTTTTGTTTTCGGGATCTTGCGGCTTGAAATAAAGCAGAATTGGCTGGAACCTGCATGGAGCTCGATTCTAACCAGAATCATTGCAAAAACGACAGATAAGGGTTGACAAAATAGATGTAATAAATTACATTACATATAAGAGGTGGAAATGACTGCAGAAAGGGAGCATATGGGATGCTGAAAAACAGCGGATGACTGGAAATCCTACATCACAGATCATGCAGTTGCCTATGATTTTGTATTTATAATCGCAGGACAGGGAAATTATGTTGTTGCCTATTCGAATCTCCTAATGGATGGCGCTGCCTATGCACAGTTTGATATTTTACGCATGCAGAATGGAAAGATTGCGGAGCACTGGAGCAACAAGGAACCTGTACCTGCCCGCTCTGAGCTGGTAAATTCCGAGAAATTTTAACCAACATATTTTTCAGAACACACGAGGAGGGAATACGTATGAACGCACAGAATTGTTTGGAGATCCTGCGGGAAATCAAGGACGTGGCTTTTGCCACGGTAAATGAAGAGGGGAAACCTGAAGCCCGTATCATCGATGTGATGATTGTTGAGAAGGATACGCTGTATTTCTGCACTGCGCGCGGAAAAGATTTCTATCGTCAGCTCATGAAACATCCGGACATTGCTGTCACCGGGCTCAATAAGGAATTCCAGATGGTCCGGCTGTCCGGAAAAGCGGAGAGTCTCACGGATCAGAAGCATTGGATTGACCGGATCTTTGAGGAAAATCCGGCGATGAACGGCGTGTACCCGGGGGAAAGCCGCTATATTCTGGAACCGTTCTGCATCAGCAGCGGCACACTGGAATTCTTTGATCTTGGCAAAAGCCCGATTTACCGGGAGAGCTTCATATTTGGTAATACTGAGGTTTCAGAAGAGCAAAAGAGCACGGAAAAGGTACATAAAGAAAAAGGCAACAGCTGTGCGCCGCTTGAAAAAGGTTTTCGGATCACCGATGGCTGTATCGGCTGCGGGAAGTGCATGCGAAACTGTCCGCAGCAGTGCATCACGAAGGGAAAGCCGTTTGTGATCCATCAGGAGCACTGCCTGCACTGCGGCCTCTGCTATGAAAACTGTCCGGTTCAGGCAATTGAAAGGAGAGGGAGGATTCTGATGTGAAAGTGCAAGAGGTGCTCCAACATCAAATTCTCTGTATAAGACAATGAAAAAAGTAGATTTTGAAAACGGAAATATCACACAGAATATTTTAAAGACGGCATTGCCAATGCTCATCGCTCAGGTTCTGAATCTCCTGTATAGTATTGTAGACCGAATTTATATCGGCAGGATTCCACATGTTGGCACACAGGCGCTTGGTGCGGTGGGCCTATGTTTTCCAATCATAATTATCATTACCGGGTTTACGAATATGTTTGGTCTGGGCGGTGCCCCGCTTTTTTCCATGGCTTTGGGTCAGGGAGACAAAGAGAAGGCGGCGGAAATTCAAAATACGGCATTTCGGCTGCTGCTGTTATCAGCAATTCTATTAACCATTCTGGGGGGCTTCAGTACACCGGACAAACAGTGTTTAAGGCACTGAACAAGAAAAAAAGAGCAATTTTCTTCAGCTTGTTCAGAAAAGTTATCCTTGTTGTTCCGCTGACCTATCTTCTTCCGCATATTGCAAATCTTCGGACAGACGGTGTTTTTATGGCGGAACCGGTCTCCAATGTAGTTGGGGGAATTACCTGCTTTTGCGCAATGCTTCTGACCATATGGCCGGAGTTAAACAGAATGGCCTCAGAGAAAGAGAGGAGAAACTGATGTATTTTTTCAATCCCAATACAATCATGACGTGCGGCCCTGAAATAAGTTTTGGAGATAAGATTACTGTTTTAAAGGACAGGCTGAAAAATGCCGATGCCATTGTCATCGGAGCCGGCAGCGGACTTTCCACTGCGGCTGGATATACGTATACGGGAAAACGTTTTGAGGAATATTTTGCTGACTTCGAGAGAAAATACGGTTTTCGGGATATGTATTCCGGGGGCTTTTATCCGTACAGAACCATGGAAGAATTCTGGGGATACTGGTGCCGGTATATCTGGATCAATCGGTATGTGCCGATCCCGTCAGATCTCTACGAGAAGCTTCGTGCGCTCGTAAAGGACAAGGATTATTTTGTCCTGACAACGAACGTTGATCATTGCTTTCAGCGAAGCGGATTTGACAGGAAACGTCTGTATTACACGCAGGGCGATTACGGGCTTTTTCAAAGCAGTGACCCGCAAGGGGCGTCGCGGGATAAAACTTATGATAACTGCGATTGTATACGCGGGATGCTCCTGGCGGAAGGCTGGCAAATCGGACAAAAAGGTGAGCTGCTCCTTCCGGAAAGCGGCAATGTCAGCATGACGATCCCTTCCAATCGGATCCCCGTCTGTCCGGATGACGGGAAGCTGATGACTACAAACCTTCGTGTAGACGACAGTTTTGTGCAGGACGAGGGCTGGTATCAGGCGGCGGAGCGGTACCGGGAATTCCTGCGGCGGCATGAGGGGCTGCGCGTTCTATATCTGGAACTTGGAGTTGGGATGAACACGCCCGCGATCATAAAATTTAACTTCTGGCAGTATACGAAAGAGAATCCAAAGGCCTTCTATGCCTGTATCAACAAGGGTGAGGCGTACTGCCCGGAGGGGATCGCGGAGAGATCCGTGTGCATTGACGGGGATATCGGAGAGATCCTCCAGGAGATCTGAGCCGACACCTGCCTTCAGCGATATAGCTGCAGAAGCCACTGTTCATGACACAAAAACGGGAGGAGTTTGCAATGAATCAGAAGGAGAGAATCACATATCTCATTCAGTATTTGGAACAGGAGATGCCGGAATATTCCGGCTTCGATGTGCCGGAGGACGCAAAAGAGGCATTTGATCTGTTCCGCGCTCTCTGCAACGTGCGTATTCCGGGACCGGTATCCGAAGAATTCCTTAAGGTCCAGGATGCTGCCCTGCAGGAGGAGACAAGAGAGAAGGGAATCACGGACGTTAAAGATCTGGAACCGGTGTCCTCCGATGCGCGGCTTGTCCTCTGGCAGGGGGACATCTCAACCCTGCGGTGCGACGCGATCGTCAATGCGGCCAACAGCCAGATGCTCGGGTGCTTCCAGCCGCTTCATAACTGCATTGACAACGTTGAAAACACCTATGCCGGTGTGCAGCTGCGAAATTTCATGAATGCCCAGATGAAGAAGAAGAGGAAGGCGTACGGCGAAGGCTATGAGCAGCCGACGGCGATTCCGATGATCAGTCCCGCATTCAACCTTCCCGCAGAGTACATCGTCCATGTGGTTGGTCCCATCGTTTTTCCCTATCTGAGAGAGGAGCACAGAGACCAGCTTGCTGCGTGTTATCGGAACAGTCTGGACCTTGCGGCAGAGCATGGCTGTCGGAACATCGCCTTCTGCTGCATCTCGACCGGCGTATTCATGTTCCCGCAGGACAAAGCAGCGAAGATTGCGGTCAAGACTGTGAAGGAATGGCTGGATGCGCATCCGGACAGCTGTCTGAAGAAAGTAATCTTCAACGTGTTCAAGGACAGCGATCTGAGAATCTATCAGAAACTTCTTGTGGCATCGGACAGCCGCGGGTTTAAAAAGATTATGGGCAGATGATCGTGTATCCGATCTTGGCGGAGTAAATTGATCATGCGGGAAATGAAGGAATATGGTCTTCGGGAGCCGGAATTTATTGATATGGAGATTGGATTTCGCGTCAATCTATATCGTAAGCAGAATGCGGCCACTGACCAAGAAGCCTTTAATACTAGCCAAGAAGCAGATAAAACTGACCAAGAAGCAAATAAAACCAGCCAAGAAACCAACAAAAAGCCATACAATATCAGCCAAGTAATGAATCAAGACGCAATCCCGGAAACGGAATTGAACAATACAGACAAGATCCGCAATGCTATTGCCGATAATCCTTCTGTGACACAAAAAGGACTGCAGGAACTGACCGGGTTGTCCGGAAGCGGAGTGCGGTATATTCTGCAGCAGATGCGGGCGTCCTCAGATCTTGAACATATCGAAAAACGCATTGACAAACATCAATGTATTGCAGTATTCTTATGCATAGATGAGTATCAATGTTTGAAAGAGAGGTGTTCATCATGGACGCTGAAACTGTTTCGTCTATCTGCAAGGCTCTCGGAGATCCGAACCGGCTGAAGATCGTGCAGCTGCTCTCCGGATGTGAGAAGTGTGCCTGTGTGATTCTTGAGGAGTTTAATATTACACAGCCAACATTATCGCATCACATGAAGATTCTCTGCGGCAGTGGGCTGGTGAATGTCCGGAAAGAGGGGAAATGGAGTTTTTATTCCCTGAACTGTGAAACCCTGCGGGATTTCCAGCGTTTTATTGGCGCACTGGACTGCGAGAGAACAACCGGCTGTACCGATGGAAAGTGTGACTGCCGATGATATGGCGCTTTACTCAGAATAAGATTCTCGGAATGAATTCAGGAACTGTTGAGAAAAATCGGCATCGCATCAAGCGACGGAAAGGATGACCGCCATGGAAACAAAACAACAGGCTGGAATCAGCTTTTTTCAAAAATATCTGACGGTATGGGTTCTGCTCTGCATGGGTTTTGGCATTCTGATCGGCCATTTCATACCGGTCGTGCCGGAGTCGCTGGGACGGATGGAAATTTCCGGCATATCCATACCGATTGCCGTTCTGATCTGGATCATGATCTATCCGATGATGATCAAAGTGGATTTTCAAAGCGTGAAGGAAGTCGGGAAAAATCCCAAGGGCCTCTTCGTCACATGGATTGTCAACTGGCTGATCAAGCCGTTTACGATGTATGGATTTGCCTGGCTTTTTCTCTTTGTGATATTTAAAAATTTCATTACACCGGATCTGGCGACACAGTACCTGGCAGGTGCCGTGCTTCTAGGAGCGGCTCCCTGTACGGCGATGGTGTTTGTCTGGAGCACGCTGGTGAACGGCAATCCGGCGTATACGGTGGTGCAGGTAGCGACAAATGACCTGATCATTCTGATCGCCTTTGTGCCGATCGTGAAGTTCCTGCTGGATGTCTCCAAAGTGTCTGTACCCTATGGCACGCTGTTCGTCAGCATCTTTCTCTTTGTAGTGATTCCGCTGGCGGGAGGTGTGATCACTCGTATTGCAGTGACAAAAAGGAAGGGAAAAGACTATCTGGAGAATGTGTTTGTCCACAAATTTGATAATGCTACGACGGCGGGCCTTCTTCTGACACTGGTGATCATCTTCAGTTCACAGGCGGAGGTTATCCTCAGTAATCCGCTGCACATTGTGCTGATTGCAGTGCCGCTGATCATTCAGACCTTTGTGGTTTTCTTCATTGCCTACGGGGCGTGCAGAGTAATCCGCCTGCCGTTTGAAATCGCGGCGCCCGCCGGCATGATCGGTGCGTCGAATTTCTTTGAGCTGGCCGTCGCCGTCGCGATCGCCCTGTTCGGGACCACAAGTCCTGCGGCATTGGCGACAACGGTCGGCGTTCTGACGGAGGTGCCGGTGATGCTCACGCTGGTGAAAATCGCCAATAAGACGAAAGGCTGGTTCGCAGATGGCAGATAAAATTGTGGCATTCATCTGTACGCACAACGCCTGCCGCAGCCACATGGCGGAAGCGCTGGCCCGGCATGCCGGATACAATGGATATAAATTCTATTCGGCGGGTTCCGTTCCGCAGGAGCAGATTGACCGGAATGCAGTGCGCATCATGAAAGAACAATTCGACATCGATATGAGCGCGCAGTATTCGAAGACGGTTCGGGACATTCCGGCTCCGGACATAGCCATATCCATGGGCTGCGGCGTGAAATGCCCCTACATCGGAAGAGAATTTGATGATGACTGGAGACTGGAAGATCCGACCGGAAAACCGGATGAAGCGTATCTCAAAGTGATCGGTCAGATACAGGAAAAGTTAAAACAAAGATTCGAGGATTAATGTCCCGTTTCCCCGGCTATGATCTTGACTTTATGGAAGAAAAGGCAGATGCATCTGCAGATCATTGAAGAAAAACTTTAAAGACGGCGCCAGACATTGATATCCGTGAAAGGTCCGCTGCTTTCTCAGCGCGCGGACCTGCGGAAAGCGCCCAGATAATCCAGCAGATACTGATGCAGAACCGCATCCTCCGTCTCCTCACTTCCGTCCAGCTTCTGCTGGAGATCCTCCCATCGGAAGTATGCGGGCTTTGCCTTATAATCCGTGTAAAAGACCGGCTCTATCTGACCGGAAAGCTGCGGCAGAAAGGTGCCACACGCCTTCTGATAGCAGGTCGCCGCCCTGGCTTTTTCCCGGTGCTCCGGATCTACGAATATCGCGACGTCCCGATGAATTGCCCGGTCCTCATCCGGCAGATAGAAGTAATTCCTGTAATCGGCAAAGAAATGTTTCATTTCTGTTTTTCTGGCATCGACAAGAAGATCCGCGCCCCGGGAATCTCCGCCGCATCCCAGTTGAAGGGCCGCTCCTTCTTCCTTTCCGGTCATCGAAGCCGGAACCGGAAAGGCGTGGTCCGCCTCTGCGTGCAGCCGCATCATCTGCCGTTCGGGGGAATTCTCCCCGGAGATCATTTCCGCCTCTCCCGACAGACGGAACCCCCCGCCAAAAAAGAGCGGATAGGAGAGCGCCGGCAGAATATCAGCCATTCCGGCGACGTCATCATGATTGTGAAGAAAAAGCAGATTCAGCAGCTCCTCGTCCCGGCTCTCCAGATACCGGCGGTAGACCGGAATCAGATCGCCGCCGCTATAGCGGTCCTCTCGTTCGATTCCAAGAAACTGCTCCACATCCTTCTGTTTCATGGAAGGCAATCCGAGAAGCTTCTGAAAAGGCCGCACTTCCCGGTAGATATCAACGCTTTTCATTCCCTCAAACGGGTCCGGCAGTCCGTAAAATTCACATTTATGCCGAATATACGGCAGATCAAACAGATTGCCGTTAAAGTGCAGAAGCCGCACGCCTCCGGAATTCCCGGCATCCTCAGCATCTCGGGCATTCTCGGAATCTTCCGCGCCTTCCGAATTTCCGCTTCTTCCTTTCTGCAGCCCAAGCAGAAAATCCCCGAACATCTGCAGAAGATTTTTCTCCTCCGACGGCCTGTCCAGGAACCACTGAGCCATCCTCCACTCGCCGCCGGAGCAGTACAGAACTCCGATCAGATATACGTGGGAGCTTTTCCAGGAAAGCCCCGTTGTTTCGATATCGAACAGGACCGCATCATCTTCCGGAAAATACTCCCGGATCTTATCTGTCAGATGCCTGTCCGCCGTTTCCTGTCTCTTCCGCATCGTTTTGCCTCCCTGCGCAGTTTTTCTCATTGTGATTATCGTCGTGTGCGGTTTTTCTCTCATTATAGCTTTGTTACTGTTCGCGCACAACTGACCAGCAAGGATTTCAGATATCCCCTGAACAGCAGCATAGCTTTCACGCCTTCCGCCGGCAAGGTTCCGGGACGGTTTACAAAATCCTCCGTTTCGTGGTAATATGAATCCAATATGGGTCAGTCTGTACCGTCAGTCTCCGGCAGACACGGCACACGCGCATGATTTAATTTTTGAAAGGCTCACGTGCATGATTGGATTTTTGAAAGGCACAATTGAAGAAACAGGGCCGGATTTTGTCGTCATAGACAATAACGGGATCGGCTGGATCGTCTATGTTCCGGCGGCTCTGATCGACCGGGATCTCCGCACGGGAGATGATGTAAAGCTGTACACGTACATGGCCGTCCGTGAGGATGCAGTGACACTCTACGGTTTTTTCACAAAAGATGACCTCGAGGTCTTCCGGCTCCTGCTCAATGTCAGCGGCATCGGACCGAAGGGCGCTCTGGGCGTTCTTTCCTCCATGACGGCGGACAGTCTCCGCTTCGCGGTGCTCGCGGATGATGCCGCCGCGATCGCAAAGGCGCCCGGCATTGGCAAGAAAACCGCCCAGAAGCTGATTCTGGAGCTGAAGGATAAGTTCCGTCTGGATGAAGCGTTTGAAAAGAAACTCGCCCACGGAGAGAACGCGGACAGCGCGGCACCCGCAGGCTCCGGAGGACAGTCCGGCGCCGCCGATGATGCCGTACAGGCGCTTGTCGCTCTCGGCTACTCGGGATCCGAGGCTCTGCAGGCTGTCCGGAAGGCGGCAACGGATGAAAGCATGGACTCCGAAGCCATCCTCAAGGCGGCACTGAAATTTTTATTCTGACGCTGCTTATGCAATATGCAGTGTAACACATCATACAGGTATATATGGAAAAACGAATCATACAGACCGAGGCGCGGCAGGAGGATGAACCGGTAGAGAAAAGTCTCCGCCCCCAGAGCCTCGATGAATATATCGGCCAGGAAAAGGCCAAAAAGAATCTTCGGATTTATATACAGGCTGCCCGGCAGAGAGGCGATGTTCTGGACCATGTCCTGTTCTACGGCCCGCCCGGTCTCGGGAAGACCACCCTCGCAGGCATCATCGCCAATGAGATGGGCACGCATATGAAGGTGACCTCCGGCCCGGCCATTGAAAAGCCCGGAGAGATGGCGGCCATTCTGAACAATCTCCAGGAGGGCGACATTCTGTTCGTCGACGAGATTCACCGTCTGAACCGGCAGGTGGAGGAGGTCCTCTATCCGGCCATGGAGGATTACGCCATCGACATTATGATCGGCAAGGGATCCTCCGCGCGATCGATAAGGCTCGATCTCCCGAAATTCACCCTTGTAGGTGCCACGACAAGGGCAGGACTTCTGACCGCACCCCTGAGGGACCGCTTCGGCGTGATTCAGCATATGGAATTCTATACCGTAGAGGAGCTCAGCGAGATCATCATTCACTCCTCACGGATTCTGAATGTAGAGATCGACGATGCGGGTGCGCACGAGCTTGCCAGACGGTCGCGGGGAACCCCGCGGATTGCTAACCGCCTTCTGAAGCGGGTGCGGGACTTTGCGATGGTGCAGTATGACGGAAGAATCACCGCAGATGTTGCGAACATGGCGCTGAACCTTCTGGAAGTGGACCGGTACGGACTGGACCGCACCGACCGGAAGCTGCTGATGACGATTATCGACAAGTTCAGGGGCGGGCCGGTAGGGCTGGATACGCTCGCCGCTGCCATCGGCGAGGATTCCGGCACCATTGAGGATGTCTACGAACCGTATCTGATCAAGAACGGCTTTCTGAACCGGACCCACAGCGGAAGAGTAGCGACCGAGCTTGCCTACCACCATCTCGGGATAGATATGCCGGAAGAATAGGCGGCAAACAGGAAGAAGCGCTTATACATTATAATATCAAACAGAGGGATAAACTTATGGCGGAAAAACATTCAGTAAAGGTTCTGATTGACGGAAAGGCAATTACCCTGTCCGGCTATGAAAGTGAAGAGTACCTGCAGAGGGTTGCTTTCTATCTCAACAACAAGATTGCCGAGCTCAGCTCCATCAGCGGCTACGGACGCCTGACGCAGGACACGAAATCCATGCTTCTCGAGTTCAACATTGCGGACGACTACTTCAAGGCAAAATCCCAGGTGGATTCCATGGAGCAGGATCTCGAGAACAAGGATCAGAGTGCCTATGACATCAAGCACGACCTCGTGGCGGCGCAGATGGAAATTGAAAGGCTGAAGAAGGAAAATGCAAGACTTCGTGAAAGCAGGAACAATGACAGCGGCCGCAAATAAGCGAACGGAAGCAGAGAAAAGTTCCAGAGAGCCGAAAGCGGGGAGAGCAGGCAGACCTGCATTCCAGACAGAGCTTCTGGCTCCTGCCGGATCCATTGAAGCTCTGAAAGCCGCCTATATCGCGGGCGCCGACGCCGTGTATATCGGCGGCAGCCGGTTCGGCGCGCGAGCCTATGCCGACAATCCCGGAGAAGCCGAGCTCTGCGAGGCTATTGATCTCTCCCACAGGCTCGGAAAAAAGCTGTACATGACTGTCAACACCCTGGTCAAGGATTCCGAGATGGAAAAGGATCTGGAAACCTTTATGAATCCCTATGTGAGGGAGGGGCTGGACGGCGTCATCGTGCAGGATTTCGGCGTGATCGACCTGTTTCAGCAGGTTTTTCCGGATCTGCCTCTCCACGCCAGCACCCAGATGTCTGTGACCGGCGTCCACGGCGCCGCGTTCATGAAGGAAATCGGCATGTCCAGGATCGTTCCCGCGCGGGAGCTTTCTCTCGAAGAAATCCGCCTCATTCATGACAGAACCGGTCTGGAGATCGAAAGCTTCATCCACGGAGCCATGTGCTACAGCTATTCCGGTCAGTGCCTGATGAGCAGCCTCATCGGAGGCCGCAGCGGCAACCGGGGCAGATGCGCCGGTGTATGCCGCCTTCCCTTCGATGTCTATGAGGACGGGCGTCTTCTCACCGGAAGGAACACCAGATATCCGCTGAATATGAAGGATATGAACACGGTGGAGATCCTTCCGGAGCTGATCCGCGCAGGCATTTCTTCCTTTAAAATAGAGGGACGCATGAAAAAGCCGGAATATACCGCCGGTGTCGTGCGGATCTACCGCAAGTACATTGACCGTTTCCTCGCGGACCCGGAGCATTACCGCGTGGAGAGTGAGGATCTGGAATTTCTATGGAATCTTTTCAACCGCGACGGTTTCCACCAGGGCTGTTATCTGGAGCGAAACGGCAGGGATATGATCGCCCTCAGAAATGAAAAGCTCAGTGATGTCCGGCAGAAGGCTGCGCAGGAGCTGACCGAACAGATCCGGGCAGATCTCAATACCCGGGAAGCTGCACGTAAGCTGCAAAGCCCCGTAGCCGCAAGGCTGGCGCTCACCGTATCAGGCGGCGCTGTTCTGGATCTGTTCTGGTCCGCGAATCAGTCGCCCTATCTCCAGGACAGCCCGGACTTATTTAGAGAATCTGTCCCCGGGAAAACCGGTGCCATCCATGTCTGTCTTCGGAAAGACGGGGTGCAGAAGGCGGAAAACCGCCCGGTCACAGAGGACCGGATTCTCGCGCAGATGAACAAGACCGGGAACAGCGCCTTCTATTTTCAGACGCTTCAGCTTGATGCGGAGGAGAACCTCTTCGTCCCGATGCAGCTGTTAAACGAGCTGCGAAGAGAGGGATTCGCGGCGCTCTCCGAAAAGATTCGTGAAAAGTACCGCCGCAGCGTTCCGTCTGCCGCCGATGCTTCACAGGATGCGTTCCGCGCCGATTCTGCTTCTGCAGGACCGATCTGCAAAGCTCCGGCGGAAGCCGACTTCGCTCCTGTTTCCGCATCTTCCGATCCCGACTGTGACACGAAGCCCTTCTGCACGGCGTCCGTCAATACCATCGGGCAGCTCCGGTCTTTGCTTGACGTTGAGGGCCTCTCCGCAATCTGGCTCGATGCCGAAATGTTTACCGCGAAGAATTCCCGTTCCGAATCCCTGCCGGATGCGGTGGAGCAGATACGGAAATCCGGAAAATCCGCTTATCTGATGCTTCCCTATGTGATGCGCAGAGACAGCGAGGCGGCGCTTACCTCTCTGGTTCATGACTATATGTCCCTGTTTCCCGAATCCCCGGCCCCGGACTCCTGCGCCATACTGGCGCGGAACCTGGAAGAGCTTGGCCTTCTCCGTTTTCTGGGACTTGCCGGATATACAGAGATAGACGCCGGAATCTACACGATGAATACGAGAGCGGAGAATTTCCTGGCCCGCCGCGGATATTCCCGGAACACAGCCTCCCTCGAGCTCAATTACCGGGAGCTTCTCCGGAGAGAAAACCGGACCAGCGAGCTCATTGTCTACGGCCGTGCGCCGATGATGCTGTCCGCGCACTGTCTGAAGAAGACAATGGACCGCTGTACCCGTTCCGATGCACGCCTCGTTCTGAAGGACAGAAAGGGCGCCCGGTTCCCGGCGGAATGTCACTGTACCTCCTGCTACAATATCATCTACAACAGCCTGCCGACGTCGCTCCTCAGAGAGCATATGACCGACAGCAGGAATTCCGTATCCCCGCTTGACAGACTGCATTTTCGATCCTTCCGCCTGCAGTTCACCGACGAAAGCGGTCCGCTCGCCGCAGAGATCGCAGCCGCCTTTCTCGAGCGGCGCGATGTTCCGGAGCCGGAAACCACACGCGGACATTTCCGCCGCGGAGTAGAATGAATGGCTGCCGTTCACGCACTGCCGAAACAGTAAAGGTGCAGTAAAATCCCTGCAATAAAGAGCCGAGCGGTGAACAACAGCAATGAATGGATAATGGATGACATAAGGCAGATAGACCACCACGACATGAGGTGTCCGTTCCATGGTAAAAATATTAGTACAGATATCGAAATATGTTCTTCTTCTGATCATGATTTTTTTCACGCTGGAAACCTTCATGGTCCTGAAGAGGAAATCGGATGAGGCGAGGCGCCGGATCATGAGAAATCAGATCTGGCTCATGGTTCTCTTCAACACCGTAAGCTACGTTGTCATGTACCTCCAGTCGGAGGAACCCTACATGATTCTCATGCTGATCTGCGTGATCGGATATATCCTTGTGGTGCAGATTCTGTATCGGATCATATACCGGAAGGCCTCCCTGATTCTTCTGAACACTATGTGCATGATCCTGTCCGTCGGACTTGTCATGCAGTCCAGACTCGGAATCGATAATGCCAGAAAGCAGTTTATCATCGCCGCCTTTGCCACGATGATCTGCTTCATCATTCCCGTCTTCATCCGGAAGGTCCGCTGGGTTTCGAAGCTCACCTGGCTCTACGGCATTGTCGGCATTCTGCTGCTCGGCGCGGTTCTGGCACTCGGCAGGGTTACCGGCGGTGCCAACCTCAACCTGAACATCGGGGGCATTTCCTTCCAGTTTTCCGAATTTGTAAAGATCAGCGTCGTGCTCTACATGGCAGGCATGCTCCAGGAGCGCACCGATTTCAAACAGGTCGTCATTACCACAATCGTAGTTGCGGTCCATGTCGGAATTCTGGCGCTGTCCGCCGATCTTGGCGCCGCGCTTGTATATTTTGTCGCATACATCGTCATGGTATATGTCGCCACCAGAAATCCGGGCTATGTCGCCCTGGGACTCGGCGGCATGGCGGGCGCGTGCATCGTGGCCTACCGCCGCTTTGAACATGTCCGGGTCCGTGTACAGGTCTGGAAAGATCCTTTTTCCGACTATGAGGGCACCGGATACCAGATCATTCAGGCACTCTTCGGCGTGTGCGCGGGAGGGTGGTTCGGCACCGGCCTGTTCAACGGCCATCCGGATATGATTCCCCTGGCATATGAGGATTTTACCTTCGCCGCCATCTGTGAAGAATTCGGGATTATTTTTTCCATCTGCCTGATTCTTCTCTGCATGGGAATGTATCTGCTGATCGTGAACATCGCGCTTCGCCTCGACCGTCCCTTCTACAAGCTGGTCGCGATCGGGTTCGGCACGGAATATGCCTTTCAGGTATTTCTGACGGTCGGCGGTACGACAAAGTTCATCCCGATGACAGGCATCACCCTTCCGCTGGTCAGCTACGGAGGAAGTTCACTGATGTGCACAATCGCCATGATATCCATCATCCAGGGACTGTACATCATGAGAAAGGACGAGGACGAAGAACTTGAGGAAGAAAGACGAGAGAGGATACGGAGAAACAGACAGCTCCAGAGACAGCCGCAGAACCGGGAACAGGGCTTCCGGCCGCAGCAGTACCGGCCGGAGCAGCCGTACAGACCGGAACAGCAGTACAGACAGCAGCAGTACAGACCGAAGGAACAGTCCGGACAGGTACGGCAGGACACCGGAGACCTCGAACGAAAGATCGAAGAGCAGACAAAAGAAGATCTCGCGCTCCGCAATCATTAGGCCGTACCGGATCGTGTCCTTCGTCTCCCTCGCGCTGTTCGCGTCTCTGATCGTCTACATGGTATATTTTCAGATCAACGACAGCGAAACGCTGCTAAACAGTCCGTACAACAAACGGCAGGAGGAAGCGGCGCAGGAGATTGTCCGCGGATCCATCCTTGCGGACGACGGCTCAACCGCCCTTGCCAGAACCGACACGGCCGAGGACGGCACGGAGACCCGGGTCTATCCCTACGGCTCCCTGTTTGCACAGGCAGTGGGATATTCCGTCTACGGCGGAAGCGGACTGGAATCGAGCCGCAACAACGACCTGATCCAGTCTCACTCCAGCATTGTCTCGCAGATGGAAAATGATCTGAACGAACAGAAAAAGGCCGGCGACAACATCGTCACAACCTTTAATGTCGCGCTGCAGCAGGCAGCTGCCGCGGCAATGGGGGACAATGCGGGTGCCGTAATCGCAATGGATGTCGATACCGGAAGTGTTCTGGTGGACTACAGCAGTCCGACTTACGATCCGAATACCGTCGAGGAGAACTGGGACACGCTGACCAATTCCGACAACGGCATTTTTCTGAACCGCGCGACCCAGGGTCTCTACCCGCCGGGCTCCACGTTCAAGATCGTGACCGCGCTCGCGTACCTCCGGCAGAACGGCAGCTTTGACAATTTTTCCTACAACTGCACCGGAACCTACGAAAACGCCGGCTTTACGATACACTGCTACAACTATGAGGCGCACGGGCAGGAGACCTTCGCCAGCGCATTCGCAAATTCCTGCAACTGCGCCTTTGCCTACATGAGCCAGAACAATATCGACAAATCCACCTTCCGGCAGACAGCCGAAGACTTCGGCCTCAATCAGGCCATCGATACCGACCTCGATGTCACCACAAGCACCTTCACGCTGGACTCCGACACTCCGGATCAGCTGACCATGCAGACCGCGATCGGACAGGGCGACACGCAGGTCACGCCGCTTCAGATGTGCATGATCGGACAGGCGGTCGCGAACAACGGCGTGATGCTGAAGCCATATTTTGTGAAGAGTGTCGTGACAGCGGAGGGCAGAACCATAAAGACTACCGAAACCTCCACGCTCAGACAGGTCATGGACGCGGGACAGGCGGCAAATCTGAAGGAAGCGATGAGAGGCGTCGTTCAGAGCGGAACCGGAACCGCAATCGCGGATCTTCCTTATAACATCGTCGGAAAAACCGGAACCGCCGAGTACAACAGTGCGGGAGACTCCCACTCCTGGTTCGTCGGTTTCTCCAACACCGGAAACAATGATATCGTCGTCTGCGCCATCGTCGAAAACGGCGGAGACGGAACCGCGCCTGCCATCAATGTCGTCCGTCAGGTGTTCGCCACCTATTTCGGAAGCGGAAGCTGACCGGACGGCGCTTTCCCGGTACGTTACTGTTTACGCACATCTGCAATGCTCAGGCAAGGATTTCACAGCACCTTTGCCTGAGCATTGCCAGCTGTGAAATCCCTGCCTTTCAGATATCCCGTGAACAGCAGCCCCGGCACCTCTGCCTGCCGGAGCGTTTTACATCCTTCCTTGCGAACGGCGTTCAACTGTCGTATACTTATCATAATTATGGGAGGATTAGGCACATGATAAATGCGGTAAGCTGCGGAGGAATCGTCATCTTCCGGGGAAAGATCCTCGTCCTGTACAAAAATTTCAAAGGCCGTTATGAGGGCTGGGTTCTACCAAAGGGTACCGTCGAACAGGGAGAGGAATTCACCGATACCGCCCTTCGGGAGGTCCGGGAAGAATCCGGCGCAAAGGCCACGATCATGAAATATATCGGGACGAGCCACTATACATTCGAGGTTCCGGAAGGAGAAGTGGACAAGCAGGTTCACTGGTATCTGATGATGGGCAGCAGCTATTACAGCAAGCCGCAGTGGGAGGAATATTTCATAGATTCCGGATACTACAAGTACCACGAAGCCTATCATCTGCTCAAGTTCACGAATGAGCGCCAGATCCTTGAAAAAGGATACAGCACTTACATGGAGATGAAGAAATCAGGATTATGGGTACCCCAAAAGTAAAACTCTCGGACGGCCTTTACTTTGGCGCAAAGGCAGCGGAGCAGGAAGAGAAAATCCGGCGCGCGCTCCGGAAGGGAGCCTGGTTTCCCGGACTGTTTCTGATCACCTACCCGCTGAACGAGGCGGAGCAGCTGGATATCATCGAGGCGAAATATCTCAGAAACGATATCATTCTCCGCACCCTTCCCCCGGTCGTCGGTCTGGCAGTCGGAAAGCGCGAGGCTTACGAGGTCATCGCCAAGATCGCCCATGACACGTTTCAGGCAACCGGAGCATGTGACATGAAATCATATCTGCGGCAGACAGATGCCGCGGGAATGCGGCCGTCAGGAAGAAACATCTCCTGAAAAAAAGCGGACCGCAGCGTCAGTGCAGCAGCTTTTACGGACAGAAAGAAAGAGGAGGAAGGATGCTGGCAGTTTTTCTTCACATTCTGTCAACGATCGGGATCGTTCTGCTATGGATCGTCGGGATCATTCTCATACTCATCCTTCTCCTGCTTTTCACACCTTTTTTCTATCGGGTGAATCTGAAAAAGCACGGAGAGGAGATCCGCGCAGACGCCAGAATATGGTGGCTGTTCCATTTTTTCCACGCTGACTTTCATTTCAGCCGAAGCGGCGGAAAGAACACCACAGACGGCGAAGCACGGATTCTCGGGATTCCGCTTCGGAAGCTGATCGGCAGAATAAAAGAAAAAAGAAAACAACACAAAGATAAGGCCGCCGCACCCGGAACCGGGGCGAAGACATTCCACAGTGCCTCAGAGGCCAGGGGAGAGACCTGGTCCGCGGCGAAGAAGCGTCCGACAGT
Source organism: uncultured eubacterium 1-6 (assembly GCA_903789595.1). Lineage (GTDB taxonomy): Bacteria > Bacillota > Clostridia > Lachnospirales > Lachnospiraceae > Bilifractor. The sequence goes on from CAIFEZ010000012.1 coordinate 65,813, forward strand.
AACCCCCGGTCAGTGGAAATATACGCCGGACCGGGAAACTGAGGAAAATGCCCGGACACTGGATGTAGAGGTGACCGAAGGGGAGAGGCCGGGACTATTCGCGCGTTTCGGTGCACGAATCAGCAGTCTGTTCCGGCGAATCCGGAAAGCGCTTCACCGGTTCTTTACCTCCGCAGGAGAAGCTCTTCAGAAGGTCCGCCGCATCCTCGCCTCCATTGCCGGCTGGATCGATTACCTGGAATCGGAATCCTTCTACTGCTTCAAGGAAATGGCCCTGAAGCAGATCGGAGCGCTGCTCCATCATATTCTCCCGCGGAGGATTGACGGGTACGTCGAATTCGGCACGGATGATCCGGCTCTGACCGGACAGATTCTCGGTATCTTCGCAATTTTTTACCCGAAGATACCTGGCAGTCTTCAGATCTGCCCGGATTTTCAGCAAAAGGTTCTCGAGGGAGATGCGGATCTCCGGGGACACATCATTCTCATCGTCCCTCTCGTGCGAATCCTAAGAATTGTGACAAACAAAGAATTCCGGGTTCTGATGCGGCGTATCCGCGGCAGAGAACCCTCTCAGACGGATAACGGCGGAGAAGGCGGCAGTACCGGTCATAAAAGAAAAAAGACGGCAGATCCCGAAGGACGAAAGCAGCCTGAGAATCGTTCCGTTACATGACAGACAGGCAGAACACAGCCTTGCAAAGCTTTCAGAGGATATCGGACAGACAGGAGGAATACAGATCATGTCAGATAAGAAAAACAGCTTCGAAAATAATGTAGACTCCCTTTTCAAGGGGCTGAATAATTTCCTGACCACGAAGGCGGTTGTCGGCCAGCCCGTTCCGGTTGGCGACAGCATCATGATTCCTCTCTCGGAGGTTTCCTTCGGAATGGGCGCCGGTGCATTCAGTAACAATTCAAAGGACAACGGCGGCGGCGCTGCCGGTGCCAAGATGGTTCCGGCCGCTGTACTCATGGTGGCAAAGGACGGAACCACAAAGCTGATCAGCATGAAGAGCCAGGACGCGGTTTCCAAGATCATCGATATGGCTCCCGACATCGTAACAAAGATCAGGGAAGCTGTCGGCAGGGACGGCGGCGCAGCTTCCGACGCGAACGCAGACACAGCGGCAGAATAATCTCTGCCGCGGCGAAGAAAATTCCGCCGGAAACTTCAAAAAAGATCTTGCAAAGAACGGGACGTTCTGATACAATAGCTGAGTGTTGTAAGCCGCTGTATCAGAGTCGGCTTGAGTTTGTGGTTAAGGAGGTGTGATCATGGCAAAATGTGCTATTTGCGATAAGGCTGTTTACTTTGGCAATAATGTAAGCCATTCTCATAGAAGATCAAATCATATGTGGAAAGCTAACGTTAAGGCTGTACGTGTAAAGACACCACAGGGTACAAAGAAGATGTACGTTTGTACCAGCTGCCTGAGAAGCGGTGCCGTAGAGCGTGCCTGAAGTCACGACTCCATAAGAAGGAAACATCCGGGAGACCCTGCCTAGCGGGGTCTCTTTTTTTACGCGAACAGTGAGCCGCAGCCGAATGCGAAGTATTCGTGTGCGGCGTTAGCCGCACATTTTCCCTTCACAATCCCACCCGTTTACGGTATACTAAAGATTGTTTAACTGGGCTTTTCTGTTCTAACGGATGCCATCCGGACACATTAAGAGCCCTGAATCCGATTGCAGCATTGTCAGAATTGTATATATAGAAAGGAGCAGGAGATGAAAGGACGCGTTAATTCGGAATTCGGTGAAGTCGTCATTAATCCCGATGTCATCGCAACCTATGCCGGCAGCGTTGCCGTAGAATGCTTCGGAATTGTCGGAATGGCTGCCGTCAACATGAAGGACGGTCTCGTCCGTCTGCTGAAGAAGGACAGCCTGAAGCACGGCATTAACGTGATGATCAGCGATAATAAAATCTCCCTGGAGTTCCACGTGATTATCGCCTATGGTGTGAGTATCTCCACGGTAGCACAGAATCTGATCGACAGCGTGAAATATCAGCTGGAAGAGTTTACCGGAATGAAGGTTGAGCATGTACGCATTATCGTAGAGGGCGTACGGGTAATAGACTGATATCTGAGGAGGATATTGTTTTGGCTGAAAATACAATTGACGCCAGTCTTCTGGCGCATATGTTTTTGACCGGCGCCCAGAATCTGGATGCCAAAAAGGATTGGATCAATGAATTGAACGTATTCCCGGTACCGGACGGCGACACCGGAACGAACATGACAATGACCATCATGTCCGCGGTTCATATGGTGCAGGATATTGACAGCATGAATATGAAGGATCTGGCGAAGGCCATTTCCTCCGGCTCCCTGCGGGGCGCGCGCGGGAATTCCGGCGTCATCCTTTCCCAGCTTTTCCGCGGGTTCACCAAGGTGGTGAAAGGCTCTGATGAAATCGACATCCCGATGATCGCGGACGCCTGTGAAAAGGCAGTAGAGACCGCCTATAAGGCGGTCATCAAGCCGAAGGAGGGCACCATCCTCACCGTCGCGAAGGGAATGGCCGAGATCGCGCGCAAGCTTGTGGATGCCCAGATGACGCTGGATGTCTATATCAAGAATATCATCGACTACGGCAATGAGGTCCTGGCCAAAACCCCAGAGATGCTCCCGGTTCTCAAGGAGGCGGGTGTCGTGGATTCCGGCGGTCAGGGTCTTGTCACCATCCTGGAGGGCGCATACGACGGCCTGATGGGCAAGGAGGTCGACCCGGATCTCGGGAAGGCAAAGGAAGCGCCGGCGCCGGAGGAGGAAACCCCTGAGGAGAAGGCACCCGAAAAGCCCCGTTTCATCTACAGCGCCGAATTCATCATCAACAGCCAGAAATCGCTACCCCAGGCACAGATTGACGAGCTTCGCACCTTCCTCGTCTCAAACGGCGAGCAGGTCGTAATGATTCCCGATGCCAGAGACCTGAAGGTCCACGTGCATACGAACGATCCCGGTCAGGTACTCTCCAGGGCGCTGACACTGGGACGGCTTACCTCCATCAGCATCGACAATCTTCTTGTGGAGCACCACGAGAAGCTGATCAAGAATCCGGCCAAAGCTGCCAGGGATCAGGCGGACGAGCTTCTCCGGAAGACCAGTCCCGCAAAGCCGGTCGGCTTTATCGAGGTCTGCGCAGGCGACGGCTTCGAGGAAATTTTCCGCGGTCTTGGCGCCGATTACATCATCAAGGGCGGACAGACCATGAACCCGAGCACCGAGGATGTACTGGATGCCATCGATCAGGTCAATGCCGAGAACATCTTCCTGTTCCCGAACAACAAGAACATTATCATGGCAGCCCGCCAGGCGCAGGATCTTGTCCGCGAGAAGAACATCATCGTAATCCCGTCCAGGACCATCCCGCAGGGAATCACCGCTCTGCTCGGATATGATGCCGCGCAGAACGTGGAGGCGAACCAGGCGGCGATGATGGACGCCATCGCGAACGTACACACGTCAGAAGTAACCTATGCGATCCGCGACACGACCATTGACAGCGTCGAAATCCACCAGGGAGACATCATGGCGGTCGGAGACGACGGCATTCTCTCGGTAGGCAGGGATATCGATGAAACCGCCCTTGCTTCGGTTGAGAAGATGATGTTCGATGGCGCAGAGCTGATCAGCATTTACTTCGGAAAGGAATATTCGGAAGAGAATGCCAACCGTCTGGCGCAGAAGATCACCGAAAAGTTCCCGGATGTAGACGTGGAGGTAAACAACGGCGGACAGCCAGTCTACTATTGTATACTTTCGGTGGAATAACCAGCCGCGCATTGTGATCTCGTTTTCAGCGGACACCAGCCCGACGGCGGTCTTTTTCCGTTTGGAATTACGATGTGCCGAATCGTTACAAACGAGATAAAACGCGCTTCACGGGTTTTATCTCGCTATCGCGACGCTCGCCCCACACGAATACTTTGCGTCCGGGGTGCTGTTCGCGTAAATATTCGAAGCTGCCGCCCGGCCGAATCGGCCGGTAAGGCAGCTTTCTCTATAATAAATAAAAGGAGGAAATTCTGTGCCTTCCAGAAAGATACCGCCTGATTCTATCCGGAATCTGAAAGGGATCGGCGAAAAATCCGAAATCCTGTTCAACCGGGCCGGAATTTTTACCACAGATGACCTGATCCGTTATTATCCGCGCGAATATGACGCCTACGAGGAACCCGTATCCGCCGGCAGTGCGATCCCCGGCCGGAAAAATGCCGTGATCGGACGGATTGTCAGAAAGCCCTCCGTCCGAAGCTTCGGAGGAAACTCTATCACCATGGTCACTCTGACGGACGAAACCGGGTCGCTTCAGGTAAACTGGTTCCACATGCCGTTTCTTGTCTCTGCCCTGAAGCCGGGCATGCTCTATGTCTTCCGGGGTCCCGTCATAGAAAAGGGCGGCCGGCGGATCATGGAACACCCCGAGCTCTTCACCCCCGCAGCCTACGATAACCTGCGGGGACAGCTTCTTCCCGTCTACGCGCTGACAAAAGGTCTCACAAACCAGGCTGTCCGAAAGGCTGTGACGCAGCTGATACAGAGCCGCAGCCGCATTCCCGAAATCCTTCCGGAGGAGATCCGGGAGCCTCTCGGCCTCGCGGAGATCAATTTTGCACTCGACCAGATTCATTTCCCGGATTCCCGTGAGAATCTCCTGTCCGCCCGAAACCGCCTCAGCTTTGACGAGTTCTTTTTCTTCCTCCTGGGAATCGCCCGCCTGAAGGACCGGAACCAGAACAGCGCCAATCATTTTCCGATGAAAACAGTCTGGAAAACAGAGGAAGTCATCGATGCTCTCCCGTACCGTCTCACCCGCGCGCAGCAGCGGGTGTGGAATGAACTGGAAAAGGATCTTGCCTCCGATCGGCTGATGAACCGGCTGATTCAGGGAGACGTGGGCAGCGGCAAGACCATTCTTGCCTTTCTCGCCATGATCATGGCATTCGAAAACGGCTTCCAAAGCGCGATCATGGTCCCGACGGAGGTTCTCGCTGAACAGCACTACGCATCTCTTACCGCGCTTCTTGAGCAAAGCGGCATCCGTGACGCCTGCCCCGTTCTTCTGCGCGGAAGCTGTACGGCGAAGGAAAAACGCGAAATCTATGAGAAAATCGCTTCCGGCGAAGCAAAAATGATCGTCGGCACCCACGCGCTGATCCAGGAGGCCGTGACCTATTCGAAGCTCGGCCTCGTCATCACAGACGAACAGCATCGCTTCGGTGTACGGCAGCGGATGACGCTCGCCGAAAAAGGAGATCCGCCGAACGTCCTCGTCATGAGCGCAACGCCCATTCCCCGCACCCTGGCAATGATCCTGTACGGAGATCTCGACATCTCCGTTCTTGACGATATGCCGAGCAATCGTCTGCCTATCCGGAACTGCGTGGTCGGAACCTCCTACCGCGAGACCGCCTACCGCTTCATGGAGAAGCAGATCGCGGACGGTCATCAGATCTACATTATCTGCCCTATGGTCGAGCCCAACGAAGAAATCCCCTGTGAAAATGTCACCGAATACTGCCAGACGATTCGAAAGCGTTTTGACCCGTCTGTCCGCATTGAGGCGCTTCACGGACAGATGAAGCCGCAGCAGAAGCAGGAGATCATGAGCGCCTTCGCCGCCAACGAAATACAGATACTCGTCTCCACCACGGTCGTTGAGGTCGGCGTCAACATGCCGAACGCCACTGTCATGATGATCGAGAACGCGGAACGGTTCGGACTCGCCCAGCTTCACCAGCTCCGCGGCCGGGTAGGCCGGGGAAGCGCCCAGTCCTACTGCATCTTCATGCAGGGAGACGGAAAAAAAGAAACCTCGAAGAGACTGGAAATCCTCAATGAATCCAACGACGGATTCTACATCGCGGAACAGGACCTGAAGCTCCGAGGACCGGGAGATCTCTTCGGCGTACGACAGAGCGGCATCGCCGTTTTCCGCATCGCGGACATCTACCGTGACGCCGATATTCTGAAGGCTGCATCCCAGGCGGCAAACGATCTGCTCTCCATGGATCCGGAGCTTGCGCTGCCGCAGAACCGGGAGCTGAGAAAAGCACTGGATCAGTACATGAGCCGCTCCGAAACCGCAGGTTCTCGAGATTCAGGTTCCGAATAGTTGCGAACATTCTATGAAATTACAGAAATATCCGTGCGATCCCTTGTACGAAATGCCGGCCGAAGCGTTTTATTCCGTCAGCGTTATCTCTGAATCGCTGATTTTTTTCGGTATTCTTGAAAAACAATTGGAAAAAGAATAATATAGAAAAGAATCATATTTGACCATTGTATTATTTCACAATTATCAGTTGAGTCATTATGGAGGAGAGAAAATGGCAGAGGCTAAGAAGACAGCTGCTGTAGTTAAGACCGACATGAAGAAGACACCGGAAGCAGCGAAAGAAAGTGTAGTTGAAAAAGTAGCGGCAAAGGTTGAGAAAAAAGCCGAGAAGGTGGAGCATAAGGTTGAGCAGGCGGCAGCAGAAGTCAGAAAGACAGCCGCTGACATCAAGACCGCTGAGAAGAAGAAAGCGGATGATCTCAAGACCACAGAGAAGAAGGCGGCAGCAGAACTCAAAACAGCAGAGAAGAAAGCAGCTGCCGATATCAAAACAGCGGAGAAGAAGGCCGCCGCTGATATCAAAACGGCAGGAGAGAAGACGGCAGCCGATATAAAGACAGCAGAAAAGAAGACAGCCGCAGCCGCAAAGAACGCGGCGAAGAAGCCCTCCAGGGCAGTAAAGCCCGCAGCTCACAAGGCAGCCGCAGCTGCTAAGACCGCCGTCAGGAAAGCAGCTTCCACAGTCAAAAAGGAAGCGGAAAAGGCAGCCGCAGCCGCAAAGGAAGCGCACGTTGCAGAGACAAATGAGACCGTTGTTCTCCAGTACCTCGGAAAAGAGATCCCTTACAGCGAGCTCGTTGACCGCGCAGCCGACGCCTGGAAGGCAGCCGGAAAGGCCGAAGCGGCTCTTAAGGAAATCAAGGTATATGTAAAGCCGGAAGAGAACAAAGCTTACTACGTACTCAACGACGGCGAAGAGATCGGCAGCTTCGACATCTGAATTTTTTCAGAACGCAAATGAAACCTGTGAGAGGCTTCCGCAGCAGCCAGCCGCACGGAAGTCTCTTTTTTGTAGTAAAAATCTATAATCAAACCGTTTTTGGTTGCGAAATGTTTGTGCATTTGTTATAATGTGATCAGTAAATGCCCGTGCTGTATCAGCACAACGATAATCATACGTCCCCGCGGCACTTCACTCTTCGCAGTTCCTGTGCCGCTGACAGATAAGCAGGCAGTGCAGGAAAGGGAGCATCACATCGCATGAACATTGGAATAATCGCACACAACAGCAAGAAAAGTCTGATCGAAGATTTCTGCATCGCGTACAAGGGAATTCTTGCCAAACACGAAATTTATGCGACCGGTACAACCGGAAGGAGAATCGAAGAGGTAACGAATCTTCACATCCATAAGTTTCTCGCAGGAAGCCTCGGCGGTGACAAGCAGTTCACGGAAATGATCGAAAGAAATGATATGGATATGGTCATTTTCTTTTATAATCCGGCAATCATTGATCCGAGAGAGCCGGACGTCGTGAAGATCATGAAGTGCTGCGACCAGTATACCATTCCGATCGCAACGAATATCGCCACAGCGGAAATGCTGATCCTCGGCCTTGACCGCGGCGATCTTGACTGGAGAATTCAATACAAAGAGGCAAATGAAGAATGAGAGTAATCGCCGGAAAATGCAGAAGTCTTCCGCTGAAGACACTTCCCGGTAAGGATACCCGCCCGACAACCGACAGGATCAAGGAAACGCTTTTCAATATACTCCAGAATGATATTCCGGGGTGCCGTTTCCTTGATCTTTTTTCGGGAAGCGGCGCGATCGGTATCGAGGCGCTGAGCCGGGGCGCCGATAGCTGCTGTTTCGTAGACAAGAGCCGCCAGGCCGTGAATATCATTAACGACAATCTGCGTTTTACAAAGCTGGCGGACCAGGCGACGGTTCTCCAGATGGATGTTCTTTCCGCCGTCCGGTATCTGTCCGGTCAGATGCCTTTCGACATCGTGTTCCTGGACCCTCCGTATCTTCACGACCTGGAAAAGGAAGCCCTTGAGGCGCTTCGCACCGCTTCCTGTGTAACGAAGGACACTCTTTTTGTCGTCGAAGCATCCATAAAGAATGATTTTTCCTGGCTTGACAATTCGGGATATACATGTATTAAATGGAAGACATACAAAACTAACGAGCACCTTTTCCTGAGGCTCGATTCAGCAGGAGAATAACAAATGGTTATCGCCGTTTATCCGGGCACTTTTGATCCGGTGACCTACGGTCATCTGGATATCATTACCCGCGCGTCAAAGTTATATGACAGGCTCATCATCGGGGTTTTGCACAATTCCGCAAAAACTCCGTTGTTTTCATCAAAAGAACGTGTTAATATACTTAAGAAAGCCACGAGTGGGATTCCGAATGTCGAGGTACAGGCATTTGAAGGCCTTTCCGTCGATTTCGCAAAGGCATGTCACGCGAGTGTGATCGTGCGCGGACTGCGCCTGATCACCGATTTCGAATATGAGCTGCAGATGGCGCAGACGAACCGAAAGCTTGCTCCCGATGTCGATACCACTTTTCTCTATACGGCGCTTCAGTACTCATATCTGAGCTCTACAACCGTGAAGGAGGTTGCGGCGTTCGGAGGTGACATCAGCGAATTTGTGCCTCCCTTTGTGGCGGATGAAATTCACCGGAAGCTCGGTGAGATCCGGCGCGTTCACAGCGAAGACTGAGATGCTTGCCGGCGTCAGGACAGAAGATTACGATATCCTGATGAATATATTTTTTCGCATACGATGCAGAAGGATCCGAAACGGCACAGCTGAGGGGCAGCTGCCGGTCATAACCTGACGGATCATTCATTTGGATAACGCAGTATTCAGCTGTGCTGTAAAAAGCACCAGCAGGGGCTTTGGCATCGCCGCAGTATGTACAGGCTGCGCTTTGCGGAAGGCACCTTTGTCTGCGTTTTCGAAGTGCTTATACACGTAAGGAGTATAAATAGAAGGAGTATAAATAATGAGCAGCAGCAGAATTGAACAGATTATTGAGGAGATTGAAGAGTATGTGGAGAACTGCCGGTATCAGCCGCTGTCCACAACCAAGATCATTGTAAATAAAGAGGAGCTCGAAGAGCTTCTCCGCGAGCTTCGCCTGAAGACACCGGATGAGATCAAGCGCTATCAGAAGATCATCGGCAATAAGGATGCGATTCTCGCAGACGCACAGGCAAAGGCGGACAACATCATCGCGGAGGCGGAGAAGAAAGCACAGGAGCTGACTTCCGAGACGGAAATCATGCAGGCCGCTTACGCGCAGGCAAACGATACCGTTAACCAGGCCAATCAGCAGGCACAGGATATTCTGGACTCCGCGCAGAACGACGCGAACAACATCCGCTCCAGCGCGATCACCTATACCGATCAGCTTCTCGGAAACATCTCCTCCATTCTCAGCAACGCGATGGCAGAGGTCGGAGAGAAGTACAACGATTTCTCCGGTTCCCTGCAGGGCTATTACGATCTCGTAAATCAGAACAGAAGCGAGCTTGCCCCGATGGAGGACAGCAGCTCCGCATCCGGCAGTACAGCCGCTGCCGGCGAAACCGGCGATCAGACAGCATATGATGATTCCGACGACGTGGATGAGGATGATGACGCCGATTACGAGGATGAAGAGTAAATTTTGAACTTATCGCAGCTCATTCCGGACGGAATGGGCTGTTTTTTGTTATCAGACAGGGTGAAAAAATATGGATATCATCATGTGGCACAAGGTCCTCAGCCCCTATGTAATGGCTGTGGATGAGCTGATTCTGAAATTTGATTCTCTGCGGAGAGAATTTCAGGAGCAGGGGAAGTACTGCCCGATCGAACACGTTACCGGACGTGTCAAGAGCATTTCCAGCATACTGGACAAGATGGCGAAGAAGAACATCCCGCCGGAAAAGATGGAAGAGCAGATAGAGGACATCGCGGGCATCCGCATCATCTGCCAGTTTACAGAGGATATCAGCCGGGTTGCCAGCCTCATCACCAGCCGGACCGATATCGAGCTGGTCGAAATCAAGGACTATATCCGCAACCAGAAGCAGAGCGGCTACCGCAGCTACCACATGGTCGTGCACTATGAGGTGAATACCATCAACGGGCCGAAGAAGATCCTGGTCGAGATCCAGATCCGGACCATGGCCATGGACTTCTGGGCCACGACCGAGCATTCGCTTCAGTACAAGTACAAGGGAAAGATTCCGGAGCGGGTCGGCAGCCGTCTGTCCAACGCCGCGGACGCCATCATTTCCCTGGACAGCGAGATGTCGTCGGTCCGCGACGAGATCATGGACGCCCAGCTCTCCTCCAAGCTTCGCTACAATCTCGTGGAGGATATCGTAAATACCATCGAAAGCCTCTACCGAATGACCTCAAAGCGCGAGGTGGAAAAAATTCAGGAAGAGTTCTACCGGATTTACCAGTCCGGAGACGTCGAAGAGCTGGTCCGCTATCACCGTCAGCTTGATCTCATCGCACAGGCATATCACGCACAGAAAAACCGCGTCGATGAAGGCATTAAAATCAGCGAAGAATAAAAGGAGACACTGCATTGAAAATAGAAAAGGGCCGGTACGGCTATATCCGGCATGAAAAGTTTAAAAGAGTTCTGCGAACCGCCGTCGCGTTCGCGGTTGATTTTGCCATTTTTGCCTTCGGTCTGATCATGAACGACGGCAGCCGCCTCAACATCTATTCTATTATCGCGGCAGTCGGCTGCATTCCGGCGGCGATGTCCATGGTGGGAATGATCATGATGCTGATGAGAAAGCCGATGGATCCGGATCTCCATGCGGAGATCGAAAGCCACGCGGGTTCTCTCCTCATGCTGTACGAGCTCTACCTGACCACCCGCGACCAGAATCTGTTTATCGACGCGGCGGCCGTATGCGGAGAATATATCACCGCATATACACATGAGGATGTCTCGCCCGGCGTGCTCCAGTTCATGGAAGGCCATATCCGGAAGTCGGTCCTGCAGAGCGGATACAAGGTCACCGTCAAGATCTTCTCCAACCGGAAGAACTTCCTGGACCGCATCGGCCAGATGCGGGAAAAGCAGGAGGAATACCGCATGGACCGCGACGAAGAGGTCGCGGCCGTTCTCCGACAGCTTGCACTCTGAAACAAAAAAACAGGCAGCCTCACCGGGCCCGATACCGTATGCGGCACTTTTCAACATGGGCGTTTTCCTGCATCTTTAAGGGGATAAGGCATGATTCAAATTACGATCGACACCGAAACCGCTTCCCAGCGTCTGGACAAATTTCTCAGAAGATATCTTCCGGAGGCGGGGAGCGGTTTCCTGTACAAGCAGCTGCGAAAAAAGAATATCACGCTGAACGGACGAAAAGCTTCCGGAAAAGAGCTTCTCGATGAGGGCGATGTGATCAGAATCTTCTTCTCGGATGAAACGCTGCAGAAATTTTCCGGCGGGAAACAATTGCCCGGGAAGAGAGAATCCGACGGCGCCCTTTCGAAAGTGTCGGTCCTTGGCAGTTCGGACATCCTCTTTGAGGATTCTCATGTGCTGATTCTGAACAAGAAGGCCGGAATCCTCTCACAAAAGGCGTCGCCGGACAACGTCTCCCTGGTGGAGATGATCCAGGCATACCTGGCCGCGAAGGGCGAGATCACGGAGGAAAGCCTCCGTACCTTCCGTCCCTCCGTCGTCAACCGGATCGACCGCAACACAAGCGGCATCGTGCTCGCCGCCAAGACACTTGCCGCCGCCCGGGAACTTTCCGAATGTCTGCGCAACCGCTCTGTGCACAAATACTACTATGCCCTGACAGAGGGCGATATTCAGGATCCTGCCCGCATTTCCGCGCGGCTTACGAAGGATCCCCGGACCAACCGGGTGACCGTTCATGACGAAGCGGCAGTCCTCAGGACGGATGCTGCGCAGTCCAAAGGCAGCGCGGCGCGTTCCGCTGACAGCCGAACTTCCGGCGGAATCAAAACGCGGGACACCGGCGAATACATCGAGACGGAGTATGCCCCGGCCGAACACTTCCAGATCACCGGCCCGGACGGACGGCCCGCTGTCTTCACATTATTAAAGGTCAATCTGATCACCGGAAAAACGCACCAGATCCGGAGCCACCTTGCTTTTATTGGACATCCGATCATCGGTGATGTAAAATATGGTCTCAGAAACAGGAACGAGGAATTCCGCAGAAGCTTCGGCCTGCGCCGGCAGTTTCTTCACGCCGCCGAGCTTACATTTCCCGCGATGAGCGGCGTTCTCGCCGATCTTTCGGGGAGAACCTTTCAGGCTCCCATGCCGGACGATCTCAGAACGGTCCTCGAAGAACTCAGAGCCTGCAAGCGGATATAACGCTTTGCCCGGCAATCACAGGACAGACGCGAAAAATCATATCATTTTTTAAACAGGAAAGAAGAACACATGAACAGAAAACCCGATACCAATTCCACAGACAGCCGCCCGGAAGAGCCGGACGAACCGGAAGAGCAGAAGACGGCGGCCGCACCGGGCAAACCGGACGAGCAGACGACGGCAGCCGCACCGGGCGAATCGGAAGAGCAGACAACAGCAGCCGCACCGGGCGAATCAAAAGAGAAAACACCGGTCACTACACCGGATGACCGGAAGGAGAGCATCCGGAAGGATGTTCTGGACTATGTGAAAATCATTGCGATCGTTCTGATCGTCATGTTTGTCCTCCAGAAATTCATTATTGTCAATGCACGGATCCCCTCCGCGTCCATGGAGCCGACGATCATGACAAACGACCAGATCTTCGGAAACCGCCTGGCCTATCTGAACAGCGACCCGAAGCGTTATGACATCGTCATCTTCCGGTATCCGGACGATGAATCCCGTCTGTTCATCAAGAGAGTCATCGGTCTTCCGGGAGAAACCGTCGACATCCGGGACGGAGATGTCTACATCAACGGAAGCGAGACGCCGCTGGACGACAGCTTCTGCGCCACACCGAATTCCACCGACACCGGCAATCTGACCTTCCCCCTCACGGTTCCGGCTGACAGCTACTTTATGCTGGGCGACAACCGCGTGTACTCCAAGGATTCCCGTTACTGGGAAAATCCGTTTGTAAAGAAGGAGAAGATCCTCGGAAAGGCCGTCTTCCGTTACTGGCCGCTGAACAAGATCTCCGTGATCAACAGCAAAGAGGCGGATTACTATGATCCGGCCTCGGATGCAGCGAGCGCATTCGCGGGCACCGGCACGTCCTCCGCCGGATTCCCTGCGGTGAATCCGGTTTCCGTATTCGGATTCTGAGGTATCTGCTATGGCAACCTGGAATTCAAGAGGCCTCCGGGGCTCCACCCTGGAGGATATGATCAACCGGACCAATGGCCAGTACCGGGAACAGGGACTCGCGCTGATTCAGAAGATTCCCACCCCGATCACTCCGGTCCGGATGGACAAGGAGACCCGACGCATCACCCTGGCATATTTCGACCAGAAGAGCACCATCGACTATATCGGAGCGGTGCAGGGCATTCCGGTCTGCTTCGATGCAAAGGAATGCAAGACCGATACCTTTCCGCTGGCAAATATCCATCCGCATCAGATCCGTTTCATGTCCGATTTCGAGAAGCAGAGAGGAATTTCCTTTCTCCTTATTTTCTATTCCTCACGGGATGAATATTATTATCTTCGCTATGAGGAACTGATGCGGTTCTGGAACCGCATGGAAGCAGGCGGGCTGAAGCGTTTTCATTACGACGAGCTCACGCCGGCTTTTTTTCTCCGGAAAAGAGCCGGCTTTCTGGTTCCGTACCTCGACGGGATCTCAAGAGATCTGTCTGTCCGGAATTAGTTCTTGTATTTAATGTAGTAGTATGGTAGCATACTAAAGTGATGAATTTAGAACAGCACCTGAAAAAAAGCTTATCCGTTTAACAACAGGAGACCGCCATGAAAAAACTGATCCACACCCCCGAGGGGGTCCGCGACATATTCGGCCGCGAATGCGACCGAAAGAGATATCTGGAGAGACAGATCGAGAAGCTCTACCGCTCCTACGGGTATCAGTCCATCGAGACCCCGGGCTTTGAATTCTTCGACGTCTTCGCAAAGGAGGTCGGAACGACGCCCTCACGGGATCTCTATAAATTTTTCGACCGGGACGGCAACACCCTGGTTCTTCGCTCGGATTTCACGCCGTCCGTCGCACGTGCCGTTGCCATGTATTTCGGCGAAGAGGAGATGCCGCTGCGGCTGTGCTACCACGGAAGCATCTACCGCAACAACCATTCCTACCACGGAAGCCTGAACGAAAGCACACAGATGGGCGTGGAATTCATGAACGATGACAGCGCCGAGGCAGACGCGGAAATCATCGCCCTTGTGGTTTCCACCATGCGCATGGCGGGTCTGGAAAATTTTCAGGTCAGCATGGGGCATGTCGATTACTTCAACGCCCTGGCGGAAGAGGCCGGCATGAGCGAGGAGTCTCTGCAGGAGCTCAGAAATCTTCTCGCCGCGCAAAATCGTTTCGGCGCAGAGGAGCTGATCGATCAGCTGAACATCCGGCCGGATCTGAAGAAGGCCCTGGTGGAGATGCCGGGTCTCTTCGGAAACGAGGAAGTACTCGAGCAGGCGAGAAACCTGACCGGCAACCGCAGCTGCCGCGCCGCCGTAGACCGTCTGGAACAGATCTACCGATTTCTGAAGATGTACGGCTGTGAAAACTATGTCACCTTCGATTTCGGCCTGGTGACGGAGTACCGGTATTACACCGGCATTATTTTTCAGGCGTACACCTACGGCTCGGGCGATGCTCTCATCAAGGGCGGCCGCTACAACCGTCTGATCGAGCATTTCGGCAAAAAATGCGCGGCCGTCGGTTTTGCAACCGAGATCGATTCTCTTCTGAATGCCATCGAGCGCCAGAAGATCTCCCTTCCCGTGGAGGATATCAAGACCATGATTCTTTACCCGGCGGAGATGGAAGAGATGGCCATTCATTACGCGAATTCCCGGAGAGCGAACGGACTCGAGGTCGCCTGCGTCCGGTTTGAATACGGCAAGGTCGTAGATGACTACCGCAGATACGGCATGCGCAATCAGTTCGGCGGCATCATCTATTTCCGCTCGATGGATGAAGTCTACGCCATCAACCTTTCCAACGGCAGCACCGAAAGAATCTACCCCTTTGGCGGAAATCGCGGAAACGGAGGCGGCACACAATGAGATATCTTACCTTTGCGCTCACAAAAGGACGTCTGGCGGAGCAGACCATGGCGACGCTGGAAAAGCTAGGCATCAGCTGCGACGAAATGAAGGACAAGAATACCCGCAAGCTGATCTTTACCAACGAGCAGTACGGCCTGCGGTTCTTTCTGGCAAAGGGGCCGGATGTTCCCACCTACGTCGAATACGGCGCAGCTGACATCGGCATCGTCGGCAAGGACACCATCATGGAGGAAAACCGCAAGATCTACGAGGTTCTCGACCTCGGCTACGGGAAATGCAGAATGTGTGTATGCGGTCCGGCATCGGCCAGAGAATATCTCGATCACAACCAGCTGATCCGGGTGGCGACTAAATATCCGAACATTGCCAAGGACTATTTTTACAACAAGAAAAACCAGAACGTGGAGATCATAAAGCTGAACGGCTCCATCGAGCTGGCCCCCATCGTGGGACTCTCCGAGGTGATCGTCGATATCGTTGAGACCGGAACCACCCTGAGAGAGAACGGCCTTCAGGTCCTCGAAGAGGTCTGTCCGCTCTCCGCGAGAATGGTTGTCAATCCGGTCAGCATGAAAATGGACAATACGAGGATCACGGACCTGATCCGCCGGATCAAGGCGGTCCGCGCACAGGAACAGTCCTGATAATCTATGAAAGGCAGCATCCCGCTGCTGGAGATCATACAGTCCTGATAATCTAAGGAAGGCAGCTTCGCGCTGCAGGAGATAATTAAGATGAAAATCGTTGAACTCAGTGAAGAAAACCGGAAGGAAGTACAGGAAAACATCCTGAAAAGGAGTCCTTCCACCTTTGGAGAACAGGAAGCCACCGTCCGCGCCATCATCGAAGACATCAAGGCGCGCGGCGATGAGGCGGTCTTTGCGTACACGAAGAAGTTTGACCGGGCGGATATCGACGCCGGCAGCATTCAGGTCACAAAGGAAGAAATCCGCGCCGCATACAAGGAAGTGCCGCCGGAGCTTCTCGATGTTGTACGCAAGGCACTCGTTAACATCCGTGACTTCCACGAGAAGCAGAAGCAGAACAGCTGGATCACGACCACGGAGAAGGGAACGATTCTCGGCCAGAAGGTTACCCCCATGCAGAGAGTCGGCGTCTATGTGCCCGGCGGAAAAGCGGCATATCCTTCCTCCGTTCTGATGAATATCGTGCCTGCCAAGGTCGCAGGTGTAGAGGAAGTCATCATGGCGACTCCCTGCAATGCGGAGGGTAAGGTGAACCCCGTCGTTCTCGTCGCGGCCAACGAAGCCGGAGCGGACGGGGTCTTCAAGATAGGCGGCGCGCAGGCAATCGCTGCGCTTGCCTTCGGAACGGAGAGCGTCCCGAAGGTGGACAAGATCGTCGGTCCCGGCAATATCTTCGTCGCGCTTGCAAAGAAGGCGGTATACGGCAATGTCAGCATCGACTCCGTTGCCGGCCCCTCCGAGATCCTTGTTCTTGCGGACGAAACCGCTAATCCCAGATACGTCGCCGCGGACCTTCTGTCCCAGGCGGAGCACGATGAAATGGCATCCGCCGTACTGATCACCACAAGCGAGGAACTGGCCCGGAAGGTCAGCGCAGAGGTCGACGGATTTCTCAGGGTGCTGTCCAGACGGGAGATCATACAGAAGTCCCTCGACAATTTCGGACGGATTCTCGTGGCGCGAAACAGACAGGAGGCGATCGACGCGGCAAATGAATTCGCACCGGAACATCTGGAAATCGTCATGAGAGACGCCTTCGAGGTCATGACAAAGATCCGCAACGCCGGCGCTATTTTCATCGGAGAATACAGCAGTGAACCGCTCGGCGACTATTTCGCCGGACCGAACCACATTCTTCCGACCAGCGGCACCGCCAGATTTTTCTCCCCGCTCGGCGTCGACGATTTCGTAAAGAAATCCAGCATCATCCACTATTCCAGAGAAGCTCTGAAGGAGATTCACAAGGATATCGAGCAGTTTGCAAACTGTGAGCAGCTCACCGCACATGCAAATTCCATTGCGGTCCGCTTTGAAAATGATGAGGACTGAGCCATGAGCAGAACAGCTACCGTAACCAGAAACACCCGGGAGACTCAGATCACACTCACTCTGGATCTGGACGGCACCGGAAAGACAGACATCAGCACCGGTGTGGGCTTTTTCGATCACATGCTCGACGGATTTGCCCGCCACGGTCTCTTTGACCTGGCCGTGCACGTCGACGGCGATCTCAGCGTCGATGATCATCATACCATCGAGGACACCGGTATTGTGCTAGGAACGGCGATCCGCCGGGCAGCAGGCGACAAAAAGGGAATACGCCGCTTCGGAAGCAGCATACTCCCCATGGATGAAACGCTTGTTATGACCGCTGTTGACCTTTCGGGCAGACCGTACTTCGTCTATGACGCGGATTTCACATCCGACCGGATGGGCGGCATGAGCACACAGATGGTGCGGGAATTCTTCTACGCCATTTCCTATTCAGCGGAAATCAATCTTCACATGAAGGTCATGTACGGAGAGAATGACCATCACAAGACCGAGGCGCTTTTCAAATCCTTCGGAAAGTCTCTCGACCAGGCTACCTCCCTGGATCCGAGAATCACCGATGTCCTCTCCACGAAGGGCAGTCTCTGATCTCTGAAACGCTCGATTTTATCCGATGCCGGCAATCAGAAGCACATGTATCATTTATACCGAAAACGCATGTTGCTGTCTGAATACCGGCCTGCAGGCAGGAGAGCAGTTTCTCCGGACACGAAAGAAGATACAGCAAAGAGCGGAGCCGTCAATCCCTAAATTTGGAAAGGATGCAGCAGATGACGCAAAACACCGAAGAGAAAGCAAAGACAAACACGCAGAAGTGCAGCCTTGACTGGAAGCACTTCAAGCTTAACGAGAGCGGCCTTGTCCCCTGCATCGTGCAGGATTGTCACACAGGCGAGGTTCTAATGCTCGCCTATATGAATGAGGAAGCCTTCCGCAAAACACTGGAAAGCGGCCGCATGACCTACTGGAGCCGCAGCCGCCGCGAGCTCTGGATCAAGGGACTGACATCCGGACATTTTCAGTATGTGCAGTCCCTGACCCTCGACTGCGACAATGACACTCTACTGGCAAAGGTAGAGCAGATCGGCGCTGCCTGCCACACAGGGAGCTATTCCTGCTTCTTCAAGGAGCTGTACCGCCGCGAGGAAACGCAGGCCTGATATCAGGACAGTTCTTCCGGCTTTGCCACCTCGTAGGTGCTCCAGGAATCCGCCGAGGATGCGCCCGACAGATCCGCATCCGTGGAGTAGGAGGATACCGTTACCGTTACGCTGCCGGATCCCTCCTGGTAGACGGTCCCGTCTGTGCTCTTAATCGTCACGCTGTTTCCGTCCGCATCGGTGATGGTGCCGGCATTGTACAGATTCGTCACGGTGCTGTCCCCGGTCACAATCCAGGTTGATCCGCTGTCGATGTACATGCTGCAGCTTCCGTCTCCTCCGTTTCCGGCATTCGTCTCATCGTCCACGACCGCTCCGGTCAGTGTGCTGCCCTCCGTCATATAGAAGTCAAGCGTACTGATCGAATCCCAGATAATATCTCCCTTCATCTCCTGAGAGATGGCCGTGAAGTTACAGTCCGCGCCGTTTGCGCCGCTTTCGCCCCATCCCCGTTCATTGCTGTTTCCCGTCGCCTTCAGGAAATAATCATTTTCATCCGCATAAGTAATGTCGACATTATTCAGAACAAAGGTGGACTCTGTATTGGTCGTGTAGAACATCCCTCCGTTTCCGGCCGTCAGGCTTCCTCCCGTCATCTCGAACGTGCTGTTGCCTTCCTCCGAATCGCCGGACATGCTCTGGTACAGGATGACGTTCCAGGTGCAGTCGTTCTGATCATTGTCCTGCATGTTTCCGCTGAGACTGCAGTCAAACAGGCGGATCGTGTTCGCACCCTCGATGCAGACCGCCTCGGAATTGTTCGCCGCAAGCGTGGCGTCATGAACCGTTATGTCTGCCGTTGAATAGATCGCGGGAGAACCGGTTCCGTTCGTCGTGTAGGAGCCCCCGTCCACCACCATGGTTCCGCCTCCCCGGTCGCTCCGGAGAGCGGCAGAAGATTCTCCCTCGGTGGTTACGGTGTCGTCATAAGCATAAAGGGTTCCTCCGCCTGCCACGTGCAGACCGCCGGACGTTCCTTTCTCTGTAGAGATGGTTGTGTCAGACACATAGGCGGTTCCGTCCCCGTAGGCAAAAACGCCCGCCCCGCCTTCCGCGTCGGAGGTGATGGTGCTGTTTTTCAGATAGGTTGTGCCGTCCGTGGTAAGAACGCTGGCGCCGACCCCGTAAAAGCTGGAATTGTTGCCGCCCGTGCTGTCATCAGACGTGCGGCTGATCGTAAGGCCGCTTAAATCTGCAGTGGCTCCGTTTTCCGTCAGGATCGCGTTTTCATCTGTGCCTGTGGAATCCACGGACTGATCACTCAGCGCCGTATCCGAGGTAATATCCTGTACCGCGCTGTAGGTAATGTCCTCGGCCGAGGTTTCGCCGCCGCCCATATCCCCGCCGGGAGCTCCGCCGCCGCCAAGAATTTCAACAGATGTAACGGTCCCGTCCTCGTCAAAGGTCACAGAGATGCTGTCTCCCGCCTGCAGAGAGGAGATGTCCAGATCCTCCTGTCCGGGAGCTCCGCCACTTCCCGGGGCTGTTCCCCCGGGCGCATTTCCGTCTCCCGACGCGCTGCCGCTGTCAGATGCGTTTTCATTTCCGGATGTGCTGCCACTGTCGGGCATGGCCGGCGGGGTGCTCTGTGTTCCCGATCCGGAGCCGTCAGAAGCAGAGCTTCCGGAGCTGTCAGATGAGCTTTCAGAAGTATCTGACGAACTTCCGGAAGTACCCGATGAGCTTACAGCGCTGTCCGACGTGCTTCCGGACGGCATGGCCGGCGGTGTGCCCTGCGGCGCTGAGCCGCCAGCGGCATCTCCCGAGGTGCTGCTCACAGAATTGTCTCCGGATGACGGCGGCTCCTGACCTCCGCCCATACCTCCGCGTGTCACCTCGGCATCCTCATCCAGTGCAATCTCCACGGTTTCATCGGAAAGGTCCAGCTCGCCGCTTCCGTCCTTTTGCGTTCCGATCTGCAGCGTCAGGTCTGTCCCGTCAATCGACTGTATCTCCCCGTAAATCGTCTGCCCCGCATAGCTGCTGTTCGCGCTGCCCGCTTCCGCTGAGGAGGCGGCAGCAGAAACAGCAGACGAAGATGTTCCGGACGGCGCCGCGCAGGCGGCAAGCCCGGCTGTCATAGTAAGAAAGATTCCAAGTGTAATTGCAAGATATTTTTTCTTCATAGGTGGTTATCCTTTCTGTACGGTATAGATCATTACACCGAAAGAATAACAGGGAATCCTAAAATCAACTTAAAAGAAACCGGATTTCTGATATACTATAGACAAACAGGAAATATCGCCGTGTCAGGATCTCTTCCGACAAGTCTCGTAACGAATTGTTATTGCGAATTTTTATTATGTATTTTCATGACGAATTCTTATAACGAATGCACAAGAAAGGCCGGCCGGCGGAGAGGGGAGTGCGGAAAATGCGTCTGCTGCTTGCGGAGGACGAAAAATCACTGTCGAAGGCTCTGGTAAAAATTCTGGAGCACGGAAATTATTCGGTAGATGCCGTTTTTGACGGTCAGGAAGCTCTGGAGTATCTGGAGGCCGGGAATTATGACGCGGTGATTCTGGACATCATGATGCCGAAAACGGACGGTCTGACCGTCCTGAAGAAAATACGAGAATCCGGAAACCTGATCCCTGTTCTGCTTTTGACGGCAAAATCGGAGGTTGACGACAAGGTGAGAGGGCTCGATCTGGGTGCCAACGATTATCTGACCAAACCCTTTGCGCCGGCGGAGCTGCTCGCCCGCATCCGCGCCATGACGAGAACCCAGGCGGCACAGGCGGACTCGGAAATCCATGTGGGAAACATCACTCTGAATACCTCCACCTATGAGCTTCTGGGACCGGGCGGCAGCTTCCGTCTGACAAACCGGGAATACCAGATGATGGAAATGCTGATGTCCAACCCAAGGCAGCTGATTTCTTCCGACCGGTTTCTGGATAAAATATGGGGCTATGACAGCGACGCGGAAATTAATGTCGTCTGGGTATATATTTCCTACCTGCGCAAAAAGCTGAAGGCGCTGAAGGCAGATGTCGCCATCCGCGCAGCCCGCAACGCGGGCTATACGCTTGATATCATCACATCGGAACAGAAACAAAAGAGCAGGAGGGGCAGGCAGACCGCCGATGATTAAGAAACTCAGCCGAAAATTCATACTCGTATCCATGCTGGCGGTAACCGTCGTGCTTTTCATTATCATCAGCGCCATTAACATCCTGAATTATCGAAGCATCACGGCGGACTCGGACAGCATCCTTCAGGCGATGAAGGCAAACGGAGGCTCCATTGCATCCATGACAGCCTCTGAATCGGACAACACGGACGCGCAGACTCAAAACAGCACGGACACGCAGGCGGCCGCCGGTCAGCAGGATCCGAACGCCGCGGACACGCAGATACCTGCCGGTCAGCAGGATCCGAACGCCGCGGACGCGCAGATACCTGCCGGTCAGCAGGATCCGAACACTGCGGACGCGCAGGATACCGGAGCCCCTGGAATCATACCGGCACCGGAAGGAGCCGGAGACATGACTGCGGAAACGCCATATGAATCCCGTTATTTTTCGGTCACTCTGGACAGCAGCGGCAGCATTATTGCCGCAGACATGAACAACATTGTGTCTGTGAACAAAACCCAGGCGGAGGATTACGCGCAACAGATCGTAAGATCCGGGAAAACAAAGGGATTTATCCGGTATTTCCGTTATCTCGTCTATCAAGTTCCGGAAAGCGAAGCTTCTGAATCCTCATCTGCAGACATCAGCTCCGCTTCCGGATTCACGGTGTCTCCCGCAAACGATACTGACTCTGCGGATGCCGCGGCTTCGCAAGGAAGAATTCGCGTCTGCTTTCTCGACTGCCAGCGAAGCCTGTCCAATTTTCACGCGTTTCTCTCGGCCAGCATTCTGGTATCCCTCATCGGGCTTCTCGCCGTCTTTCTCCTGGTCGTTCTGCTGTCACGCAGAGTGATGCGGCCCGTGGAAGAAAGCTACCGGAAACAGAAGCGCTTTATCACCGACGCCGGTCATGAACTGAAGACCCCGCTCACCATCATTGATGCGGACGCCTCCGTACTGGAGATGGATATCGGTGAAAACGAGTGGCTCTCCGATATCCGGAAGCAGACGAAGCGCATGACGGATCTGACCGCCGATCTCATCTATCTGTCTCGCATGGACGAGGGCAGCGCAAAGCTGGAAATGATTGATTTTCCGCTCTCCGATATTGTCAGCGAAACCGCGCAGTCGTTCCGCTCCCGGGCACAGCTCGAAAGCAAGTCCTTCGAAACGGACATAGAACCCATGATCAGCTTCTGCGGAGATGAAAAATCCATCCGTGAGCTGGTCGGCATCCTGCTGGACAATGCGGTGAAATATTCAGATAAAAACGGAAAGATACGGGTGACTCTCAGAAAGAAAAACCACACCATCCTATTCACCGTATGGAACACTGCCGACCAAATCGATCCGGAAACACTCCCGCACATCTTCGACCGGTTTTACCGCGCCGACAATTCCCGCAATTCGGAACAAGGCGGCTACGGTATCGGCCTTTCCGTGGCAGAGGCAGTCGCAGTAGCGCACAAGGGAAAAATCTCCGCCTCCACACGGGACGGAAAATCCATATGCATCTCCGTCGTTTTCCCGGGCCGGTGATTCATGACGATCTGAGACGATTTTCCGTTTTTGCAAATACAAGTAACTGCATCCTCCGATGTGTGCATGGACGGCGCACAAACCGAATGCTGAGAAACAGGCGAATAATTTCGGTATGCGGTCTGCCATAGTCATATTATAATCATGTCACCGAGGAGATGATATTATGCCAATCAAGGATCTCAGAAATACGAGTAAAATATCCGATATGTCTCGTAAGCACAAAAGAAAGCGGTCTACGGAAATGTGAGCATTGACTCCGTAGCAGGTCCTTCCGAAATTCTTGTTCTGGCGGATGAGACCGCTAATCCGAAATATGTCGCAGCGGACCTCCTGTCCCAGGCGGAGCACGATGAAATGGCATCCGCCGTACTCATCACCACAAGCGAGGATCTCGCCCGGAAGGTATTCCTGCTTCTTTAAGGAGCTGTACCACAATTCCACCGTTTCCTTTGATCCGAAAACCCTTTCAGATCATTAGAGCTTCATCTGATCATCTGTTTCATTGAAGATACAATTTCTCTTGAGAACCAATTTCTTTTACAGACTGTCGTAAAGAGCGTTTTTTACCTCATCCGCCCACGGAATAGATGCTGCGGCGCCTGCCCGGGTAACCGCGATCGCGGATGCCCTTGCGGCAATCCGAAGCGCTTCCGGAATCTCTTCTCCGTGAAGAACGCCGGCAACAAAATAACCGGTAAATGTGTCTCCAGCAGCGGTCGTATCGACTGCGTGAACCTTGAAGATGTCCTGATGACAGGAGAAATCTGAGCGGATAAAACAAGAGCCTCTTTCACCCAGCGTCAGGACAATTTTCTTGTCCGGGAACTTCGTCCTGAGGCGCTCGGCCAATACCTCTTCCTTCTCCGAATCAGAGCCCGTGATCCCCATGGCTTCTGTTTCATTCAGGATAAGCCAATCCGCGGCATCGAGCACCGCAGGTGTAATCTTCTCATTGTACGGCGAGGGATTGAATACGGTGGTCATCCCCATGGATGCCGCCTTCGTGATGATATATTCCAGGCTTGAAATTTCATTCTGGAGAATAATGACATCTCCTCTGGAAAAATGAGAGAGAACAGAATCGGCGAACTCCGGATCTACCGCCTGATTTGCGCCGCCATACAGTAAGATACAATTATCCCCTTCCTTATCATTTTGAATGATGGTGTTTCCGGTCTGTATTTCATCCGATATCCGGATAAGGGAGGTATCAACCCTTGCCTGTTTCAAAACGTCAAGCAGGAAGGTCCCGTCCTTCCCAATGATGCCCGCGTGATATACCTGACAACCTGCTTTTCCGAGGGCGCAGGACTGATTCAAGCCTTTCCCGCCGCTGCTCACATGCATCCCGTCTGAACTGAGCGTTTCCCCCTTCTGCACAAAATGATCGACACTGTAAACATAGTCAATATTCAAAGAACCAAACGATAATATTCTACTCATTTCACCAATCCCTTTCTACCAAACATTGAAAATATTCCTAGAGAAGATGTCCGCAGCTTTTTCGGATAACGAGCTCATATGGAAGATACGTCGGAGAATCGTATTTCTTTTCTTTTTTAATCATGGAAAACAGCTTTAAAAATGCGATCTGTCCCATCTGCTCAGCCGGCTGGCGGATCGTTGTCAGGGGCGGATCAAAATAGGGGGCGATTTCAATATCGTCAAAACCTGTCACCGCGCATTCCTGGGGCACACGGATACCCCGCGCTTTCAAGGCGGCAATTGCGCCAATGGCAATCGTGTCACCGGCGCACGTAACCGCATCAAATTTCTTCCCGGACGCAAGCAAGGCATTCATCTGTTCAAATCCGCCATCCATAGATCCCTTGCCGCGATAAATCA
The DNA here is from genome assembly GCA_903789595.1 of uncultured eubacterium 1-6. GTDB lineage: Bacteria > Bacillota > Clostridia > Lachnospirales > Lachnospiraceae > Bilifractor. The sequence goes on from CAIFEZ010000012.1 coordinate 90,791, forward strand.
AATCCGGATCTACAGGAATACCGCCGTCCCGCAGAGCTTTTTCGTACCCACTTAATCGTTCCTGGTATAATAGCAGATCAGATGACGATGTGATATGCGCGATTTTCCGGTGTCCGATCCGGATCAGGTGCTTCGTAATTGCTTCAGAAGCCGCGCGATTGTCGATTTTTACGGAAGGTATGTTGCATTCCTCATAGCTCTGAACCACAAGCACAAGCGGATAATGATCCGCAATTTTTTCCAGAAGATGGCGCGCCGCTGACGCGGAAATCGAAATGATTCCATCTACCTGCCGTTGCTGAATCGCATTCAGGTAATATTCCTCTACAGACGGCTGTCCTTCGGCATCCGCAACGAGAACGTGATAGCCATGAGCGGCCGCTTCCTGCTCAATACTATGAATAATCTTATGAAACAAATCATTGCTTAAATTCGGAGTAATCACAATGACCGTATGCGTTTCCTGGGTGCGAAGCTGACGCGCAAGCGCATTCGGCTTATATCGAAGCTCCTTTACGGCAGCCAGAACATTCTCCCGCGTTTCAGGCTTCCCCCACGACGGATTGCTGAGTATCCTGGAAACCGTTGCGGTAGAAACGCCGGCCAGTTTCGCCACGTCACTAATTTTTGTCATCTTTTTCCCTTTTTCCTCTGTCACATTCTTCTTTCCGCAGCTGACCCGCCAACGACAATCGTATTCTACAACAATACCCGTGGCAGAAATTTCTTCGCTTCAGATGCGTAATACGTAATCGTTTTTATTATTTCAAAAAACAGCACAGATGTCAAGGTTAATGTAATCGTTTACGTTATGAATAAGTGTAATCTCAGGGGCAGCAAGAGCAGATGATAAAGTTATTCTTAACAAATCATTAAAGTTGCACAAATTATTACTGTGCATAATGTACATATTTTAGGATTGACGCAGGGGTGTCTCCTGAGATATGATCTAGGCATAAAGCAAACGATTACCTTTTGCCGGTTTTGAGCGCCGCGGATCAAAACACATCCGCCAAAAAGTAATCGATTACTCAAATTTCATTCAATATTGTACGGAGGAAAACATGAAGAAAGGACTTAAAGGGATCGACACAGCGATTCGACTCGTTGAAGACGCCGTGAGCGTGGCGTCTCTGGCAGGAATTGTCGCCATTGCTTTTGCGAGCACGATCGCACGGTATTGTTTCAAATCCGGATTTCTCTGGGGGGATGAGGTCAGCCAGGCTCTTCTGGTTATGATGGGCATGTTCGGCTGCGCGAGAGCGGTTCGAACAAACGGCCATACAGAATTTACGACATTACAGAAAAAAATCAAGGCCAGGGCAGGAAGAATCGCGCTCCGGATCTGTATCTTATCCCTCACATTGGGCCTGCTGCTTTTTCTGTTTGTCACATCCATCGGATACGCGCAAGCAAGCACAGTGCTGAGCGCGGTGCTGAAGATACCGAGAAGATTTTATTACTTACCGGTTCCGATCGGTTTTGCGCTTTGCATTTATGAGTACATCCGAAATATTAAAAGTAAGGTATTAGAAGACCCGGAGGAGGATTTCGATCTTGCCGGAAAGGAGGATGAAAAGCCATGAGCATGAGCACCATTATCGCACTATTAATTGCGCTGACCTTCGTGTTAATTCTTGTTGGCGTCCCGGTGTACATCTCACTGCTGATGACCGGTGTCGTCAGTCTCGTCGTACTGGCGGTGAGAACCAGCACTCCGCTCGCCTCTCTGGCGGTTCCGCAGTCTATCTTTAACGGAATGGGCAGCTTATCCCTTCTGGCAATTCCGTTTTTTATGCTCGCGGGTGAGTTAATGAATCGCGGAGGCATCACAGAAAAGCTGATCAGCTTCGCGATGCTGCTCATCGGAAAACTGCCTGGAGCACTTGCAAACGCAGGCATCGTAGCAAGTATGTTTTTCGGCGGCATTACCGGTTCCGCGCAGGCTACCGCCTCCTGTATGGGAGGTCTTCTGATTCCTTCCATGATAAAGGAAGGGTATTCTCCCGAGGAAGCAACCGGCGTGATTGCAGGAGCCTCTTCCTGCGGTCCGATCATTCCCCCGAGCATCATCATGGTGGTCTATGCAACTGCAGTGGGAACATCCGTCGGAGCAATGTTTATGGGCGGGATTATTCCCGGCATCGCTTGCGGAATTTCTCTGATTGTTGTCGTCCTGCTTCGAAGCCGGAAATACCATTTCCCGAGAAGAACCGAACGGCTTACCCGTGCGGCCGTCAAAAAAGCTGTGCTGGAAGGCATCATTCCCTTAGGAATGCCCATTATCGTTGTCGGCGGCATCATGTCCGGAATCATGACTGTCAACGAGGCAGGCGCCGTGGCTTGCATTTACAGCTTGATCGTAGGTCTTTTTATTACACGGACAATTAAAGTAAAAGATCTGGGGCAAATCTGTCTGAATGCGGTTAACGCCTCCGCGCCGATCCTTCTGATCATCGCGTGCGCCAAGGTATTCAGCTACGGTCTCACCGCCCTGCAGATGCCTCAGCTCGTAAGCGGAATGATACTCGATCTGACCAGCAACAAATATGTATTTCTTCTGCTTGTAAATATCCTGCTCCTGATCATGGGCATGTTCATGGATGGCGGCGCTGCCGTTGTCATCATGGCGCCGATTCTCGCTCCGGTTGCCGCCTCCCTTGGGATTAGCCTTATCCACTTCGGTCTTGTCATGGCGTTTAACCTGACGATCGGGTGCATTACCCCTCCGCTTGGATATTGCCTTTTCATCACGAGCAAGATCGGACATATATCCGTTGAAAGAACCGTAAAAGGCGTTCTCCCATATATGACCGCCGAAATTATTGTGCTTCTGTTGATCACTTATATTCCACAGTTTGTCACCTTGATTCCGGCGGCATTGGGATACGGAATTTGATAACGGAATATCGGAATAACCCGGTATCAGAGAATCAGCTACATGGAGGCATAGAAATATGAGACAGATTCTGTTGAAAGACTATGGGAAGCTCAGTTTTACCGAAGACGGTGAAGAAATCTCACAGCTCTATCCCGGCACCGTAAAGGTTCATGTAAAAGCATGCGGTATCTGCGGAAGCGACATTGCGTTATATCGCGGAAAAAGAGACCTTTCAAAGGAGCACTACTTCGGGCATGAATTTTCCGGCGTGGTATTGGAAGACGGCCAGGGGGCTCTTCCGATTAAAGGGGGAACCAGAATTGCCACCGAGCTTTCCAGAACGTGTGGAACCTGCTGGCAATGTTCCCACGATTTGCCGAATTATTGCAGGAGCATGAATGACGCTCTGTTCCCCGGCGGTTTTACAGAAGAAACTCTGGTTCGCCATCAGGAGGATTACAGCTTTTTAAGCGCGATTCCGGATAACCTGGATTTCATTACAGCCGCCACCCTGGAGCCCTTCAACTGCGCTTATCATATAGCCCGCAGGGCAAAGGTACAGAAGGGAGATACCGTCCTAGTGATCGGCATGGGAACCATCGGTATTCTTACGGCAATCCTATTGAAGGATTTCGGCGCTGGTGCCGTTGTCGGAGCAGATATCAATCCGTATCGGCTTGATTACATACAGAGATCAGGGCTGGTAGATAAAGCTGTCAATGTCCGGGAGGATGACTGGCTCAATCAGGTCCTGTCCTACTGCGGCGATTCCCATGGAACAGATATCGTGGTGGAAGCGACAGGTGTTGTACAAACTCTGCAGAATGCGTTTGAAGCGGTAAGACCTGGTGGGAGAGTCGTCGTCGGTGGGGTCTACGGAACTCCGGCGAAAGATTTGCACCTTCTTCCGATTTTCCGAAAGGAACTCGATGTTGTGGGCGCCAAAGGTCCCTACCCGTACCCCGATCAAGACGGCCGGTCGCTTCCTCTGAAGAGTCTTGTAAAGCTGCAGGATCAGGTAAAAAAGATTATCACCACGTATCCGTTTTCATCCGCAGAAAGGGCTTTTGAGGATATGATGTCCGGAAAATCCATCAAATCCGTGATTTGTTTTTAATGCAGGCTCTTAGAAAGGATAACAAGAATGAATGTAAAAAAGATAACAGCCATAGTATGCGCCACAGCGCTTCTGGCTTCACTGTCCGCCTGCGGGAATAAGACATCCGCAAAAAGCGAGGCAGCCAAAAAGCAGATCACAACGGCAGGCATTGATTTTACGACAAGCGAAACAAAAGAAAATGCAACCGTCGTGAAATATTCAACCGTATTTGCCTCAACCGGAATACAGGCTGACGGAGCAAAGGCTTTAGGAAAGCTGATCGCGGAATCTTCCGACGGAAATATGAAGATGGAATTTTATCCATCCAGTCAGCTCGGCGATAAAATTGCCACGTTCGAAGGCCTCCAGGCAGGGACGATTGAGATGACCGAGTGTGCGGCAACAGACCTGTCGGCCTTTGACAGCATGTGGTCCGTTTTTTCCCTTCCATATCTCTGGGACAGCGATACACAGGCGGTAAAGACAGTTCTGGATCCGGAAGTCCGTAAGATACTCGAAAAAAATATGGAACAAAACGGTTTTAAAATCATCGCCTGGACCGATATGGGAAGCCGTTCCTTTATGAACGATAAGAGGACAATCAAGACGGCGGCAGATTTGAAGGGACTGAAAATCCGATGCATGGAAGACAAGGTTCTTGCCGACTCTGTAACGGCAATGGGAGCAATCGCAACGCCCATGGCATTTAGCGAGGTATATACCGGGATTCAGCAGGGAACCATTGATGGCCTGGATCATACCGCATCCTCCCTTGCCTCAAGCAGATTTCAGGAAATCTGCAAGTACTATTCCCTGACCGAGCACTTTACCATCCCGGACCCTGTATTTGTCAGCACAAGATGGTTCAACCGCCTTTCAAAAGACAAGCAGGAGGCAATCGTCAAAGCCGGCGAGAAATTCACCGAAGAATGGAACAGCGACATATGGCCGAAATCCGAAGCAAAGGGACTGGACGAATTAAAATCCGCCGGTGTCGAGATTACGGAAGTTGACAAAACAACCTTCAAGGATGCTGTCAAACCCGTTGTGCAAAATTTTCTTGCCAATGCAACCGACCAGCAAAAGAGTTTGTACGACCTCCTCGAGAAGACAAAAGTCAAATACAAATAACAGCGAAAAATACGCAGCGAAGAAAGGAATCGAATGATGAAAAAAGGTATGTACGGTGTTGTGATCCCGATGATTACTCCGATGAACGAGGATGGAAGCATTGATATCCGTTCATTGGAAGATTTTACCGAATATTTAATTCAAGCCGGAGTAAATTGCTTATACCCCAATGGAACAAATGGCGAAGACCTTTTTCTTTCGCAGGAAGAGCGTCAGACCGTTGCGGCGACGATCGTCAAAACAGCGAAGCGCAGGATTCCGGTATTCATCCAGTGCGGCGCGATGACAACCGCGGAAACCGTCTCCCATATACAGCATGCGGAGAAGATCGGAGCGGATGGCGCGGGAATCATGACCCCCGCCTTCTTCCCGATGGATGACGAAGCGCTTTTCCAATATTACAGCGAGGTCATCGGATCGGTATCCGAGAATTTCCCGATCTACCTTTACAATATTCCGGGCGCTACAACAAATGACATCAGCCCCGCCCTGCTCAAAACGCTCATGGATCGCCATCCCAACATTCTTGGTATTAAATACAGTTTTCCAGACCTGATGAGAATCGAGGACTATCTTCTTGCGCCGCAGAGAACTCCGGATGTCCTGATCGGCTGCGACAGTCTGTTCCTCCAGTGTCTGGCCACGGGCGGTGTCGGAACCGTAACAGGGCCCGGCGCAATTTTCCACGAACGCTTTTCAAGGCTGTATCGCCAGTATCTGCAAGGGGACCTGACGGGAGCGATGAAAACGCAGACACAGATTGTCGAAACAGACCGCGACATGGCTTCCATTCCGGGAATTCCCGGACTCAAGGCGCTTCTTAAATTGCGCGGAGTGATTCGCTGCGATACCTGCAGAAAACCTCTGCGTGCTTTGAATCGTGACGAGCGCTTAACCCTTGAACGCATTTATAAGAAATACATTATGGAGGAACAGATCAATGAGTAAAGATAACATCCGAATTGGCATTGTAGGAACCGGCTATGTGGCACAGAATAATTTTTTTCCGGTACTTCCCCGTTTTGATGATGTCGAAATTGTCGGAGTCGTCTCAAAAAATCCGGAACACGCCAGGAAAGGGCAGCGTCTCTGCGGCGCAGAACAGGCTCTGACCGATTACAGAAGCCTGGCCGACCTCGGGCTTGACGGGGTCTTCATCCTGACCCCGAAACAGCTTCATGCAGAACAGATCTCTTTCTTTCTGAATCACGGCGTGGATGTGTACTGTGAAAAGCCGATGGCCACATCAATGAAAGACGCGGACCTGTTGGTGGACCTTTCTGAAAAGACAGGTAAGAAGCTGATGATCGGTTTTAACCGGCGATATGCTCCGGTATGTGTGAAAGCCAAGTCCGTGTATGCCGATGAGGGCCCCGATGTGATCATCGGCCAAAAAAACCGGCCAAAAACAGAATACCGCGCCACCCTGGAAAACGCCATTCACATCGTTGATTTGATGCGATACTTCGGAGGAGAGGTAAAGGATGTACATGCGACCTCAAAGTTCTCGGATCCATATTACGAGACGTACACGACTGCAATGCTGACATTTGAAAGCGGAGCGACAGGTCTCCTGACCGCGGACAGAAGTGCCGGGCAGTGGGAAGAAACCATCGAAATGCACGGAGGAAACCGTTCCGTTTTTATCGACATGCCAAACAGCGTTACCATCACCGATGGTCAGGAAAAACACATCACGCAGATGACCCCGCTTGCCTCCGGATGGGCAAAATCAGAAGACAACATGGGATTTACTTATTCCATCCGTCACTTTCTGGACTGCATAAAGGATAACAAGAAGCCGATGACCGACGCAGCGGATGCGTATAAAACCCAGGAACTGTTATACAGAATATTAAAATGCGCAGGACTTCCGCTTGAAGATAAGGAGTGATAGGAAATGTTTAAAATAGCTGGTCATACGATGGGAACCCCCGAATACAATCTTTTTGACGCAATTTCTCTCATCCGGAAAACAGGCGCGGACGGAGTGGAAATTGTTGTACAGGATGATTACAAATCCGGGCTTCCATGCCACTGCGAACGTGAACTTCTTCAGAAAGTAAAGGATTGCTGTCGACAGAATCATATGGAAGTGAGTGCCCTGACGCCGTATAACTCCCACTTCGATGACCTCGATGAGCACATCCGCCAGAGCGAAATTGACGCGATCAAAAAAGTGGTAGACTACAGCACCTTCCTTGGCGCAAAATATATCCGGATTTATGGCGGCAATCGTGAAGCAGGAGACAATTACCGGATCGGAGAACGAAGGGAGAACCTGGTCCACTCTTTGAGGGATATGGGCGATTATGCGGAGGCAAACGGCGTTACTCTCGTTGTCGAGAACCATTTCAATACCTTCGCTGTATCCGCCGCTGAAAGCGCAGCATTGATCCAGGAGGTTGACCATCCCGGTGTTCGAATTCTATACGATCAGGCCAATCTCACATTCACAGAAAATGAAGATTATCAGACCGCGATCGCGAGGCAGCAGCCATTCGTCGCCTATATGCATGTGAAAGATCTGGAATTTATCGAGGGCAGGCACTTCACATCGACGGAGGTTTCCCATCCGAAGGAAGAAGACCGCAACGTAAGGACAAGAATTGTCGGAGAGGGCGTGGTTCCCTGGTACGATATTTTAAAGCTTGTCAAAGAACACGGCTATAACGGATGGCTTTCCCTGGAATATGAACGCCGGTGGCATCCTGCGGATATCCCGGATGCCAGTATCGGGATGAAGAAATCGGTCGACTGTCTCAAAGAAATCATCACAAGGCTTTCGTAAACGATCACGAACAGCAGCCATACATCGGATCGGGAAAGGAAAATATGACAAATTTACGAGTCGCTCTCTGGGGTGTCAGCCATTGGCACGTACCGCTCTATTTATCGGGCATTCCGAAAGAGGACATTGTAGCTGTCTGCGACGAAAAGAAGGAGATCGCGGAAGATTTTTCAAAGAGGTGCAATTGTCCCTTCTATACAGACGGCAGTCAGATGATCCGGGAAGCAAAGCCGGATTTTGTGTTTGCTTTTGCGCCTCATTACAAGATGAAAGGTGTAGCGGAATATCTGATCCAACAGGGCATCGGCTTCACGATTGAAAAGCCGGCAGGATTGAACACAAGGGAAGTACAGGAAATATATGATCTTGCGGAACGGAAGAGAGCATTTTGCGCGATCCCCTTTGTCTGGAGATACAGCGACACCGTACGCGACCTGAAAGAGAAATATTTGACATCCGACATTCTTCATATGTCCTACAAATTTGTTGCCGGCCCGCCTTCCAGATATTTGAGGACATCAAAATGGATGCTTTCAAAGCAAAAGGCCGGCGGCGGGTGCATGACAAACCTCGGCGTCCATTTTATTGATATGGCCCTCTATCTGACAGACAGCAAAAACGCCGACATCTGTGCATCCGTCTACCAATATGCCAGCGACTATGATATAGAAACCTATGCCACTTCTCTTCTGAGGATGCAGAGCGGAGCTTCCCTGATTCTTGAAACCGGCTACGCGTATCCGATGTCGCCGGGGCTTCAACGGGAAAACAGATGGACCATTGTAACCAGAGATTCTTATGATATTCTGGCCGAAAACAATCTGGAGTTGAGAACCTTTGGTAAAAATCCGCAGAATATTGCATTAAATACGGACAGCGACGTATATTACCCGATCTTTGCCCGAACAACGCTGGAAGACTTCCAAAATGGCAGAACGCCCAGGGCCTCCTTAAAAGAGATGCTGGTCGTCCGAGATATTCTTGATCGGATCAATCAAAGCGCGGAGGACAGCAGAAAATGAAAACAGGCGGATTCGGATACCTGTCCGACTACAACAAAATGCAGGCGGCAGGTTTTGACTATGCGGAGCTTGATCTTCCAGAGCTCGAAAAAATAAGCGAAAACCAATACGAACACTTCCGGCGCAGTATTTTACAGAAGGAATTTCCGGTTCTCACCGGAGCGCGATTATTTCCGATAACGGATCCCATCTTTATGGCGGAAGGCTTTGATCCGGAAAGCTTACGAGAGTATACGGTACACACCTGCGAGCGGGCAGCAGGTGTCGGGATCCAAAAGATCATCATGGGAAACGGAAAAGCCAGATCCTTTACCGGAGAACTTGATCCAAAGAGGGAAGCGATTTTTATATCCTTCTTACAGATGATATCCGACATTGCTTCCGATCACAGCCTGGAATTCATTCTGGAACCTCTTGGTCCGGAATACTCCAATTATATCAACACGATTCCCGAAGCAGTCGAACTGATCAAGCGTGTACAACGCAATAACATCTTTACAATGGCGGATCTTCGCCATATGGTAAGAGGAAATGAAAGCTTCGATGACCTGATCTCATGCCGGGAATATATTCATCATATCCATGTCGACTTCCCCCTGACCTATCCGGAACGCCGATACCCTTCTGTTGATGACGGCTATGATTATCAGCCATTCCTTAAGGCTCTTTCAGAAAGCGGATATCATGATACAATGACAGTCGAAGCAGATGTGCCTTCAGACTGGAAGAGTGCTTACCATCAGTTTCAACAGACTTTCCGTCTAAATGTTCATCCCTGATTTTCCGACATTGCTTGGGAAAAGCTTTCCAATGCCGGAAAAGGATATCGTCAATTACTTATTAACAATGCTATTGCTGTCTGTTAAATTCATGAAGCAGAAAAAACGTCCGGGTAGTGACTTTGCAGTATCAGGGGCGTAATATGTAGGAAAAGGCCAGAGAAACGAAGAAATGCTCTGGCCTTTGTCTGTCTTTGAACGAGCAGGATTTCGTTCAATGTTATAGTTCAGGGTGGATTATATTATGAGTGATGATATTCTCGCAGAAACCAGATCATTGACTGTAGATTTTTTAAACGGGCCTGACTTTTTGCGAGCCCTGGATGGTGTAGACCTGACAATACACAAAGGTGAATTCGTGTCCTTGGTCGGCGTTTCCGGGAGCGGCAAAACCACGCTTTTGAACGCGATCGGCGGATTAATTGTCCCGACTTCCGGTTCCATAATCTTTAACAGCATTCGTTTTGATTCCATGAGTGAAGAAGAACGAACGATTTTCAGGAGAAATCATATCGGGTTCATTTTTCAAAATTTCAATCTCATCCCCTCGCTAAACATTTTTCAAAATATATGTTTTTCCGCTCAACTGTCGCAAAAACCCATCACCGCTCAGCAAGTGGAGAAAATAGCGCAGCAGCTGGGCATAGAGGATAAATTATCGCGGATGCCAGCTGAATTATCCGGAGGGCAGCAGCAGAGGGCGGCAATTGCAAGGGCAATGCTAGCAAGGCCATCCCTGTTACTTGCGGATGAACCTACGGGAAGTCTGGATTCGCTCAATGGCAAATCCATCATGCAATTGCTTCGAAAGGCAGTATCTGAAAATAACATGTCCGTTCTTATGGCCACACATAATGAAGAATTTGCTTCACAAACCGATCGGATGATACATATTGAGGACGGTAAAATCATTGCGGAAGAGAGTAGAAAATGACAATTTCATAGATCTTGCCTATAAGAAAAAGACCGCATTATACCGTCGGTTCCTTAAGGGAATAATCATAATCGGCGTTTTTTTGCTGACCCTTCTGCTGAGACTGTCTGCGTCAGAGATCATGAATTCAGCAGCCAGGAGTGTGCAGGAGCACGGAAATACCGCAGAAGCTCAAATAGAAAATGCAGACGCAGAGGTAGTCTCATCCCTTTCGAGGTCGCTTCACATTAAGAAAATCGGAAGAATCCATGATTTAGGAAAGCTCACCGATAAAGAACAGGTTTATGCGTCATGCGTTTACTGTGACACAGATACCTTTCAGACAATGATCCGCCCTTCTTTTACCTCTTTCAGCGGTACATATCCCGAAAACGTTAATGACATCATGCTTTCCACAGAAGCTTTAAAATATCTGGGGATCCACCATCCGAAAATCGGAATGACGATTTCTGCCGATTTTTATTGGAATGATCTCTTTCATACGCAAAATACAGGAAAACGAACCTTTACATTAACCGGTTATTACGATAGCTTGTCTGATTCCTCAACGGCATATATGTCCGGAAATGCAAAAATGCAAAGCAGATTCCATGATTATCCCTGCACACTGCTGGTTTCATTTACAAATCCCGTGATAACCAAAGCGGAAAGTCAGGACATCCTTTCCCGGTTGGCAGCTGATAAACAAGTTCAGATTACATCCGAAGATTCCGCGCTTTATACGTCTCTGGTGCATTTTTCCGGGAATATCGTTCTTGCCGCTTTCTCATTTCTTATTATTTGCTGTGTCATGATCTTTTTCATCAGCCGGATTATCCTTGCCACTTATAAGGAAAGTGTACGGTTTTGGGGTCTGATGAAGGTGCTGGGAGTTACTAACTAAAACTTCCCACACCCAAAAGGTGTATTGAACCTTGAAAACTCAATAATG
>CAIFEZ010000013.1 GCA_903789595.1 uncultured eubacterium 1-6
GAGTTAGACCAACAATGGAATCTAACTCATAGAGTTTAACTTAATGACATTGGGCGTGCACAGTAACTCCTGTGCCATAGACAGCACCACATACTGTATAAGTAAGGATGTGAATAAGTATGACAGATTTAGGCAACACACAGTTTTTTAAAGTGAATACAGAGAACGAGATTTCCGTTAAGAAGGTTCTGGATGTTGTATACCATGCGATGGAGGAGAAGGGATATAACCCTGTGAATCAGATCGTCGGCTATATTATGTCGGGAGATCCGACCTACATCACCAGCCATAACGGCGCCAGAAGCATGATCATGAAGGTAGAGCGTGATGAGCTGGTCGAGGAACTCCTGAAGGAGTATATTCGAAACGAGTCCTGGAAAGAGACAAGATAATGCGGATTCTGGGACTTGATTACGGATCCGGAACGGTAGGCGTCGCAATCAGTGATCCGCTCGGGCTGACGGCTCAGGCGCTGGAGACGATTGTCCGTCACAGAGAGAACAAGCTTCGGCAGACGCTTGCCCGAATTGATGAAATCTGCAGGGAATATCAGGTGGAGAAGGTCATCGTCGGCCTTCCGCTGAATATGAATGACGAGCCGGGAGAGCGCGCGCAGAAGGCAGAGGAATTCGGCGGGCTGGTGCATAAGAGGACGGGACTGCCGGTCGTCATGTGGGATGAGAGACTGACGACTGTTGCAGCGGATGAGATTCTTGACGAAATGGATGTCCGCGGCCGTCATAACCGCAAGGCTGTGATCGATCAGATCGCGGCCGGTATTATACTGCAGGAATGGCTCGATAACTGCGGCAGACAGAGTGCGTCGGAAACGCCGGATAACTGCGGCGGACAGAGAACAACGGAAACAGACAGAGGATAAACATCGGATTTCTATGGAAAAAATTATTTTTGAAACGGAAGACGGAGAAAAACAGGAGTTTTTCGTGGAGGAGGAAACGCGTGTAGGCGGCGTGGATTATCTCCTTGTCACCGATTCTGACGGCGACGAGGCAAACGCTTATATTATGAAGGATCTTTCGGAGGACGGAGAAGAGGAAGCCAGGTATGTAATGGTCGAGGATGACGTGGAATACGAGGCGGTGGCACGCATTTTCGAACAGATGATGGACGATGTGTCTTTCGAGTAATTTAATATTGAACGGAGGTATAGTTTGAAAGGAAAAGATAATACAAGCAAACTGAAGATCATTCCGCTGGGCGGTCTGGAAGAAATCGGCATGAACATCACTGCATTTGAGTACGAAGACAGCATTGTAGTGGTGGACTGCGGTCTGGCCTTCCCGGATGATGATATGCTGGGAATCGATCTGGTTATTCCGGATATCACTTATTTAAAGCAGAATATCCGCAAAGTGAAGGGGTTTGTGATCACCCACGGCCATGAGGATCACATCGGTGCGCTCCCATATGTGCTGCGGGAGATCAATGTTCCGATTTACGCGACCAAGCTGACGATCGGGCTGATCAGTCATAAGCTTGAGGAGCACAACATGCTCAAAAACACGAAGATGAAGACGATTCGTTTCGGACAGTCGATCAACCTCGGACATTTCCGGATTGAGTTTATCAAGACAAATCACAGTATTCAGGACGCTGCGGCGCTCGCCATCTATTCACCGGCAGGCACAATTGTGCATACGGGTGACTTTAAGGTGGATTATACACCTGTATTCGGCGATGCCATTGATCTGCAGCGTTTCGCCGAGATCGGAAGGAAGGGCGTTCTCGCGCTTATGTGCGACAGCACAAACGCGGAGAGGCCCGGCTATACGATGTCGGAACGCACGGTCGGCAGAACCTTTGATCAGATTTTTTCCGAGCATCGGAACCAGCGCCTGATCATCGCCACCTTCGCCTCAAATGTGGACCGCGTGCAGCAGATCATCAACTCTGCCTGCAAATTCGGCCGGAAGGTCGTCGTGGAGGGCAGAAGCATGGTGAATTTCATCTCCATCGCGCAGGAGCTTGGATATCTGAATGTGCCGCAGAATACACTCATCGATATCAATCAGATGAGAAATTATCCGGACAGTCAGATGGTGCTCGTCACCACCGGCAGCCAGGGAGAGTCTATGGCTGCTCTGTCGAGGATGGCTGCGGACATTCACAAGAAGGTGACCATCAAGCCCGGCGATCTGATTGTGTTCTCCTCCCATCCGATTCCCGGAAATGAGAAGGCTGTTTCAAATGTCATCAATGAACTGTATGAGAAGGGCGCAGAGGTTATTTTCCAGGATGTTCATGTATCCGGACACGCGTGCCAGGAGGATATCAAGCTGATTTACTCCCTGGTCAAGCCGAAGTACGCGATTCCGGTGCACGGCGAGTACCGCCATCTGATCGCTCAGAAGAATCTCGCACTGCAGCTTGGCATTCCGAAGGAAAATATCTTCGTTATGAAGACCGGAGATGTGCTTGAACTGGATCAGAAGTCCGCAAAGGTGACCGGGAAGGTCGAAACGGGTGAGATCATGGTTGACGGTCTCGGCGTCGGAGATGTCGGGAATATTGTCCTTCGGGACAGACAGCACCTATCCGAAGACGGCATTCTGATCGTCGTCCTTACGCTGGAGAAATACGGAAGACAGCTTCTGGCCGGTCCGGATATCGTCTCGAGGGGATTTGTCTATGTCAGAGAGTCTGAGGATCTGATGGACGAGGCAAGAATGATTGTAGAAGATGCCCTGAATGACTGTCTGGAGCATCACATTACCGACTGGGGAAAGCTGAAATCAGCAATCAAGGATGCGCTGGGAAGCTTTGTGTGGAAGCGCACCCAGAGAAATCCGATGATACTGCCGATCATTATGGAGGCCTAAAATGGACAGCGTGAAGGAGAAGGCGGAAGAACTCATCCAGGCACTGGAACAGAGCGAGGATTATGTCAGGTACCGGAATCTGGAGAACCGGCTGAAGGAGATGCCGGAGCTCAGGCAGAAAATCAATGAGTACAGGCGGAAGGTCTACGAGATGCAGACCTCCGGCAGAGATCTCTATGATGAAACGGATTATGTGATCAATGAGTATTCGCCGCTCCTTCGCAATGAGATCGCGGCAGATTATTTGGATGCGGAGAGCGCGGTATGCAGGACAGTTCAGCGCATCATAAACGCGATCAGCCAGGAGATTCACGTGGAAATGCCCGTGTGAACCCGACGGCGATATCAGGAAGGTAAGGAGTTTTTTTCAAATGGCAGCAGGGAAAAGGGAAGAGAAGGATGACAGCCTGGGATACCGCCTCGCACTTGGCGGGATAAAGGGCGTCGTAAGAATTCTTGTCATCATCGCGTTGATCATGATTTTGATCTACCTGGGAAAACAGGCCTATTCGCTCGGCTATGAAATATTTGACGAGAAGGCCGTAGATTCGGGAGACGGCCGCGCGGTTACCGTAACGATCACAGATGATATGTCGGTGCGGCAGATCGGAAAGCTTCTGATTTCCAACGGGCTTCTGAACGAGAGCGCAAGCGCTTTTGTGGTTCAGGAGCTGATTTCCGGATATCACGGCGAAATCCTGCCCGGAACGTATACGCTTCGAACCTCCATGACTGCGGATGATATGTTTCCGATCCTTGCACAGGAAGAGGACGCAAATGAGCCGGAAAATGTCATCGCTGACAGCACGGAATCTGCACCGGCGCAGTGACCGGATGCTCCGGCTTTTCAGAGAGGTGACGAAATGATTGTAGATGAACGGATGATAACCTTTATCAATTCGCTGGATCATGGGCATACCCCTTTTCTGGAGGAGCTCCGCCAGAGGGCGGAAGCGGAGAATGTCCCGATTATCCGTCGGGAAATGCAGAGCTTTCTGAAGGTGTTCCTTCGGATTCAGCAGCCGCAGCGAATCCTGGAGGTCGGGACCGCAGTCGGATTTTCCACGATCCTGATGGCCACCTACGGACCGGCGGCCAGCAGAATCACCACGATTGAGAACTATGAGAAGAGAATCCCCCTTGCGAGAGAAAATTTCCGAAAATCGGGGTATGAGGACCGTATAACCCTTCTGGAAGGAGATGCGGCGGAGGTTCTGAGGACGCTTGCGGAGCCCTATGATTTCATCTTCATGGACGCGGCAAAGGGACAGTATATTCACTTTCTCCCGGATGTGCTTCGGCTGATGCATCCGGGGAGCGTTCTGATATCCGATAACGTTCTGCAGGATGGGGATATTATTGAGTCGCATTACATCGTGGAGCGCAGAAACCGGACGATCTATAAGCGGATGAGAGATTATCTGCGGGCTTTGAAGGATGACAGGCTGCTGGAGACGTGCATTGTTCCGCTCGGGGACGGCATCTCCATTTCAGTTATGAAACAGCCGGATGAAAGATAAAAAGAGGATATTTATGCTTGCAAACGGAAAGCCGGAGCTGCTGATTCCGGCGAGCTGTCTCGAAGTACTGAAAGTAGCGGTTGCCTTCGGCGCAGATGCGGTATACATCGGAGGAGACGTCTACGGGCTTCGGGCCAAGGCAAAAAATTTTAATCATGAGGACATGGCGGAAGGAATCCGCTACGCGCACAGCCACGGGGTCCGTGTGCATGTGACGGTGAATATTCTGGCACATAACGATGATCTGGAGGGCGTCCGGCTCTATCTGCGTGAGCTCAATGAGCTCCAGCCGGATGCGCTGATCATTGCCGATCCGGGTGTCTTTGAAATTGCCGGAGAGGAGTGCCCGGGGATCGAACGGCATATCAGCACACAGGCAAATAATACCAACTGGGCGACGGCGCGGTTCTGGTACCGGCAGGGAGCGAAGCGGGTGGTGACCGCCCGGGAGCTTTCCCTTGCGGAGATCCGTGAGATGCGCCGACAGATCCCGAAGGACATGGAGATTGAAACCTTTGTTCACGGCGCGATGTGCATTTCCTATTCGGGCAGATGCCTGCTTTCGAATTACTTCACAGGAAGGGATGCCAATCAGGGGGCATGTACGCATCCGTGCCGGTGGAAATATGCGGTTATGGAGGAGAGCCGGCCGGGAGAATATCTTCCGATCGAAGAAAACGAGCGGGGTACATATATTTTCAACTCAAAAGATCTGTGCATGATTGAACACATCCCGGATCTTATGACCGCCGGGATTGACAGCTTCAAGATCGAGGGGAGAATGAAAACGGCCCTCTATGTGGCGACCGTTGCGCGCACCTACCGCAGGGCGATCGATGACTATGCCGAAGACCCCGCGCTCTACGAGAAGAATCTTCCATGGTATCAGGAGCAGATCGCCGACTGCACGTTCCGGAGATTCACAACCGGGTTTTTCTACGGGAAGCCGTCCGAAGAAGACCAGATCTACGACAGCAACACCTACATCACAAACTACACCTATCTGGGCGTCGTATCCGGGACGGATGAGAACGGGTACGCTGTGATCGGGCAGAAGAATAAGTTTCATACCGGAGACCGGATCGAGATCATGAAGCCGGACGGCCGTAATGTGGAGGTGACCGTGCGGGCTATCTTCGATGAAAACGGAGAGCCTATGGAGTCCGCTCCGCATCCGCAGCAGGAACTGCACGTGGATCTCGGGCAGAAGGCAGACCTTTACGACATCCTTCGCATGAAAAAAGAAGCGGAATGATCTGACGCGTCTCTTCGTGCTCATACCGGACCCGGCTACGTCGGACTATCGCTGATGTTCACGGGATTTCTGAAAGGCAGGGATTTCACAGCCCTGTTGCCATTCGCAAACTGGCTGTAACAAAGTTTTATCCTTATTTATTGAAGCTGCGGAACTCCTCAGGCGCGAGCGCCTTCGTCAAACAGTCCTCGCTATTCATTCCATGAAGGATTTACGGATAAAACTTTTAACAGCCAGTAATGCTCAGGCAAAGGTGCTGTGAAACCCTTGCCTTGTCAGTTGTGCGTGAACAATAACCTAAGAACATTGCGACTGGACTTATGCAGTGAATACCTATACGATATATTATATTATAT
Organism: uncultured eubacterium 1-6; assembly: GCA_903789595.1. Classification (GTDB taxonomy): domain Bacteria; phylum Bacillota; class Clostridia; order Lachnospirales; family Lachnospiraceae; genus Bilifractor. The sequence goes on from CAIFEZ010000013.1 coordinate 5,972, forward strand.
CATAAACAGTATAAGCCGAGGATTGCTTCGCGTGCGACGAGCCAGTATGCGTTTTCGAAGAGCTTACACAGTACTTTCAGTTTACAGATTGTGTTTTTTATGGTAGTTTATAGATAGCAGTTCTTTTCCAGGCACCCGTTTCCCGGGTGATTTTTCCAGATTTTTTCATTTCAACTTTCAAATTTTCATCATCCTCATTTTCCCAATTTTTTATTTTACCCATTGCTTCTATTCTGTTCTTTTCTTTGTTCTGTTCCTTTTCGTTATCGTTTGTTATTCCCATGATTTTTTTCTGTCTTCTTCATGGCTTCAGAGAGGGGGATTTGTATGTTTTGCAGTGTAATATCATCGGCCATTTCCGGAGTGGAGGCCGTTCCGGTGACGGTGGAGGCGGATGTGAGTGAGGGCATGCCTTATTTCGCGATTGTCGGCTGTGTCTCTTCTCAGGTAAAAGAAGCGCAGGAACGGGTGCGGACCGCGTTTCGGAATATAGGTATTCTGCTTGCACCGAAACGGATCACCATTAATCTGGCTCCGGGAGATTTGAGGAAGGACGGGACCAGATTCGATCTTCCGATTGCCGCGGCGGTCCTTGAGGCAATGGGATACATAGAGAAGAACGCTCTGCGGAAGGCAATGGTGATCGGGGAACTGCATCTGGACGGAACCATCGAGAGGATACCGGGAGTACTGCCGAGCGTGATCGCTGCAAAGGAAAACGGATGTGAGCTTTGTGTAGTTCCTGCCGATAACGTGGCGGAGGGAAGCGCAGTAGAAGGTATCCGTGTAGTTGGTGTAAGGAGCATCTCGGAACTGATTGCGTTCAGCCAGGGAAGAGTTCCGGCGCAGGTTCCGGAGGACTCCGCTCCGCAGCAGGAGGACTACACCATAGATTTCAGCGATATCCGCGGTCAGAAGACGGTTAAGCGGGCGGCGCTGATTGCTGCGGCCGGTTTCCATAACCTGTTTCTCTCGGGGCCTCCCGGATCCGGAAAGTCCATGACAGCAGAGCGGATTCCTACGATCCTTCCGCCGCTGTCCGAGGAAGAGAGCCTGGAGGTCTCAAAGATTTACAGCGTGGTCGGATTGATGCCGCGCGGCGTCTCGATGATTCGCAGGAGACCGTTTCGTGCGCCCCATCACACGATCACGCCGACGGCACTGTGCGGCGGGGGATTCTACCCGCATCCCGGAGAGGTCACGCTTGCTCACAGGGGAGTGCTGTTTCTGGATGAGATTCCCGAAATGATGCCTGCCACCTTGGAGATGCTGCGTCAGCCGCTGGAAAATCGTGAGATCACAATCTCCAGACTGGGAGGAACCTGTGTGTATCCTGCCTCCTTTTTGCTCGTGGCAGCGGCGAATCCGTGCCCCTGCGGCTATTTTCCGGACATGAACCGCTGTATCTGCACGCACAGAGACGTACTGGATTATCAGAAGAAGCTGAGCAAGGCGTTCATGGACCGCATTGATCTGAAATGTGATGTGCAGGCCGTCAGTTATGAGTCGCTGACAGGGAAGGAAAGCCATGAGGTATCTTCTGCAGCAATGAGGAAAAAGGTAATGCGCGCGATCGGGATCCAGAAGGAACGTTATCGTGGAACGAAAGTGACGTTTAACAGTGAACTGTCGGCCGCCTCTATTGCAAAATACTGCGGGATGACAGAGGAAGCCGAGCTGACGGTGCGCCTTGCCTTTGACAAGCTCGGGCTCTCGGCAAGAGGATATCATCACGTGATCAAGGTGGCGCGTACCATTGCGGATCTCGAGGGAACGGATCGGATCAGTGACGCTCACATCAGCGAGGCAATCTGTCTGCGCTGCAGTGACAGCTTCTCATCAGAGCATTCGGTGCCGGGCATGAGGGCACCGTCGAAAATGTATCAGGGAGGGTGAATATGGAATCAGATCATGAGAATGTGAATGCGCAGGCGGATTATGAAGAGAGCAGAGCCTGCCCAGATTGTAAAAAGCCGGGGAGGAAGGCAGAGGCGGAATCCGGACGGCAGAAGACAGCTGCCAGGTTCCGCATGGAACAGAATCCGGAGATTCTGGGACAGATCCGGTATGTCGCGCGCGAGAGCGCGGAATATCCGGAGCAGCTGCGCAATTACCCGAGGATGCCGTCGGGTCTGTATGTAGCCGGAAATTTTCCGGATCCGGCACGGAAGACGGTGGCGATCGTGGGAGCCAGAATGTGCAGTCCGTACGGCAGGGCAGAGGCGATCCGTTTTGGCGAGGAGCTCGCCGCAGAGGGCGTGCAGATCATCAGCGGGATGGCATTCGGCGTGGATTCCTGGGCACTCCTTGGCGCCCTTCAGGCGGGCGGGAAGGGATTTGCGGTTCTGGGGTGCGGCGTCGATGTGTGTTATCCGAAGGAAAGCTACCATATATATAGAAGAATTATCCGTGAGGGAGGCGGGATCCTGTCTGAATTCGAGCCCGGGGACGGACCCGCGGCATGGCATTTTCCGATCCGCAACCGGATCATCAGTGCGCTTGCCGATGTGGTTCTCGTGGTGGAAGCAAAACTTCGGAGCGGTTCCCTGATCACTGCGGACTATGCGCTGTCTCAGGGAAAAACCATCTATGCGGTACCTGGCAGAAACCGGGATGAGCTGAGCCGGGGATGCAACCGCCTGATCGCTCAGGGCGCCGGGATCGCCCGGGATCCGGAGTGCATACTGGAGGAACTGGGCATTCGTCCGGGCAGCAGAGAAGCCGGACAAGGGACTGGAACGGTGAAGAAAGCAGGAGAAAGAGCAGGAGGGAGAATAGAAGAAAAGAGGAAAGGGAAAGAGAAGGGGCCGGCCGGGCAGAATGAGGGAAGGGGAACAGGACAGGAAGCGGGATCAGTAACGGATTCTGACGGGCGGGAAATGACAGTGAAAGAGAAGGGGCAGTCTTCCGGAAAGTTCTCGGAGAAATACGAGGGCGCGGAAGATTTCCAGAAGGTTTTCGGCAGGCTGTCCTACGATCCGCAGAGTCTGGATGTGCTGCAGGAGCGCACCGGCATGGAGCCTGCACAGCTCACGAGGGTATTGGTGCAGCTGACACTCTCCGGGTATGTACGGGAAGCTCCGGCAGGATTCTACAGCAGGAGCTGAAGCCCTTTTTGTAAAAACAGAACAGGTCACTTCATATCAGTAACCAGAACAGGTGATTTGCACGCTAGGAAAGACAACTCGGGCTTGCGCGGTTAAATTATTTGAGTTATAGTGCTAAGCGTAGCGCTCATGATGCGCCGGCAATGCTTATGGAGGTGTTTACGTGCCAAATTATCTAGTGATTGTAGAGTCACCGACGAAAGTCAAGACTGTCAAGAAATTTCTCGGGAAGAATTATAATGTCCTGGCATCGAACGGCCATGTCAGGGATTTGCCGAAAAGCAGTCTTGGCATTGACGTGGAGCATGACTTTGAACCGAAATATATCACGATCCGGGGCAAGGGAGAGCTGGTTGCCTCTCTTCGCAAGGCGGCAGACAAGGCGGATAAGGTTTATCTTGCAACCGACCCTGATCGTGAAGGAGAAGCAATATCCTGGCATCTGTCAAAGGCACTTCGTCTGGACCCGAAGAAGATGCGCCGGATAACCTTTAATGAAATTACAAAAACAGCGGTAAAATCTTCCTTAAAGAATGCAAGGGATATCGACATGAATCTTGTGGATGAGCAGCAGGCGAGACGGTGTCTCGACCGCATGGTAGGATACGAGATCAGCCCGCTTCTCTGGAAGAAGATCAAACGGGGGCTTTCCGCCGGCCGCGTGCAGTCTGTCACGCTGCGGATCATTGCGGACCGTGAGGAGGAGATCAATGCGTTTATTCCGAGGGAGTACTGGACTCTGGATGCAGATTTCAAGGTGAACGGAGAGAAGAAGCCTCTGACCGCGCATTTTTACGGAGATCATCAGGGAAAGATCGAAATATCCTCCGAGGAACAGCTGCAGGGTATCCTGGACAGTCTGAAGGACGCGGATTATCAGGTCAGCGAGCTGAAGACTTCCGAGAGAAGCCGTAAGGCACCGCTGCCGTTTACAACGAGTACTCTCCAGCAGGAAGCCTCAAAGACTCTGAATATGTCCACTTACAAGACCATGCAGATCGCCCAGCAGCTGTACGAAGGAATTGATCTGAAGAGGGGCGGTACCGTGGGATTGATTTCGTACCTGCGAACCGATTCCACGCGGATTTCAACCGAGGCGGATCAGGCTGCGAGAGAATATATCCGTGAACAGTACGGGGAACAGTTCCTCTCGGACGGCAGCACCACCGAGAACAAGAACAAGCACGCGCAGGACGCACACGAGGCGATTCGCCCGACGGACATCACGAGAACGCCATCGTCTGTAAAGGAATTCCTTTCGCGCGATCAGTTCCGTCTCTATCAGCTGATCTGGCGGAGATTTGCTGCGAGCCGTATGGCTTCGGCCCGCTATGAGACAAACACGGTGAAAATCACCGGCGGTAAGTATGTATTTCACGCGTCATCCTCCCGGATCAAATTCGCCGGATTTATGACGGTATATACACAGGACGATGATAAGAAGCTTGAGAACGATCATCTGAGCGGCATTACGAAGGAGAGCAGGCTGGAACTGATCCGTTTCGACAGAGAACAGCACTTTACTCAGCCTCCGGCGCACTATACCGAGGCTTCTCTTGTCAAGACGCTGGAGGAGCTTGGAATCGGGCGTCCGAGCACCTATGCCCCGACTATCACTACCATCATCACACGCCACTACGTGACCCGTGAGAAGAAAAATCTCTATATCACGGAACTCGGAACGGCCGTAAACGATATGATGAAGGAGGCGTTCCCGAGTATCGTCAATGTGGATTTTACCGCCAATATGGAGCAGCTCCTGGATGCAATCGGCGACGGTACGATTGAGTGGAAGACCGTTGTGCGCAACTTCTGGCCGGATCTGGATGCTGCTGTGCAGAAGGCGGACAAGGAGCTGGAGAAGGTAAAGATTGAGGACGAGGTGACTGACGTCATCTGCGAGAACTGCGGACGCCACATGGTAATCAAGTACGGCCCTCACGGGAAGTTTCTCGCATGCCCGGGATTCCCGGAATGCCGAAATACGAAGCCTTATCTGGAGAAGATCGGCGTGAAGTGCCCGAAATGCGGAGGAGAGGTACTCCTGAAAAAGACCAGAAAGGGACGCATTTATTACGGCTGCGAGCATAACCCGGACTGCGATTTCATGACCTGGCAGAAGCCGTCGAACATCCGGTGCCCGAAATGCGGAGGTTATATGCTCGAAAAGGGAAGCCGGCTGGTGTGTGCGGACAAAGAGTGCGGATATGTTATGCCGAAACCGAAGATGGAAGACGCCCATGATGTAAAAAAAACCGGAACAGTGAATCCGGAAACGGCCGCACCGGATGCAAAGGCCGGAACGGTGAGCCTGGAAACGGCCGCATCGGATGCAAAGGCCGGAACAGTGAGCCCGGAAACGGCCGCACCGGAAGTAAAAACCGGAGCAAAACGTCCGGAAACGGCTGTGTCCGGTACGGAAACAACGGAAAGATAAGCGGCGAACAGCCGATTTTCTGTGAGAGACCGCGAGATGCTGCCCTCCTGCAAATGGATTCTGACATACATTGTCAGATATCTTTGCAGAAAGGGCAGATTTTTTTAACCGTTTTCGTAATCTTTTTCGTAAGAAGTTTCGTTGATTTCGGAAATCAAATCTGAGTTTCGATGAATAAAGGTTGATATTTCAAGAAGCAGACTTGGTGTTTTAGTACATGTTTCGTAAATTTTCAAAATGCATTCTTGTGAATCCATACAAAAATAGTCGAACATTTCGACAAAATATATGCGTTATTATTGATTTCAGAAAAAAGCTGTGTTACTATTCATCTAGTTGAATAGTAGATTCTATTTATATGTTCAAATTTATTTTAATTTTATCCTGACGAAACAACATCACCTGAACCATTTGTGTCCGGACCCTATATGTTGTCGAGATTGGAACGAAGAATTCTCAGAGGACGAAAGGAGATTGTAATGAGCGTACAGCTGCTTGACAAAACAAGGAAGATCAACAAACTGCTTCACAACAACAATTCAACGAAGGTTGTCTTTAATGACATCTGCGATGTGCTGGTGGACTGCCTTCAGTCGAATATTCTCGTTATCAGCCGGAAGGGAAAGGTGCTCGGGGTTTCAACGTGCAGCGGCGTCGATGAGATCAGCGAGCTGATTACTGATGAGGTCGGAACCCATGTGGACCCGCTGTTGAATGATCGTTTTCTGAATGTTCTCTCTACTCAGGAAAACGTGAATTTGAACACCCTCGGATTTGAGGGAGAAAAGTATGAGGATTATACCGCAATCATCAATCCGATCGAGATCGCCGGAGAGAGACTCGGAACGGTGTTCATGTATCGTTTCAAACCTCAGTATGATATCGACGATATCATTGTCAGTGAGTATGGCACCACAGTCGTCGGACTTGAGATGATGCGCTCCGTTAACGAGGAGAACGTGGAAGAGAACCGTAAGATCCAGGTAGTGAAGTCGGCGTTCAGCACATTGTCCTTCTCGGAACTGGAGGTGATTATCCATATTTTTGACGAACTGGACGGCACAGAGGGCATCCTTGTGGCAAGCAAGATCGCAGACCGTGTCGGAATTACAAGATCCGTTATCGTCAATGCACTGCGCAAATTCGAGAGCGCCGGCGTGATCGAATCCAGATCCAGCGGTATGAAGGGCACTTATATCAAGGTGCTGAACGATTACATCTTCGACGAACTTGCGGAAATCAAGGAGAAGAGATCGCAGGAAAATGCAAAGAAAGCGAAGGCCTGACCGTAAAAACAACTCTTGGAAAGCGCATCCGGTCTCTTCCAAACGCGAATCGTGCGGAAGAGGCCGGATGCGCTTTTAAAGTCAACAGGTATGGGGACAAAACGCGAAGGCGCATGAACGAGGCCGGCTGCGGAAGATTCAAAATTAAAATCCTTACAAAAACAGTAATTAAGAGAGAAAAATTGAGAATATAGAAGAATTCGCGAGTAATATCGAGATACACTCGAAGAAATCGGGTTTGCGAAATAAGGGTTTTGAAACTATTATAGTTATCGTTGAGTAGCACTCAAACGTAATGAGTGCTAATAAACATAAGACATGGTGAAAGAATGAAATCCGTATAAGGAGGCTGAAGATTATGAAATTAGTTCCACTTGGCGACAGAGTTGTATTGAAACAGGTTGAGGCAGAGGAGAAGACGAAATCCGGTATTATCCTTACATCAGCAGCGCAGGAGAAGCCGCAGGAGGCAACTGTAATCGCGGTAGGACCGGGAACAGACAAGGTAAAGATGGAAGTAAAGCCGGGCGACAAGGTAATTTTTGCTCAGTATGCAGGAACTCATTTCAAGGCTGACGACGAGGAATATATCGTATCAAAGCAGGAAGATATTCTCGCGATTATCGAGGACTGATACGAAATCTGGTTTGAAAATAGATAGAGAAAAGCAACGATATTTGAGTCAGAGTCTGTTTTTATTCGGTAAGCAGCAGACAGCTGACAGACAGATACAGGACAGAGAGATACAGGAGGAATGTACAAATGGCTAAGGAAATTAAATACGGCGCAGATGCCAGAACCGCTCTTCAGGCTGGCGTAGATAAGCTTGCAAATACAGTTAAGGTAACACTTGGACCGAAGGGACGTAATGTAGTTCTGGATAAGTCCTATGGCGCACCGACCATTACAAACGACGGTGTTACCATCGCCAAGGAAATCGAGCTTGAGGACGGCTTTGAAAATATGGGCGCACAGCTCATCCGCGAGGTCGCATCCAAGACCAATGACGTTGCCGGTGACGGTACTACAACTGCTACTGTTCTCGCACAGGCAATGGTAAGCGAAGGTATGAAGAACCTGGCTGCAGGCGCAAATCCGATCGTCCTCAGAAAGGGAATGAAGAAGGCCACAGACAAGACCGTGGATCTGATCAAGGAGATGAGCGAGAAGGTCACCAGCAAGAAGCAGATCGCAAGAGTAGCTGCTGTTTCTTCCGGAGATGAAAGCGTCGGCAATATGGTCGCGGACGCAATGGAGTCCGTTACAAATGACGGTGTCATCACCATCGAGGAATCCAAGACCATGCAGACAGAGCTTGACCTTGTAAAGGGCATGCAGTTCGACAGAGGCTATGTATCCGCATATCTCGCTACCGATATGGAGAAGATGGAAGCGGATCTTGACAGCCCGTACATACTGATTACAGACAAGAAGATCGGAAACATTCAGGATATCCTTCCGCTGCTTGAGCAGATCGTTCAGTCCAGCGCGAGCCTTCTGATCATCGCCGAGGATGTTGAGGGCGAGGCTCTTTCCACATTGATCGTCAACAAGCTCCGCGGCACCTTCAAGGTATGCGCAGTGAAGGCACCGGGCTACGGCGACAGAAGAAAAGAGATGCTTCAGGATATCGCAATCCTGACCGGCGGACAGGTAATTTCGTCTGACCTCGGAATCGAGCTGAAGGACGCTACCATGGATATGCTCGGCAAGGCAAAGACTGTTCAGGTTAAGAAGGAAACAACGACCATCGTAGACGGCGCAGGCGACAAGGAAGAGATCAAGAACCGTATCGCTCAGATCAAGGCTCAGATCGCTGAGACAAAATCTGATTTCGACCGTGAGAAGCTTCAGGAGAGACTGGCAAAGCTGGCAGGCGGCGTAGCGGTTATCCGTGTCGGAGCAGCTACAGAGACTGAAATGAAAGAGGCAAAGCTCCGCATGGAGGATGCTCTGAACGCCACTAGAGCGGCTGTAGAAGAGGGCGTTATCGCAGGAGGCGGTTCCGCTTATGTACACGCATCCAAGGAGCTGGCTAAGTTTGTCGACACCCTGGAGGGCGATGAGAAGACAGGTGCAAAGATTGTCATGAAGGCTCTGGAGGCTCCTCTGGCTACGATCGCTGCAAACGCCGGACTCGAAGGCGCTGTTATCATCGACAAGGTAAGAGAGTCCAAGGTAGGTATCGGATTTGACGCTTACAATGAGAAGTATGTAGATATGATCGAGGCAGGTATTCTCGATCCGGCAAAGGTTACCAGAAGCGCGCTTCAGAACGCTACATCTGTAGCATCCTCGCTGCTGACAACCGAGGCTGCCGTATCTACGATCAAGGAGCCGGCTCCGGCTGCTCCGGCAGGCGGAAACCCGGGCATGGGCATGATGTAATCCGGCTCCCCGGCATGTGAACGAGATAAAACACGCTGCGCGAGTTTTATCTCGCTATCGTGACGCTAGCCGCACACGAATACTTCGCATTCGGCTGCGGCGAGCTGTTCGCGTAAATCACGCAAGCCTTCGGGATACGTCCCGGAGGCTTATCCCGATTTCATTACATCCGGCCGCGTTATTGCCGGGTGCTTTGCGCAATTTATAAAAAATGCCGCTGCATATTTCGTATGAACGAAGGTGCAGCGGCATTTTTCTGCGAACAGCGAGGATCATCCGGCCACAGCGCGGCCGAGTGGGACGTGAGCCGGGTTATTTTTGCGTGTTCTTCAGATAATTATTGACCATCATAGCGATCTTGAAGGTCATGGCCTCATCAAACCGGCGGATATCGAGGCCGGTCGTCTTCTGGAGCTTTTCAATGCGGTACACAAGAGTGTTCCGGTGAATGTAGAGCTGACGCGCAGTCTCGGAAATGTTCAGGTTGTTGTCAAAGAACTGACGGATCGTCGTAAGAGTTTCTTCGTCGAGCTCCGCGAATACATCGTGATCAAAGGTTTCACGAAGAAACAGCTCACAGAGAGAATGCGGAAGCTGGAAGATGAGCCGTCCGATGCCGAGCTTGCCATAGGAAATTACATGAAGGTCCGGGTAAAAGATACGTCCGACTTCGATGGCAAGCTGCGCTTCCTTGTAGGACTGAGACAGGTGGTCGAGCAGGTTGGTGGGAAGTCCGTAGGCTACCCGTACCTGAATCATCGCTTCCGCGTTCAGCATGTCAGAGAGCGTATGAGCGGTCTTTGCTGCATCCTCCGGACCGGAGATTTCGGAAACGACGGCGATATGGGACGCATCGACAATTGTAAGGAATTCGTTGCCGGTGGCGGCATACATGGCCTTCAGCGTCTGAAGGGCCAGATCCGTATCCTTCTCATCGGTTTCGGTCAGATATACGATGCGGTTCACGTCTTCGCGGATTTTCAGCTTCTTCGCCTCGGAATGAATGTCCGGAGCGAGCAGATTGTCCAGAAGGACATTCTGTATGAAGTGATTTCTGTCCATCCGCTCATGAGAAAGAGAGAGCAGGTTCTGGAGCTCGCTGACCGCGATTCTGCCTGTGATTTCCGGGTTCTGTCCGCCGGCTGCGGCAAGGTAGTACACGGGCATGTCGTCGTCATAAACCTTCAGGTAGGTGGTGCTGCCGATCGTCATGCTGTCAGCAGCTGAGCGGATCAGCTCGCGGACGGAATTGTCCTCTTCGTCTGTGCCTGTGTCTCTGGTGATTCTGCTTCCGTTTTTTCCATACAGAGTCAGCACGGTTCCGGTAATATCCTGAAGCTGCTGTATGGCTTTGGTTAAAATTCTGCTGTTAATCATAAAGACCCCTTCTTAATGATATTGTTCGTCACGATGCCGCTTATCGCAGTGATGGCATTCATTGCCGCCGGTTTCGCGCCGCACACCCCCGTGAACCGCAGATCCTCGGGATTGGGGCGCTGATTCGCTACATTTATTTTAGAATAATAATATTCCTGAATCAAGCGCCTTCGTCAAACAGTTTTCGCTATCCGATTCATGAAGAATTCACGGATAAAACTTTAAACAGCCAGTAATGATCCGGCAAAGGGACTGAAAAAGCTTTGCCGCTTTTGTGGCGCATGAACAGTAACAAAAGCAGAGCACCCCGCAGAAAAGAATCTGCGGGGTGCTCTGCTGCGAGAGGCATGTTCAGAAGATATGAAAATCAGTGAACGATAGCGAGCTCGGTCTCTTTGTCGAATACATGGAGCTTCTCCATATCGATTGCGAATTTAACCTCGGAACCTGTTCTTGCAGGTGTCTTCGGATTTACACGCGCGGTCATTGCCGTGTTGTCATAGTCGAAGTAGAGGAATACTTCAGCACCGAGAAGCTCGTACACGTTGATCTTTGCGGAGAATACCTCGCCCGGGTTCTTGGCGATGACTTCCGGATCGTCTGACAGATGCTCGGGACGAATACCTGCGACAACGGTCTTGCCTACATAGCCTTTCTCCTTCAGAACCTTGCCCTTTCTCTCCGGAAGGGTAAATCTCTGACCTGCGAAATTCAGCTGAATGGCTCCTGCCTTCTCCTCGACAACAGCATCAAGGAAGTTCATCTGCGGAGAGCCGATGAATCCCGCTACGAACAGATTGCACGGCTCATCGTAGAGAACCTGAGGTGTATCAACCTGCTGTACAACACCCTCCTTCATAACAACGATTCTGGTACCGAGGGTCATAGCCTCTGTCTGGTCATGAGTTACATAGATAATGGTTGCACCCAGTCTGTCGTGCAGCTTTGCGATCTCGGTTCTCATCTGAACACGGAGCTTTGCGTCCAGGTTGGAAAGCGGCTCGTCCATCAGGAAGACACGGGGATTACGAACGATGGCACGTCCCATGGCAACACGCTGTCTCTGACCGCCGGAAAGAGCCTTCGGTTTGCGGTCGAGCAGATGCTCAAGGTCAAGGATCTTGGCTGCGTCTCTTACCTTCTTGTCGATCTCTTCCTTCGGAACCTTGCGAAGCTTCAGACCGAATGCCATGTTGTCATAAACGGTCATATGCGGATACAGAGCGTAGTTCTGGAAAACCATGGCGATATCACGGTCCTTCGGATCTACATCGTTCATAACCTTGTCGCCGATTTTCAGTGTGCCGGAGGTGATATCCTCAAGGCCGGCGATCATACGAAGCGTGGTGGATTTTCCGCATCCGGAAGGTCCTACGAAAATGATGAACTCTTTGTCTGCGATATCAAGATTGAAGTCCTTAACAGCTTCAAAGCCGTTCGGATATTTCTTGCCAATGTGCTCCAGGCTCAAACTAGACATGATTCTGTCCTCCTAAAAATTTAAAATTAATCCTTAAAATCCCTGAAAAGGAAACCTGTCATTCTCCGGGGTCGCAACGGCTACGGAGGTTTAAAGAAACAATGAAATGTGAACTGTTTTTGTCTACGATCAGTAGTATACGTGAAAAGACTTCTTTTTGCTACGGTATTGTCACCAATTATTCGAGTCGGCTTTCGTCGTATTGGGTATTGAATTGACGAAAGCTTCGTCAGAGTGACGGGAATACCGGACTTTTCTTGTGCAATCTATCAACGAGATAAAACGCGCTTCGCGGGTTTTATCTCGCTATCGCGACGCTCGCCCCAGACGAATACTTTGCATTCGGCTGTGGCTCGCTGTTCGCGTAAATAAAAGACCAACGGGGTTACTGTTCGCGGTATATCTGAAAGGCAGAGAAATCGTTGCCTTGTCAGTTGTGCGTGAACAGTAAGCCAACGGCAGGAGAAATGAGGAGAGACGGACAAAACGGAATTCGCAGAAGTCGGTGGATATGGTATAATGAATAACATCCCTGTTTCAGGGATGTCGTGAACGAAACGTTACGAAAACTTAACAAATTCGAAATATATTCATGCGATTTTTCCATATCACATCAGATATAATTATTGTTTGAGTAAATATGACGGGGAAGGAGAAAGACGAGGTTATGAGTTTACGCGGAAGCGGAAAATTCCGTTCCAGGCGGGGGATCATCGCGGCGGTTGTCGCCGCCTGCATTGCGGCCTGTGTCATTGCGGCTGCGGCCGGGGCCGGGCGGAGGGAGAAAACCGCGGAGGTCACGAAGGGGGTCGAGTTTCTGAAAGCGCAGGAAAGCAGGGACCCAAAGGAGGTGGAGCAGGTTCTGACCGCACAGAAAAAGGCAAAAATGCAGGCGGAACGTGCGGAGATGCAGAAGAAGCTGGAGGATGGAACGATTGATGTGTGGAGTCTGTTTGGTGACTCCGTGATTATGGGGGATTCCAGAGCGGTCGGTTTCTATGCCTTTGAGTTCCTTCCCGAGTCCCGTGTTTTGGCTGAAGCCGGAAATACCATCGCCAATATTCTGGATCATGAAGACGAGCTGGTGCAGCTGAATCCGACGACTCTCTTTCTCTGTTACGGGCTGAATGATATCTCGATCGGTCTGTGGAGTACAAAGGAAGACTATGTGAAGGACTACGCGTCGATTCTGGACGAGCTGCACAAGAAGCTACCGAACACGTCCATTTTTGTCAATTCCATCATTCCGGCACAGCAGCCGGCAATTGATACCACGCCGGCTGCTGTGCCGGAATGGAGCGAGGCAGTCCATAAAATGGTTGAGGAAAAAGGCTTCGGATGGGTCAGTGTCGACGATCTTGTCAGTGAACATCAGGATCTCTATGACCCGGATTCGATTCATGTTCAAGCGGCGTTTTATCCGCTGTGGGCGACGCAGATGATGCTGAGCGTCTATGATGAACAGCAGGCGCAGGGACAGGGATCGGAGAATGTGTCATCATCCTCCGGGAGTGATTCGGCAGTTTCCTCGGAAAGCGTAGCCGGCACATCGTCGGAGAATGCTGTTTCATCTTCGTGGGACAGCGGCAGCGCTTCCTGAATGGAAAACGGCAGCTTTCTGAACAGTTACCAAAAACGAGATAAAACGCGCTGCGCGGGTTTTATCTCGCCATCGCGACGCTCGCCGCACACGAATACTTCGCATTCGGCTGCGGCTCACTGTTCGCGTAAATAAAAGGAATTCGGTACAGATATGAAGACAAAGAGTATGAGACTGACAGCTCTGGAGATTGTCAAATGGATTCTCGTGGCATTGATTGCGGCGTTCCTGATTCATTCCTTCACGGGAAACCGGATCAGCAAGGCTGATTTTGATACGGTGTGGGACGCGGTGTCGGCAGACGCGGACATGTCCAAGATGCAGGAAGGATCCAATCAGATGATCCGGCGGCTGTACGGACTGGATCCGGCACAGTTTGACGGAATCCGGCTTTATTATCCGAAGACTAACATGGGCGCCGAAGAAATTCTGCTGGTCAGGATGAAAGACACGAAGGATCAGGAAACGGTGAAGAGTGCCATGGAGTCGAGAAAAAAGACACAGATGAACAATTTTAACGGTTACGGAACGTATCAGTATGCCATGCTTGAGAAAAGCGTCATTTCCATCCGGGGAAATTACGCGCTGTTTGTTTCCGCGGACAACGCGGCAGCGATCGGGCAGGCGTTTGCAAACGCTCTGTAAGGGGGAGACCGTGATATGACTTTCAGCACACTAAGTTTTATTTTCATTTTTCTGCCGGTTTCATTGCTTGTATATCATCTGATACCGGCTCGCAGGAGCGTCTGGCGCAAGGCGGCGCTTCTGATTTTCAGTGTTTTATTCTATGTGTGGGGCGATGCGCCCAGCCTTGTGGTTCTCCTGATCTCGGTGCTGTTCAATTACGTCTCGGGACAGCAGATCCGGATGCTCTCCTCAGAGGGACAGGAGGGATTGCGCCGAAAGGCGGCTGTCATCACCGCGGCAGCCGTGGATGTCGCGGTGCTCGGTATCTTCAAATACAGCCGGCTTGCTCTTCCGGTGGGAATCTCTTTCTACACATTCTCATCCCTTTCCTATATCTTTGATATTTATTACGGCAGGGCAGAGGATGACGGAAATATCCTGAACGAGATGCTGTATATTCTGTTTTTCCCGAAGCTGATCTCCGGACCGATCATGCAGTATAAGGATTTTCGTGAGCAGCTTGTGCAGAGTACGGCAAAAAACAGATATTTTGCTTCAGGCATGCATCTGTTTATCATCGGTCTGTTCAAAAAAGTGCTGCTTGCCGACAATCTGAGCACAGCCTTTCATCAGATCAGCAGTCTCAGCCAGATGGCCGGACTGACGGCGTGGCTGGGGATGATTTTTTACTCGCTTGAGCTTTACTTTGATTTCAGCGGGTACTCTGATATGGCGATCGGTCTCGCCGAAATGTTCGGCTTCCGGATGGAGAAGAACTTCAATTTCCCTTATCTGTCCGACGGCGTGACGGATTTCTGGAGAAGGTGGCATATATCGCTTGGCGCCTGGTTCCGGGATTACGTCTATATCCCGATGGGAGGCAATCGCTGTTCCCGTGAAAAACAATTCCGGAATCTCGCGGTTGTCTGGATTCTGACGGGACTCTGGCACGGCAATACCCTGAACTTTCTGTTCTGGGGAATTTACCACGGCTTTTTTGTCATTCTGGAAAAATTCGCGATCGGGCAGAAGCGGCTGTCGATTCCGAAATGGGCCCGTATTCTCCTGACGGATTTGATCGCATTTGTCGGATGGATCTTTTTTTTCACACCTTCCATCGGAGCGGCGTTCCGGTATATCGGACAGATGTTCGGGACGGACGGGCTCGGTTTTGCGAACAGCGCGAGTGTGTATTACCTGACGAACAATCTGGTTCTTCTGATTCTTGCGGTGATCTGCTGCGGGCCGCTTCTGACAAAGCTTCATGATGCTCTGGTATACAGAGGAAGCAGGAACAGGATGTATGTGTCGGCGGCGCTTCATGTGGTGCTCCTGATCTTCTGCGTAGCTAACATGGTCGGAGCTACATACTCAACATTCCTGTACTTCAGGTTCTGAAAGGTGAAAGATGATGACGGATTACAGCGAGAATAACAACAGAAGGACTCCGGTGCCCGCGTACCCGGATGATCTGCCGTCCCGTATGAAGACCAGGCCGGATGGCTCCGGCCGCAATACCGGGAAGGTGGCAGCGGGAGGCGGTCGGGATACAGCGGCCGGAGCGGCGGGAAGCCGCGGGAGTGCAGCGGCCGGGAGCCGGCGTACATCAGAAAGCGGAAGGCGCGGAACGACAGCCGGAGCAGCGGGAAGCCGCGGGAGTGCAGCGGCCGGCAGCCGGCGCACATCGGAAAGCAGAAGGCGCGGAACGTCGGCCGGAGCGGCGGAGAGCCGCGGAGTCATTGCGGGAAGAGAAAGGAAGAGATCCGGGGCACTCAGGAGAATATCCGGCCTCGTACCGAAGAAACGAAAAATCAGGAAGGGCAGGAAAAAGGCGTATTTCTATGATCTGCTTACCCGGATCTTTCTCGGGGCTGTGGCGGTTATCTTTATCCTGAATCTGATCGTGCCGAGTCGGGAGTTTTCGCCGGACGAGAACAGAAACCTTGCACAGCGGCCGAAAATCTCCGCTTCGTCTCTCGCAAACGGCGATTTTTTCAGAGACTTCAACAGCTACGTGTCGGATCAGTTTGTGGGCCGGGATCTGTGGATGAATATACGGTCTCTGGGAACGACGATTCTGGGAAACCGGGAATCGGAAAATGTGTATTTCGGCAAGGACGGGTACCTTCTTTCCAAGCCGGCGGTGCCCGATGAGAAGGCTGTTTCCGCGACGGAGACGGCAATTAATGATTTTGCCGGCAGACACAGCGATCTTGGCATCAATCTTCTGATGGTGCCGGACGCGGCGAGCATTCTCACGGACAAGCTTCCCCGGAATGCGCCGGTTGAGGATCAGATCTCGGATATCCGCGGATTTGAGAACAGCCTGGATGGCAGCATACAGATCATTGATGCGATCGGTGTGATGCAGAAAAATAAGGAGCAGAGGATTTACTACAAGACGGACCATCACTGGACCAGCCTGGGCGCCTACGAGGTTTTCCTAGGCGCGGCGAATCAGCTGGGCATAGATGCGCCGATCACCGACAATACGGTCTACACGGTGTCGGATTCCTTTCAGGGTACGCTGGCGTCGAGAAGCGGGCGGCATACCAGCCGGGATTCGATCGAAATCTACCAGCCAGACGGAACGGACGTGGATTATATTGTGACTTATCCCGACACGGGAGAGAAGAGCACATCCATGTTCATGAGTGATAAGCTGAAGGAGAAGGACCAGTATCAGGTGTTCTTCGGAGGAAATCATCCTCTGGTGGAGATCCGGACGACGGCAGACAACGGCAGAAATCTTCTGGTGTTCAAGGACTCCTACGCGAACAGCTTTATGCAGTTTCTGTATCCTTATTTTCAGAATATCATCATGGTAGATCCCAGATATTATTATGATGACATCGAGACAGCCATTACATCCTACGGGATCACCGATGTACTGTTTCTGTACAGCGCGGACACACTGCTTGTGGATACGAATCTGGCGGATACCCTGAATGCTTCTTCAGTTTCCGACAGTGCGGATGATCATACATCGGGCAGCGGAGACAGCGGGACGGCGGGAACGGAGAGCGTGAGCGGTTCCTCCTCAGCGTCTTCTTCTCTCGATGCGGTCAGCTCCTCATCGGCGGTCTCCTCATCGGCGGTATCCTCGTCCGCAGCCGGATGAATCCGGGCAGCGGGGGCTGACATTTCTTCAGAAAAATGCTATGATAAATGCATTCGAGAATTATGAAGTGACAGGAGAATGGATATGAGTGATTTATTTAAGGAAAAACTGATTTCCGTGCAGCCGACGATGAAGAACCGGTTTATCAAGGTCTTCTTCGTGATGCTCACGATTCTGATGTTCTTTTTCGGAATCATGCTTCATCCGGCATTTCTTCTCGCGGGCTTTGCGCTGATTCTGCTCGATATCTGGCTGATTCCGAGGCAGAGCGTGGAATATGAGTATTCCTACGTGAACGGAGTGCTTGATATCGACAGAATTTTTTCCAAACAGACCAGGAAGAAGGGGGCCTCCTATGATCTGAGCGAGGCGGAGGTTATCGCTCCGGCAGGGTCGGACCATCTTTCCGATTTCAGAAATATAAAGGTAGTTGATTACACATCGGGAGCGCCGGAGGATGAGAAGAACGCCTGGGCATTTGTCATCTCGTCAAAGCAGGAGAGACAGAAGGCCCTGATTTCGCCCACCGAGGATATGCTCAAGGATATGCGCATGCGGGCTCCGAGCCGTTTCTTCACAAATTGAGAGAGCAGGCTGCCGTACCGGACCGGTTACAGGTCCGGTACGGCAGCCTTTTCCGGCATATGTATGAAAGAGAAAATTACAGGAAGCTGTCCTCATAAGGCATTGACTTTCCGGGAACGGTTTGCTAAACTTTTTTCAATTACTCAGAACATGTGCAGACGGCAGACATATGATCGCGATTTTCTCATGCATTTCTATGATTTCGTTTCGCCACAGACTTCTGCTTTTTGCAGGGCTCTGTCTACAGCATGACAGTTTAATTATTCAGTCAGGTAAAGGAAAGGAAGTACGAATATGGGACAGATTATCGGAGAAGGTATTACATTTGATGATGTGCTTTTGGTGCCGCAGTATTCAACGGTTACCCCGAATCTTGTGGATTTGAGCACATATCTCACGAAGAAGATCAAATTGAATATCCCGATGATGAGCGCAGGCATGGATACGGTTACCGAGCATCGCATGGCGATCGCGATGGCCAGACAGGGCGGCATCGGTATCATCCACAAGAACATGACAATCGAACAGCAGGCAGATGAGGTCGACAAGGTGAAGCGTTCGGAAAACGGCGTCATCACGGATCCTTTCTATCTTTCCCCGGAAGACACGCTCGCGGATGCCAACGCACTGATGGCAAAGTACCGTATCTCGGGTGTTCCGATCACGGTTGGCAAGAAGCTGGTCGGAATCATCACAAACCGCGACCTTCTCTTTGAGACAGACTTCAGCAAGAAGATCAAGGAATCGATGACTTCCGAAAATCTGATAACCGCAAAAGAGGGCGTTACGCTCGAGGAGGCGAAGAGCCTTCTGGCCAAGGCGAGAAAGGAAAAGCTCCCGATTGTCGACGAGGAAGGAAACCTGAAGGGCCTGATCACCATCAAGGATATCGAGAAGCAGATCAAATACCCGAACGCGGCGAAGGATGCTTACGGACGGCTTCTCTGCGGAGCAGCCATCGGTATTACCGATGATGTTCTGGCGCGTGTGGATGCACTGGTCAAGGCTCACGTGGACTGCGTGGTCATTGACTCCGCTCACGGTCATTCCGCGAATATCTTCAAATGCCTGAGAATGGTCAAGGACGCCTATCCGGATCTGCAGGTTATCGCGGGAAATGTTGCGACGGCGGAGGCTACACATGATCTGATTGAGGCGGGCGCGGACTGCGTTAAGGTCGGAATCGGACCCGGTTCGATCTGTACCACCCGTGTCGTTGCGGGAATCGGTGTTCCGCAGATCACGGCGATTATGAACTGCTATGAGGAAGCAAAGAAGACCGGAACACCGATCATCGCGGACGGCGGCATCCAGTTCTCCGGAGATATTGTGAAGGCGATCGCCGCGGGCGGGAATGTCTGCATGATGGGCAGCATGTTCGCCGGCTGTGACGAGGCACCGGGTGAGTTTGAGCTGTTCCAGGGAAGAAAATACAAGGTATACCGCGGCATGGGCTCCATGGGAGCGATGTCTCAGGCACATGGAAGCGCCGACCGTTATTTCCAGGCCGGAGCGAAGAAGCTTGTTCCGGAAGGTGTTGAGGGCCGTGTGGCATACAGAGGATCTGTGGAGGATACGATTTTCCAGATGATCGGAGGTCTTCGCTCCGGTATGGGATACTGCGGAGCACCGGATATTCCGACGCTGCAGAAAACCGGAAAGTTCATCAAGATTTCTTCTGCGGCACTCAAGGAGTCCCATCCTCATGATATTCATATCACCAAGGAGGCTCCGAACTACAGCATCGATAACTGAGCCCGGCAGAGACGGGCATGAATAGACAGCAGAATGGCGCAGAAACGCGGTTCTGCTGTTTTTTACCGACAGGGAGGATTCTATGGAAGCAGACAGCAGGGAGAAACTCGACAGATTATGTCTGGAAATGATCGATTATGACCGGAGGGATCCCATGCGGATTCAGCATCTGATCAAGGTGCATGCATTCGCGGCGGTCATCGGGCGCAGTGAGGGCCTCGATGAGAAGACGCAGCGGATCCTGGAGGCTGCCGCATATGTGCATGACATCGGCATTCATAAGGCAGAGATCCTTTATGGAAGAAGCGACGGAAAGCTGCAGGAGAAATACGGACCGGAAGAAGCGGAGCCTCTTCTGGACCAGCTCGGCTTTGAGAAGGATGAGATTGACAGGATCTGTTATCTCATCGGTCATCATCACACATATACGGACATGGACGGAATAGACTACCAGATTCTGGTAGAGGCGGATTTCCTGGTCAATCTCTATGAGGATCATTCCTCCGCCATCGGAATTCAGAATGCTTACAAAAAAATATTCCGGACGGAATGCGGCAAGAAGATCTTCCGTGAGATGTATCTGGACGAAAGGGATCAGGAATATCAGAAGTGGATTCTGTCTAAGGAACAGAAGGAGAGTGCGGAATAAGGAAAAATATATCTGCGTGAATATGCGAATAAGATAAGAGAAAAACCCATACCCGGACGGTATCCTGACCGGGTATGGGTTTTCTGTCAGAGCAGAGAATATCCGAAGCTGTTCACGAGTGCGTCAATCGGAACCTTCTTCTTGCAGAGCGGGCATTCGCTGGTCTTGTATGATTCGTATTCCGGTACGTCAGATGCATGGAAGGCAGCGGCGACTTTGATGCCCTTGACTTCGTCCACTGCGCTGAAGATGGCGCATGCGCCGCTGACGGTGGCGCCGTAATAGCGTACACTTTCCAGAATCGTCGCCAGAGAGCGGCCTGTCGTAATGGAACCCAGAAGAAGCAGTACGTGCTTTCCGCGGAGAGCAATCTGCATGTTGTCGCGGAAAATAATCTGTCCCGACGCGATGTATTCCGGAGATACAACATAGATGGTCTTGTGCGCGTTGATCGAAAGAATTCCGGATTTTGTAAGCTCCTCTGCGAGGTAGGTGCCGATGACCTCTGTGCCGTCCATGCAGATGATGGTGTCCACCTGCGTGTCAACGGAATAATGCATGGCGAGAAGAGATGCGACGTTGTGCGCCTCGCTGCAGCGGGTCTTCATGGTTGTGATGTCGAAGAAGCAATTGATATGGGAGTGCGAGGTTGCGAAATGTCCCCGGATCACCTTCAGAGATACGTTCGAATTCATCACCGCCGGAATTTTGACATAATTTTTATCCATATTGTACTCCTTTCCCCTTGCAGAAACCGGATATCAGCATTCTGTACCCTGCGAATCTTTTCTGAATAGCTGCGCATGGTGCCGCTCATATGCGCTTCATCCTCATACCTGTTTTCTTCGAAATCGCATCCAGCCTCTTACGCGCGCTTCGCGGCAGGCGACCTGTCTGCGTTTTCGAAGAGCTGTCTTTGACACTGTATAAGCTGCGCGTCGCTCCGCACTTCGTGCTCTCGCGTCGCTAACAGGTATTCGCATTTTCGCGGTGTTTCACACCGCTCCATGCTCATACCTGTTGCCTTCGAAATCGCAAAAAGCCTCTAACGCGCGCTTCGCGGCAGGCGACCTGTCTGCGTTTTCGAAGAGCTGTCTTTGACACTGTATAAGCTGCGCGTCGCTCCGCACTTCGTGCTCTCGCGTCGCTAACAGGTATTCGCATTTTCGCGGTGTTTCACACCGCTCCATGCTCATACCTGTTGCCTTCGAAATCGCACCCAGCCTCTTACGCGCGCTTCGCGTGCGACAAGCCTGTCTGCGTTTTCGAAGAGCTTATACAGTAATTATATCACAGTATATATAAAATTGCACAAAAAACAGAGGAAATATGAAGATATAATGTTAAATATGTCTTCCTGTTTGTGAATATTTATTTATTTTTGTTCTGCTTCTTGACATCTTCCATCATAAGGGCGCGTACCTTCAGGGGAAGACCGAACAGATTGATGAATCCGCTTGCGTCGCTGTGATCATAGAGATCTCCGGTTGTGAAGGATGCGAGTGAGGAGTTGTAGAGGCTGTACGGGGAGGTCGTGCCGTTGCGGATGATGTTGCCCTTGTAGAGCTTGAGGCGTACCTCGCCGGTTACGACGTTCTGCGTGGATTCAACGAAGGCGCTGATTGCCTCGCGAAGAGGTGTAAACCATTTTCCCTCGTATACGATCTGCGCCAGCTGACTTCCGAGTTTCTTTTTTGTCTCCATGGTCTCGCGGTCAAGCACGAGCTCCTCCAGCTGGTCGTGAGCAGCCATCAGGATTGTTCCGCCGGGAGTCTCATAGACGCCGCGGGATTTCATCCCGACCACTCGATTCTCCACGATATCGATGATGCCGATGCCGTTTGCGCCGCCGAGCTTGTTCAGCTCTTCGATGATCTCGGCTACTTTCATTTCCTTTCCGTTGAGTGTCTTCGGAACACCTTTTTCAAAGGTGAGAGTGATGTCTGTGACCTTGTCCGGCGCCTTCTCAGGGGTAACGCTCAGAACGAGAAGCTTGTCGTAGTTCGGCGCCTGGGAAGGATCCTCCAGTTCAAGACCCTCGTGGCTGATGTGCCACAGGTTCCGGTCACGGCTGTAGCCCTTGCCCATGGAGAAGGGAAGGTCGATGCCGTGGTCCTTGCAGTACTGGATCTCGTCTTCACGGGACTGCATGGTCCATACATCGGTCATGCGCCATGGAGCAATGATCTTTATTGTCGGGTCAAGTGCCTTGATTCCGAGTTCAAATCGGATCTGGTCATTTCCCTTTCCGGTCGCGCCGTGACAGATGGCGGTTGCGCCTTCCTTGTGGGCAACCTCTACGAGCTTTTTCGCGATCAGCGGACGGGCCATGGAGGTGCCGAGAAGGTAGCTGTGCTCATAGACTGCGCCGGCCTTGACACAGGGCATGATGTAATCCTCTGCGAATTCGTCGATGACGTCGATGATATAGAGCTTGGAAGCGCCGGAGCTCAGTGCTCTCTCGTTCAGATTATCATCGGTCAGCTCTTCCTCCTGACCGCAGTTGATGCAGCAGCAGATGATTTCATAACCGAAATTCTCTTTCAGCCAGGGAATCAGCGCTGTCGTATCGAGACCGCCGGAATATGCAAGAACAACCTTTTCACTCATGGGAAATATCCTCCTTTTATATATCAAAATAGAAATTACCGGTTTCCGGATCGGATGGTGCCGGGATTCGCACCGTACAGAAGCGATGTCCCTGCACGGGTATATGGTTTCCGACATTATCATTATACCGATTCGATGAGGGCGCGACAAGCGTTTTCGCGGTCCTTCGCTGCTTTGCAGCTTCCGTGGTTATTGTTCACGCACTGCTGAAACGACGAAGATTTTGCAGTACCTTTGCCTGAGCATTACTGGATGTTAAAAGTTTTATCCGTGAATTTTTCATGAAGTGAATAGCGAGGACTGTCTGACGAAGGCGCTTGCGCCTGAGGAGTTCCGCAGCTAAATAAACCAGGATAAAACTTTGTTACAGCCAGTTTGCGAAGGGCAACAGGACTGTAAAATCCTTGCCGTAAAGAGCTGCTGTGAACAGTTATCTTCCGTGCCGCTTGCGCGCCCCTTCGTGCTCATACCAGGCCCGACTTCGTCGGGCTATCGCGGCGTTCGCCTCACCGCTTCATACTTTGTATGAGCGGGTGCGGATCACTGCTCGCGTATATTGTCGTCGCTAATGTGCCGGCTCACTGGTGAGCAAGCTCCCCGTGAGCCGGCAACATTGCGACTGGACTTATACACGAATATACATCACAGATGCATGAAATGCAAGGGGAAAATGCATGTAATTGAAATAATATGCATTTATAAGGAACAATATGCATAATTATACACAATTTACTCTTTACATATCCGGAAAAGAAGTTTATTCTAAACAGAGAATCGACAAGGAGGATGTTTCATATGAATATCGGACATGAGGGCGTGACAGCCGCGATGGGTTTCAAGGCGGCGGGCGGACACACCGGCATTAAAAAAGGAAATACAAAGGATATGGCGATGATTTACAGCATCGTTCCCTGTGTCGTGGCGGGAACCTTTACGACGAATCTCGTAAAGGCGGCTCCGGTGAAATGGGATCAGCATGTTGTACATGACAGCAAGAGCGCTCAGGCAGTCGTGATCAACAGCGGAATTGCGAACGCGGCCACTGGAGAGCAGGGATATGAGGCATGTCGGAGAACAGCGGAGGCAGTGTCCGCAGAGCTTGGGATTCCGGCGGATTCCGTGCTGATCGGTTCAACCGGAGTGATCGGCGCGCAGATTCCGGTGGATATCATCGCAAAGGGAATTCATCTTCTCGCTCCAATGCTGGACAATTCCCGGGAAGCAGCGGGGATTGCTGCGCAGTCCATCATGACAACGGATACGCATCCGAAGGAGGTGTCGGTCAGCATCGAGCTGGGCGGAAAAACGGTGACCATCGGCGGAATGTGCAAGGGGGCCGGAATGATTCATCCGAACATGTGCACGATGCTCTCGTTTCTTACGACGGATGCAGTGATCTCCGGCACCATGCTTCAGGAGGCACTGTCCACAGTGGTGAAGGATACCTACAACATGATATCGGTTGACGGGGATACATCCACAAACGATACCTGTGTCATCATGGCGAACGGCCTTGCCGGCAACCCGGACATCACCTCCAGAGGAGAGGATTATGACAAGTTCCTTGAGGCGCTTTTTGCCGTGAACCGCGAGCTGGCGAAGATGATTGCGGGCGACGGAGAGGGAGCTACCAGACTTTTCGAGGTGAAGGTTGTGAACGCGAAGACAAAGGACCAGGCCGTGACACTGGCGAAATCTATCGTCACATCAAATCTCACGAAAGCGGCGATTTACGGAAGAGACGCAAACTGGGGCAGAATCCTCTGCGCAATGGGGTATTCCGGCGCGAAGTTTGACCCGGAGAATGTGGACCTTTATTTTGAAAGCAAGGCGGGCAGAATCAAGATCGTGGAGAACAGTGTCTCGACCGGATACAGTGAAGATGAGGCGACGAGGATTCTCTCCGAGGATGCGGTGACCTGTATCGCGGACATCAAGATGGGAAGCGAGGAGGCGACAGCCTGGGGCTGCGACCTCACCTATGATTATATCAAGATCAACGCAGATTACAGATCCTGATTTCTGCGCAGTGCCGGAGGTGAAAGATGGTTAATCAGAAATATTTAGACAAGGCGGAGGTCCTCATTGAGGCGCTCCCATATATCCAGAGATTCAACCGCAAGATTATTGTGGTCAAATACGGCGGAAGCGCGATGATTGATGAAGAGCTGAAGAAGAATGTCATCAAGGATGTGGTTCTTCTGAAGCTGGTCGGCTTCAAGCCGATCATCGTACATGGCGGCGGAAAGGAAATCTCAAGATGGGTCGGAAAGGTCGGTATGCAGCCCAGGTTCGTCAACGGGCTGCGGGTCACCGACGAGGATACCATGGAGATCGCCGAGATGGTTCTTAATAAGGTAAACAAGGAACTGGTGAGCATGGTCGAGAGCCTCGGCGTGAAGGCCGTGGGAATCAGCGGAAAGGACGGAGGCCTTCTTCAGGTTGAGAAGAAATATTCCGGCGGCGAGGATATCGGCTATGTGGGCGAGATCCGCAAGGTGGATCCGAAGATCCTGAACGATCTTCTGGAAAAGGATTTTCTTCCGATCGTCTGTCCGGTCGGCACCGACGATGACTGTCATTCCTACAATATCAATGCCGATGACGCGGCGAGCGCAATCGCAGAAGCGGTAAAGGCGGAAAAACTGGCCTTCCTCAGCGATATCGAAGGCGTGTACTATGACAAGGATGACCCGTCCACGCTGATCTCTCTTCTCACGATCGATGAGGCGAGAGGGCTGATGGAGAGCGGTCACGTGGCGGGAGGAATGATCCCGAAGCTTCAGAACTGCATCGACGCCATCAATAACGGAGTAAACCGGGTGCATATCCTGGACGGAAGAATTCCGCACTGTCTGCTGCTGGAGATCTTTACCAACAAGGGTATCGGCACCGCGATTCTGAGAAATGAAGAGGAAAAATTTAATCATGAAGACTGAAGATATCATGCAGGAAACCGATGAATATGTGCTTCACACCTACAACCGTTTTCCGGTTGCTTTTGATAGAGGCGAAGGCGTGCATCTCTATGACACAGACGGGAAGGAGTATCTGGATTTTGCGGCGGGCATCGCCGTTTTCGGACTCGGATACGGAAACCGGGAATACAATGACGCGCTGAAGGATCAGATTGACCGCATCATTCATACATCGAACCTGTATTACAATGTACCGATGGCGGAGGCGGCCAGAAAAGTAGTACAGTCCTGCGGGATGAGCAAGGTTTTTTTCACGAATTCGGGGACAGAGGCGATCGAGGGCGCGATCAAGGCCGCGCGAAAATATGCGTGGCTGAGAGACGGAAGCTCGGATCATGAGATCATCGCCATGAAGCATTCTTTCCACGGAAGAAGCCTCGGCGCGCTGTCCGTCACCGGCAATACGTCCTATCAGGAACCGTTCAAGCCGCTGATCGGAGGAATCCGCTTTGCGGAATTCAACAATCTGAAGAGCGTCGAGGAGAATATCAGCAGCAAGACCTGTGCGGTCATTATGGAAACCGTGCAGGGTGAGGGAGGCATCTATCCGGCGGAGAGGGAGTTCCTCCGGGGAGTCCGGAAGCTCTGCGACGAACACGACATGCTTCTGATCCTGGACGAGATTCAGTGCGGAATGGGCCGCACCGGCAGTCTCTGGGCATGGCAGGAATACGGTGTGCAGCCGGATATCATGACCTGCGCGAAGGCACTCGGCTGCGGAGTTCCAGTCGGCTGCTTCGTGCTGAATGAGAAGGCAGCGGCCCGCTCGCTGGTGCCGGGAGATCACGGCAGCACCTACGGAGGAAATCCTCTGGCGACGCGTGCGGTCAGCACGGTTTTTGACCTGTTTGAGAAAAATCACATCGTCGATCATGTCAAAGAGCTGACGCCTTATCTGGAACAGAAGCTGGACGAGCTTGTCGCGAAACATGATTTTCTTGCCGCAAGACGCGGCAGAGGATTCATGCAGGGACTGGTCGTGACCGGAAGACTGGTGGGCGAAATCATCGGAAATGCCCTGAAGCACGGTCTGGTTGTCATCTCGGCCGGATCGGATGTGATCCGTCTGGTACCCCCGCTGATCATTGAGAAGGAAGACATAGATGAAATGATCCGGAGACTGGAAGCATCGTTCTGAGTCTTTACACTTGTAATTGTTACAAAAATTCGCTACAATATTTGTGGTCGGGTATCTCTTTATCGGAAACATTTACGAAAATGAGGATGATCGGAGAGATACAAATGCTGATGAAACGTGTATATGATATCTTGCGCCACAGGCTGTATAAGCCGGTGCGATGCTCCGCGCTTCGTGCGAATGCCTGCTGCCTTCGGAAACGGATCCGCAGAGCCTTCATTCTTTTGTCCGCCGCGCTGCTTGCTGCGGCTCTTTTATCAGGGTGCGGAGAGGATGAGGGCATCTACCGCTATGGGTCTGCCGCTTCGGCATTTTCGGGCGGCCGTCTGAACGGCGAGCCTCATATCGCGGAGGCATCCGCGGAAGAAGAAGCGGATGCATCTTCCGCAGCAGAAGAAACAGACGCGTCCTCCGCTCCCGAAGAGAAAGCTGCCGGGGCGTCTTCCGGTAACGGAGAGAAATCCTCTGATGCAGCTTCTGTTTCAGAAAAGGAAGATCCGTCGGCAGAGGTCTGCTATGTATATGTCTGCGGCGCGGTGAATGCGCCGGGCGTTTACGAGCTTCCGGCGGGAAGCCGGGTTTACGAGGCCGTCGCGAAGGCCGGCGGAATGACCGGCGAGGCGGACGGACGAAGTCTGAATCAGGCTGCGCCGGTCGAGGACGGGCAGCAGATCACCGTCTATACGAGAGAAGAGGCGGAGGAGCTGAGAAGGAACGGCGGCGCCGGGACGGCACAGGCCGCGGGTTCGGCAGGAACCAGGCCGGAAGAGGAATCCGACAGGGCAAAGGTAAATATCAATACAGCCGGCAGGGATGAGCTGATGACCCTGAAGGGAATCGGCGCTGCCCGGGCCGAGGCGATCATTACGTACCGTGAGGAACACGGGGCTTTCTCCAGAATCGAGGACATCATGAATGTCGAGGGTATCAAGGAAAAGGCCTTTGCGAAGATCCGGGACGATATTGCAGTATGAAGATGTAAGTTGTGAGGTAGGGGTCAGAAAATGGCAAATAAGGTTCTGGTAGTTGACGACGAAAAGCTTATCGTAAAAGGCATCCGGTTCTCGCTTGAACAGGACGGGTATGAGGTATCCTGCGCTTACGACGGCGAGGAGGCGCTCAATCTGGCAAAGGAGAATGACTATGATATCATACTTCTGGATCTGATGCTTCCGAAGATGAGCGGACTGGAGGTCTGTCAGCAGATCCGGGAGTTTTCCAATGTTCCGATTATCATGCTCACCGCGAAGGGCGAGGATATGGACAAGATCATGGGATTAGAATACGGAGCGGATGACTACATCACGAAGCCGTTCAATATTCTCGAGGTCAAGGCCAGAATCAAGGCGATTCTCCGGAGAACCAGAAAGACGGAAAAGACCGAGGAGAAGACGAAGATCATTCAGGCGGGCGATCTCCGGCTGGATATTGACAGCCGCCGCGTCTTCATCGGCGACCGGGAAGTCAATCTGACCGCGAAGGAGTTTGATGTACTCCAGCTTCTCGCGTTC
The DNA here is from genome assembly GCA_903789595.1 of uncultured eubacterium 1-6. GTDB lineage: Bacteria > Bacillota > Clostridia > Lachnospirales > Lachnospiraceae > Bilifractor. The sequence continues at coordinate 34,621 of CAIFEZ010000013.1, forward strand.
AATCCGAACAAGGTATACAGCCGCGACAATCTTCTGAACATCGTGTGGGGTTATGAGTATCTGGGCGATGTCAGGACGGTAGACGTCCATATCCGCCGGCTTCGTGAGAAAATCGAGGACAATCCGTCGGAACCGAGGTACGTCCACACGAAGTGGGGAGTCGGCTATTATTTTCAGGCATAATATCAAGGACCGCAGATCTGCTTTCTGCAGACGGTTTACAGCAGAAAATTCCCACCGTTGGCACAGGTTAACGGTGGGAATTTCTGTCAGAGGGACTTCGGCTTCCATGTGGAAGAAGCGGGCCGTCTTTGATATAATAGCAGACAGCAGTTATCAGTTGGAGGAAAAAACGAATGGCAGGAAGGAAACGAATCTTAAATGACCGTCCGCTGAAAATGATCGCGGCGATTCTGATCGCGGTGATGGTCATCCTTTTTATCCGGTATATGGCCTCTCCCTCAGGCGGGAACCGTACTCCGGAGAGCAGAGAAGCGGTACAGAGCGCTTCGGTTTCGCCTTCCGTCGGAGCGGAGAATGCCGGTGCGTCCGCAGCGGGAAATCAGGGAACACTGGAGGCCGTGACGGCAGACTCGTCCGCTTCCTCCGTCACCGGGACGGAGGAAGGATCCGGAGTAAACGCGAAGTCATCGTCTGCAGCGGCAGGATCAGCTTCTTCCGTGTCGGCGGTGTCGTCATCATCCTCTGTCAATGCCTCTTCCGGAAATTCGTCTGCGGAGAACGCATCGCCATCATCTGCCTCCTCTGCCGGCGGTACGGACAATTCTGCTGTGAAGGGGGATACGGCGGTGCTCTCGGACGGAAACGGGAATACGGTGACGGTTACCTATGACAGCGGCGTCGCGTGGTACGATGCGAATCAGAATGTGTATTCTCCGCTCGGATCGGGGAACTGGATGGACGAATCGGGGAATATTTATACGGAGGAAGGCAGCTCGAATAACTCCGGAGACACGGCGGGAGGCCGAAGCGGCATCAATCTCGTGCAGAACAGAGGGTAATGTATGGCGGACAGTCTGATGAGAAAGCGCGGCACAGGCGGAGGAAACAATCTCGTGCAGAACAGAGGATAATGTATGGATAAGGAACGAAATGTAAGAGAATGGTACCGGCTGGACAATGCGGCCAAGCTGATACCCTCAACCATGGTCGGCGCGGATACCAGGGTTTTCCGGCTCGTCTGTGAGCTGAAGGAAGAGGTGAATCCGGAAATTCTGCAGGAAGCTCTGGAAGCGACCATGAAGGAATTTCCGTATATGAACTGCTGTCTGCGCAAGGGAATTTTCTGGTACTACATGGATGAGCTGCCAGGATGTGAGAAGGTGCGGGAGGAAGACATTCCGGCGCTGAAGGCGCTCTACATTCCGGGCAAGAAGAATTTTCTGTATCGGGTGAGCTATTTTCACAGAAGGATCAATGTGGAGATTTTTCATGTCCTTTCAGACGGAACCGGCGGATATATGTTCATTCAGTCGCTCGTAACCAATTATCTGATCCTGAGACACAGCCTGGACCGCTCTCTTCTCAGGCCGGACCAGGGGTCGGTGACGGAGAAGCAGATCGATGCCTTCAGCAAATATTATGAGAAAGGCGAACGGAAGAAGCGAAATTATCTGAGGGAAATGTTCCCGGTAAAGGCTTATCAGATCCGGGGCATTCAGGACGCGAATCTGGAGGAACACCTTCTGGAGGGAACCGTTTCTGTCCGGGAGATTCTGCGGGTCGCGCACGAGAACAGCGCGACGGTCGGCATTCTCACCACGGCGCTCTGGATTGAAGCCATTCTCAAGGAGATGAAGCATTCAGAGTACAATCGGCCGATTGTGGTCAGTGTACCGGTAAATCTCCGCCAGTACTTCCCTTCTGAGACCAGCAGAAATTTTTTCGGCGTCATTCAGGTCGCTTACTATGCGGGCGATTACGACGGCTCCCTGAAGAGTATCATGGATCCGGTGAGCAGAGAGTTCGAGGAACAGCTGACGGAGGAAAATGTCCGGAAAACCATGAATTCCTATTCCGCGCTCGAACACAATCTTGCGGTGCGGGTGATTCCTCTGTTTATCAAGAATGTGGCGCTGCAGGGAATCGCGTATCGGATGAATACGGGAGTCACGACCTCCGTCTCGAATGTTGGTGTTGTGAAGCTTCCCGCGGAGATGTCTTCCTATGTCGAGAAATTTTCAAGCTTTATGTCCTGCAAGACGGTCTTTTTGTGCGTCAGCACATATGAGGACCGGATGGTATTCGGTATCGTCTCCAGCTTTGAGAGACATCCGGTTGCCATGAATTTTTTTCGGAGGCTGGTGCAGCTCGGAGTTCCGGTTGAAATCGCCAGCAATGACTGTGACGAGGGGGTATGAGGGATGCTGCAGTGCAGCAGATGCCATGTGCAGATCAGGGGCAGGAAACGGTGCTGTCCACTCTGCGGAGGACCGCTTGCGGGAGAACCGGAGAATCCGGCCTTTCCTTCGCTTCCGAAGCGTAAATTCAGCCGTCTCAGCGCCGTGAGGCTGGCGGCCTTTCTTCTGATTGCCTTACTGACCTCAGACGGGGCAATGATTTACATCACGGGCGGCGTCCCGTCATGGATTCCGCTTTCCGTGCTGAGTGCGGCGGTCGGCTTTATTGATATATGCGTGACCATGTATTACCGCAACAATGTGCTGAAAACCATGCAGGTGCAGGTGGTTACGGGCATTGTCCTGAGCCTTGTCATCGACGCGGTAACAGGGTGGCATAAGTGGTCGATTCACTGGGTGATGCCGGTGGCCTTCGTCGGCGTGATGGTGACCACGATCCTGATCGGCATCGGCTTGAAAATGGCTCTTCAGGAGTTTGTGCTCTATCTGCTGCTGGACACGGCGCTTTCTCTTCTGCAGTGGATATTCCTTCTGAGGCATATCAATACTTTTCCGGTGCCCGCGGTAACTAGCAGTGCTGCCTGCATCCTGATGTTCGTCGGAATTCTGATTTTCCGCTGGAGGGATTTCACCTCCGCGTCATCCAGATATTTTAACATCTGATCGGATGTCCTGAGAGAGCTGCAGGACCTGGAGTGATTTATGAAAAAAAAGATAAAGCATTTTGCTTTTTACAGAAGTATCCGGTTCTATATCATGATACTTCTCTTTATCATGGGCATCGTGCCCTCCATCATCGTGGAAAGCGTCATTGTGCAGAGCTATGAGAACCGCGCGGTGAGCCAGAGAACCGTGATGGTCAAAAATCAATGTGAGATACTGGTGGATCAGCTGTTCAACCGGAACTACCTGTCAGATACCGGCGATGATGTGATAAACGGAGAGTTCAATATGCTCACCGGCATCTACGGCGGACGGATTCTCGTCATCAACCGGGACAGCAGGATCGTCATGGATACCTTCAATATTGACAACGGAAAGTATTCTCTGTCGCAGGAGGTCACGGACTGCCTGAACGGCAGGGAGAGCAGCCATTACGACAGGGCGAATAAATACATCGAGCTGACGTTCCGGATCAAGGACCCGGATAAGAAAAGCAGGGACGCGGAGACACTCGGCGTCCTGCTGGTCAGTGTATCCACCACGGAAATCAGCATCAGCAAGGGAATTCTGGAGGAGAGGGGCGCGATGATCCTGGCGATTATCACGGTCGTTATTCTGATCCTCGGCTATATCCTGTCCGGAATTCTTGTCAAGCCGCTTCAGAAAATCACCCGTTCCATCGAGGGAATTACGGACGGCTACCAGGATGAGAGCATTTCCGTCAATGATTACCGGGAGACGAAGCTGATCACGGATGCCTTCAACCGGATGCTTGCGAGGGTGAAGACGGTGGACGACAGCCGTGAGGAATTTGTGTCCAACGTCTCGCATGAGCTGAAGACGCCGCTGACGTCGATGAAGGTGCTTGCGGATGTGCTGAACCAGAATCCTGACGCGCCGATCGAAGAGTACCGCGATTTTATGAAGGATATTTCCGCGGAGATTGACAGGGAGAACTCGATTATTACGGATCTTCTCGCCCTTGTAAAAATGGACAAGAAATCCGCGGATCTGAATATCACGGATGTGAATATCAATGACGAGCTGGCGCAGATCATCAAGAGGCTGAAGCCGATCGCCGACAAGGCGCATGTGGAGCTGATTCTTGACAGCTTCCGGCCGATCACGGCGCAGGTGGATGAGACCAAAATCTCCCTTGCGTTCACAAACATCATAGAGAATGCCATTAAATACAACAAGCCGGAGGGCGGATGGGTCCGGATCTCGCTGAACGCGGACCGCAAGTACTGCTACACGACGATTGCGGACAATGGAATCGGCATTCCGGAGGAATCCCTGAACAATATCTTTGAACGTTTCTACCGGGTGGACAAGAGCCATTCCCGCGAGATCGGAGGAACGGGCCTTGGCCTGGCGATTACAAAGAAGGTCATTGTCATGCACCGCGGAGCGATTCGGGTGAAGAGCAAGCTTGGAGAGGGGACGACTTTCTCGATCCGGATTCCGCTGGTTCACATCGTGTAAAGGAGGTAATCGGCGAATGAAGAAATTTTTCTGCTTTCTGATGATCCTCGGCCTTGCCGCGGGACTTGCCGGCTGCGGATCGGCGGTCAGCAGTTCATCGGGCGCGCAGCCCGGCACCTCTGATCAGCAGGCATATCTTTATTATCTGAACAAGGATGAGGACCGGCTCAGCTGGGCGGAATACCATTTCAATGAGCCGGACACAGAGGGAAGGGTCATTGAAATGATCGCTCTTCAGTCCCAGGAGCCGAAGAGCAAGGAGGATGTTCTTCTCCTGCCGGACGGGGTGAAGATACAGGACTATAAGCTCAGTGATCAGGCACTTACCCTGGATCTCAGCGCGGGCTTTCTTGATCAGGCACAGACGCGGAAAATTCTCTGCATCGGCGGCCTTGTGCGGAGCTTTGTTCAGATTGACGGCGTCGACAAAATCCTTTTTACGGTGGACGGAAAGGACCTTACGGACAGCAGCGGAAACGCGGTCGGCGCGTTGACTAACGACAGCTTTGTGGACAATGCCGGCAAGAATATCAACGCTTATCAGGAAATCGAGATGACGCTGTATTTTACTGACCAGACCGGATCGAAGCTGATTCCGGAGACCAGAGAGGTCTATTACAGCAGCAATGAGCCGGTGGAGAAAGCGGTTGTAGAGGAGCTGATTCAGGGACCTTCCGAGGAGGGGCACTACCCGGTTTTTTCCACGGATACGCAGGTACTCAGTGTGATTTCACAGGCGGGAATCTGCTATGTCAATTTCGATGACAGCGTTCAGAATACAATTCTGAGCATCAGCGAGGAGATTCCGATCTACGCGATCGTGAATTCGCTGGCCGATACCTGCAATATCAAGAAGGTGCAGTTTTCCATCGACGGTGAAAGCGACACCGTCTTTCGCAACAGCATGGATCTCAGCGTGCAGTATACCAGAAACAATGATCTGATTGCGTCATGACGAAGAGATAAAAACCGCAAAACGTGTGTTATTGTGTTATTTCATGGGGAGATGTAGTTGTTCATTGTGCGAGAACAGAGGAAAAAAGTTTTGTAGGGGTTGCACATTGCGAATTTTCCGGCCGGGTGTTATGGTTTCCTTACAAAAACATATCTTTGCACGGATCGATTGACTTATTTTTTCCTCTGTTTTCTTTTTTTACCTTTTTGTTCTTTATTATTCTTTTATCTTTCTTCTTCGAAGCGTCAGAACTCCTCAGGAGCATATGCCTTCGTCAAAATTCAGATCTGCTGTGGCTGTTCTGTTTTTTCTTCACATTTCAAGTTATCTGGTTCATGCTTCTTATGCTTCATCTGTATCCGTGCCGTGACAGAGCACGTGGAATTGGGGTGATGAAATTTGAAATACCGGCCTGTCTGCATCGCCTGTCTGGTATTGATTGTGGGAATTCTGTTCTGCCGGTGTTGCGGGATTTCGATCTTCGGCCGTCCGGAGATTCCGGAGCCGGCACGGGAAATCCTGCGGTCCGGAACGGCTGCCAGCTGCTCCGGAGAGATCGCAGAGCGGAGCCGGAAGAAGAATTCTGTGCAGTATATCGTCAAGGGATGCAGGGCGGAGTTTCGGGACGAAGATAATCGGGTGTGCCGCGTGCGGATCGGAAATGTGAAGGTGACGGTGCTTTCGGATTCGGATTATGCGGAGGAAGACCCTGTGACCGGCGGAGACGCATTGCCTGCGGACGAAACGGCGGCAGACGGAAACGCCGGATTTCCGGTCGGAAGCAGAGCGATCTTTCGGGGAAAGCTCTCGGAGATCAAAGGCCCATCGAACCCGGGTGAGTTTGACAGCAGGAATTATTTTGCCTGCCGCAGAATCTTTTACGAGATGCTGAATGAGAATGCTGCGGTCACAGATTCCGGGGAAGGCTTCCGGGAACGGCTGACATCCTTCCGGGAGAGGGTCGGCGCTCGTCAGGCGGAGCTGATGCATCCGAAACAGGCGGGCGTCCTCTCGGCGATGCTGCTCGGAGACCGATCGATGCTTGCGGATGAAAGCATGGAGCGATACCGGTACGGAGGAGTCGTTCACGTTCTTGCAATTTCGGGACTCCATATTTCCATGCTCGGGATGATATTTTATAACATGCTGTTCCGGATTCTTCTGCTGTGCATGCCGGCGCATATCCGGGCCGGACAGGGAATTTCCGCCGCGGGTGCGGTGGCACTGATGGGGGTCTACTGCCTGTTTGCGGGTTCCCCGGTATCGGCTGTCCGCGCACTGATTATGTTTGTAATTGCTCTGGGGGCTAAAATTCTGCGGAGATCGTATGATGTGCTGTGCGCGGTCGGAATTTCCGCCATTCTGATACTGGTCACGAGCCCGGGATATCTCTTTGATGCCGGATTCCAGCTATCCTACGCGGCGGTGGGCGGAGCGGCCGTTTTCTATCCGGCTCTGCTCGGACTGATTCCGAAGGAGTACTGGCACAACGGGAGCAGAATGAGAAAATTTTTTGAGAAAATTTTCGAGGCGTTCCTGATGTGGGTATCGGTCATGCTCTGCACGATCCCGATCGCCGCAGCTTCCTTTTCCGAGATTCCGGTGCTTCCGTTCGCGACGCTGCTGATCGTTCCGGCAATGGGATCGGTTCTGCTGCTCGGCGTTATCGGGAGCGCGGCAGGCATGTTCTGTCCCCCGGCGGGCTGGTTCCTGCTGATCCCGGTAGATCTTTCGCTTCAGGCGTTTGAACGAATTGCGCTGCTGGTGAAAAATATGCCCGGTTCTGTGTGGATGGCAGGAAAACCGGAGCGATGGCAGCTTCTGCTGTACGGCCTGTGTCTCTTTCTGCTCTGGAGCTGTCTCAGACATAACCTTGGAAGAAGAGCGGCTGTTCTGGCGGCCGGGGCGCTGCTGATCCTTTCTCTGAAATGGAGTCCGGCGTGTTCCATTACTATGCTGGATGTCGGGCAGGGCGACGGTCTGGTCATTTCCCGGGGATCCGGAATGTGGAAGCCCGGGGGCGATCCGGTATACCTTGTGGACGGGGGAAGCAGCAGCGTGAAGCATTCGGGAAAGTACCGGATCCTGCCATATCTGAAATCCCGGGGAGTGACGAGGATTCGGGGCATCTTCGTCAGTCACGGAGACCAGGATCATCTGAATGGGATCGTGGAATTGCTGGAGGAAATCGCGGGCCGGCGGGCACGCATCCGGGTGGACGCGCTCTATCTTACGCCTCAGATGAAGGCGGATGCTGCGGGCAAACGGCTTGCACAATTGTGCCGGGAGGCGGGAATTCCGGTCGCGTATTTGAAAAAGGGAGACGTGCTTCAGGACGGAGAGCTGCGCATTCGGGTCCTTCACCCGGATGCGGATCAGAGAAGTACGCCGGCGTCTGCTTCCGCGGCAGGAGGAAGAAACGAGGACAGCATGGTTCTGCTTCTGTCCTTCGGGGATTTCGATGCGCTGCTGACGGGAGATCTGGAGGGCGAGGGGGAGAGAACGGTTCTTGAAGAGACCGGATCCGCGGAGTATCTGAAGGCTGCGCATCACGGATCCCGCTATTCCACCTCGGAAGCGTTCCTCCGGAAAATATCACCCGTCGTCTGCACAATTTCCGCGCCGGAGAAAAGCAGGTACGGACACCCTGCGCGGGAGACGCTGGAAAGAATCTGCAGTTCCGGATCGGAATATTATGTGACAAGGGACTGCGGCGCCATCAGCCTGGAAACGGAAGGAAAAGGAAGTTTCCGAATCAGAACTTTCCGGACGGGAGCGGATATGGTAAGATGAGGCATAGAGCGGAAAATCCGTGGCAAAGGAGATACAGCAGGATTGAAGACGATTCGTGAAGATATCAAAAGCGGCAATTTCAAAAAGATTTATCTTCTGTACGGGGAAGAAGGGTATCTGAAGAATCAGTACAGGGATCTTCTGATTCAGGCCCTCGTGCCGGATGGGGACACCATGAATTTTACCAGATACAGCGGAAAAGACACGGATGAGCATGAGATTCTGTCACAGGCGGAAACGCTGCCTTTTTTCGCGGACCGGCGGGTGATTCTGGTAGAAAACAGCGGATTTTTCCGGCGAAAATCCGAGCGTCTGGAAGAATACATAAACCAGCTGCCCGAGTATCTCGTGATGGTGTTCGTGGAGGACGATATCGATAAGAGAAACCGTCTCTATAAGCTGATTCAGAAGAAGGGTCACGCGGCGGAGTTTGCGGCGCAGACCGAGGAGACACTGACCCGGTGGGTGCTGACGCGGATGACCAGAGAAGGCAGAAAAATCACCCGGAAGGATATGCGTCATTTTCTGGATATGACTGGGACGGATATGGCAAATATCGACAGCGAGCTGGAAAAGCTGCTGTGCTACACCATGGGAAGAGATGTTATCACGTCGGAGGACATTGACGCGGTCTGCGCGCCCCAGATCACCAACCAGATCTTCGACATGATACGGGCGGTTACCGAACATCAGCAGAAGAAGGCACTGGACTATTACTATGACCTTCTGGCACTCAAGGAGGCGCCGATGCGGATTCTGTATCTCCTTGCGAGACAGTACAATCAGCTTCTTCAGGTGAAAACGCTGGCAGCGGATGGCATGCCGAACCGTGAGATTGCGCCCAAGGTCGGCATGCCGCCGTTTGCGGTCAGCCGTGCGCTCGGTTTGTGCCGGAATTATACAATTCCGCAGCTGGAAGCCATTGTGAGAGAATTTGTGCAGGCTGAGGAAGACGTGAAGACGGGGCGCCTGGATGACAAGCTGAGCGTGGAGATGATGATCGTGAAATGGAGCCGGTGAAAAATCGCAAAAAGGCTCTTACGCGCGCTTCGCGGCAGGCGGGCCTGTATGCGTTTTCGAAGAGCTGGGTTTCGTATTGTATAAGCTACGCGCCGTTTCGCACTTCGTGCTCTCGCGTCGCTTATACAATAAAAAAAACACGGGGCGACGACTCCTCGTGTTTTGCTCATTGGTTATTCTGATATATTACTGAATAGAGTTTACAGCTTTGCTTAAGCGGGAAACTTTTCTGGATGCGTTGTTCTTGTGAAGAACGCCCTTGGTCTCGGCTTTGTCAATGACAGATGTTGCATTCAGCAGAGCAGCCTGTGCAGCTTCCTTGTCATTTGCAGCTACTGCAGCCTCTACCTTTTTCATAGATGTTTTCACTGCAGACTTGATGGCCTGATTTCTTTCAGCCTTTGTTTTGTTTACGAGAATTCTCTTCTTCGCAGATTTGATGTTAGCCAAACTGTACACCTCCTTTTATTTATTTTTATGTGCTGTTCTTTATAGGATGACACTTTTCCACTTCCGAACATGCCTATTTATATTATTCTATTTCATACTGGTTGTCAACCGGAATCACAAAAAAGCTTGATTTTCCGGTGGTTTCCCGCAGCTTTTCGGATAGATTCCCTTCCCGTGCACCTTGCGGCACCAGACAAAGTCGAGTATAATCTCACTGTATATCTGTCGGAGTCTGCCTGAGACAAGCGAGCGGAAACCGTAACGGTTCGTCAGCTGATTCCGGATACCGGCAGCGGCTCCCAGACTTCTCACATCGAGAAAACGGCAGGCTCTTGAGATTGAGGTGCCGAATCGCTGCATTTAATATAGAATTTCACAAACCGGAGGTAGTACCTTGTCATTCATAGATCAGAGTAAAATCAGAAATTTCTGCATCATCGCCCATATCGACCACGGAAAATCCACACTGGCAGACCGGATCATTGAGAAGACCGGCCTTCTTACCAGCCGGGAAATGCAGAACCAGGTTCTCGACAATATGGATCTGGAGCGGGAACGCGGAATCACGATAAAGGCGCAGGCATGCCGTACGGTCTACAAGGCGAAGGACGGAGAAGAGTATATTCTGAATATGATCGATACGCCCGGCCATGTGGACTTCAATTATGAGGTTTCCAGAAGCCTTGCGGCCTGTGACGGCGCCGTTCTGGTGGTGGACGCGACGCAGGGCGTAGAGGCGCAGACGGTAGGAAATGTCTATCTCGCAATGGAGCACGACCTGGAGATCTTCCCGGTGCTGAACAAAATCGACCTTCCCAGCGCGCATCCGGAGGAAGTGAAGAGCGAGATTGAGGATGTCATCGGGCTGGACGCGGAGGACGCGCCCGAGATTTCGGCAAAGACCGGTCAGAACGTTGAGGACGTGCTCGAGGCGATCGTGCACAAGATACCGGCTCCGGTGGGAGATATTCAGGCACCGCTGAAAGCGCTCATCTTTGACTCCGTCTATGATTCCTATAAGGGAGTGATCATCTCCGTCCGGCTTCGGGAAGGAACCGTGAAGCCCGGCGACAGGATCCGCATGATGGCGACCGGCGCGGAAGAAGAAGTGGTTGAGGTCGGATATTTTGGTGCGGGCCAGATGATCCCCTGCGACGTTCTGGAGGCGGGGATGGTCGGCTACATCACAGCCAGCATCAAGAACATCAAGGATACCCGCGTCGGAGATACCGTGACAAACGCAGACCGTCCGTGCGAGGAACGGCTTCCCGGCTATAAAAAGGTACAGTCCATGGTCTACTGCGGCATCTACCCGGCGGACTCTGCAAAGTACCCGGAGCTTCGCGACGCGCTGGAAAAGCTGCAGCTGAACGACGCTTCTCTCTATTTTGAGCCGGAGACATCGGCGGCGCTGGGCTTCGGCTTTCGCTGCGGATTTCTCGGCCTTCTTCACCTGGAAATCATCCAGGAGCGGCTGGAGAGAGAGTATAATCTGGACCTGGTTACAACGGCGCCCGGGGTCGTATATAAGATTCACAAGACGAGCGGCGAGGTCATGGAACTGACAAATCCGTCCAACCTTCCGGATCCTTCCGAGATCGAATATATGGAGGAACCGATGGTGAAGGCGGAGATCATGGTGACGACGGAATTCGTCGGTCCCATCATGCAGCTCTGTCAGGAACGTCGGGGCGAATATCAGGGCATGGAATATATCGAGACGACCCGCGCACTTTTGACCTATCACATCCCGCTCAACGAGATCATCTATGATTTCTTTGACGCCCTGAAATCAAGATCCAGAGGATACGCATCCCTGGATTATGAGATCATCGGTTATCAGAGGAGCGAGCTGGTGAGACTGGATATTCTGGTCAACAAGGAACCGGTGGATGCCCTGTCGTTTATTGTATTTGCGGATTCCGCGTATGATCGGGGCAGAAAGATGTGCGAGAAGCTGAAGGAGGAGATTCCGCGTCAGCTTTTTGACATTCCGATTCAGGCTGCCGTCGGATCTAAGGTCATCGCGAGGGAGACCGTCAAGGCGCTCCGCAAGGACGTTCTCGCAAAGTGCTACGGCGGAGATATCTCCCGGAAGAAAAAGCTTCTGGAGAAGCAGAAGGAAGGAAAGAAGAAGATGCGGCAGATCGGAAACGTTGAGATTCCGAAGGACGCGTTTCTCAACGTCCTGAAGCTGGACGAGAACTGATTCCGGGGAGACGGATACAGATGGAATTGTACATACACATCCCGTTCTGCGTGAAAAAATGCGGCTACTGCGACTTTCTCAGTTTTCCCGCGGGGGGAAAGCTGCAGGCGAAATATACAGAGGCGCTGATCCGGGAGATCCGGAGCTTTTCCGGGATGGAACAGAGCGTTTCTTCTATATATATTGGGGGAGGAACGCCGTCTCTTCTCCCCGCGGAAGGTATCGCGGAAATCATGGCTGCGGTCGGAGAAGCCTTTTCTCTCGAACCGGACGCAGAAGTCTCCATGGAGGCGAATCCGGGAACCGTACAGCCGGGGAGTCTGTCCGTTTACCGAGGGGCAGGCGTCAACCGCCTCAGCTTCGGCTGTCAGTCCGCCGATGACGGTGAACTGAAGAGACTCGGCAGGATTCATACCTTCCGAGAGTTCCAGGAGAGCTATGCTTACGCGAGAGAGGCAGGATTTGCCAATATCAACATCGATCTGATGTCAGGACTTCCGGGGCAGACGGAGGAATCCTGGGAGAGGACCCTGTCTCAGATCGCGGAAATGCAGCCGGAGCATATCTCCGCGTACAGCCTCATCCTGGAAGAGGGAACACCTTTCTACGAAAAATATCACGCGGTTTCCGGGATGATCGCCGAAGGCGAACCGGATTTCCGTGTGCGGGAGCTGGAAGAAGAGAGATATCATCTGAAAGAAGAGGAGCAGCTTCCCGGCGAGGAGACGGAGAGGCGGATGTACGAGCGAACGGAGGAAATACTGGCAGACTGTGGATTTCGCCGGTATGAGATCTCCAATTACGCGAAAAGCGGAAAAGAATGCCGTCACAATGTCGGATACTGGACCGGAGTCCCGTACCTCGGACTGGGGCTGGGGGCGTCCTCTTACACGGGGACCCTCCGCTTCCGGAACACGGATGATATCGGAAAATATCTGCTGGCGCACACGGGATCGGACAGCGACGGAAGGCTGAGAACGCTGTTTGGCGGAGCGTGCGGATCCGAAAAGGAGACGGAGAACATCCTCACAGCGGACGGACGGGAAGACCCGGAATTCCTCGGAAGAGAGGATCGGATGGCAGAATTCATGATCCTGGGGCTGCGGCTTGTGTCCGGTGTCAGGCCGGAGGAATTCAGACGCCGCTTCGGACAGGATGTGACAGAAGTGTACGGCGGAACGATCCGGAAATATAAAGAGGCGGGACTTCTGCGGGAGGAGGACGGGAGGCTGTTTCTCACCCGCCGGGGGCTTTCTCTGTCCAATATGATCATGGCGGAGTTCTTGCTGTAGCGCAGATTTTTGTGCGGACTCCGCCCATAGAGAGAAACGCAGGTTCTCGAGATTGGGTGCTGAACAGCTGCCATATTTTTGACATGCCGGCCATCATATACAGGAGATGTGGTCTGCTTCGCGGCAGGCGGTCTTCGAGCATTTTTGAAGAACAGATACAGCAGGAGAGTCTGCCGGTTTCTATCCGGCAGAACGTTAGGAGTATAAGATTGACGGAAAAAAATCATTTTATCAAGATCAGGGGCGCTTCAGAGAACAATCTGAAGAATTTGAATATCGATATTCCGAGAGACAAGCTGGTGGTTCTGACCGGACTTTCCGGGTCCGGCAAGAGCTCTCTGGCATTCGACACCATTTACGCGGAGGGGCAGCGGCGCTACATGGAGAGCCTCTCTTCCTATGCGAGACAGTTCCTCGGGCAGATGGAAAAACCGAAGGTGGAGAGTATTGAGGGACTCCCGCCGGCCATTTCCATCGACCAGAAATCGACCAACCGGAATCCGAGATCTACGGTGGGAACGGTCACGGAGATCTATGATTATTTCAGACTGCTGTACGCGAGAGTGGGGATTCCGCACTGTCCGAACTGTGGCAGAGAAATCAGCAGGCAGACGGTGGACCAGATGGTGGGCCAGATCATGGAGCTTCCGGAGAAGACCAGAATTCAGCTGCTCGCGCCCGTCGTGAGAGGACGCAAGGGACGCCATGAGAAGGTTCTGGAGCAGGCGAGAAAATCCGGATATGTCCGGGTTGTCGTGGACGGAAATCAGTATGACCTGTCCGAGGATATTGTTCTGGACAAAAATCTGAAACATAACATCGAGGTTGTGGTGGACCGTCTCATCGTCCGTCCGGGAATCGAGAAGCGTCTGACAGATTCTGTTGAAAATGTGCTGAAGCTGTCCGGCGGTCTTCTGGTCGTGGATACGATGGACGGACATACCCGGAATTTCAGCGAGAGCTTCTCCTGCCCGTACTGCGGGATCAGCGTGGATGAGATTGAGCCCAGAAGCTTTTCCTTCAACAATCCGTTCGGCGCCTGCCCGGAGTGCTCGGGGCTCGGATATCGGATGGAGTTTGCGGAATCTCTGATGATACCGGATCCGTCCCGATCCATCGACGAAGGACTTTTTGCCGTTCCGGGCTGGCAGTCCAGCACACAGAAGGGCAGCTTCACGCGGTGCATGCTGGAGGCGCTGGCGGAGGAATATCATTTTTCCCTGTCCACGCCGTTTCAAGATTATCCGAAGAAAATCCACGACATTCTGATCTACGGAACCAGGGGCCACTCCGTGCAGGTGCATTACAAGGGACAGCGGGGAGAGGGCGTCTATGACGTTGCCTTCGAGGGGCTGATCAAGAATGTAGAGCGCAGATACCGGGAGACCGCGTCGGAATCGTCGCGTCAGGAGTACGAGAACTTCATGAATATCTCTCCTTGTCCGGCCTGTCACGGGCAGAGGCTGAAGCCGTCTTCCCTTGCGGTCACTGTGGCGGACAAGAACATCTACGAGGTGACGAACCTGTCGATTGAGAATCTTCTGAAATTTCTGGACGATATCCGTCTCAGCGAGCATCAGATGCTGATCGGCCGACAGATCCTGAAGGAAATCCGGAACCGCGTGAGCTTTCTTCACGAGGTCGGCCTGGATTATCTGACGCTGGCGCGGGCCACAGGATCGCTTTCCGGCGGCGAGGCGCAGAGAATCCGGCTCGCGACTCAGATCGGATCGGGACTTGTCGGCGTGGCCTACATTCTGGATGAGCCGAGCATCGGCCTTCACCAGAGAGACAACGGAAAGCTTCTGGGAACGCTGAAGCATCTCCGGGATCTCGGAAATTCTGTGCTTGTGGTGGAGCACGATGAGGAGACGATGCGGGCGGCGGACTGCGTGGTGGATATCGGTCCGGGCGCGGGCAGCCACGGCGGTGAGCTGGTCGCCATGGGAACCGCGGAGGATATCATGAAGTGTCCGGAATCCATCACCGGCCAGTATCTGTCAGGAAAACGGAGGATCCCGGTTCCCGAGGTGAGAAGAAAGCCGAAGGAATGGCTGACCGTGAGAGGAGCCGAGGAACACAATCTGAAGAATATCGACGTGAAATTTCCTCTCGGTGTGATGACCTGCGTGACCGGTGTGTCCGGATCCGGCAAGAGCTCGCTTGTCAACGAGGTCCTCTACAAGCATCTCCAGAGAGAACTGAACCATGCGCTGGTGATTCCGGGAAAGCATAAGGGAATTGAGGGAATGGAGCGCCTGGACAAGGTGATTAATATCGACCAGTCCCCGATCGGGCGGACCCCGAGATCCAACCCGGCGACGTACACCGGCGTATTCGATATGATACGCGATCTTTTTGCGGCTACGCCGGACGCGAAGGCGCGCGGCTACAAGAAGGGACGCTTCAGCTTTAATGTCAAGGGCGGAAGATGCGAGGCCTGCTCCGGAGACGGAATCGTGAAGATCGAGATGCATTTCCTTCCGGATGTCTATGTCCCCTGCGAGGTCTGCGGCGGAAAACGCTACAACAGGGAGACGCTGGAGGTCCGCTATAAGGGGAAAAATATCTTCGAAATTCTGGATATGACCGTGGAGGAAGCGCTGCCCTTTTTTGAAAAGGTTCCGTCGATTTACCGGAAGATCAAGACGCTGTATGATGTCGGTCTGTCCTACGTAAAGCTCGGACAGCCTTCAACGGAGCTGTCGGGAGGCGAGGCCCAGAGAATCAAGCTGGCTGCCGAGCTCTCCAAGAGAAGCACGGGCAGGACCTGCTATATTCTGGACGAGCCGACGACCGGTCTTCATTTCGAGGATGTGCACAAGCTGGTGGATATTCTGCAGAGATTCACGGAAGACGGAAATACGGTGATTGTCATCGAGCATAATCTTGACGTGATAAAGACCGCGGACTATATCATCGATATGGGACCGGAGGGCGGCGATAAAGGCGGCACGGTGATCGCGTGCGGCACGCCGGAGGAGGTCGCAAGGGTGCCGGAATCCTACACCGGTCAGTATCTCCGGGATTATCTGAAATAGATTATCTGAAACAGAACATCTGAAACAGATTATCTGAAACAGATTATCTGAAACGGATTATCTGAGACAGAGTGTCTGAAGGGTACGGTTCGAAGGAGCGTATTCAGAGGAGAGTATGCGGAGGAGCACATTCAGAGAAGATTTTTCACAGAAAGGAACTTTTCATATGCCGGTTACTGATATTGGAATTGATCTTGGAACGGCGTCGATCATCGTATATGTAAGGGGCAAGGGGATCCTCTATCAGGAGCCTTCTGTCGTGGCCTATGACAGAGACGCGAACAAAATTCTCGCCTTCGGAACCGAGGCGGCTCAGTGCATCGGGAGAATGCCAGGCAATATCGTCGGAATACGTCCGCTGAAGGACGGCGTGATCTCGGATTTTGTCGTTACCGAGCGGATGCTTCGGTATTTTATCCGGAAATCCATGGGAAACTGGAATATTCTGAAGCCGCGGATCTGCATCTGTGTGCCGAGCGGCGTCTCCGACATCGAGAGAAGAGCGGTGGAGGAAGCTTCCTACCGCGCCGGCGCCAGAGATGCTGTGATTGTCCGGGAGCCGATCGTCGCCGCGATGGGAGCCGGCGTGGATATCACTCGGGCGAGCGGCAGCATGATTGTCAATATCGGGGGCGGCGTGAGCGAAATCGCCGTCCTGTCGCTGGGAGGGATTGTGATCGCACAGTCCATCAGGACGGCCGGAGAAGCATTTGATGAGGCAATCTGTCAGTATATTCATGATATTTACGGACTGATTATCGGAAGCCAGACCGCCGAGGATGTCAAGATTCAGATCGGGTCCGCAGACCCCGACCGGAGTCTCAGACAGGTTCCGGTGACGGGGCGGGATGTGGACGCGGGATTTCCGCGGACAGTCAGCATCACCTCGGACCAGGTGAGAGAAGCTGTCTCCCCCGCAGTGCGCCGGATTATTGAGGCAATCCGTGTTGTGATGGAGAAGACGCCCCCGGATCTTGCGGCCGATATTGAGAAACGGGGAATCGTTCTGACCGGCGGAGGCGCGATGCTGGACGGACTGGAGGGGGAAATTGCGAAGGCGACCGGAATCCGTACCATTCTGGCGGACAACCCGCAGCAGGCGGTTGCCGTCGGGACCGGGCGTTATATTCGGGCAATGGCGGATTTCGAGAAGCAGAAGAGCTTCCGCTGAGAAGGACAAAAGGGCCGGTACGGAACAAGCGGGGACGGCTGCGCGTGAGCATGGACCATTTGGAGATGAGCATGTCGGAAAAAATAGAAGGGTATGTGGAGCATATCATCTATCGAAATGAAGAGAACGGGTATACGGTGCTGAATCTTTCGGCGGCGGACGAGGATGTGACCTGCGTTGGCAATTTTTCTTCCGTAAATGAGGGAGAGTATATTGAGGCGGAGGGAGAATACAGCCTTCATCCGAGCTACGGGATGCAGTTCAAGGCAGAGCATGTCCATATCACAATTCCGAGAGACAGTGTCGCTCTGGAGCGGTACCTGGGCAGCGGGGCGATCAAGGGCGTCGGGGCGGCGCTCGCCTCGCGCATTCTGAAGCGGTTCGGCGATGACACTCTCCGGATTCTGGAAGAGGAACCGGAGAGGCTGGCCGAGGTGAAGGGGATCAGCGACAGAAAAGCCAGGGAAATCGGCGAACAGGTGGAAGCAAAATCGCAGATGCAGAATGCCATGATTTTTCTCGCTCAGTACGGGATCTCGCTTTCTCTTGCCATCCGGATCTACAACCGCTATCAGGATAAGCTGTATTCGGTAATGCGGGAGAATCCCTATCAGATGGCGGACGATATTGACGGCGTCGGATTCCGGATCGCAGATGAAATCGCGACGAGAGCGGGAATCCGGCCGGATTCGGAGTACCGGATCCGCAGCGGAATCCTGTACGCGCTCAACCAGGCAGGCGCCCAGGGCCATATGTACCTTCCGAAGGAGATTCTTGTTGAGAGAGCCGGAGAGCTTCTGGGAACCGGTCCCGGAGACATCGACCGGTATCTGATGGACCTTGCCATCGACAAAAAAATCAAAGCGCTGGTTTTCGAGGACGAGAACGGCGATTCCCATGCGAGAATTTACACGGAGCGGTCGTATCTGACGGAGCTGAACTGCGCGCGGATGCTTCAGGATCTGAACCTTCATATCAACGAGGATGAACAGGCGGTGGACGAGAGGATCCGGAGAATTGAGAAGTCCGACCGGCTCGTGCTGGACGATCTTCAGCGAAGAGCGGTGGTGGCGGCGGCCACGAACGGTATTTTTGTCCTGACCGGAGGCCCCGGAACCGGAAAGACCACGACGATCAATACGATGATCCGTTATTTTGAGTCGGAGCATCTGAGCATTGCGCTGGCTGCGCCGACCGGGCGCGCGGCGAAGCGGATGACGGAGGCGACCGGCTATGAGGCGTCTACGATACACCGTCTTCTTGAGATTTCAGGCGCGGCCGATGAGGAGTCGATGAATGTTCGTTTCGAGCGGAACGCCGGCAATCCGCTCGAGCAGGATGTGATCATCATCGATGAGATGTCGATGGTTGACATCTTTCTGATGCATTCGCTTTTATCGGCGATTGTGCCGGGGACGCGGCTGATTCTGGTGGGCGATCAGAACCAGCTTCCAAGCGTCGGACCGGGCAGCGTGCTCAAGGACATCATCCGTTCCGGGTGCTTTCCGGTCATCATGCTTACGAGGATTTTCCGGCAGGCCCAGGAAAGTGACATTGTAGTAAATGCGCACCGGATACATGCCGGGCTTCCCGTCCGGACAGACAATCGGAGCCGGGACTTTTTTTTCCTGGAGAGGGAGGATGTGCGGGTCGTCCAGAGAGTCGTGCTTGCCCTGGTGCAGGAAAAGCTCCCGCGCTATGTAAAAGCGGATTCGTCGGAGATTCAGGTTCTGACTCCGACCCGGAAGGGGGCGCTCGGTGTGGAGAGCCTCAATCGGATTCTGCAGACGTATCTGAACCCGCCGTCTCCTTCGAAGCAGGAGAGAGAAACCTCCCGCGGGATTTTCCGGGAGGGAGACAAGGTCATGCAGATCCGGAACGATTACCAGCTGGAATGGCAGCTGAAGGGAAAGTACGGGATCGTCGCGCAGCGCGGACTCGGCGTGTTCAACGGAGACACGGGTATCATCCGGAGGATCGATGCGCCGAACGAACAGCTGACCGTGGAATATGAAGAGGGAAAAACCGTAGACTATACCTTTCGTCAGCTGGACGAGCTGGAGCTGGCCTACGCCACGACAGTTCACAAGGCGCAGGGAAGCGAGTATCCCGCCGTCGTCATTCCTCTGCTCGGCGTCCCGCACATGCTTCAGACCAGGAATCTTCTCTACACGGCGGTGACCAGAGCCAGGAAATGTGTGGTTCTGACGGGGAGCAGACAGATTTTTCAGGCGATGATCGAGAACGCAACCGAGGAAAACCGCTACACGTCGCTTGCAGAACGGATTGTCGAGCTGAAGCAGCAGGACGTCTGAACGCGGCCCCGCAAGGACCCCGGCAGTATCAGGAAATGTTTCTACTCACGAAAACGGACAGGACAGACAGGGGGATCACTCTGCCGGAGCCGGTCTGTGAAGGCCGGGAACTGCGAAATCGCTGCCTCTCAGGCATACGGCGAGCAGATGTCATGAACCGGTGAGAGGAGGAAGAATCTTGCAAAAAGGCCTGGTGAAAGGAAGAATTGCCGAACTTGTTTATCCGCGCCGCTGTCCGTTCTGCGACTGCCTCCTGTCCGGCGGAGAGCCGTATCTCTGCCGGAGATGTGCGTCCCGGCTGAAATTCATCAGCGGACCGGTCTGTATGAAATGCGGAAGACCGGTGGAATCGGATGCGGTGGAATACTGCGATAACTGCAGGAGAAGGGAACACCGTTTCATTCGAGGCTTTGCGCCCTTCCCCTATCGGGGGATGGTGCAGGATTCTATCATGCGCTTCAAGTACGGAAGCAGGGCGGAGTACGCCGGCTTTTATGCCGCGGCGATTCTGAAATACGGAAGCGCACACCTAGAGCAGTGGAAGCCGGAGATGATCCTTCCCGTTCCCATTCATCCGGACCGGTACCGGAAAAGGGGATACAATCAGGCGGAGGAGGTGGCACGGCATCTTTCCGTGGAGCTCGGAATCCCCTGCGCTTCCTATGAGATTTACCGGAAGAAAAACACCCGCCCACAGAAAGGGCTGACGCCTTCGATGCGGAGAAAAAACCTGTCAGACGCCTTTGCGGTAAGGGACGGGGCAAGACTGCCTGCGCGGGTGCTTCTGATTGATGACATCTATACGACCGGTTCAACGCTGGACGCGCTTGCGGAGACGGCGGCAAAGGCCGGAGCGGAGAAGATCTGGTTCGCCTGTGTATCTATCGCGCCGGGACAGAGCGTGTGACAGGCGACGGAGGCAGGTTACTGTTCACGAACAACTGATAAGGCAACGATTTCACAGCACCTTTGCCTGAGCATTACTGGCTGTTAGAAGTTTTATCCGTAAATTTTTCGTTGAATGAATAGCGAGGACTGTTTGACGAAGGCGCTCGCGCCTGAGGAGTTCCGCAGCTTCAATAAAAAAGGATAAAACTTTGTTACAGCCAGTTTGCGAATGGCAACAGGGATGCGAAATCTCTGCCTTTCAGATATACTGTGAACAGTAACGGAGGTGGCTGGCCGCCTGCTGCGCGTCTGAACACCCACTTTCAATGGCTCCGGAAGTATGATAAAATAAACTGATGTTTTAGAAACTGATAAGTAGAGGACAGGAAAATGATTGACAAGAAAAGACTGTACCTGATGATCGGTCTGGCGAGATTTGAGAAGAAGCATGTCGACGGATCCTTCCGGATCAGCAGGTATTATCAGAACGATTATACGGCTTTCGCCCTGATCCGGAATCTGCTTCTTAGCACGATCGCGTATATCCTGCTGTTTGGTGTACTGGTGCTGGCAAATATGGATACGTTTCTTTCCCGGCTGAATTCCGCGGATATCCGTCCGGTTATCGCGGTGCTTATCGTCAGCTATGTTATTTTTGTGGGAATCTATTCCGTCATCGCCTATATCCTGGCGCGGATCCGTTATGTGCGCATGCAGAGCGACATGGAAGAGTACGAACGTGCTCTCGCGAGGCTGGGACGCATGTACCGTCGCGGATACCATGAGGAGAGCGGCGAGAGCGAAAGGCAGGAGGAACAAGAATGAACGCTTTGCTGGAAGTAAGAGAAAGACTGATCCGGTTTTATACGGATTACGATGTATATATCCGCCCGCTTTTCCGTTTTGCGCTGGCGGTGATCACATTCATTACCCTGAATGACAGAATCGGATACATGAGCCAGGTAAATAATCTGCTTGTGATCATCATTCTTTCCGTCATCTGCGCGATCCTTCCGATTAACGGGATCGTTTTTATCGGCACACTGCTGATTGTTGTCAACAGCTTCGGCCTGAACGTCGGAGTCGGCGCCTTCGCGGCTGTACTGTATCTGCTGATGCTGCTTCTGTACTTCCGTTTTGTTCCGAAGGATGCACTTGCGATTATTCTCACCCCTGTGGCGGGAGCGCTTCACATGCCGATGACGGTTCCCGTTGTGATGGGGCTGATGCGGGGACCTGTGTCCGCGATTACGCTGATCTTCAGCGTTCTCTCCTGGTCCTTTGTAAACGCTCTCCCGGATACGGTTGAGGCTGTTGCGAATACCAAGGGCGCCAGTATGATCGATGTCTTGCAGGCAATCCCCGGTGCGATGCTGAATGCGAAGACGATTCTGATGCTCGTGACCTTTGTCGTGGTATTCCTGATTGTCACATGCATCCGGGAGTTGGTCAGCAGCCACGCGTGGGAGATCAGTATTCTCGTCAGCGCAATCATTTATCTGGGCCTTATGATTGCCGGATCAAGCATCCTGAATGTGAAGATCAACCTTCTGATGACCGTGCTTGAGACCGTACTGTCGGCAGCAGTCGCCCTTGTCTTTGAATTTTTCTGCTATAATGCGGACTATTCTCATACCGAGTTTCTCCAGTTTGAGGACGACAACAACTACTATTATGTAAAAGTCACGCCAAAGCGCAGACCGAGATATGATCTGGAAGAGGAAGAGAGCGAGACGGAAGAGGTAGAGGCAGACGCGGATGAGAAGCGTTTTGTCACCCGTGAGAGCAGTGCTTTCGAGAAAAAATTTGACGGGATCAATCTTCAGTCAAGGCTTGAGGAATCCCTGAAGTCTTTGAATACAAACCAGAACGGCCGCGAGAACCGGTCTGCCGACACTTCCCGCGGCAACGCCGGGAATGCGGATAAAGATGATACCATCCGACTGGATCCGCCAGCGCCGAAGCCTGAGGAGGACGCGAAGACAAAAGAAGAAGCTTTGGGACAGACCAGGGTCATCCGGAAGTAACACACGTCGGGAGAGACACAGATTCGAAAATCAACCGGCTTTTCCCAGGAAAGAAGGAGAACTGCATGAATGCTTTTCTGAGCAGGTTTCAGTATTATATCCTGTCGTGGCTGAAACCGCCAAAAACAATTCAGGTCATTGATATCGTTCAGATACTACTTCTGGCTTTTCTGATTTACCGGCTGATCATCTGGATGAAGAATACTCGTGCATATACCCTTCTGAAGGGTATTCTGTTTATCGGAGCATTTGTCATCATTGCCAATATCCTGAACATGGAGGTTATCGTCTGGCTTCTCGGCAACCTGAGTGTCGTGGCATTTACGGCGATCGTCATTATCTTCCAGCCGGAGCTTCGGAAGGTGCTGGAACAGATGGGACACAGCAATGTGCTGCGGTCGATTTTTTCAGTTAACAGATCCGGCGAAGACAACAAGCGGTTCAGCAACCACACGATCAATGAGCTGGTGAGAGCCTGCTTCGAGATGGGCGATGTGAAGACGGGCGCGCTGATCGTCATCGAGAAGGAAACACTTCTGGATGAGTATATCAGCACCGGAATCCGCCTGGATGCCATCGTTTCCGGACAGCTGCTGATCAATATTTTCGAACACAACACGCCGCTTCACGACGGCGCGGTAATCATACAGAATGACCGGATCGCGGCGGCAACCTGTTACCTGCCACTCTCCGACAACATGGAGCTGAGCAAAAAGCTCGGCACCAGACACCGCGCAGGCGTAGGGATCAGCGAGATTACGGACTCTCTGACGATTATTGTGTCCGAAGAGACCGGAAGCGTATCCTATGCCATGAACGGGCGGCTGCACACGGCGATTTCACCCAGTGAGCTGCGCGAGGTACTGCAGGAGGTCCAGGTGCTCTACAACGATAAAATCCGCATGCTGAAAGGGGGACGCAGAAACCGTGATGCGAAGAATCCTAGATAGTCTGCGTTCCAACATCGGTTACAAGCTGCTTGCGCTTCTGATCGCGATTGTCATCTGGTATGCAGTGGTGGACACAAATGATCCGGTTGAGACGGAGTCATACACCGTTCATATCACGGTGACGAACGAATCGTACATCTCCAACGGAAAGCAGATCTATATGATTGAGGATCAGTATAAGACGGTTACCGTATACGTGAAGGGCAACCGCTCGGAGCTGAAAAATATCTCGGCAGATGATATCACTGTAACGGCTGATCTGACCCAGATCGTCGACCTCGAGCGGGATCCCGTCATGGTTCCGCTCACGGTCACGGTCCCGGGCATTTCGGCGTCCGATCTGACGCTTTCCAGAACCGCCATACCGATTACGATCGAGGACGTCGCAAGCAAGGAGTTTGCGGTGAGTGTCGATACGGGTAGCTCGGTTCCGGGGTCCAGCTATGAGGTGGGTACCGCGACTCCGAATCCGGAAAAGATTGTAATTAACGGACCGGAATCAATTATTAACGAGATCGACAGTGTCGTCGCCAAGATTGACGTGACCGGCATGACGCAGGACGGAAACCGCAAGGCGGAGCTCGAGATCATGGACAAGAACGGAGAGGCGCTGTCTCAGGAGACGATCAAGGACGACCTGACCTTCGACGGAGGCGTGCCGGATGTTTCGGTCTATGTCGATCTGTGGAAGAAGCAGTCCGGCGTCGGAATGAAGGTCGAATATTCCGGAGAACCGGCAGACGGGTACAATGTCACGGCGGTGAGCACGACACCGGAGACCATCACGGTGGTGGGAACCGACGACGCGCTGAATGCGCTCGCGGAAAATGGCAATATCATCACGATCCCGGAGGGTTATGTATCCGTTTCAGATGCTTCCTCGGATGTGACGGCGGAAGTAGAGCTCAGTGATGTGCTGCCGGACGGCCTGCGGCTTGCGTCGAGCACAGCAGGGACGGTCACGGTTACCGTCACGATCCTTTCGGATGAGACAAAGGAATTTACTCTGGACGTGGATGATATCGTCACGAACAACCTGGATCCGGACCTGACGATCTCCTATGATCAGACCAGTATACAGGTGCGTCTGAACGGAGCAGGATCCGTCATCGACGATCTGAAGACATCAGATATCAAGGCCTCCATTGATCTCAAGGGCAAGGGCACAGGCGACTATACGGTAAATGTGACCTTTGCACTTCCGACGGGAGTGTCTCTCGATACTGAGGTCTCGATTCCGGTACATCTGAAGGAGAAGGCGACGGCAAGCTCCTCTTCCGGCAGCAGTAAAGAAAGCAGCTCGTAGCACGCAAATCCAGCAGGGGACGGAAAATGGTCAGCAGAACAATGGTGATAAAAGGAAAAAACGGGCTGCATCTGAGGCCTGCCGGCAGAATCAGTGAGGCGGCGCTCCGGTTCCGGTCTGAGATCACCCTGGAGTACAACGAGGGTCTTTCCACCGCAAACGCCAGGAGCGTGCTCAGTCTGCTTGCCGCAGGTCTGCAGGAAGGTGACGTGGTTAAGCTCTGCTGCAGGGGAAGCGATGAAAAGGAAGCCCTGGACGCGGTCGCAAGGGCATTTTCAGAAGAAACGGAGGCTGTCCCGTCCCGGGAAAGATAAAAGGAGAATACAGACGGAGATGGGAAATACCCCCGGCTTGCGTTTTCATGGCGGTTTGTCACCATGAGAACGCAGGCCGGGGGTATTGTTCACGCACAGCTGACAGGGCGGTGAAATCCCTGCCTTTCAGATATCCGGTGAACAGTAAGCAGTCGGGGTATTTTCGCAGAGATTTCATCGCTGTTTTCACATATTCTACACAAATAACAGGTAAAATACGTGTATCAAAGGCATATTAACGCTATACTGACGCTGAAACCAAAGGAGCTTGAGCTATGAGTGATTTTTATGAAGACAGGAATTCCGGCTCGTCATCGGAAGAGAGCCGCGGAACACCGGGCCCGTCTCTGAATGAAAACGGCGGAAACGCTGCAGCGGCACCGCCGTCGGAGCAGCCCTCGGATGAGAAAGCAGCGGCTACGCAATCGGGACAGCCGGCGAATGAGAAGACAGCGGCTTCACAGCCGGAACAGCCCGCGGAAGAGAAGGCAGCGGCTTCGCGGTCGGAACAGCCTTCGGAAGAGAAGACGACTTACAGCTGGGTGAATCCGAGACTGCGTCAGGGCGGAGCGGATCAGACCGGGAACAATCCCTGGTCCGGAGGAAGCGACGGGAATTACTGGAGATACAGCGATGACAGCGGGAACAGCACAGGGCCGGACCGGCAGGCAGGAACGGAAACGTTCGGGACGGAACAGCAGAACGGCGGCGGGGCGGCCGGCGGTCAGAGACAGGAGAACAGGACGGATCCATGGTCCGGGCCGAACCGGAACAATTACTCGGATTACAGTTTCCGCGGCAGCAGACCGGACCGGAAGGGACGCAGGAATCTGGATCAGGATCACCGCGTGAAGCGCCCGCGGCGAAGCGGCAGACAGTGGGCGGCAGTGATTGCCATGGCGGTTGTATTCGGACTGATCGCGGGACTTGTTGCCTACGGAGTCAACTACATCGGGAACCGTATCCATCCGGTCTATTCATCGGCTTCTGCCGGGAATAACGCGGGGGAGACGGAACTTCCCGGGAACAGCACCTCGGAGGCGTCAGAAAATGTTTCTGCGTCTTCCGGGACAGCGGTCACACCGGACATTGATGCAACGGGCAGGAATCAGGAAATGTCGGTTGCGGAGGTGGCCTCGGCTGCGATGCCGTCTCTGGTGACCATCTCTACGATGTCTGTGGAAGAAATGCAGAGCTTTTTCGGCGGCACGCAGAAATATCAGGTTCAGGGCGCGGGAACCGGAATCATCATCGGAGAAAACAATTCGGAGCTTCTGATCGCGACGAACAATCATGTAATCGAAGGGGCTTCGCAGGTATCCGTGGGATTTGTGGATGAGTCGGTGATTTCCGCTCAGATCAAGGGGTTTGATGAGGAACATGATCTCGCAGTAGTTGCGGTGAAACTCTCTGATATTTCCGATGATACGAAAGGTCAGATCCGGGTTGCAACCGTCGGGGATTCCGATGAGCTTGTTCTCGGACAGCAGGTGGTGGCCATCGGAAACGCGCTCGGTTACGGGCAGTCTGTGACGAGCGGGTACGTCAGCGCACTGAACCGTTCGCTTCAGCTTTCCGACGGTACGAATACCTTTACCTCGGACGGTCTGATTCAGACAGATGCCGCCATCAATTCCGGAAACTCGGGAGGTGCGCTCCTGAACATGAAGGGAGAGCTGGTGGGAATCAATGAGGCGAAAAGAAGCGGAGGAAATGGGTCACAGGCTTCCGTGGACAACGTCGGGTTTGCCATTCCCATGGCAAAGGCGGAGCCGATTCTGGAAGAACTCATGAACGAGAACACCAGATCGCAGTTGGATGATGACAAGCGAGGCTATCTCGGCATCACATGTGCGGATGTCACCAGCGAGTATTCGCAGATATACAATATGCCGGAGGGCGTCTGCGTAACTTCTGTTGTGTCCGGAGGACCCGCGGACCAGGCGGGCATCCGGAAGGGCGATGTTATAACAAAATTTGACGGCAAGAGTATTACTTCATATTCCAAGCTGGAAAATCGTCTGAAGTATTATTCTTCCGGAGAGGAAGTTCCGGTAGTGATACAGCGCGCGAGCGGAAGCACTTACAAGGAACAGACGGTGAAGGTGACGCTGGGCACGAGCGATGCCATCAGCAGCATTCAGAACCAGGATACGCAGGGCTCCGGACAGAACGGCAATTCCGGAATTCCGGGAACTGAGCCCGGCGGGAATGACAACAGCGGCAATATCTTTGGACAGATTTTCGGCAACTGATTTTTCGGGAGGAGCAGCGAAGGAAAAGGTATGACGGATGAAAAGGATATCATTGACGGAGACTTCCGCGAGGTAGCGGATTCCGATGAGAAGAATCCAAACGAGAGAAATTCCGGTGAGCAGAATCCGGACGAAGTGAATTCTGATGTAAAGTATCCGGTTGAAAAGAAACCGGACGAGGAAAGTTCGGACGCGAAAACCACATCAGAATCCGAAGAGAAAGCGGAGAACACGGATGATGGAGAAGAGGATACGAACGATGAGCAAAAACAGCGCGGCGGTCATTACTGTATGATGTGCCGGCACCCGGAAAGCGTCACCGGAAAGCAGATCGAGCTGCCCGGAGGAATGCATATCTGCACGGACTGCATGCAGAAGGGATTCGAGGCGATTCAGAATCCCGGGGTGAACGAGATGCTGAGCAAACTGCCGCCAAATGTCGGCATGATTGATCTGTCGAGTCTCGGGCTCGGTATGCCTGCCCGCGATCATAAGAAGAAAGAGAAGCAGGACACTTCAAAGAAAAAGAAACTCACCATGCGCGATGTGCCGAAGCCGCATATCATCAAGGCAAAGCTGGACGAGTACGTCATCGGTCAGGAACATGCGAAAAAGGTGATGTCAGTCGCAGTGTACAACCATTACAAGAGAATCCTTCAGACCCCGGAGCAGATGAAGGACGGCACGGAAATCGAGAAGTCAAACATGCTGATGATCGGACCGACCGGCTCCGGAAAAACCTATCTGGTTCAGACACTGGCAAAGCTGCTGGATGTACCCCTTGCCATTACGGATGCCACCAGTCTGACCGAAGCGGGATATATCGGAGATGATATCGAAAGCGTGGTGTCAAAGCTTCTCGCGGCGGCGGACAATGACGTGGACCGCGCGGAGCACGGCATCATCTTCATCGATGAGATCGACAAGATCGCGAAAAAGAAGAACACCAGTCAGAGAGACGTGAGCGGAGAGGCGGTTCAGCAGGGCCTTCTGAAGCTTCTCGAGGGAAGTGAGGTTGAGGTTCCTGTGGGAGCCACGAGCAAAAACGCGATGGTTCCTCTGGAGACGGTGAATACAAAGAATATCCTCTTTATCTGCGGCGGCGCTTTCCCGGATCTTGAGGATATCATACGGGAGCGCCTGAACCGCACCTCATCGATGGGATTCCAGGCGGAACTGAAGGACCGGTATGAAGAGGATCCGGATATACTGCAGAAAGTAACTAATGAAGACCTGCGCGCCTTCGGAATGATCCCGGAATTCCTCGGCAGACTTCCGATTGTCTTTTCTCTCCAGAGCCTTACCGAGGATATGCTCGTCAAGATTCTGCGGGAGCCGAGAAACGCGATACTGAAACAGTATGAGAAGCTTCTGGGTCTGGACGGGGTGAAGCTTGTGTTTGATGACGGCGCGCTTCACGCCATCGCGAAGAAAGCACTCGAGAAGGATACCGGCGCCCGTGCGCTTCGGGCAATCATCGAGGATTTCATGCTGGATATCATGTATGAAATACCGAAGGACGACAATATCGGTGAGGTCATCGTGACAAGGGACTACGTCGAGCATACCGGCGGACCGAAGATCATCCTCCGGGGCCAGGAGCTTCCGGGAAGTCCGATTCCATCCTGAAAAAAAGAAATTTCGCGCTCAAGCCTGTGCCTTCGAAATCGCATCCGGTTTCTTGCATTGTAAAATATTGTATTTTTCGGGATACAATTGATAAATTTTTGTCGAAATCCACAGTTTTGACGAATGTTGGTGACATTGAGGTGTGAATCATGTAAAATGATTTCCGTAGAAGATTACGCAGTTATATTTGATCACACAGATTTCGGAAGAGCTTTCTGCCATGCCGCTCTGATACATGAGCGGGTGATGCGGGGAATCCGGAAACGGCTTTCGGATACCGGGTGATTCATCAGTATTTCTGTAAAAGGAGGAAGCAATTTAATGGCTAACGTAGATTTAACAAAGTACGGCATTACCGGAACCACAGAAATCGTATACAATCCTTCCTATGAAGAGCTTTTCGAGGAGGAGACAAAGCCGGAACTGACCGGATATGACAAGGGTCAGGTTACAGAGCTCGGCGCGGTTAATGTTATGACCGGTATCTACACCGGACGTTCTCCTAAAGATAAATTCATTGTTATGGATGAGAATTCCAAGGACACCGTGTGGTGGACATCCGACGAGTACAAGAATGACAACCACCCGGCTTCTCTTGAGGCGTGGAAGGCGGTCAAGGAAATCGCGAAGAAGGAGCTTTCCAACAAGAAGCTCTATGTCGTAGACGGTTTCTGCGGCGCGAACAAGGATACCAGAATGGCTGTCCGTTTCATCATGGAGGTTGCATGGCAGGCACACTTCGTGAGAAATATGTTCATCAAGCCGACTGCTGAGGAGGAGGCAAACTTCGAGCCGGATTTCGTTGTTTACAACGCGTCCAAGGCAAAGGTTGAGAATTACAAGGAGCTCGGACTGAACTCCGAGACAGCCGTTGTCTTCAACGTAACCTCCAAGGAGCAGGTAATTGTGAACACATGGTACGGCGGCGAGATGAAGAAGGGTATGTTCTCCATGATGAACTACTTCATGCCGCTGAAGGGCATTGCTTCCATGCACTGCTCTGCGAACACAGATCTGAACGGCGAGAACACAGCTGTATTCTTCGGCCTGTCCGGAACCGGCAAGACCACCCTTTCCACAGACCCGAAGCGTCTGCTGATCGGTGATGACGAGCACGGCTGGGACGACAACGGCGTCTTCAACTACGAGGGCGGATGCTACGCGAAGGTTATCAATCTGGATAAGGATTCCGAGCCGGATATCTACAACGCAATCAGAAGAGATGCTCTTCTCGAGAACGTAACCGTAGACAAGAACGGCAAGATTGATTTCACAGACAAGAGCGTTACCGAGAACACCCGTGTGTCCTACCCGATCGATCACATCGAGAAGATCGTAAAGCCGATCTCCCACGGCCCGGCGGCACAGAACGTCATCTTCCTTTCCGCCGATGCTTTCGGTGTTCTTCCGCCGGTATCCATTCTGACACCGGAGCAGACAAAGTATTATTTCCTGTCCGGATTCACCGCAAAGCTTGCGGGAACCGAGCGCGGAATCACCGAGCCGACACCGACCTTCTCCGCCTGCTTCGGACAGGCATTCCTTGAGCTGCATCCGACCAAATATGCGGAGGAGCTCGTCAAGAGAATGGAGAAGAGCGGAGCGAAGGCTTACCTTGTGAATACCGGATGGAACGGAACCGGAAAACGTATCTCCATCAAGGACACCCGCGGCATCATCGACGCGATCCTGAACGGCGATGTTCTGAAGGCTCCGACCAAGAAGATCCCGTACTTTGATTTCGAGGTTCCGACAGAGCTTCCGGGCGTTGACAGCGGCATTCTTGATCCTCGTGACACCTATGCTTCCGCATCCGAGTGGGATGAGAAGGCAAAGGATCTTGCGGCGAGATTCATCAAGAACTTCGCAAAATATGAAGGCAATGAGGCCGGCAAGGCTCTGGTTGCAGCTGGTCCGCAGCTCTGATTGACAATCGGACATGCCGTAAGGGTCTGTGCGCGTCTTCGGGCGGCGCATGGACATGCTGACAAAGACAGAATGAGCTCCTGTGAGCAGGACCCTGATGGGCCCGGCCGCAGGAGCTTTTTATATTGTGCGGCGCATCAGAATTGATTATAATCAGAATAAGGCCGGTGCGGCGTTTTCGGACAGAACCGGCAAATACAGAATATGAGGAGGACGAATTTATGAAAGGATTTATGAAGGAATTCAAGGAGTTTATCTCGCGCGGCAATGTCATGGATATGGCAGTCGGCATTATCATCGGCAGCGCGTTCACCGCGATTGTCAATGCGCTGGTTAACAACATCATCATGCCGCTGATTTCTGTGATTACCGGCGGCATCAGCTTTGACCAGTGGAACATTACGATGGGAGCGGGGAAGAATGCGCCCGTGCTGGGACTCGGAACCTTTATCGCGGCGGTTATCAACTTTCTGCTGATTGCACTGGTTCTGTTCATGGTCATCAAGGCGATGAACAAGATGCATGAAGGAGCCGACAAGCTTGCCGGAAGGAAGAAAGAAGAAGAAAAGCCGGTTACGAAGATCTGCCCGTACTGCAAGTCCGAGATTCCGATTGATGCTACGAGATGCCCGCACTGCACCTCTCAGCTGGACAAGAAAGAAGCCTGAAAGACTGCACCCGTTGTATTCTGATACATAAATACCGCTTGTTGCAGCAGAGAATGGTAAAAACGCATAATAAAATGCTGCTGCACTGGCGTACGTTTGAACAACTTGCCATAATATATAGAATGAATTATAATAGGACTGTCGGATGCAGCAGGCGTATAAGTAAAAGCATCCGTACAAGGACAAGGATTGGGGGATTTGAACGATTGAGAAAGAAATATATCATGGCATTGCTCTGTGTGACGATCAGCGCAGGCCTTGCGGCGGGGTGCGGCAG
This sequence comes from uncultured eubacterium 1-6, assembly GCA_903789595.1. Lineage (GTDB taxonomy): Bacteria > Bacillota > Clostridia > Lachnospirales > Lachnospiraceae > Bilifractor. Next base: position 66,636 of record CAIFEZ010000013.1, read on the forward strand.
GGCAGAGACTGTTGATTCATCGGTGGCGCTGGTCACTTCCACACCTGCGCCGACCAGTACCCCGACGGACACGCCTTCTGTGACGCCGACAGCGACGCCCGAGGAGACGCCGACGGAAGCTGCGGAACCGGAGAACACGCTCCCGGAGGGACAGATGTACAGCTACCTGACCGGCGAGCCGGTGGATGCCGCGGCGGGTTCCAGAAGACCGATCGCAATCATGATCAACAACCTTCAGCCGGCGGTGCCGCAGTCAGGAATCAACCAGGCGGATCTTCTGTATGAGATTGAGGTCGAGGGAAATATCACCCGTCTGATGGCTGTGTTCCAGGACCCTTCCAATATCGGGAAGATCGGACCCGTGAGGAGCGCACGTCCGTATTTTGTATATTTTGCAATGGACAGCGAAGCAATTTACTCCCACTACGGCTGGAGCCAGCAGGCACAGGATCTGATCACGTCTCAGAACATGGAGGATATCAACGGGATGACCGCCGGCGGTTTCTACCGGTCAGAGGACCGTCAGGCGCCTCATAATGTGTACGTTGCCGGGGCCTCTCTGGTAAGCGACGCGGAAAACCTGGGATATGACCGGTCCTATCAGGACGGCTACACGCCGAATCTTGCGTTCAATACCGCGGATACGGATATCAGCGGAGAGGTGGCGAATACCGTTCACATTCCGTTCAGGTACAACGATCCGTACTTTGTGTTCAACACAGAAGACCGTCAGTATTATCGGTATGAATATGGGTCTGAACACATCGATCAGGAGACGGGTGAGCAGCTGAAGTTCAAGAATATCATCGTACAGTATGTCCGCCAGTGGCATCTGGATGACAATGTGCATCTCGACATGAATCTGTTCACATCAGGGAACGGCGTATACTTCACGGATGGAAAAGCGATACCGATTACGTGGGAGAAGGCCGATCAGAATGACAATACGGAGTACTTTGACAGCAGCGGGAATAAGATCAGCCTGAACCCGGGCAAGACGATGTTTGAGATCTGCTCGGACGCGAATGCGGCCAGCTGGTCCTGATTCCGTTTACGTGAGCATCGCGTTGATGAGATAAAACCCACGAAGTGCGAAGCGGCGCATAGCTTATACAGTATGTGTCGCTTTTTTCAGATACGGCTGTTTTTGCTGTAAAGGAGTGTTTGAAATTTGAAAGCTATTGTTTGCGCAGATCAGAGATGGGGAATCGGAAATCAGGGCCATCTCCTGGTGAATATTCCATCCGATATGAAGTTTTTTCGGGAGACGACGATCGGGCATGTCGTGGTAATGGGAAGGCGGACCTTTGACGGGCTTCCCGGCGGGCACCCTCTGGAGGCACGGGTAAATATTGTCCTGTCACGGGATCCGAATTTCCATCCGGCGGATGTCATTGTCGTTCGGAGCAAAAAGGAGCTCTTAGAGGAACTGAAGAAATACCATACTGATGAAATCTTTATCATCGGCGGAACGTCGGTGTATGAGCTGATGCTTCCTTACTGCGATGAGGTTCTGGCGACGAGAGTCGATTTCGCCTACCAGGCGGACTGCTATTTTCCGAATCTTGATTATATGCCGGAATGGGAGCTGGCGGAGGAAAGCGAGGAACAGACCTGTTTTGACATCGAGTTTGTTTTTCGGAAGTATCGCCGGAAGTACCACACCGCATTTCCCGAAATATAAGGTTTATGAGGCGGCCGATTAACTGATCAGTCAGGAATTTCACAGTCAGCCTGCATACGGCAGCAGGGCTGTGAAATCCGCGCCTTACAGATATCCCGGGAACAGTATCAGGGAAACCTCCTTCGAAGAGAGAAAGGAAAGGCAAGCGTATGAAGACGAAGACAGTTCGCATAGGAAACAGAGTGATCGGCGGCGGTCATCCGATCCTGATTCAGTCCATGACAAACACCAGGACGGAGGACGTCGATGCCACGGTCGCGCAGATACAGGCGCTGACAAAGGCGGGGTGCGATATTATCCGCTGCACGGTCCCGACGATGGAAGCTGCGGAGGCCCTTACGGAGATCAAGAAGCAGATCGCGATACCGCTTGTCGCGGATATCCATTTTGACTACAGGCTGGCGATCGCCGCCATGGAGCACGGGGCGGACAAGGTCCGCATCAATCCCGGAAATATCGGAAGCGAAGACAGGGTGCGCGCGGTCGTGGACTGCGCAAAGGAGCGGAGAATTCCGATCCGTGTCGGAGTGAACAGCGGCTCTCTGGAGAAGGATCTTCTGGAGAAGTACGGCGGGGTGACAGCGGAGGGGCTTGTAGAAAGCGCGCTGAAGCAGACAGCCGTTATCGAGGATATGGGCTATGACAATCTCGTCATCAGCATCAAGTCGTCGAATGTCATGATGTGCGCAAAGGCGCACGAGCTGATTTCGAAAAGAACGGATCATCCGCTTCATGTGGGCATTACCGAGGCGGGAACGCTTTATTCCGGCAACCTGAAGTCGGCGATCGGACTCGGAATTATTCTCTATCAGGGGATCGGGGATACGATCCGCGTATCGCTTACGGGAGATCCGCTTGAGGAGGTACGGACCGCGAAGTTTATCCTTCGGACGCTGGGGCTCCGGAAGGGAGGAATCGAGGTGGTGTCCTGCCCGACCTGCGGAAGGACACAGATCGATCTGATCCGCCTTGCAAATGAGGTGGAGAAGATGACAGAGGATTATCCGCTGAACCTCAAGGTCGCGGTCATGGGCTGCGTCGTGAACGGCCCGGGAGAGGCAAGGGAAGCGGATCTCGGGATCGCCGGCGGCAGGGGCGAGGGACTTTTGATCCGAAAGGGAGAAATCATCCGGAAGGTTCCGGAGGATCAGCTCCTGGACGCTCTTAGAAATGAACTGGATCACTGGGAGGATTCCGGAGTGTGATTGGAGAGACAGATCTCAGATGAGTGAAACGCAAATTCAGAGAGAAAATGAAATCCAGAGGCCAGATGAGATCCGGGAAGAAAATGGAATTCAGAGGCCGGCGGAGATCCGGGAAGAAAATGAAATTCAGAGGGAACCGGAGAGCAGGAAGCTGACGGAAGCTTTCCCGAATCTGGAGCTTGAGGGAGAGCTTGAGGAGTACCTGCAGTTCGCAGTTGTAAGAAAGGCGGCGTACAACCGGAAGCGCGGCGTTCTGCACATCTATCTGGAGAGCCCGCAGTGGATTCACAGAAAGTATATTGATCAGCTGGAGACGGAAATCCATCGCCAGCTTTTTTCGGATGCTTCCTTTACGGTGAAGGTCACGGAGAAATTCCATCTTTCCAGGCAGTACAACCCGGAGAAGATGCTGGAGGTCTACCGGCCGAGCATTCTGTATGAGCTGAAGCAGAGGGACATTTTTCTGGCATACCTGTTCCGGACCGCGAAAATCAGCTTTCCGGAGGAAAATCTCATGCAGATCAGACTGGAGGATTCCGTGATCGGCCATGAGCGATGCAGGGAGCTCACGCACATTCTGGATCGCATCTTTACATATCGGTGCGGGCTTCCCGTAGAGATCGAAACCGACTTTTATCCGATGAAGGAGTCCGAGGATCTGAAGAGAAGCGCGCAGCAGATGCGGGCGCAGGCAAAGCATATCTTCGAGAATTCCAAGGCAGGAAGGGAGAGAAACGGCATCCCGGAAGCGGCCGGAGACGGAAACGGGAACGCGGAGAGCGGAGCGCAGAGGCCTGCCGATTCCGGGAAATCCCCGGGCGGAGGGAACTCGGCTCCGGCAGGGCGCGTCGGTTTCGGCGGAAGGCCGGGGGCCGGAGGAAAAGGCCGTTTTTCGCGGAGATCCGGGAGAGGCGGATTCGGCTTTGGCGACCGCCTGAAAATGGATGACGACCCGAACCTGATCTACGGAAGAAATTTCGATGAGGACAGCATTCCGATCGAGTCGATCGACGAGACAACCTCAGAGGCTGTCATCCGCGGCCAGATTCTGACGATGGATATGCGTGATCTCCGAAACGAAAAAGCTCTCGTCATTTTTGCGGTTACCGATGATACCGATACCATCCAGGCAAAGATTTTCATCATGCAGTCGCAGAAGGAGGAGCTGGCCGGAGAACTGAAGCCCGGAAAGTTCATCAGGCTGAAGGGCCGTATCATGATGGACAGCTATGAGCACGAGCTGACGGTATCGACGGTGATCGGAATCCGGAAGTCGGCAAGCTTCCGGCAAGGGCGCTATGACACAAGCCCGGTGAAGCGCGTGGAGCTTCACTGTCACACGAAGATGAGCGATATGGACGGCATCACGGATGCCTCAAAGCTGGTGCAGCGCGCGTATGACTGGGGCATGCCGGCGATTGCGATCACGGACCACGGGGTGGTTCAGGCCTTTCCGGAGGCGAACCATGCCCTTGAGGCCATTGATGAGTCCTATCAGAAAAAATATGCGGAGGAGCATCCCGACGCTGACAAGAGCGAGCTGAAGAAGGTCAGGGCACCCTTCAAGGTCATCTACGGCATGGAAGCCTATCTGGTGGACGACCTGAAGGGAATCGCCACCGACAGCAGGGGGCAGAGCCTCGACGGCAGCTATGTCGTCTTTGATATCGAGACGACCGGACTGTCCAACCTGACATGCAAAATCATAGAGATCGGCGCGGTCCGGGTCGAAAAGGGAGAGGTGGTGGACCGGTTCTCGGAATTTGTGAACCCGGAGGTCCCGATTCCCTTCCGGATCACGGAGCTGACCAGTATTACGGATGAGATGGTGCAGGACGCGCCGCCGATCGAGGTGATCCTGCCGAAATTCCGGGAGTTCTGCCAGGGGGCTGTTCTGGTAGCCCACAACGCGGATTTCGATACCGGATTCATCAAGATGGAGTGCAGGAGGCAGAAGATCGACTGGGAATTCACCTACGTGGACACCGTGGCGATGGCGCAGCTTCTTCTGCCGAATCTGTCCCGCTTCAAGCTGGATACAGTCGCCAAGGCGGTGGGAGTTTCCCTCGAGCATCATCACCGCGCCGTGGACGACGCGGAATGCACGGCGTGGATTTTTGTAAAATTTGTTGCCATGCTTCACGAGCAGGGGATCAATGATCTGGATTCCCTGAACCGGGAAGGAAGCGTGAATCAGAACGCAATCCGGAAGATGAAATCAAACCATGCGATTATCCTCGCAAAGAACGAGGCCGGAAGGGTAAACCTGTACCGCTGCGTATCCGAATCGCATCTGAAATATTTTAACCGACAGGCAAAGCTTCCCAAGAGCTTCGTGCAGGAGCATCGCGAGGGGCTGATCATCGGGTCTGCCTGCGTGGCCGGCGAACTGTATCAGGCGCTGCTGAGAGGCGCGCCGGATACGGAAATCGCGAAGATCGTGAGCTTTTATGATTATCTGGAGATTCAGCCGCTGGGGAACAACCGGTTCCTGATCGATGATGAAAAGAACCCGGCGGTCACATGCATCGAGGATCTTCAGGAGATCAACAGAAAAATCATCCGGCTGGGAGAACAGTTTCACAAGCCGGTCGTCGCCACCTGCGATGTCCATTTCATGGATCCGCAGGATGAGATCTACCGCCGGATCATCATGGCCGGAAAGAAATTCGCGGACGCGGACAATCAGGCTCCGCTGTACCTGCGCACCACGGAAGAAATGATGGAGGAATTCGCGTACCTCGGAGAGGAAAAGGCACGGGAGATTGTCATCGACAATACCAATAAGATCTGCGGCATGATTGAGCGGATGAGTCCGATTTATCCGAAAAAATGTCCGCCCGTGATCCCTCACTCCGATGAGATGCTGCGTACCATCTGCTACCGCCGGGCGCATGAGATCTACGGTCCGGATCTGCCGGAGATCGTGCAGGCGAGACTGGAGCGGGAGCTGACCTCCATCATTTCAAACGGATACGCCGTGATGTACATCATCGCGCAGAAGCTGGTGTGGAAATGCAATGAGGACGGCTATCTGGTGGGATCGCGGGGTTCTGTCGGATCCTCCTTTGTGGCGACTATGTCGGGAATCACGGAGGTGAATCCGCTTCCGCCTCACTATCTGTGCCATCACGATTATCATGTGGAATTCGACACGCCGGATGTTGTGAAATACCGCAAAATGGGCTATTCCGGATGTGATATGCCGGACAAGAAATGCCCGGTCTGCGGCAGAGTCATGGACAAGCTGGGCTTCAACATCCCATTTGAAACCTTCCTCGGCTTCAAGGGAAACAAGGAGCCGGATATCGACCTGAATTTCTCGGGCGAGTACCAGACGAAGGCTCATGCCTATACCGCCGTAATCTTCGGAGCCGGTCAGACCTTCAAGGCCGGGACCATCGGCACGCTGGCGGACAAGACCGCGTTCGGATTCGTGAAGAATTATTACGAGGAAAAAGGCATTCACAAGCGGAGCTGCGAGATCGACCGGATCGTGCAGGGCTGCGTCGGGATCCGAAGGACCACCGGACAGCATCCGGGCGGCATTGTCGTGCTGCCGCAGGGCTGGGACATCAATACCTTTACGCCGGTGCAGCATCCGGCGGACGATCCGGATTCGGATATCGTGAGCACGCATTTTGATTATCACTCCATCGACTCCAACCTTCTGAAACTCGATATTCTCGGACATGATGATCCGACGATGATTCGTATGCTCGAGGATCTGACAGGAGAGGACGCGACAAAGATCCCGCTGGACGAGCCGAAGGTCATGAGCCTGTTTCAGAACCTCAGCGCTCTGGGACTCCGGCCCGAGCAGATTCACGGGATCCGGCTCGGCACGCTGGGAATTCCCGAGTTTGGCACAAGCTTTGCAATGCAGATGCTTTTTGACACGAAGCCGCAGAATTTCACGGATCTCTGCAGGATTTCAGGCCTTTCTCACGGCACCGATGTCTACCTTGGCAACGCAGAGACGCTGATCAAGGAGGGAAAATGCACGCTGGGAACCGCGATCTGCTGCCGTGACGACATCATGGTCTACCTGATCAACAAGGGTATGGACTCCGAGGAGAGCTTCTCCATCATGGAGATGGTGCGAAAAGGCAAGGTGGCGAAGAAGCAGTGCAAGAACTGGCCGGAATGGACGAAGGATATGAAGGAGCATGGGGTCCCGGACTGGTATATCTGGTCGTGTGAGAAGATCAAGTACATGTTCCCGAAGGGACACGCCGTGGCGTACGTGATGATGGCCTACCGCGTGGGATGGTACAAGGTGTACCGGCCGCTGGCCTATTACGCCGCTTATTTTTCAATCCGGGCGAAGGCCTTCTCCTATGAGAAAATGTGCCAGGGCCAGCGCCATCTGGAGGAGATCATGGACGAGTTCAACTCCCGCAAGGATTTGCTGTCAAAGATGGAACAGGATCAGTACGGCGACATGTGTCTCGTCGAGGAAATGTACGCCCGCGGATTTGAATTCATGCCGATTGACATCTATCGGGTGCAGCCGCACCGCTTTCAGATCATCGACGGCAGACTGATGCCGTCGCTGGATGCCATCGACGGACTTGGTTCTGTTGCGGCGGACAGCATCGTGCTGGCGGCAAGGGACGGAAAGTTTTTATCAAAGGATGATCTGCGGCAGAGGGGAAAGGTCGGCAAGAGCATCACGGACACACTGGACCGCCTGGGAATCATATCCGATCTGCCGGAGACAAACCAGATCTCGCTGTTTGATTTTCAGATGGAGGCGGGGTAACGAACAGACTGTAATCAGGGAGGTTTTTACATGGAGGATCTGGAACTGCGATATCTGCAGCGGCTGGCGGAGCTGTATCCGACCATCGCCGCGGCGTCAACGGAAATTATTAATCTGGAGGCAATACGGAATCTGCCCAAGGGTACCGAGCACTTCCTTACAGACATCCACGGGGAGTACGAGGCGTTTTCACATGTACTGAAGAACGGTTCCGGATCGGTCAAGAAAAAGATTGACGAGGTGTTTGCGCACACGCTGAGCGAGGCGGACAAGAGCGCTCTGGCGACGCTGATCTATTATCCGAATGAGAAGATGGCGCTCATCCGCCAGCAGGAAGAGAACATGGACGACTGGTACAAGATCACTCTGTACCGTCTGATTGAGATCTGCAAGAAGGCGTCGTCCAAATATACGAGGTCCAAGGTGCGCAAGCAGCTGCCGAAGGACTATGCGTACGTCATTGAAGAGCTGATCACGGAGAAACCGGACATCCTGGACAAGGAGGCCTACTACAATTCGATCGTGGATACGATCATCGACATTCAGAGGGCAGAGGATTTCATCGTAGCACTCTGCCATCTGATCCAGCAGATGGTCGTGGATCATCTCCACATCCTCGGGGACATCTATGACCGCGGTCCGGGGCCGGAGAGGATTATGGACCGTTTGATGACTTATCATTCGCTGGATATCTGCTGGGGCAACCACGACATCGTCTGGATGGGGGCCGCCGCCGGATCTCTGCCCTGCATTGCCACTGTCCTCAGGATCTGCGCAAGGTACGGCAATCTGGATATTCTGGAGGACGGATACGGCATCAATATGATCCCGCTCGCAACGTTCGCCACGCGGGTCTACGGCAATGATCCCTGCTCTCTCTTCAAGCTGAAGGGAGAGAACTGCACCCGGCTGCCCAATGAAAACGAGCTGAACATGCGGATGCACAAGGCCATCTCCATCATCCAGTTCAAGCTGGAGGGACAGCTTTTCCGGGAGCGCCCGGAGTTTCAGATGCAGGACAGGATGCTCCTGGACGAGATCGATTACGAAAGAGGAGTCATACGGCTGGACGGCGTGGAGTATGCGCTTCTGGATCACAACTTCCCGACGATCGACCCGACGGATCCGTACCGGCTTACGGAGGAGGAGGCGGAGGTGATGGAGCGCATGCAGCGGGCCTTCACCCAGTGCGAGAAGCTCTATCAGCACATGAATCTTCTCCTGAACAAGGGAAAGCTGTACTGCATCTACAACAACAATCTGCTCTATCACGGCTGCATTCCGCTTACCGAGGACGGGGAGTTCATGAAAGTGGATGTGTACGGGAAAAAACTGTACGGACGGGAGCTTTACGATGAGCTGGAAAAATATGTCCGCAAGGCCTTTTTCGCTGTAAACGAAGAAGAGCGGAAGAAAGGGCGGGATATCATTTACTGGATCTGGTGCAGCCCGCAGTCGCCGCTTTTTGGAAAGGACAAGATGGCGACCTTCGAGCGTTATTTCATCGCAGAGAAGGAAACACATGTGGAGCATAAAAATCCGTACTACCGGCTTCTGAACAATGAGGAGATCATGAACCGCGTCCTGAAGGAATTCGGCCTCTCATCAGACGCGCATATTGTGAACGGACATGTTCCGGTGCTGCAAAGCTCCGGCGAAAGCCCGGTGAAGTGCAACGGAAAGGTGCTCATCATCGACGGCGGTTTTTCCAAGGCCTATCAGGGCAAAACGGGGATTGCCGGCTATACCCTGATCTACAATTCTTACGGGATGCAGCTCGTGGCACTGAAGCCGTTTACCTCCGCGGAGGATGCCGTCCGGAACGAGACGGACATCCACGGAGACAGGATCATGGTCATGAACGCGCCGCACAGGCTGCATGTCAGCGACACCGATATCGGGCGCCGACTGAAGGAGAGAATTGACGAGCTGAAGAAACTGCTGGAGGCGTACCGCAGCGGCGTGATCAATGAGATCGTTTAGGCGCATACAGTCTGCTGCGCGCGGCCCTTCGTGCTCATGCTTGTTGCCTTCGAAATCGCATACAGTCTCTTACACACGCTTCGCGTGTGCAGATCCTGTCTGCGTTTTCGAAGAGCTTGTGTATTTTTGTCTGTATAAGCTGTGGATTGCTTCGTGCTTCGCACTTCCGCAATCCAACAAGCATGAGCACTTTCGTGCCGCCTGCGCGGCCCTTCGTGCTCATGCTTGTTGCCTTCGAAATCGCATACAGTCTCTTACACACGCTTCGCGTGTGCAGATCCTGTCTGCGTTTTCGAAGAGCTTGTGTATTTTTGTCTGTATAAGCTGTGGATTGCTTCGTGCTTCGCACTTCCGCAATCCAACAAGCATGAGCACTTTCGTGCCGCCTGCGCGGCCCTTCGTGCTCATGCTTGTTGCCTTCGAAATCGCATACAGTCTCTTACACACGCTTCGCGTGTGCAGATCCTGTCTGCGTTTTCGAAGAGCTTGTGTATTTTTGTCTGTATAAGCTGTGGATTGCTTCGTGCTTCGCACTTCCGCAATCCAACAAGCATGAGCACTTTCGTGCCGCCTGCGCGGCCCTTCGTGCTCATGCTTGTTGCCTTCGAAATCGCATACAGTCTCTTACACACGCTTCGCGTGTGCAGATCCTGTCTGCGTTTTCGAAGAGCTTATACATTCATGTCTGTGCGGAGCTGGGCGAGCAGGCGGTCGTTGTCTTCGGGATTCATGAAGCAGAACCGGAAATATTTGTTGGAGAGGAAGGGGAAGGTGGAGCAGTTGCGGATCATGAGCCCCTTCCGGATGCAGTGGTCGAAGAGAATGTCCGCGTCCATATCCTCGCGGAGAATGCGGACCAGGATAAAGTTTGCTTTCGGGCAGTATACCTTGACGGAATCCCAGGTCTGGAGCTCCCGGTAGATCCGGGTGCGTTCTGTGTCGATGAGATTCCGGGTCCGTTCGATGTAATCTGTATCACTGAACATCAGCCTCCCGGCGACCTCGGCTATGGAGCTGATGGACCAGGGGTTCTGCAGCGAGATGACCTTTCGGATCAGATCCGTGTTGCCGGTGATCGCGTAGCCGAGACGCAGGCCCGGCGCCGCGAAAAATTTTGAAGTGCCCCGCAGTACGACAATGTTCGTGTATGAGTCAGTGAGCGGAACCGAGGAGATCTTCTCGTCTGCGTGGGTAAATTCCACATATGTCTCATCCACCATCACAAAAATGCCGTGTACCATGCAGGCGTCGAGGATGGTGCGCATCCTGTCGTTGGAAATGGCGGTCGATGTCGGATTGTTCGGATTGCAGAGAATCAGAAGATCCAGGTCGTCGGTCAGATGACGGCAGAGGTCGTCGGGGTTCAGCTGAAAATCCTCTTCCTCCTTCAGCGGATAATAGACGGTCTGGCCGCCTCTCAGAGAAATTTCCCTTTCATATTCGGAATACGATGGGCCGAGAATCATGGCTTTTTTCGGCGCGTCTGCCTGAATCATCAGGGAGATCAACTCCGTGGATCCGTTTCCGACGATGACATTCTCATAGGTGGTTCCCGCGTATTCCGCGATTACCTTTCGAAGATCCTTGTATTCCCGGTCCGGATAGGTCTGGATGACGTCGATATGCTCGCTGATGGATTCTCTGAGATTGCCGGAGATTCCGAGCGGATTGATGTTCGCGGAAAAGCTGGTGATGCTTTCCTTCGGAATGTGGTAGATCTCTTCTATTTTTTCCAGGTCGCTTCCATGAAAATGATCCTTATGCTTCAAGGCAAACTGAGCCATGTATGACACCTCGATTTCTAAGTGAGTGGGATTCTGTTTACGCCGCAGGAGCCGCTTGATAAGATTGAGAAGGCGAAAACAGGAATCGCTGACAAAGGACGGCAGGATCTCTGCTCTTCAGATATCCCGTGGACGGATAAGCCACGCGGTAACTCTATACGGCAAGGATTTTACAGCCCTGTCGCCCTTCGCAAACTGGTTGTAGTAAAGTTTTATCATGAAGAATTCACGGATAAAACTTTTAACAGCCAGTAATGATCAGGCAAAGGGACTGTAAAATCTTTGCCGCTTTAGTGGCGCGTGAACGGATATCGTGCGCCGGACAGAACATTGCGCAGGTTCTACGGATGTTGTATACTTCAATGTGGATGAGACTCCGAAATCTGTCTCGTCCGGAACTAAGTTTAATTCGAATGCGGATATTCGTCAAGCGTCGGCGCGCCCGCCGGGAAATGAGACGATATAGTACGTATCCGCTTAAGATAAGGTGGGAGTATTGAAGAATAGGGACGGAGTAATAGAAGCCGGGTTCGTATATGATCTTCCGAAGCTGGTTTTTTCTGAAGAGGAATATCGCATTGTAGTGGGAGAGGGCGAGGTCCGCAGAGGGACCTTTCATGTCCGGGCATCGGACGGCAGTGTCATCCGGGGGAACGTACTGTCGGAGGATTACAGGATTCATCTGCTGACGACGGAATTCGAGGGGAAGGACTGTGAGGTCAGCTTCCTTGTGATCACCAAGGGTCTGCTCACAGGACAGAGCATCCGCGGCAGCATTCTGGTCAGCAGCAATATTGCCGAGAAGGAGTACTCCGTGTACGCGGAGATCGTGGATGCTCCGGGAGACGGAAAAGAACCGGAGATCCGGACGCTGGATGATTTTTCAAGGCTTTGTCAGAAAAGCCTTCGGGAAGGCTTTCTGATGTTCACGGATCCCGGATTTCCCAGGATTCTGAACGGAAACAACAGGCAGTATCTGGGTCTGTACCGCGGGATGTCGCACAATCCGGTCACTTACCAGCATCTTGAGGAATTCCTCGTATCAACTGGCAAAAAGGAGCCGATCGAGATCACGCTCGATCGGCAGCAGAAGGCGGTTTATCACCTGGATGTGTCCCAGAAGGACACGCTTTACGTCTATCGCAACGTGTGGGGATATATCCGGCTCGAGGTAGAGGCAGAGGGTGACTTTCTCGAGGTAACGAAGAAGGTGATTACCACCGAGGATTTTATCGGAAAGGTCTACGGACTGGAATATATCGTTCACAGCGACAGGCTCGGAGAAGGAAAGTCCTTCGGGAAAATACGCATCCGCAGCGTACACCAGAATCTGGAATACACAGTGGAGGCGTCCCGAAAGGAGGAGTCGGAAATCCTTCCGTCCGCGGTGCGCAGCAGAAAGATTGCATGGCTGATGAGAGATTTTCTGAGCCTTCAGCTTCACAGTCTTGATTACCGCAGCTGGCTGGAATCGTCTTCGATGACGGTGCATGAGATGCTCGAGGAGAATCCTGACGACTCTGCCGCGATTCTTTACGCGGCCTATCTGGAATTTTCCAGGGATGACAACGGAAAGGCGATGGAGCGGCTCTGGCCGATGAAGGACGGGCGGGTTACCCCTGCGAACTGCGAGGAAAAGGGCATCTACCTCTCGCTTGCAAAGGAGGTGGGTCTGCTTCCGGAGGAGAAGCGTGACATTCTCCCGCTTCTTACAAAATACTACCGAAAGAACCCGGGAAGTTATCTTCTGCTGAAGCTCTGTCATCAGGAAGAGAACTCGGAAATCGTCAATTCGGCGGATCGTATGCAGGAATATGAGGACTGCTTTAATGCCGGATGTATGAGCCCGTTCCTGTACCTGGACGCGTGGAATCTTCTGGCAAGGGAGGAGTCTCTCCTGCGCAGGCTTTCACCGTTCATGATTCAGGTTCTGAATTTTGGCCTGAAGCACAATTTTATCACCGAGGGTCTGCTTCAGAGAACCGCTTTTCTGAGCGACAATGAGAAGAGCTTCAACCGGCCGGTGTACAGGATTCTTTCCGCGGGATACGGAAAATATCCGAATGATGCCGTTCTAGAGGCGATCTGCAAGCTGCTGATCAAGGGAAATCCGGTGGACGCGCGCTGTTTTCCGTGGTATGAGAAGGCGGTGCTTCACGATCTTCGCATCACGAGGCTTTACGAGTATTATATGGAGACGTATCACAAGCCGGCGCGTGAGAGACTTCCGCAGCAGATCCTGATGTATTTTGCGACGAATACGGAGCTGGCGGAGAAGAAACGTGCGCTGCTCTATGCGAGCATCGTGCTGAACCGTGCGGAGGATGACACCAGCTTCCTGAATTACGGCCGCTATATCCGGACATTTGCGCTGGAATCGCTGCGAAGCGGACGGATGAATGAGAATTACGCGGTTCTCTATCAGCAGTATTTCCGGAAGCCGGAGTCGCCGGAGATCGCGGAGCTGCTCGGAAATGTTCTGTTTGTGCATAAGGTCACGGTTTCGGATCCGATGGTGCGGCAGGTGGTTGTAAGCCACTACGCGCTGAAAGAGGAGGAGACCGCGATGGTGAAGGACGGGGCGGCTTATCCCCGGATCTACACCGATGATGCCGCCGTGCTTCTGGAGGATGTGCATCATCGCCGGTACGCGACGACGATTCCCTTTGAGGTGACTTCCCTGATGGATGCCAGGGACAGCGCGCACGCCATTCTGGAACAGGGCGTGAGCCATCCGGGAGCCGAGCTTTCCATCTGCAGGGAGAAGGCGTTTCAGATGGACATCAACAGCCGGACGGTTTCCGCCTATCGGCTGGCGGTTACAGATGACGCGTTTACGGATGAATACCGCAGAATTCTGCGGAGGAAGCTTCTGGAGTATGACATGGCGCATCCCGACGAGGAGGTTCTCCCGCGGGACATGAGCGAGGAGGAAATCAACCGTTACGCGGAGGCGGACAAGGTCAGCACGGCCGTGCTTCTGACCCGGGAGGGCCGATATGAAGAGGCCTTTCATGTGATATCCGAGTTCGGCTGTGAGGGCGTGCCCACAAGGCTTCTGCTTCGCCTGTCCAGCCGGCTGATTCTCGGGGGCGAAGAGGACGGGGAGAAGCTTCTGCAGCTGACCGAGTATGTATTCAAAAAGGGAAAGTACGACGAGGTCATGCTGAGCTACCTTCGGGATCATTACCGGGGCTCTGTCCGGAACCTGTGCAGACTCTGGAGAAAGCTGAAGGGATTTCAGCTGGAGACGCTTCGTCTCGATGAGCGGATTCTTCTGCAGTCGATCCGGACCCATCAGTTCCCGGACGACGAGGCGGGGATCCTCGGCGATTATGTCCGTCAGCAGGGAAGACCGGAGGTGACGGCGGCGTTTCTGGCATATCTGTCGGATTATTATTTCCTCGGGGGACGTGAGATCTCCGGACCGGTATTCGCTGTCATGGAGAACGCGATGGACCGCGGTGAACTAGATTATACGATCTGCAAGCTTGCACTGCTGCGGCACTATTCCGCCATGGACGGGCTGGACGCGGGGCAGATGGAAAGAGCCGGCGCCATGCTGAAGCAGATGGATGAGAAGGGGCTTCGGTTTGAGTTCTATCATAAGCTTCCGAAGCGGCTGATTCAGGCGTATCAGATCGAGGACAAGGTGTTTGTCCAGGATCAGTTCCGGCCGGGCAGCCGGGTGATTCTTCATTACCAGCTGACGGAACAGGACGGCGAACAGTCGGAGTGGATCAGCGAGCCGATGAAAAATGTCTACAACGGTATTTTCGTGAGGGAATTCCTTCTGTTCTATGGTGAGACGCTGCGCTATTACATGAGCGTCATGGATGATGGAAAAATCAGCGATTCCGATACCTATGAGGTGTCACTTGTGGACATGGACACCTCCGGCACAACGAAGTTCCGGCTGCTCAACCGCATGCTGGAGGCCAGGGATCAGGGAGATAACGGAAAACTGCGGGAAGCAGGGGAACAGTATCTGAGGCAGGAATGCTTTGTGGGCAGGTTCCTGAAGCTGATGGATTGAGGAGGAACAGATGAGTGCAAGAGAACTGATTGTAGGGATAGATCTCAACCGAAATCAGCCGCAGATCTGTTACTATGAACGGGAAAAAGAAAATACGGTTACAGCGCCGATGAAGGTCGGAAATGACATGGCTTCTTTTCGGGAGATTCTGGACGGGGTTGAAAATCTGGTTCATGATTTTCCAGATGAGACGGAGCGGGACCGGAGGCGGAGCGAGCTGGAGCAGAAGGCGGCCGAGACCATGCGGAAGGCACTGTATACCCTGGGCCTGAATGATCCGGAGTCTCAGATCGCCGGAATTACGATTACGGTTCCGCATCTGACCCGTCCGGTGGTACATCTGGTGCAGTCCATATACCGGCAGCTTGGCCTCGCAAAGGTCCGGGCTTTTCTGCAGGACTATAAGGAAAGCTGTTTTTATCACACGATTTATCAGAAGAGGGAGCTGTGGAACCGGAATGTGGGCTTCTTTATTTTTGAAGGGGAAAAGGTCTCGTTTCTCTCCATGAACATGAATCCGCAGACAAGACCGGTGACCTTCACCATGGAAGAGGGGATCACGATCAGTCTGAAGCAGGACAGAAGCCTCTGGGACGAGCAGTTTTATAATATGATCAACGCGTCGCTCAGGCAGAATATGTATTCCTGTATTTTTCTGATGGGCGACACCTTTGACAGGGCGTGGGCAGGACGCTCGATCGCCCTGCTGTGCCGGGCGGGACGAAAGGTGTTTGTGGTCGATAATCTCTACGCGAGAGGCGCCTGCTATACGTCCCGGGAGAAGGTCGTTCAGAGGAAGTTTCCGGACTGTCTGTATCTCGGAGATGAAATCATCCGCAACAATATCGGCATGAAGATGTACATTCAGGGAAGAGAAACCTATTATCCGCTGATAGCCGCAGGAGTGAATTGGTATGAGGCGGACAAGGTCTGCGAGTGCATCCTGATCGGCAAGGAGCATGAGCTGCGGTTCCTGATCAGCCGTATGGATGAGAATGACCGGAGGGTGTCGGTGATGCAGCTCCCGGAGCTCGATGACCGTCCGGACGGGACGACCCGTCTTCAGATTCACCTGTCGTGCGAATCGGCGAAACGGTGCGTCATTGAAGTGGAGGATCTGGGATTCGGAGATATGTATCCGGCGACCGGGAAAGTTTGGCGTGAGATTCTGGAGGAGTGAAGCGAATGAGCATGGCTGTGTTGTGTCAGGTGAAGAGGGCGGAGCATCCTTTTTATATCCGTGACATTGACCTGAATATTTATTCGATTGAGGAGCTCTGCTATTTTGCAGATCATAATCTCGCCCTGGTTGAGGAGGATTTTTTTGACGATGCCCTGATCGGATGGATCGGTGAGGAGCTGCAGGATCACAATTTCGTGCGGACGCTGGAGAGGATCCGGAAGGAGGGCGTGCAGCCACTCGGCAGGATGCTCCACGCGTTGAACGCGGAGACGGGGTGGATCTATGTGCAGGACCGGGAGGCCTTCGAGAAAACCCTCGACAGCAACCGGAGGCTTCCGGGACCGGAAAGGCTGCGCCGTCGGGCCGACTCACTGGTCGGCTACGGAAAATACACGAAGGCGATCGAGGAGTACAAGAGAATCCTCGTCATGGAGGATCTGGAGGGGCTCGGCGAACAGTTTCTGGGCACGGTATACAACAATATGGGAGTCAGCTATGCCAGACTTTTCGAGATGGACGAGGCGATCGAGTGTCTGCGGAAGGCCTGTGACAGCATCGGCTCCAGGGACGCGCTCAGAAATTACCTCTGTGCCGTTTACCTGGCAAGAGGAGAAGATGCCTTCGAAAAGCTGGCGGATGAACGCAAGGCGGACGCTGAGGCCAGAGAAGCGCTGCTGTCCGAGATCAAAAGCATGAAAGTGCCGGAGCCGGAGGAAGACGTGAACACTCTGCTTGGCGGATGGGTCCGCGAGTATCACAGGGAAACCGCGAGGTGAGGAAGGCCTGAAGAAAGATATTGTGCCGCCCGTCGTGAGGCTGCTTGAATGCTACACGGCGGCGGAAATCAAGCATATCCCAGAATCGTCGCTTGGTACAGGTTGCTTGAATGTCTGCCGGGCGACGCAAATCAAGAATATCCCAAAATCGTCGCCCGAAATGAATTGCATAAATGCGATCGGGCGGCGGGAATCAAGAATATCTCAAAATCGTCGCCTGGTACAGGCTGCAAGAGTATCTGCCGGACGACGCAAATCAAGAATATCCCAAAATCGTCGCCCGAAATGAATTGCATGAACGCGATCGGGCGGCGGAAATCAAGCATATCCCAGAATCGTCGCCTGGTACAGGCTGCAAGAGTATCTGCCGGGCGACGCAAATCAAGAATGTCCCAAAATCGTCGCCCGAAATGAATTGCATGAATGCGATCGGGCGGCGCAAATCAAAAATATCCGAAAATCGTTGCTCGAAAAGAATTGCGTGAACGCAATCGGGCGGCGGAAATCAAGCATATCCCAGAATCGTCGCCTGGTACAGGTTGCTTGAATGTCTGCCGGGCGACGCAAATCAAGCGTATCCCAAAATCGTCGCCCGTCTTATAAGTAGGTATAGGAAATGATAAGGAAAAGAATGGAGGGAGAAAGATTGGAAGAAGAAAGAATGGACCAGTATCTGTGTGCAAGTGAAGAATTATATGATTGGATACAAAAGCGTGCAGAAGCTTTAAAAAAGCTGATAGAGCAAAAAGAAAGGGACTTGGCGAAAAACCAGGAGAAATTTCCTTCAGGCAAGATTAAAGCATCATCGGATGGAAGAAATCATACAAGGAAACAATATTATTGGCGCAAGGATGCTGGCGAGAAAACAGGGACGTATCTCAAGAAGACGCCGGGAAACAAGAAATTCATCAAAATGATGATTCAAAGAGAATATGATCAGAAACTGCTCAAGGCTGCCAATGAAGAGTATCGATATTTGCTGGGCGGAAAACGTTTCGGTATGATGGATTCCTTTCAGAAAGCATATAATTCCATGGGAACAGTGAAACAAAAATGGGTTTCTCCGGCTTATATATGCGATGAACAATATGAGAAAGAATGGCTCAGACAATCTTTTTTCAATCCTCAATATAAAAGCGAGAGCAAAGTCTATAAAACGAAACGGGGAGAAGATGTCAGATCAAAGTCGGAGCTGATTATAGCAAATGCACTTTTCGAAAAAAAGATTCCATATCGCTATGAGTGTCCGCTTACAGATTCAGGCCAGATATGGGCGGTGCCGGATTTTACAGTTTTGAACGTTCGGGAGCGAAAAGAGTATTACTGGGAACATTTTGGGATGATGGGAGACCCGGAATATGCAAGAAAAGCGCTGAAGAAGATCCAATGCTATGAAAAACATCATATGTTTTCCGGAAGTGAAGTGATCTATACCTTTGAATCGTCTGAGGTTCAAATTAACGTAGAAAGTATAGAGAATATTATTGCAAAATATTTTGGAGAGTACCGTCTGAACCTGAACTGAAGAAATTTGTCTTGCACGGTTATACCCGGTATTCTACTGGATGACAGATATTGATATGGAAGACTTGATATTCCGCTGAAGCACTGCCTGCAGCGACACACCGGTTATTGAAAAATTACCGTTCCGTTCTCACAGATATCGGGGAGCGGAACGGCATTCCCGTTCTTTGCAGGCTTCGAAAAGTATCCGGCTATATCATAACCGAGGGCTGCGGGGCTTCCGCATTCTGCCGGTAAGCTTTCCGGAATTTGCTCGGTGAGATACCCACATACTGCCGGAACCTCTGATCAAAGTGACTCTGGATATCGAAGCCCACTTTATGGGCGATTTCCGTTACCGGATAATCGGTGGAAATCAGCAGGGTCTGTGCTTCCCCGATCTTTTCCCGAAGCGCATACTGCATCGGGGAATAACCCATCATATCCTTGAAGGTATGAGAAATGTAGGATTTGCTGAGGTGGAGCTCTTCACTTAACCGGTCGAGGGAGAGCTGTTCCTGATAGTGTGCGTCCAGATAGTCCTTGATTTTTCTCCCCATATGAAAGGCAGAGCTTTTCTCCTGCGGCTGCTTTTCCAAATGGATGATTCTCCAGATTATCTCCAGCAGAGCCAGAGTTTGAGTGTGGCTTACGTATTTTGACCAGATAGTGGGATGATCCTGCGTCAGAATCATCTGTTCACATAAAATCTTGACAGTGTCAAAGCCGTGACGGATATGAAAAACGGGATTTGCATGAGCTCCGATCAGGGCGTTTTCCGGAAGACCAGGTATTTTCAGGCTGCCGATGGCAAAAAAATAACTTCCGATCTGTGCTTTGTATCCGGTAAGTTCATCGTGAACCACGCCGGCATTATAGATGATGACATCACCCTCCTGAATGGTCTGCCACTGGTCAGCGATCATGTACCTGCTTTGCCCGCTGTAGATAATGCTTATCTCCACATAGTCTGGGTGTGAGTGCATGACGCGCGGGAAGCTGCTGATCTCGGGCAGAACTTTTCCGAGGTAATGCAGCTGCGGTTCTGTCTCCGAGTGGAATGCGGGTACTACGTTTTCTTCTGCAAATTTCTGAATCATAAGAATACCTCTGTGATGTTTCCGTTTTCTCTCTGATGTTTCCGACGCATTTATGGAAACACCTGCAGGTCCGACCGGGTTGAATATATACAATTATAGAGAGCCGGAGAGAAAATATATTTCATAATCCTGCTTTTATGTGAAAAAATCGTGCGAAGTTGATGCGGATTTCTTTAAAAGTTTTCTTGACAGAAATTGTGAAACGTGGTTTAATATCAACATAATTTAAGACGATAACAATTTAAACCGTTGAAGTGGAGATAAAGCAGATAGGGCACTCACAGAGAGTCCGGGTAGGTGCGAGCCGGGCAGGAAGCTGATCTGTAAATGGACCACTGAGGGCAGAGTGAAAGTATCAGATGGTATGAGTAGCTTCTGACGCAGGGCATACGTTACGTGCCGGAGATATGATGGTATCTCATGAGTGTGTGGAGACACAAATACAAGGTGGCACCACGGGAATCGAAACTGTACGATTATACCCGCCCTTGACAGAACAAAATCTGTCACGGGCGGGTATTTTAATGTATAAGCTCTTCGAAAACGCAGACAGGCTTTTCGCACGCGAAGCGCGCGAAAGAGCCTGGACGCGATTTCGAAGGCAACAGGTATGAGCACGAAGTGCCGCGGGGATTTATACAGTATACCGGGCAGCCGGATGCGGCGCGTCAGAGGTTTCGGGAAACTTCAGGTTACGGAGGAAAAGTTATGAAGCAGACATCATTTGAAGAAGTGAAGAGGATTGCATCATCCGGCGATTATAAGCGAATCCCGGTGACGAGGGAGATACTCTCCGACATCCGGACCCCGGTAGAAACTCTGAGGGCTCTGCAGAACGTCAGCAGCCACTGCTTTCTTCTGGAGAGTGTGGAGGACAGCCGTCAGTGGGGCAGATACACGTTTCTGGGCTTTGATCCGTCCATGGAGATATCCTGCAAGGATCATGTCCTTACCGTCAACGCCGGCGGAAAAATCCGGATGGAAACAGCTCATCCGGGCATCTACATCAAGCAGATTGTCCATGAAAACAGATCACCCCGGATACCCGGACTTCCCACGCTGACCGGCGGACTTGTCGGATATTTTTCCTACGATTACATCCAGTACGGGGAGCCGGAGCTGAAGCTGGACGCGCCGGATGAGGACAGGTTCGACGACGTGAATCTGATGCTGTTTGACAAGCTGATCTGCTACGACAATTTCCGGCAGAAGATTCTGCTGATCGTCAATATCCACACGGAGTGCATGGAGACCGATTACAACAAGGCTGTTATTCAGCTGGATGAGATGGAGAACATTATTCGAAACGGGAAGCCGAAGCAGGTGCCTGCGGGACATCTGCTTGAGCCGCTGAAGCCGAAACTTTCCCTGGAAGAGTTCTCGGAGAAGGTGGAAAAAATAAAGCACTACATCCGCGAGGGAGATATTTTCCAGCTTGTTTTTTCCAATCCCATGAAGGCAGCGTACGAGGGAAGTCTTCTGAACACCTACCGCATTCTCAGAACGACAAACCCGTCCCCGTATATGTTCTATTTTTCCGGAGACGATGTGGAGATCGCCGGCGCCTCTCCCGAAACGCTCGTAAAGGTGGAAAACGGGGTGATCCGCACATTCCCGCTGGCCGGGACGCGGCCGAGAGGACGGGATGATCAGGAGGATCAGCGTCTGGAGAAGGAACTTCTGTCCGACGAAAAAGAGAGGGCGGAGCACAACATGCTGGTGGATCTCGGGAGAAATGATCTCGGAAGGCTGTGTAAATTCGGTACCGTAGAGGTCGAAAAATATATGTGCATTGAGAAGTATTCGCATGTCATGCACATCGGGTCGGCCGTAAAGGGACAGCTTCGTGATGACAGACAGGCCATCGACGCGGTAGATTCCGTGCTGCCGGCAGGAACACTCTCGGGAGCGCCGAAGTTCCGCGCGTGCGAGCTGATCAATGAGCTGGAAAATGACCGGAGAGGAATTTACGGCGGGGCAGTCGGATATGTGGATTTCACGGGGAACCTGGATGTCTGCATCGCCATCCGACTGGCATATAAGAGGAACGGGAAGGTATTCGTGCGTTCCGGCGCCGGCATCGTCGCGGACAGTGTTCCGGAGAAGGAATATCAGGAATGCCGGAACAAGGCGAAAGCAGTCGTGGAAGCTCTTGAGAAAGCGGAGGAAGAGGAATGATTCTGTTAATTGATAATTTCGACAGTTTTTCTTATAACCTTTATCAGCTGATCGGCGCACTGAACCCGGATATTGAAGTGATTCGGAATAATGCAAAAACGGTCGGGGAAATCAAAGATATGAAGCCGGAGTGCATCATTCTTTCGCCGGGGCCGGGTAAACCGAAGGATGCAGGGGTCTGCGAGGATGTCGTCCGGGAGCTTGGCGGGGAGGTGCCGATCCTCGGTGTTTGTCTCGGCCATCAGGCGATCTGCGAGGCGTCAGGAGCCGTGATCTCTTACGCGAAGAAGCTGATGCACGGCAAACAATCCCGGGTGAAGCTCGACGTGACGTCGCCGATTTTTGCGGGCCTTCCGGAAGAGGTGACCGTCGGACGGTACCACTCGCTGGCAGTCATGGAGGACACGCTTCCGCCGCAGCTGAAGGAAATTGCAAGGGCTGACGACGGAGAGGTCATGGCTGTGGCGGACATGGAAAGGAAGATCTACGGTCTGCAGTTTCATCCGGAATCGATTATGACACCGGAGGGAAAACAGATGCTTCGGAATTTTCTTACGAGCAGCGGAATCGCGGCGGCGAAAGACAGTGAAGAAATACATTGAAGAATAGAAGCATCAGAGAATAGAAGCATTCAAGAATAGAGGCATCAAAGAACAGAGGAAATCCATCAAAGAATAACGGAAATACATCGACAGGAGGAAAGAAAAATGATTAAAGAAGCCATTGAAAAAATCGTAGACAAGCAGGATCTTACCTATGACGAGGCTTATACCGTCATGAACGAAATCATGAGCGGACAGACGACGCAGACACAGAACGCCGCCTTTCTCGCCGCTCTTTCCACAAAATCCGCGAAGGCGGAAACCATCGATGAGATATCCGGCTGCGCGCAGGCGATGAGAGAGCATGCGATTCCGGTCAGACACCCCGGGATGGAGGTCCTCGAGATTGTGGGCACGGGAGGCGACAAATCCCATACCTTTAATATCTCTACGACGAGCGCCTTTGTCATTGCGGCGGCGGGAATTAAGGTCGCGAAGCACGGAAACCGCGCGGCATCCTCACTCTCCGGAACCGCGGACTGCCAGGAGGCGCTCGGGGCGGATATCAATCAGGACCCGGAGAAGGCGCTCCGGCTTCTGCAGAATGTCGGCGTCTGCTTCCTTTTTGCCCAGAAATATCATACAGCTATGAAGTATGTGGGCGGCATCCGCAGGGAGCTTGGCATCCGGACCGTATTTAATATCCTGGGGCCGCTCACGAACCCGGCAAATCCGGAATACTTCCTTCTCGGCGTGTACGATGAGTATCTGGCAGAGCCGATCGCAAAGGTTCTGGACAAGCTTGGCGTGAAGCGCGCATTTGTCGTATACGGACAGGACCGTCTGGATGAGATCTCCGCGAGCGCTCCGACCACTGTCTGTGAGCTCCGCGACGGATACTACAGATCGATGGTCATCACACCGGAGCAGTTCGGCCTGGCACGCGGCACAAAGGATGAACTTGTGGGAGGAACCGCGGAGAAAAACGCGCAGATCACAAGGAATATCCTCAACGGCAGGATTCAGGGAACAAAGAGGAATGCCGTGCTCCTGAATGCCGGAGCTGCAATTTATATCGCGGGAAAGGCGGACAGCATCGGCGAGGGAATCCGGACGGCGGCGGAACTGATCGACAGCGGAAAGGCAGAGAAGGTTCTGGAGGATTATATCCGGGAATCCAATGCGTAAGAAAACGGCGCGGTTCCCGGCATGGCTGTGAGACTGACTGCCTTATGCCGCAGGCAGAGCGAAAACGTAAGGAATATCAGAGGTGCGGCGCTGATACAGTAAACGGCCATACGATATATTGCGCCACAAACTGTATAAGCTGCGCGCCGCACTTCGTGCTCTCGCGTCGCTTATACTGTAACGCAGATATAGGAGGATACATGATATTAGACGATCTGGCGGAAGCCACAAGAAACCGTATACGGAAACAGAAAGAGGCGGTTCCTCCGGAGGAACTCCGGCGGAGGGCAGAGTCCATGAAGGCGGACACCGGCTATCGCTTCGAGGCGGCGCTGGCGCGCCCCGGGATGTCGTTCATCTGTGAGGTCAAAAAAGCATCCCCTTCCAAGGGGCTGATCGCACCGGATTTCCCGTACATGGAAATTGCCAAAGCGTATGAGGCTGCGGGCGCCTCTGCGATCTCATGCCTGACAGAGACGGATTATTTCCTCGGCAGTGACAGATATCTGGAGGAGATCGCGTCGGAGGTGCAGATACCGGTGCTCCGGAAGGATTTTACCATTGATCCGTACATGATCTGGCAGGCGAAGGTGATGGGCGCGTCCGCGGTGCTTCTGATCTGTGCGATCCTCAGTGGGGAGCAGATCCGGGAATACCGGGAGATCGCCGAGAGTCTCGGTCTGTCCGCCCTTGTGGAAGCCCATGATGAGCGCGAGGTGGAGACTGCAGTCCGGGCGGGTGCGCGGATCATCGGCGTGAATAACCGGAATCTGAAGGATTTTACGGTTGATGTCCGGAATTCGGTAAGACTCCGGGAACGGATTCCGGAAGGCGTTCTCTATGTCTCCGAGAGCGGGATCCGGACCCCGGAGGATGTCGGAGAACTCTTCCGGAATGGAACAGACGCCGTTCTGATCGGGGAGACACTGATGCGCAGCCCGGATAAAAAAGCAGAGCTTGAGCTGCTTCGCCGGGATTGTATCGTCAATTA
The DNA here is from genome assembly GCA_903789595.1 of uncultured eubacterium 1-6. GTDB lineage: Bacteria > Bacillota > Clostridia > Lachnospirales > Lachnospiraceae > Bilifractor. Next base: position 91,554 of record CAIFEZ010000013.1, read on the forward strand.
AGACGGCATAACCGGCAGCGGAGGAAAGAATGAAGGAAGAATGCAGGATAAAAATCTGCGGGATGCGGCGGGAAGAGGACATCCGGGCGGTGAACCGCTGGAAACCGGATGCCGTCGGATTTATCTGTACCTCCCGCTTCTGGAGGTACATTCCGATGGAGCGGGCGGCTGAGCTTCGGGGCATGCTGGACCCTTCGATCACTGCCTGCGGCGTTTTTGTGAATGAACCATATGAGTATATCGCGGAGTATCTGAAAAGGGGAATCATCGACGCGGTTCAGCTTCATGGAGACGAGGATGCGTATTATATCCGTCAGCTCCGGAAGGTCATGCTTTTTCAGGACACGCTGGTTCCGGTGATCCAGGCCTGTAAGATCAGATCGGAGGAGGATATGATCCGGGCGAAGGCGAGCATCGCGGATTATGTGCTGCTCGACAGCGGAGCAGGGACCGGGCAGCGCTTCGACTGGAGGCTGATCCGGGATATCGGAAGACCGTATTTTCTCGCGGGAGGCATCACCCCCGAAAACATCCGTGAGGCGGCGGAGCGGTTCCGGCCGTACTGCCTGGATCTGAGCAGCGGGGTGGAGACAGACCGGGTAAAGGATCCGGAGAAGATCCGGCAGGCAATCGAGAATCTGCGGAGACGCTAGTCGAAAAAACAATTCAGAACATCATACTGGAGGAAAAAATATGACAAATACAAAGGGAAGATTCGGTGAATTCGGAGGACAGTATGTTCCGGAAACACTGATGAATGAACTGATTCATTTGGAAGAGGCTTACAATCATTACAAGAACGATCCGGAGTTTGTGGCGGAGCTGGATTCACTGATGAAGAACTACGCGGGGCGTCCTTCCCGTCTCTACTACGCGGAGAAGATGACGAGGGATCTCGGTGGTGCGAGGATTTATCTGAAAAGAGAGGATCTGAACCATACCGGGGCCCACAAGATCAACAACTGTCTGGGACAGGTCCTTCTCGCAAAGAAGATGGGAAAGACTAGAGTCATTGCCGAGACGGGTGCGGGACAGCACGGAGTGGCGACGGCTACCGTCGCCGCGCTGCTTGGCATGGAGTGCGAGGTCTTCATGGGAGAGCTCGACTGCCAGAGACAGAAGCTGAATGTGTACCGGATGGAGCTTCTCGGCGCAAAGGTTCACCATGTGAAGAGCGGCTCCATGGTTCTGAAGGACGCCGTGAACGAGGCGATGCGCGAATGGGCCGGCCGCGTGGACGACACGCACTATGTGCTCGGATCCTGCATGGGACCGCATCCGTTCCCGACCATCGTCCGCGATTTCCAGTCGGTGATTTCAAAGGAAGCAAGGGAACAGATCCTCGAGAAGGAAGGGCGGCTTCCGGATGTCGTGATGGCCTGCGTCGGCGGCGGCTCCAACGCGATCGGAGCTTTTTATAATTTCATACCGGATAAAGGTGTACGCCTGATCGGCTGCGAGGCTGCGGGCAGGGGCGTGGATACCGGAGAAACCGCGGCTACCATGGCTGTCGGCAAGCTCGGCGTCTTCCACGGCATGAAATCCCTGTTCTGCCAGAACGATTACGGACAGATCGATAAGGTGTACTCAATCTCCGCCGGCCTGGATTACCCGGGAATCGGACCGGAGCACGCGTACCTGAAGAGTATCGGCCGCGCCGATTATGTCCCGATTACCGATGAGGAGGCGGTGGATGCCTTCGAATATCTCTCGCGCACAGAAGGAATCATTCCTGCCGTCGAGAGCGCACACGCGGTAGCCTATGCGAGAAAGCTTGCGCCGACCATGGACAAGGATCAGATCATCATTATCTGTCTGTCCGGACGCGGGGACAAGGATGTGGCATCTATTGCAAAATACAGAGGAGTGGATATCGATGAGTAAAAAAATAGCAGACGCATTTCAAAACGGCAAGGCATTTATTCCATTTATCACCGCGGGCGATCCGTCCATTGAAAAGACGAAGGAATTCATTCTGACGATGGAGAAGGCAGGCGCGGATCTGATCGAAATCGGCATTCCGTTCTCGGATCCGATCGCGGAGGGCGTCGTGATACAGGAGGCAGATCTCCGGTCCCTCGAGGCGGGAACCACCACGGATACGGTATTCGACATGGTTGCGGATCTGAGAAAAGAGACCGATATGCCGCTGGTTTTTATGACATATCTGAATATTGTGTTCTATTACGGCTATGAAAGATTTTTCACCCGCTGTGAAGAGGTCGGGATCAGCGGCATCATCATTCCCGACATGCCCTATGAAGAAAAGGGAGAATGCGCCGATATCGCCGCGAGGCACGGCGTCGAAGTGATTTCGATGATAGCGCCGACCTCGGAAGAGAGAATCCGGACAATTGCCGGCGAGGCGAGCGGATTCATCTACGTCGTCTCATCTATGGGAGTCACGGGAGTGCGCTCGGAGATTACGACGAATCTCGGCTCGATACTCGGCCACATCAGAGAGGTCACGGACGTTCCGGCGGCCATCGGGTTCGGAATTAATACGCCGGAGCAGGCAAAGGAAATGGCATCAATCGCGGACGGCGTCATTGTCGGAAGCGCGATTGTCAAGCTCGCGGCAAAGTACGGAGAAGGTGCCGCGCCTTATATCTACAGTTATGTGAAAAGCATGAAGGATGCGATCCGCTGACATCATTTGCCGCTGCACAGACAGTGACAGAACCTTGACGGGAAATGCATGAAGGATGCGATCCGCTGAAGGATGCATACAATGCAGGATGCGATCCGCTGAAGGACGCATACAAATACAGGATGAAAACATCATAGAACGAATCACCGTTTCCGGGCGGAAGAGACGCAGAGCCTCACGTCCGGAAACGTTTTTTGTTTTATATCGTTCAATCATGCGTTGGCAAAATGAAAGGGTTGTGGTACATTAACATACAGATTTTACAGAAAAAGAGGTTTATGCATGTTAGATGTTTGTCTGCTGGGCACCGGCGGAATGATGCCGCTTCCGAAGCGGTGGCTGACGTCCCTGCTTACGAGATACAATGGAAGCTGTCTGCTGATCGACTGCGGAGAAGGAACGCAGATCTCGATGAAAGAGAATGGATGGAGCTTTAAGCCGATCGATATCATCTGCTTCACCCATTTTCACGCGGACCATATCAGCGGACTTCCGGGAATTCTTCTGGCGATGGCCAATGCGGACAGAACGGAGCCGCTGACGCTGATCGGACCGAAGGGTCTGCACAGGGTCATCGGCGGACTCAGGGTGATCGCGCCGGAGCTTCCCTTTGAAATAGAACTGATCGAGATCACGGAGCCGGAGCAGGTGTTTGAGCTGCACGGCTACCGCATCACGGCTTTCCGCGTGCAGCACAACATGCTCTGCTACGGATACAGCGTGGAGATCCTCCGGGCGGGAAAGTTTGACGCCGCAAGAGCAAAGGCTGCGAATATTCCACTGAAGTTCTGGAATCCTCTGCAGAAGGGCGAGACCATGGAGGAGGACGGGGCTGTTTACACGCCGGACATGGTCCTGGGGCCTCCGAGAAGAGGGCTGAAGGTCACATACTGCACGGACACCAGACCGGTGAAGCAGATCGCGGAGCACGGAGAGGGCTCGGACCTGATGATTCTGGAGGGAATGTACGGAGAACCGGAGAAGGAACAGAAGGCGAGAGAGCATAAGCATATGACAATGTATGAGGCGGCCGCTCTCGCCGCGAAGGCCGGACCCGGAGAATTGTGGCTCACGCATTTTTCCCCGTCCATGGTACATCCGGAGTGGTATATTAAAGAGGTGCAGAAGATTTTTCCGCGGGCAGAGCTCGGAAAAGACGGAAAAGCGACAGAACTGAAATTTGATGAGGAATAAGCCTGAGCCGCCGGCCCGGGCATGGAAAATGACGGAGAAGCATATGTCAGATACATTGATACTCGGAATAGAAAGCTCCTGTGACGAGACGGCTGCGGCTGTTGTCAGAAATGGACGGGAGGTCCTGTCGAATGTGATCTCTTCACAGATCGACCTTCATACGATATATGGCGGTGTTGTCCCGGAGATCGCCTCCCGCAAGCACATCGAAAAAATCAACCAGGTCATCCGGCTGGCACTGAAGGACGGGGGAGTGACGCTGGACGACATTGACGCGATTGCGGTGACCTACGGGCCTGGCCTTGTGGGAGCTCTTCTGGTAGGCGTGGCGGAGGCGAAGGCAATTGCCTACGCGAAGAAAATTCCGCTGATCGGCGTGCATCACATAGAGGGTCATGTCTGCGCAAATTACATCGAGCATCCGGATCTGGAACCGCCGTTTATGTGCGAGATCATTTCGGGCGGCCATACGCATCTCGTCATCGTGAAGGACTATGGGGAATTCGAGATCCTGGGCAGAACGAGGGACGACGCGGCAGGCGAGGCATTTGACAAGGTGGCAAGGGCTATCGGCCTGGGCTATCCGGGCGGCCCGAAGATTGACAGGGTGGCGCAGGAGGGAAATCCGCATGCCATCGAGTTCCCGAGGTCTCATGTCACAGACACGGGGAAGACCTCGCTCACCTTTGCCAGAGGCAATCAGGAGATGACCGACTATGATTTCAGCTTCAGCGGGTTGAAGTCGGCGGTCCTGAATTATCTGAACAAGTGCACGATGATGCATCAGGAGTGGAATCAGGCGGATGTTGCGGCGTCGTTTCAGCAGGCGGTTGTGGATTCGCTCGTAGATACCGCGATGCGCGGCGCCAGAGATTATCATGTGAGAAAATTTGCCATAGCCGGAGGCGTGGCTTCAAACTCGGCGCTGCGCGCAGCGATGGAGAAAGCCTGCGCCGAGAACGGAATGGAATTTTACCGTCCGTCGCCCGTGTATTGTACGGACAATGCGGCAATGATCGCAGCGGCCGGATTTTATGAATTCCGAAAGGGCGCCAGAAGCGGATGGGACCTGAATGCAGTTCCGAACCTGAAGCTCGGAGAGAGATAAGCAGGATGTGAGACAGATTGGGCGGGAGATCGTTCCGGCGGGAGATGAACCTGGCGCAGGATAAGGAACGCGCTGCAGGCGTGCTGCCCGTACGGCCGAAAAGGAGGTAAGGATATGGCTGCAAATCTGGAAAAATGCACGGCTGTGATCGTTGCTGCCGGAATCGGCAGGAGGATGGGCGGAAAGGTATCCAAACAGTTTCTGGAGCTGAAGGGAAGGCCTCTGCTGGCCTATACGCTGGATGCATTTCAGAAATCCCAGAGAATCGATGAGATCATACTGGTTGTCGGAAAAGACATGGCAGACTATGTCCGGGAAAACATCGTGGAGAAATATGGATACACAAAGGTTTCCAGACTGGTGATCGGCGGATCGGAGCGCTACGAATCCGTTTATGCCGGTCTGCTTGCCTGCATGGACGCGGATTACGTTTTTATTCACGACGGCGTCCGGCCCTTTGTAACCGGAGATATCATCGAACGCGGCTATCAGACGGCCCGTCAGTATGGCACCGCTGTCTGCGCAGTGCAGGCAAAGGATACCATCAAGATCGTGAATGAGAAGGGAGTCGTCTCGGAAACACCCATTCGGGCAAAAGTCTGGAGCGTACAGACGCCGCAGATATTCCGGTATGATCTGATCCGAAAGGCATATGATACGCTTCAGATGTTTGACAAGGACGGAATCACTGATGACGCGATGGTTCTGGAGGAGATGGGAAACTGCGATGTACATGTATTTCAGGGAGATTACTTCAATATAAAGATCACCACGCCGGAGGATCTTGATATCGCCGAGCGCTTCCTTGAGAAAAAACCTGAATAAGCGGTATCGCAATACCGGATATTGAACACGGTATATCGGAAATCCCTGCCTGTCCGTCACTGTTCCCCTAACGCTTAAGGCAGGGATTTTACAGTCCTGCTGCCATTCGCAAACCGGGGCTTCTCAAGATGGGATGAATAGTTGTAATTTTAGATTGAATTGTGCAAATGCATATGGTATAGTATTTACTGTCGTTGAGACAACGACGATTAGAAAATCTGATCGATATTATGCAGCGTTATCGAAGCGGTCATAACGAGGCGGTCTTGAAAACCGTTTGCCGGAAACGGCACGGGGGTTCGAATCCCTCACGCTGCGTCAATCGGCCCGGAGGCAGAGAGCTTCCGGGCTTCTTTTTTCGCCGGATAGGAAAGGACTCTTTTTGCATTACCGAGGCTTTCGAAGAATGGGCAAAGACTGGAGTTAATCATGATTATAAGCAGAAACGGTAAGAAGGATAGCTGTCAGATGTATCAGGAGGAGACGGAAATTCGTGAGAGCTTACGCGGGCGAACTCCTCGTTATCCGGAATATTCCATGAAGCAGACTTCGGCAGTGCTGATTCCATTGCTTGAGATGGATGGAGAATTACAGATCCTATTTGAAAAGAGAGCGTCGTCCCTTCACTCACAGCCGGGAGAGATCTGCTTACCCGGCGGCAGATTTGAGCCGGGCGAGTCTGCTGTTCAGGCGGCAGTCCGTGAGACAATGGAAGAGCTTTTGATCGAAAGAGAGCAGATAGAGATCCTTGGAGAGATGGACGGCATCATGGGACCTGCGGGCGCTCCGGTCTGGCCGGTAGCGGCTGTCCTTCATAATTATAGAAACACATGGTCGGCGGATGAGGTAGAACGTACCTTTGTGGTTCCGCTTCAGTGGTTCCGTGAAAATCGTCCGGAGGTCTACGAGGCGCATGTTGTGACAAAGCCCGGGGAGGACTTTCCATATGACCTGATCCCCGGAGGGCGCAGCTATCCGTGGCATGAGAAGCGGCATCTTGTGTATTTCTACCGGACCGGGGCTGGGACGATCTGGGGATTGACAGGCCATATCATCGCATCGTTCGTTTCCCGGTATACAGGAACGACACTCCCCGACTATATTCCAAAGGAGAGGCTGAGCAAGTGTATCTAGGCGGAAACGCTGAGCATACCTTGCCGGTCTTTTTTTACGAACAAAGATATTTGCGGATAAGAAGGTTAACTGAATCAATACTGACAGAAAAATATCAGCCTTAAAATCGGGATAGCGCATTATGCTCTATTCCGGTTTTTGTTGGTTATTAAAGCCCATTTAAGGTATCCGTCTTATCATATCATCATCTCATCCGGAGAAGGAAATAAAAAACAAACAGGAAAGCATTTACAGAAAGCGAATTGAGGAATGCTCATGAATGCAGACACGGAAACGAGGCGATCAGGAATGGCGGAGCAAAAACTGTCTTATCAGGATTCCTTCCGAGTAAAAGGTTCTTACTTACTTTAATTATTCTTCCGGCAGTCATTCAGATGATTATCATACTGGTCAATGGAAATATCGGACGATGCTGTCATATTCTCAAAAGATGATTTGACCTTGAACGGGAATGGAACGCTGAACATCTTATCTGCCGGCAATGCAGTAAGTTCGAAGGACGATCTGACGGTAACCGGAGGCATCTATAAGATCAGCTGCTCGGCAGATGCTTTTGAAGCCCACGATTCTATCGCTATAAACGACGGGACCTTTGACTTTACCTGCCGGAATGGTTTGGAAGCGGAGGACACAGATGACGATACCGTCGGCTGGATCTGCTAAGTCCTTAAACAGCCAGCAATGTTCAGGCGGAGGCATTATAAAATTTTAGCGGTTTTATAGTGCGCGATCAGTACCCGTGAAAAAAGTAATGAGAAATGAGAAAATAATAAAAAAAGTGCTTGCCAAAACAAACGCGCTGTGCTAACATATCATTTGTTCGCGCGAGAAATATTAACGCGGCATTGCAACACAATTAAATTGGTCGAGATATTCGAGCAGAATGGAGATGTACCCAAGCTGGCCGAAGGGGCTCCCCTGGAAAGGGAGTAGGTCGTTAACGCGGCGCAAGAGTTCAAATCTCTTCATCTCCGCTGAGTCAGTACAGCGCAGTTTTATGTGCTGACTGGCTCTGAAATGAACATTGACAACTGAACAGTAAAACACATCCTCGAAAATTCAAATAAAGTTTT
>CAIFEZ010000014.1:0-48955 GCA_903789595.1 uncultured eubacterium 1-6
GTCGAGGGTTTGACCTAAAGCATAAGTTGGAATACGGATTTCAGGAAAATGGCTTTCGGAGGAAAACTTTGAAGGAAAATTCGATAAGATGATTCTGAAAAAGAATCCTTGGAAGACAGGTTTCAGTGAATATGTTTGTGTGTTCAGTTTTGAAGGTATGTATTGATCCGTGAAAAGTCTGCTTCGACAGGCTTTTTTTTCGTGGACACTGTCAATGCTCTGAGAATGTTACAACCGTCCATAATATAGTTCTGCAATGCTGCGTTCTGACGACAGATGAAGGGGTACAGATGGATGGGAAAAGGAAATAACTTTGAGTTTGAAAATCTCGGGCAGGTGGTGAAGAAGCTGAGGAAGGAGCATGGGCTGACACAGATGGAGGTCGCGAAAACCCTGAATGTGACACCCGGCTATATCAGCAACGTGGAGAACAGCAGGACTGCGATGTCACTTCGGGTACTTTGCTATTACGGAGACTTGACCGGCATCACGCTGGATGAACTGGTCGGGAGAGCTGTCCCCGAATATCGGAAAACTTCTCTGGATCATAAGATATTGAAGATGGTATCGAAGCTGGACGAGGAAGAAAAGCAGAAGGTTATCGATACGATCAGCATCTGGACGGATGCTGAATGAGGTTCTAATCAATAAGTAGCAGAAACGTGTTAGAAAATACCTGATTTACTTGAACAAGAGTATTGCTTTCCGCATATCTCTTTGTTACTATTATTGGCATAATCGAACAAAAGAAATGAGAAAACTTGTTGGTAGTACAAAGAAGTATCTGTCATCTTGAGAGATGATCAGGTACTTCTTTTTATAAGTTACATACAGTTATGGATACAAGGACGTATCGGGAAGAGATTTCCGGTGCGCCTTTTTTTTCAATTTTGAAAGCCTATTGGCATAGAAGGAGGAAAGACTATGAAAGAACTGGTTATGATTATCAGACCTGACAGACTTGAGGATGTAAAGGCAATCCTGGATCAGGAAAACTGCGGAGGCATGACGATTTCGACTGCGATGGGCTGCGGGACACAGAAAGGTGTGTCCGATACAGCAGTAAAGGAACTGAAGGGGCTCAAGACGACAATCAATCTGCTGCCGAAGATCCGGGTGCAGATTGTGGTGGAGGACAAGAAGGTCGAGCCGATCATTGAGGCAGTCAGGGATAAGCTGGCGACAGACCATGTAGGTGATGGAAAAATTTTTATCCGGCCGATTGAGGATGCGATCCGGATTCGTACCGGTGAACGCGGAGATGAGGCCCTCTGAGTGAATACAGAAAGCCGAAATGCTCTGCAGGCAGAATGGTACAGACGTACCGGACATACGGATTATTTTTCAAAGAGGTGATACCGGAGTGAGCGAATATATTGTTGAACTGGATCATGTAAACAAAATATACGGCACCAATCATGTCGTGAAGGATATGAATCTCCACGTAAAGGCAGGAGAATTCCTGACACTGCTCGGTTCTTCCGGCTGCGGCAAGACCACGACGCTTCGCATGATCGCGGGATTTGAGATTCCGAGCAGCGGAAGCATCCGGGTGGAGGGAGAGAGCATTGAAGCCAAACAGCCCTTTGAACGGGATGTGAACACGGTATTCCAGACCTACGCCTTATTTCCGCACAAAACGATTTTCGACAACATCGCCTACGGGCTTCGGATGAAAAAGGTGCCAAAGGCGGAAATCCGCGAGCGGGTGGAGGAAATGCTTTCTATGGTGCAGCTGGAGGGATTTGATGACCGCTTTCCGTCACAGCTTTCCGGAGGTCAGAAACAGAGGGTGGCGATTGCCAGGGCGCTGATCAACCGGCCGAAGGTACTCCTTCTGGACGAGCCGCTGGGCGCGCTCGATCTGAAGCTGAGAAAGCAGATGCAGCTCGAGCTGAAGCGCCTTCAGAAAAAACTGAATATTACGTTTATCTATGTCACACATGATCAGGAGGAGGCACTGACCATGAGTGACCGGATCGCTGTCATGCATGACGGCATCATTGATCAGGTTGCAGCTCCTTCTGAAATATATGAGCACCCGGCGACAAAGTTTGTGGCGACCTTTATCGGAGAGACAAATGTTTTTGAAGGATGTATCGTCGAAATCGACGGCAGAACCTGTGAGGTTGCCGTGGAGAACGGATTCGTGCAGGCTAACGGAGATGATTTCAGCAATGGCGAATTTGTCACCATTTCGGTACGCCCGGAGAAAATCAAGTTCTATAAAGATGATATCGGAAGCTTCGGTCTTCAGGGTATCGTTAAGGATTATATCTATGTCGGATCGGTTCTGAAATGCAACATCGTGCTTCCGAACGGCAATGAGGTCCGGGCGGAACGGCTTTCCGGCGAAGAGGTTCCGAAGGTCGGAGAAGTCGTGTATGTCACATGGGATGTCGGTGATGCTGTGCTTCTTCATAACAGAGACAACACGATTTACAATGCGCTGAACAACATGCCGATTGTGTGAGGAGATGGTTTCGTATTCATTGTTGTGCTGGGGTTGATTTGAAAATGCCGGCTGTGTGAGGAGATGGTTTCATGACTGTCGTTGTTATGATATTGAACTTGCAGGATACGCATAGCATGAGGAGGTGATCCGTGTGGAAGAAAAGAGTAAAAAGTCGATGCGGTTTCGTTCGAGGGTTCTGCCTGCACTGACTACCGTTGCGCCCGTGAGCCTGTGGATGATTCTCTTTGTGGCGATACCGATGATCTACGTCATTGTCATCAGCTTCTGCAACATTGATGAGAACTACAATGTCGTATTTCAGTTTACGTTCAAGAATTATATCCGGCTGATTGATCCGGATTACCTGAAGATTTATCTGCAGTCACTGCTGATTGCTTTTCTGTCTACGGTTCTGGCGCTGCTGATCGCGTTCCCATTTGCGTGGATCATCGCGAGAACCAAAAGCAGAAGGAAGAACGTCTTCTATATGCTGGTCATCATACCGTTCTGGACGAACTCGCTGATCCGGATCTACGGGTGGAAGACATTTCTCGGAAACAGCGGATGGCTGAACAGCTTTCTGCTGAAGATACATCTGATCAGCGAGCCGCTGGATCTCCTTTATCATCCGGCGACGACGATCCTCGGCATGGTGTACTGTCTGTTTCCGTTCATGGTACTGCCGCTCTACTCCGCGCTGGAAAAGCTGGACGGAAGTCTCCTGGAGGCTTCGGCGGATCTGGGAGCGAGAAAGGTGCAGACGTTTTTCGAAGTGATTCTCCCGCTGACCTCGAGCGGTATTTTTTCCGGATGCATTATGGTCTTCATACCGGCGCTGGGATATTTCTACGTATCGGATATTCTCGGCGGAGGCAACACGGATATGATCGGAAACCTGATCGAACGGCAGTTCCAGAGCGGCAACAACTGGCCTCTCGGAGCGGCGCTCTCCATTATCCTGATTCTGGTAACGCTTCTGCTTGTGCGGATCTATCAGAAGCTCGGAGGCGACATGGAAAGTCTGGGGGTGTGATTGATGAATACAGAGAAAAAAACAAAGGAAAAAAAGGGAGACATCACTCCCGGTCAGGGAATCTTTCTCTTCCTGGTCTACGCATTCCTGTTCCTTCCGATTGTGGTGATCGTGGTCAATTCCTTTAACGCCACCATGACGAAGCCCTATCTGTCCTGGAAGGGATTTTCCTTCTACTGGTACGGAGAACTGCTCCAGAACGCGGCGCTTCTGAGTTCCTTCGGCAATACGATATTCCTTGCCGTGGTGAGCACGCTGCTCTCTACCGCGATCGGCACGCTCGGTGCGATCGGAATGTACCGCTACAAATTCCGCGGGAAAAAGCTGATCGATGCGCTTTTGTATATTCCGGTGGTGATTCCGGAGATTGTGCTTGGCATTTCGCTCCTGACGATGTTTGCCGGAACCGGAATTCCAAGAGGCATGGGAACGCTGATCCTCGCGCACGTAACCTTTGATGTTCCATTTGTGATCTTCAATGTCAGGTCAAGACTTGCGGGGTATGATATTTCACTTGAAGAAGCAAGCATGGACCTCGGGGCGAACCGGATCCGTACGTTCTTCGAGGTGACGTTCCCGGTGCTTGCTCCCGGAATTGCGGGAGGCGCGCTGCTGGCGTTCACGCTTTCCATCGACGATGTGATCATCAGTTATTTTGTAAACGGAACTACGAAGACATATCCGCTGAAGGTTATGGAGAGCATTAAGAGCGGCGTCGCGCCGGATGTGAATGCGCTGAGTACACTGATTCTGGTCGGAACAATCGTGCTGGTCGTTCTGACGCAGAGCGGTATCTTCAGTCGGAAAAAGGGAAAGAAGAGAAGCCCGGCTTGATGCGGTTTATAGGGGAATAAGAGAAGATCGGCTTGATGCGGTTCATGGGGAATAAGGAAAGACTGGTTTAAAACCGTTCATACATGGAACAGAAAAGACCTGGTTTATACGGCCCGAGTACGATAAGGAAGGAGAGATCATTATGAAAAAGAACAGAAAGGCTATGCTTGCTTTGGGACTTGCTGCCGCGATGGCTGTCGGCATGACGGGATGTGGATTCAGTACTTCCGGAGGAAGTACTTCCAGCGGAAGCGGAGACGATAACACGCTGAATATATTCATCTGGACGGAGTATGTTCCGGACAGTGTCATTCAGAATTTTGAGAAGGAAACCGGCATTAAGGTGAATGTGACGACATTTTCTTCCAATGAAGATATGCTGGCCAAGGTGAAGGCAGAGGCGGAGGGAACCTACGACATTGTGCAGCCCTCGGATTACATGGTAAAGCAGATGATCTCTCAGAACATGCTGGAGAAGCTGGACAAGGACAAACTCACAAATCTCAGTAATATCGGCGAGCAGTATCTGAACCCGTCCTATGATCCGGACAACACCTATTCGGTTCCGTATCAGGGCGGCGTGGCGGCGATCGCCGTGAATACAAAGAAGGTAAAGAAGGAGATCACCAGCTACGATGATCTGTTTGATCCGTCATTAAAGAATTCGCTGGTGGTTCTGGATGATTACCGGGCAGTGATCGGCATGACCGAGCGCTCGATGGGACTGTCCATGAATGAGACGGACCCGGACAAGCTGAAGCAGGTCGAGGAAAAGCTTCTCACGCTGAAGGACAACATCAAGGTCTATGACTCAGATTCGCCGAAGTCCTCGCTGATCAGCGGCGACTGCACGGTTGGTTTCTGCTGGAGCGCTGAGATCGCGCTTGCCATGGAAGAAAATCCGGACATCAAGATCGTCTTCCCGAAGGAAGGTGCGTATGTATTCATGGACAACTGGGCGATTCCGAAGGGCGCAAAGCATAAGGATGCGGCAGAGAAGTTTATCAACTACATTCTGGAGCCGGAGACCTCGGAGGCCATTTCCGCAGAATATCCTTATCTGAACCCGAATACGGCAGCGGTCAAGGAGATGGGGTCGGATTACACTGATAATGAGGCGAAGAACCCGCCGGAGAGCGTGATTTCGGCCGGTGAGTATGTGGATAACCTGGATACCGATACGATTGCGACACTGGACAGCATGTGGACGAAGCTGAAGGGATGATCTATGATGGGAATAATCAGGAATTCACTTCCGCGGAGAGACGGGTTCCGGATGCCGGGAGAGTTTGAGCCGCAGGAAAGAATCTGGATGATCTGGCCGGAAAGGCCGGATAACTGGAGAGAGCATGCGCTTCCGGCACAGAAGGCCTATGTCGATGTGGCGAAGGCAATTTCGGGATTTGAACCTGTCTGTATGCTCGCTTCTGCGGACCAGATGGGAAAGGCGGAGAATGCATTCGCTGAGATTTCGGGCGTGGAAGTTCTGGAAATGGCTTCAGACGATGCCTGGATCCGGGATACCGGTCCCTCTTTTCTTGTAAATGACAGGGGAGAGCTGCGCGCCTGTGACTGGAGATTCAACGCGTACGGGGGAGATGTGGACGGCCTTTATAAGCCCTGGGATCAGGATGATGCTCTTGCTGGAAAAATTTGTGACATGCTGGGAATCGACCGGTACCGTTCTGATTTTGTTCTGGAGGGAGGTTCTTTTCATACGGACGGGGACGGAACTATTCTTACGACGGAGATGTGTCTTCTGAGTCAGGGACGAAATCCGGATCTGACGAAAGAGCAGATCGTGCAGAAACTTTGTGACTACCTCGGAGCGAAGAAGGTGATATGGCTTTCGGACGGGATTGATCCGGAGGAGACAAACGGACATGTCGATGATGTCGCCTGCTTTGTCCGACCCGGAGAGGTGGCGTGTATTCGGGAAGAAAATCCGGACAGCCCGTTTTACGAGGCATCGAAGAAAGCATTCCGGGTTCTGGAGCGGTCTCAGGACGCCCGGGGCAGAAAACTGAAGGTACATCCTGTATGCTGCCCGAAGCATCCGGTCCGGTATCCCGCTGATTACGCGGTGGAGAGCAGCGGTCTGGCAATTCCACGTATACCCGGAAGTCTATGCGCTGCCTCGTACCTGAATTTTCTGATCGTGAACGGCGGTGTAATCGTACCGCAGTATGACGATCCGAATGACGAGATTGCTCTCCAGCAGATCGCAGCCATGTTTCCGGATCGGAAGACAGTCGGCGTCAGAACCAAGGAGATTGTCTACGGGGGAGGAAATATTCACTGCATCACACAGCAGCAGCCCCGAATAAATCGCGTGTGACAGAAATCGCCCGGACCCTCTTGTCAGGTCCGGGCAATTTCTGCTGTTATACTGTCCACGCGGAGCTGTCAGGGCAAAGACTTCAAAGAACCTCATTTCTTCATAACTGTCATTTCATGGTAATCAGTTCGTAGGATCTGCTGCCGAGGCCGATCTTCTCCGCGTGCTCGAGTGTCTCCTTCCAGCGGACGTTCGGGTTGCTGTCCAGGAAGTTGTCGTGGTGGTGGTGCCAGTCGGGCTGCGCAAGGTTGTCGCCGAGCTGGCTGTTGCGGATCGGTGTGGCGGCAAGGCACGCGTCTGCGCAAGCCTGATCAAGGGCAACCGGATCGAAGGAGGCGAACATTCCGATGTTCGGAAGAATCGGCGCGTCGTTCTCCGGGTGGCAGTCGCAGTTCGGGGAGACGTCGGTGATCAGACTGATGTGGAAGGTCGGACGGCCGTCGCAGACAGCCTGCGAGTATTCGGCGATCTTGCAGCCGAGGATTTCGTTCGCGTCCTCGTTGTTGTTTACGATGGCGTCGAAATTGCAGGCGCCGATGCAGCGTCCGCAGCCCTTACAGATTTCCTGATGGATGTGGGCCTTGCCGTCCTCATAGGAGATGGCGTCTGAACCGCATTCCTTTGCGCATTGCCTGCAGCCGCGGCAGTCCTCCTCGATGACATGCGGTTTTCCGGAGTTGTGCTGGTGCATTTTGCCTGCGCGGCTTCCGCACCCCATGCCGAGATTCTTGAGCGCGCCGCCGAAGCCGGTCGCCTCATGGCCCTTGAAATGTGTCAGACTGATCAGGATGTCGGCGTCCATGATGGCGTGGCCGATGTATGCTTCCTTCAGATATTCTCCGTTCCGGATTGGTACGATGACCTCATCAGTTCCCTTCAGACCGTCGCCGATAATCACGTGGCATCCGGTGGTCGCCATGCCAAAGCCGTTCTCCTCGGCGCAGTCGAGATGATCAAGGGCGTTCTTCCGGCTGCCCGGATAGAGCGTATTGCAGTCGGTCAGGAAGGGCTTTCCGCCGAGATCCTTGACCACGTCAGCGACTGCCTTCGCGTAGTTCGGCCGCAGATAAGAGATGTTGCCGAGTTCACCGAAATGCATCTTGATTGCGACAAACTTTCCGTCCATGTCGATGTCGCCGATTCCGGCCTTGCGAATCAGCTTCGCCAGCTTTCCCGGCAGGCTCGGCCCGTTGGTGCGTGTACGAAAGTCGGTAAAATAGACCTTTGATTTTTCCATCAGATTCCCTCCGCATACATTTGAATCCGGATCTTTTCCTTAACACAACATCATCTTATCATATCATATCGATTCCTCTGCATTGCTTTCCCGCGAACACCATCAGGAAAGCGCATCACATCCATCTGGTTGATATTTGTCTTACATTGCTTTCCCGCGAACGCCCGCAGGAAACCATCAGCTAACATGAGATAAGGGATAAGGAAAAAATCCATTTTTTGTTGTTTGTATATTTCATTATAAAAGCTGCTCAGGTATAATTCAAGATAGCCTGTGCACGGTGAATAGCATGATGCGGCGGTTCCGGACGGGATCAGCTTGCGAAAAAGCATTTCCGTGCTATGATAGGGATACGGCGGCGTTCCGTACAGAAAAAGGAGATGAAGAGTCATATATGAATATATTTTCCGGAATCAGAGATCGCTGGAAAGCGTGGCTGAAGCGCATGGCGGATTCGAATAAAGAAGCATTTCACGGCGAGGTGCCGGACTGCTGCAAGCTGAAACAGCAAAATCAGCCGAAAAGCGAAGGCGGAGAAAACTGCCGGTGATAAATGCCGGGGTGAAACCTCTGACCGAGGTACAGCGCTGTGAACAAGTACACTTTTTGAGGGGATGAATGCAGGAATCATATGGAACGAAATATCGGTACTCTGTTGGTAATCGTAATTTGTGTAATATTGTCGGCGTATTTTTCGGCGACGGAGACGGCGTTTGCCTCGCTGAATCATATCCGGGTCAAGAATATGGCGGAGAAGGGAGACCGGCGGGCGATCCTCGTGATGAAGCTGCTGGACCGGTATGACAGTGTTCTCTCCACAATCCTTGTCGGAAATAACGTGGTGAATATCGGCGCGACTTCTCTTGCAACCGTTTTTTTCGTGAGGATGCTGGGTGAGGATGCGGGTTCCGGCATTGCGACGCTGGTGACGACACTTGTGCTTCTGATTTTCGGTGAGATCTCTCCGAAGAGCATGGCGTCGGAGTTTCCGGAGCAGGTTGCGATGTTTTCTGCGCCGCTTCTTCGCTGTATCATGGTGGTCCTGACACCGGTGAATTTTCTCTTCGGACTGTGGAAGAAGTTTCTGGCGAAGATCATCAAGGGCGAGGAGGACCGCGCGATTACGGATGAGGAGCTTCTGACGATCGTCGATGAGGCGGAGACCGGCGGCGGGATCGGCGAGGAGGAGAGTGATCTGATCCGTAATTCGATCGAGTTCCGTGATCAGGAGGCGGTCGATATTCTGACGCCGAGAGTGGACATCGTTGGCGTGGAGTACGGGACATCCAATCAGGAGATCGCGGATATTTTTGCCCAGACCGGCTATTCAAGGCTGCCGGTTTACCGGGAGGATATGGACCATATCACGGGCATTCTGTATGAAAAGGACTTCTACAACAAGATTTTCGGCACGGACCGCACCATCGACGCTATCATCCGTCCGACGGTCTTTATCACAGAGCATAAGAAGATCGACGAGCTCCTGCGTGAGCTCCAGCAGAAGAAAATTCACCTGGCGGTCGTGGTCGACGAGTACGGCGGTACGGTCGGAATCGTGTCCATGGAGGATATCCTGGAGGAGCTGGTCGGAGAGATCTGGGACGAGCACGACGAAATTGTGCAGGAGATTCGCAAGATTACGGACAGCGACTATGTCGTGGAGGGGTCCGCGAACCTCGAAAAGCTCTTCGATGAGATCGGCTGCGAGCGGGAGCATGATTCCATCACCGTGAGCGGCTGGATTCTGGAGATTGCAGGAAAGGTGCCGTCCCGCGGGGATGTGTATCACTATGAGAACATGACCATCCGGATTCTGGAGATGGACGGTCACAGGGTCGGAAAGATCAAGCTCCATGTGGATCGCCCGTCAGCGGAAGAAGAGGACGAGGACGAGAAGTCATAAAACCGGCAGCAGCAGAACGGCGGAATTGAGCAGTGGCAGAATGATGCCGGAAATAAGGACGAGAAGTCATAAACGGCAGCTGATGCGGGTGCGGGAAGATGCCGGAAATGATGCGGGAGAAAAGGCAGGTCGCGGACCTGTCTTTTTTTTAAAAATAAAAAAAGGAAATTCCTTTTTGCTGTTGTAAATATATAATAGACGCTGTTCACAGCATTTCTGACAGACGGGAAGATTGCCGGATTGGAGGGCAGAACCGTGAATATCCGGGAAACGATTGAAGAAAATGAGATGGATGACCTGAGCCCTTACGCCGCCCACAGCCGGGAGACGCGGGGGCGCGACTGGCCGATCAGCGAGGATACTGTGCGGACGGATTATATGCGCGACCGCGACCGGATTCTGCACTGCAAGTCCTTCCGGAGACTGAAGGACAAGACGCAGGTGTTTCTGTCGCCGCAGGGAGATCATTACCGGACGAGACTGACGCATACGCTGGAGGTGTCACAGATTTCCAGAACGGCAGCGAAGGCGCTGCGTCTCAATGAGGATCTCGTGGAGGCGATTGCCCTGGGGCACGATCTGGGGCACACACCTTTCGGGCATGCCGGGGAGAGGACGCTGAACAGGCTCTGTCCGTCCGGCTTCCGTCACTATGAGCAGAGCCTTCGCGTGGTGGAGAAGCTGGAAAAGGACGGGGAGGGACTGAACCTCACCTGGGAGGTGCGGGACGGTATTCTGAATCATCAGATGAGTACGACGCCGCACACCCTGGAAGGCAAGATCGTGAGGATCTGCGATAAGATCGCGTATATCCATCACGATATGGACGACGCGCAGAGAGCAGGAATCATCAGCGAGGACGATATTCCGATCACGCTGCGGATGACGCTCGGCTATACATCCCGCGAGAGGCTGAATACGCTGGTGATGGATCTGATCGCCAGCAGCCGGGACCGGGATGATATTCAGCAGTCGGAGCCGATCCGCGAGGCGATGATGACCTTCCGCAAGCTGATGTTCGCGGATGTGTACACGAATCCGGTGGCGAAATCCGAGGAAATCAAGGTAGACCGGATGCTCACGGAAATGTACGGATACTATGTTCAGCATACGGAGCTTCTAAAGGGAGAGTACCGCAAGATGCTGGAGCAGGGGGAAGCCCCGGAGAGGGTCGTCTGCGATTACATTTCCGGGATGACGGATCAGTACGCGATTCACAAGTTCCGGGAAATCTACATTCCGAAATCCTGGGATGTTTTATAAGATGTTTTATTACATGGTGCATCGCAGGACTCATACAGGAGTAAGCTTTCGGGATACCGATGAATACTGACAGGAGGAAGTATGCGATATACAGATGAGGTCATCGAAGATGTCCGCGAACGGAATGACATCGTGGATGTGATCTCTCAATATGTAAAGCTTCAGAAGCGGGGCAGCAATTACTTCGGGCTGTGTCCGTTTCACAATGAAAAATCGCCGTCCTTCTCGGTGAGCCGTGACAAGCAGATGTACTACTGCTTCGGCTGCGGAAAGGGCGGAAACGTATATACCTTTCTGATGGAGTATGAAAATTTCAGCTTTCAGGAGGCAATCAAGGCCCTGGCGGACCGGGCGGGCGTAAAGCTTCCGGAGGCGGAGTACTCCAGAGAGGAGCGGGAAGAGCAGGACAAGCGGTCCGGACTTCTGGAAATCAACAAACAGGCGGCGCTGTATTTTTACTCCAGACTGCATTCTCCGGCGGGACAGGCCGGTCTTGCGTATCTGCAGGGCCGCGGGCTTACCGAAGAGACCATGCGGAATTTCGGGCTGGGCTACGCCGACAAATACAGCAGCGATCTCTATAAGTTTCTGAAACAGAAAGGATACAGCGACGGCATTCTCAAGGAATCCGGGCTGTTTCATGTCGATGAGAAACGGGGATTTTCGGACAAGTTCTGGAACCGGGTCATGTTCCCGATCATGGACGCGAACAGCCGGGTGATCGGCTTCGGTGGCCGGGTGATGGGAGACGGCAAACCGAAGTATCTGAACTCGCCGGAGACGCTGATCTTCGACAAGAGCCGGAATCTGTACGGACTCAATGTGGCGAGAAGAACGCGGCGGAAGAATTTTATCATCTGTGAGGGCTACATGGATGTCATTTCCATGCACCAGGCGGGATATACGAACGCGGTCGCCTCGCTCGGAACGGCGTTGACCTCGCAGCAGTGCTCGCTGATGAGCCGGTTCACGAAGCAGGTTCTGGTGATCTACGATATGGACGGCGCCGGTGTGAAGGCGGCCCTCCGCGCGATTCCAATGCTGCGGACGGCGGGGCTCTCCACAAAGGTGGTAAACCTGAGGCCCCACAAGGATCCGGATGAATTTATCAAGGCCGAGGGAGCAGAGGCGTTCGAGCAGCGGCTGGAGGAAGCGGAGAACAGCTTCCTCTTCATGGTCCGCATGACCGAACAGAATTATGACATGAACGACCCCGGCGAACGGAGCAGATTTTTCCACGAGGTGGCGGTCATGCTTCTGGAGATTGAGGATGAGATCGAGAGGAACAGCTATACCGAGGCGATCGCGAGAAAATATCACATCGAGCAGAGCATGCTGGTGTCTCAGGTCAACCGGGAGGCGCTGAAGGGCGTAGGAAGAACCGAGATCCGGGCGCCGAAGAGCACCGACGTGCGCAGGCAGAAGGCTGCCATGGCAGCGGCTCCGGCGGATAAGGAACAGAAGCTGATGCTCACCTGGATCGCGGGGCAGCCGGGACTTCTGGAACGGCTGAAGGACTACCTCTCACCGGCGGATTTCACCAACCCGATGTACAGGGAGGTCGCCGTGATGGTTTGGGAGCAGGCCGCGAAGGGCAGGATCAGCCCGGCTGCGATTATCAATCATTTCGAGGACAGCGCGCAGCAGACAGAGGCCGCCTCGCTTTTCAATACGGACATCACGCTCGACAGCCCGGCGGACCGGAAGAAGGCGCTCTTCGATGTACTGTGCCGCATGAAGCGGCAGAGCATAGACAAGAGAGCCGACGAGCTGGACCCGTCGGACATGCAGGGGTTCCTGAAGATCATGGACGAGAGAAAAAAACTCGATCAGCTTCGGGCGAGAGGACTGCCGGACAATATTTTTTCATAATCCGGTAATCATCATCAACAATCATTCATAGAATGTGAGCAAGAAGAAGGAGAATTTCATGGAAGCAGATAACAAGAAATTGCTGGAGAAAACCAAAAGCCTCATTGAGGTAGCCAAGAAGAAGAAAAACGCTCTCGAGTACACAGAGATCGTCGAGTATTACAAGGACATGAACCTCAATGACAAGCAGATCAAGATGGTTGTGGCATATCTGGAGGATCATGACATTGATGTTCTCCGCATTCAGAGCGAGGATGAGGAGCCCAATGACGACATGCTCCTTCTCAGCGAAGAGGGGGAGGACGAGACCGACGAGACCGATGTCGAGAATATCGACCTGACGGTTCCGGAGGGCGTCAGCATCGAAGATCCGGTCCGCATGTATCTGAAGGAAATCGGTAAGGTTCCGCTTCTGACCGCAGATGAGGAAATCGAGCTTGCCAAGCGGATGGAGAACGGAGATGAAAATGCGAAGAAGCGTCTGGCGGAAGCAAACCTTCGTCTGGTAGTTTCCATCGCGAAGCGGTATGTGGGACGGGGCATGCTCTTCCTGGATCTGATTCAGGAAGGAAACCTCGGACTGATCAAGGCCGTAGAAAAATTTGATTACCGGAAGGGCTACAAATTCTCAACTTACGCGACATGGTGGATCCGCCAGGCCATCACGAGAGCGATTGCCGATCAGGCCCGCACCATCCGTATCCCGGTGCATATGGTAGAGACGATCAACAAGCTGATCCGCGTCTCCCGTCAGCTGCTCCAGGAGCTCGGCCGTGAGCCTACGCCGGAGGAGATTGCGAAGGAAATGAATATGTCGGTGGAACGTGTGCGTGAGATCCTGAAGATTTCCCAGGAGCCGGTGTCTCTCGAGACCCCCATCGGCGAGGAAGAGGACAGCCATCTGGGCGACTTCATTCAGGACGACAACGTTCCGGTACCGGCGGACGCGGCTGCCTTCACGATGCTGAAGGAGCAGCTGGAGGAGGTTCTCGGGACGCTGACTGAGAGAGAGCAGAAGGTTCTGCGTCTCCGCTTCGGTCTCGATGACGGAAGAGCCAGAACCCTTGAGGAGGTCGGAAAGGAATTCAATGTCACCCGTGAGCGTATCCGTCAGATTGAGGCGAAGGCGCTCCGGAAGCTGCGTCATCCGAGCCGCAGCAGAAAGCTGAAGGACTATCTGGACTGATCCGCCGACTTGCGACAGAAGGCGGGAGGGCTTCTCCGGACTGATCTGCCGATCAACGACAGAAGGCAGAAAGACTGGCCGGACTGATCTGGCAGTCAACAGCGGAAGGCGGAAAGACTGGCCGGACTGATCTGCCGGTCAACAGCAGAAGGCGGGAGGATTATCTTGACGAATACACCGATCATCAACAAAATGTCAGAGCGGCTTCTGGCGGTGGCATCTCTGGTGACGCCGGGCAGCAGAACCGCGGATATCGGAACCGACCACGGATATGTGCCGGTATATCTGGTGGAAAACGGAATTGTGCCGTCCGCCGTCGCGATGGATGTGAGAAAGGGACCGCTCGCCAGAGCAAAGGAGACGGTGGCCGGCGCCGGGCTCTCGGACCGTATCGGGCTGCGGCTCTCGGACGGCCTGGAAATGCTGCAGCCGGGGGAAGCGGATACGGCCGTGATCGCGGGGATGGGCGGCATGCTGATCTGCCGCATCCTGACATCACATCCGGAGACGACAGCGTCCCTGAAAGAGCTCGTGCTGGAACCTCAGTCGGAGACGGATAAGGTCCGCCGGCTGCTGCCGGAAATCGGATTCGCGATCACGGATGAAAGAATGATCTTCGAGGACGGAAAATACTACCCGGTGATCAAGGCAGAGAAGCAGGCTGCTTCTCCGGCGGCCCTCAGTGAAATGGAAGTGCACTTCGGCCCGGTTCTGCTTCAGCGCAGAGATCCCATCCTGAGGAAGTATCTCGCGTGGCAGATCCAGGTCAGCGAGCAGATCGCGGGACGCCTTGCAGCGGCGGGCAGCGAAAATTCCATGCAGAGACTTCAGGAAGTAAAGGAGGAACTGCGGCTTCTTCTGGCCGCATACAGCAGATATGAAATGTGAAGAGATTATTCAGAGACTGGAACAGAGATATCCGTTAACCTGCGCGGAGGAATGGGACAACCCGGGCCTCCAGGTGGGACGCAGGAACCGTGAGGTCCGGAAGATCTTCGTTGCTCTGGACGCGACGGAGCAGACGATCCGGGAAGCTGTGGAGTGGGGAGCTGACCTGATGATCACGCATCACCCGCTGCTGTTTCACAGTATCAGCCAGGTCAATGACGACAGCTTTATCGGCAGACGAGTCCTCACTCTGATTGAAAATGACGTGAACTGCTACGCAATGCACACGAATTTCGACGTGCTTAAAATGGCAGAGCTCAACGAGAATCAGCTGAAGCTGCAGAATGCGCATGTTCTGGACGTCATCCGCGAGAATGAGGGCGTCGAGGAGGGCATCGGACGGGTCGGTGATCTGAAAGAGCCGATGACACTGTACGATTTTGCGGTGGCGGCCAGACGCGCCTTCGGCCTTTCCACGGTGCGCTGCTACGGGCTGAATGAAACAGAAGAGAATGAGGATTCATCCGAAGACGGTGAAGTGATGGTCAGCCGTGTGGCGGTCTGCGGCGGATCCGGAAAGAGCCTGATCGACCGGGCAATTGAAGAGGGCGCGCAGGTTCTGGTGACCGGAGACGTAGACTATCACAGCGCGATCGACGCCATGGCGAAGGGACTCTATATCATCGACGCGGGACACTACGGCACCGAGTACTGCTTCATCGACTACATGGTGAAGAAGCTGACCAAGCTGTTCCCGGAGTGCAAGGTCCGCGGGGCAAAGATCATACAGCCGTTCACGGTGATCTGAGCAAGGATTGTACCTTCGTTTACGGTGATATGAGAAAGAATTATTCCGCCGTTTACAGTGATCTGAGCTAAGATAATATTGACCGAAAGGGAAGGAAAACAGGCGGAAAGCTCTGGAATGTATGACAGAGTGTTTCCGCCCGTTCCATATATTTGTAACGTTCTATATATATTTGTAACGTTCCATATATTTTTGTAACGCTCCATATACCTGTAACATTTCATATACTTGTAATATAAAGAAAGCATGCACGGATGCCCGGCAGACCGGAATGAAGCAGCTAGACTGTCATTGGAAAATCGGATGAATATTGACATATGCAGAAGTTTCGATTGAGGTGAATTTAATGTTGACAACATTTCATATAAAATTTCAAGGGAAAAAATACGAGATCCCGGAAGGAACCCGTTATATTGATTTCATCAGAGAGCATTGCCTTCCGGACAGAGAGCCGGTTCTGCTGGTTCTGGCAAACGGAAGGCTACAGGAGCTGAATCAGCAGGTGAAAGAGGACTGTACGGTTGAGCCGCTGACGATTCGGGACCAGATCGGCATGGCAACCTACCGCAGAAGCCTGAACCTGCTCTTCAATAAAGCAGTTCTGGATGTGGAGAAGAAGCGGAACCCGGGTAAGGAGATCCGGATCACGCTGAATTTTTCAAACGGAAACGGATATTACTTCACCTTCAGCGGAGAGGACCGGCCGGACGAGGAATTCGCCTCCCTGGTGAAGAAGAGAATGCTGGAGCTGGTGGAGGAGGATCTGCCGATTCAGAGGAAGACGCTGTCTACCTATGACGCAATCCGTTCCTTCCGGAAGCAGGGCATTGCCTATAAGGAAAGACTTCTGAAATACCGCAGGGTATCTTCGGTAAACCTCTATGTGCTCGACGACTATCAGGATTATTTCTACGGCTACATGGTGCCGGGCACCGGATGCCTGAAGCAGTTTGATGTCTCCTGCTATGAGGACGGCCTGGCTCTGGTCTATCCGAAGCACGACGAGCCGGACCGGGTACGTCCGTATGCGCCGTTCCCGAAGCTTTTCAGGGTACAGTCGCTCTCCGAGGACTGGAACCAGCGGATGGGCATCCAGTCGGTTGCGGATCTGAACGATTCCATTACCAGAGGGGATATCGAGCACAAGCTTCTGGTGGCGGAGGCGCTTCAGGAGAGCCGGATGTCGGACATCGCGCAGGACATTCGGAAGCGCGGGAACGTGAAATTTGTCATGATTGCCGGGCCTTCATCCTCGGGCAAGACGACGTTCTCCCGGCGGCTGTCCATCGAGCTCACCGCTCACGGACTGACGCCGCATCCCATCAGCCTCGACAATTTCTACCGCGACAGACAGTACTGTCCGAAGGACGAGAACGGGGACTACGATTTTGAATGTCTGGAAGCCTACGATCTGAAACTGATCCGCGAGGTGCTGAGCGATCTGGTGAACGGGAAGGAAGTGGAGCTTCCGTACTTCAATTTCCTGACCGGTCAGAGAGAGTATCACGGTCAGAAGCTGCGGATGCAGGATTCGGACATCCTGGTCATAGAGGGAATCCACGGTCTCAATCCGAAGCTGTCGGAGCATCTTCCGGCGGACTGCGTGTACCGGGTGTACATCAGCGCGCTGACACAGCTGAATATCGACGACCACAATCCGATCTCGACGACAGACGGACGCCTGCTGCGGCGCATCGTCCGCGATTACCGGACCCGCGGCACCGACGCCCTGGAGACGATCCGGAGATGGCCTTCGGTCAGAAGAGGAGAGGAGAAATATATTTTTCCGCATCAGGAGAACGCGGATGTCATGTACAATTCTGCACTGATCTATGAGCTTTCCGTTCTGAAGATCTATGCCGAACCGCTGCTGTTCCAGGTGCCGGAAGATTCTCCGGAATATCTGGAGGCGAAAAGGCTGCTGAAGTTCCTGGACTATTTCCTCGGGACGCCTTCGGAAAGCGTGCCGGTCAACTCTATACTCAGAGAATTCATAGGAGGGAGCTGCTTCGACGTATGAAAAAAATAATAAGATTCTCAGGATACCTTTTGATGGCGATCGGCACCATCTGCCTGCTGGAAGCGGTACTGATCACGGTTGGCGCTGCAATTTGGAGCCTGGATTTGCTGATATACGGAGACCACACATTGACCATTGCACTGATTCTGATCGCAGCGGGTCTGGATGCGCTGGGATTCATGCTGCGGTGGATCAGCGGGAAGATGTAGACAAAGAAAAAACTGAGGTACAAAAACGTTTTCGTTTAAAAATTCACAATATATACGCTAGATAGTATTTACTTCTGCTTTTGTTTATGATATAAAGTATAAAAAGTAATGATTCCTATTATTGTAATTGAACTATAATTTCATATATCAGAGATTGCTTTCATATGGTAATAGGAATCATATCTGACGCGAAGTTTTTGTATTCTGACCTTTACGAAAACTTAGAAACAGATTACTCTACGATCTTGATAAGTGAGAGACATAAGGAGATTTGACGCCCGCAACTATACTCATACTAAACATTAGGGAGGTTTCTTGTGAAAAAGACGAAAATGTGGAAACGTATCCTCACTGTTTTGTGTATCGCAGCCATGATGGTGGGTATTGTGAATCCGTCGGCCATCTATGCCGGTGAATCCACACAGGAGACTGCATCCGAACAGACAGACACTGCTGTATCCGCTCAGACAGAAAACGAAGATACCGGAACGGCGGAGACGACAGTTTCTGGGGAGGCCGGATCTTCTGCCGGATCTGAGAATACGGAAATTACCGACGGAGCGGTAAGCGGTGCAGAAGTCAATGGAGCTGATGGATCGCCTTCGCAGACTTCTTCCGGAGAGTTGGGGAGCGAGACAGAAGGCGGGTCAGCATCAACCGATACCACGGAGAGCACCGGCAATGCCAGGATCATGTCTGTCCAGGCAGCTGCGGATACATCCGGGAATGGGCCGGCAGCGATTTCTGCCTCTTCTGATTCATCAAATAGCGGTATTGATCTGGAGGCATCTGATGATTACATCGAAGAC
This sequence comes from uncultured eubacterium 1-6, assembly GCA_903789595.1. Lineage (GTDB taxonomy): Bacteria > Bacillota > Clostridia > Lachnospirales > Lachnospiraceae > Bilifractor. The sequence goes on from CAIFEZ010000014.1 coordinate 18,856, forward strand.
TATCAGATATCTTATCGTGACGGAAATGACTGGAAGGTTATTACTGACAGTACCATAGTCCCTGCATATACGACCTTGAGGCTTACGGTGTACTTTGGCGGTATATCCGCAAGTGAGTTGCTCAGTAAGGGAGGCTTGCTGTATCTGAATGTGCCGGCTCTTCTTCAGAATCCTGCAGTATCGAGCGGGAATGTTACGGACAGCAATGGGAATACGATCGGGACTATTACGGTTTCAGACAACAGAATCAATCTTCAGGCCAATACAGATTATCTGGAGGCGCAGTTAAAGAAAGAGGAGACTGATTACACGATCGAGAACGGACAGCTGACCTTCACTGCGACGCCGGATCCCGCAAAGGTTCGGGAGAATTCTGTGCAGACGCTGAAATTCGGCCCGCTGGACATCAAAATTCATTTTGATGCGGATTCCGATGCAAAATCCGGAAGTCTTTCCCTGGACAAATCTGCGCCTGAATATATTAAGGGATCGGACGGGAACGCATACTTGAAATATTCACTCACGGTCACGACCGGAGAGGCACCAATGCCTGAGGTGACGGTTACCGATCATTTCACCGCAAATGCGAATGTGGTGGATTCGTATGTCGGTATTTCCTCGTCGGCGCTGACTCTGGCCGATTCAGAAAATGCAGATAATCCGTATCAGCCTTACGAGGACCGCGGCTCTTCAAGTGACGGAACTGTCGTTCTTTCCGCTGCTTCAACAGGTACAGACCCGGGGACAATGCTCTGGACGATCGGGAATATGGATGCATATACAACCAGAACGCTCTATTACTACGTGAAGCTGAAAACGGATTATGTAGGGGCTGTGTCTGCCGGAGCCGGAGCGATTACCAATACGGCGACTCCGAAATCAAAAATCTACGAACATAATACTGCGTCCTCGACATTCACACCGAAGTCTGCGGCTACGATCTCAAAGAAAGCCGGAACGGTGACGGAGAATAAGGATAACACCGTAACGATTTCCTACACCATCGCGGTGACAGCGGACGGCAAGAATACCTGGGATTTGAAGAACGTGAAAATATCGGATGATTTCGGAGTCACGGACACAAGCATCAGCCGCAGCGAGATATGGGATGCGATCACGCCGACTTCAAAACTCCCGAATCTCGGCTTCAGTGACTTCAAGATGACTTCGGCTGGCGGGGAAGCAGAAGTAACTTCCGGAACAAGAGGAACATCAAATCCACCTTTTTACTATATAAAGGGTACAGATGAAAACCCCGGCTTCAATTTTTATCTGGGGGACCTTACACCCGGTGAGACCAGGACAATAACCTATCGAGTTACGATGAAGCCCATATTTTCATCCTCGGCTGTCAGCATTGGAAACCGGGCGTCGGCATATACAGATGATTCTTCTTCCTTCGGGAACAAGCAGCTGGCTGTTTCATCTGCAAAGAGCACGTTAGAAAAGCAGCATTGGGACAGAAAAATAGCAGGTTCTGCCACAGATAAGGAAATTGTTCAAAGTCCAGACACTGCCTATACATACAGCGGTGATGCATGGAGCACTGCTCCCTCGCCTGCAAAATCGATCACGGTCCCTGCCGGAAGTTTCCAGTATCGGGTAGTTGTCAATGAAAACGGAAAATGGGATGTATCCTCTGCTGCGTTTAAGGATGCACTTACGGACGGAGGAAAATATCTGCAATATTCCGGCTATCTGGAGGTGAAGTATTATCAGACCGGAATTAATGCCGCCATATCCTCCGGAACGGACCAGACGGTCGTTCAGACGCTTATGCAGAAGACGGCAGACAAGACGCTTTATTTTAATATTGACGGAATGGACTCCTTTACGCTGATTCCGCATGTACTGGACAGCACTCTCGGGAGAGGCGCGTATCTTCTCACATACTACGCAAAGCCTCTTTCGGGAAATTTCAGCAGGGAAACAGCGGGGAATTCCTTCAGTCTGAGCGGGACGATCATCGGAACGGGTAACGGGAGCTTTTCCCTTCCGTCCATGCAGGTAAAGGCAAATGTGACGATCACAGGAAGTGAGGACTACAGCGTTAATAAGGCGGGATGGTATTACGATTCCGCAGACACCTCCGACGGATTCAAGAACGGAAAACTTTACTGGGTTATTACAATCAGAGGCACGCAGATTCCGGAGGGAATGCAGCTCTATGATGTGCCGCAGAACCAGCCGAACCATACTCTGGATACGTCAATTGCGGGAGTTTACTTCGGGACGCCGGCTTCAGACGGAAGTTCATTTACCGATAATTATGCATACTATTCGCAGATCAAGGGGAACAGCGGCTTCACGCAGCTGAGCCCGGGTTCTTACAGCTGGGTTTCCAACAGTACTTCCGGAGCCGGAACCCTGACATTTAACAAAAAAGTAGAAATCCCTGACGGCGAGGCTGTGTATATCATTCTGATGACAATGCCAAATTCAACCTGGTCAGCGCGGGATATTACAACTTTTTACAATAAGCTGCAGGAGAGGAGCAGTAAGAACAATACCTGGCAGGATGTCAATACGGCGAGTCTGGCCGTGCTGGGAGTTGGTACAAACTTTAAGGAAGTAGGAGAATACGGAAGCTATGACAGCAGTACCGGAACCTGGACGTATGATGCGAAGAAGTACTCTGCCAACAATCCGGCTGCAAAAATTCTGAGGTCTTATAATTACGGGTCCGGGACAGAATACCTGCAGTCCGGCACATATATCGATTACCGGCTTATCGTCAACTATGCCGGAGATGAGTCCGGTTCTTTCCGGGTGGAAGATGTAGTCCCTGAGGGAATGGAGCCGGTATATGTCCGCTATTTCTGGATTCCGAAGGCTATCCGTACTGCGGACGCGGCTCCGACTATGCCGGAAATTGAAAACCTTCCGGCTGGAGACTGGACGGATATCGGATTAAAAAACGCTCATCTCGATAATGCGGCAGATACAAGCTACAGCGCCTTTGCATATTATGACAAGACTTCGCATCGCATCATTTATGATGTGGGAAATCTGAATAAGGGAAGCAAGGATACACAGGATCTGCAGGTTCAGATCGTCATGCGGGTAACAGATGCAGACACGCTGATTGGAAAGAGCACCTCTTATACGAATACAATGAATGTGTATCGTACAGACGGCACCCTCGTGTCCACGAGCAGTACGGATACCAGTATCAAGGTGGACTCAATCAGCAAATCTGCCGGAGCAGTCTCCATGGGATCCGTGCCGTTTACAATTACTGTAAATCCAAGAGGAGAGGATCTTCTTCCGGATTCCGACACAGTCACGCTGGTCGATGATCTGAGCGGGACAATGACGGTGGATCCTTCTTCAGTAACGATAACGGACAGCAGCGGAAACAAGCTACCGTCGGATCAATGGAAAATTAGCATAGCGAAGCGGACGGACAGCAGCAACAAGAAAGTGACGACGATGACACTGGTCATTCCCGACAGCGAGAAGCTGACAATCAGTTACAAGGCTTCTATTGATGCCGCTCCCAATACAACTGTCACATACAGTAACACTGCCTATTGGTACGGCTACAAGAGCGATTCTTCGAGCAATGTAACGAGTACCGTTTCCTATGGGGCAGATGGAATTTTAGGTATGGGAACAGTGCCGCTGTTCAGCCTGATAAAAGCCGATAAAAACAATATCACGACAGAGCTTCCGGGCGCAGAATTTGCAATTTATCTGGGAAAATACGATGATACAAAAAATGCATGGGTTCCTGACGGGAATCCGATTGAGACGCTGAAGACAGGCACCAGCGGATCGCACGCAGGTATCCTTACATTTGGATCAGACCCGAATGTCACGCTTCTGTTCAATACGGTTTACTGTATTGTCGAGACAAAGGCCCCTGCAGGGTATGTGAAGGATTCCGCTGCGATTCCTGTGGCAATAGCACGTGCTGATTCGGCTGGAAATTATCCAAATCAATCTGCAGATTGGCATGTTACACCAGATAAAAATCTAAAGATGCACACTTCTGCTGATCTGGCTGCATGGGCAATCCAGGGTGTTAATATCAGCTACAAAGGCAGTACATTTACCTACACGGCGTATAATGAAAAGACTTCTCTTAGGATCAATAAATCATTTGCAGATTCTGACGGAAACAGTACAGCCGCCCCGGCGGGCACATTTTCCTTCGGGCTGTACAGTACAAATGGAAATGCTGTCGGCGATAAGCTGGAAACACTGACGGTCACCTATGACAGCCAGGGAAATGCAACCTATAAACTGACTTCCGGGGATCTGACGCAGACGGTATCGTCGCCGGTATTTACGGATCTGAATGTGGGAGACAACTATCAGGTTTATGAGCTGGATGCGAACGGGGACCCCGTGAAGAATAACCGGATTCTTTATAACAAAGAGGGCAGCGGATATATCGTCACTTACCCGAATGGCAATCAGATCACCGCACCGGACAGCACGACATCTGCCGAAATGAATATCAGCAATCAGTCGTTCACGAGCCCGCTCACCGGAATCCGGACAGATCACACCAACCTGTATATCGGAATTGCGGCTGTTCTGTCGGCTGTTCTTGCTGGATTTGTATTTTTCAGAAAACGGAAAAAGAACAGGAGAGCGCTCTGATGAAGAAAGTCAGAGAAGAATCCCTTCAACAGGTAAAGTCTGAAGCGGGGAGCGGTGATTTTGTCAGCGAAGAAAAAAAGAAAAATGAAGAGCCGCTGTGGAAAGGCTATCTGAGGCTTTTATTTCGAACGCTGGTGTTTATTGTAATTTTGGCATTGATCTTCACGCAGGTGCTGTTCTTGAAAAGAGTGAGCGGGAACGATATGTTCCCCTCTCTCAAGGACGGGGATCTGGCGCTGGGATTCCGGCTGCAGCGGGAGTACCGTTCTGGGGATGTTGTATTATACGAAGCCGGAGGTACGCTTCATTTCGGACGGATTCTGACTCTCGGCGGCAATGTGGTAAATATCAGCGGAAACGGAAGCGTACAAATAAACGGAGTCACGGAAAGCGGGGAGATTCTCTTTCCAACGGAAGATCCTGGAACTTTAGAATATCCTTACAAGGTTCCGGAAGAGAGTTTATTTATTCTGGGAGATTATCGGACGAAGGCAAACGACAGCAGAAGGTACGGGGCTATTTCCAAAAGCAAGATCAAAGGTAAGGTATTAACTATTCTTCGAAGAAGAGGCATATAAGGAAGGATTCACAAGAAAACAGAAAGGGATAAAGGAAAAAAGATGAAAAACAACAAGGTTAGACAACTGACGCGTAACATTTTGCTTGGTGCAATCACGATGGCGATGATGCTGACAAGTTCCGCACTCCCTGCATTTGCGGATGATACGGCTAGCAGTACAACAGGAACAGAGTTTTCCCTGCAAAAGGTATATTCACTGACGATGCCAGATGGTGAGGATGTTAATTCTTTTAATAGTCCGGAAGAGACCTTTAGCTTTAAATCGGGCGCATATCCGGAGAAGGATACGGTAGAGTCCGGCACAGAAGGAAAGGCATCTCTTGCCGCCATCAGCGACACGAAATGGAATAAAAAAACAGGAGACGTTCAGGAGCTTGATTCCATATCAGAAACCGATAAAACGGAAATTTTGAGTAATATCCCAAATGTAATTAATGTGAGTTCCATAAGTTTCGTTGCCGGTGCTGCAACGGCTTCCGGAGCTAAACAGAATATTCAGGTTGTCGTTCCATCCGGTTTTAGCAATCCGGGAATCTATTACTATGATTTTCATGAGGTAACCGGTACTACCGCTGGCGTAGATTATGATCGTAATACTTATCGGATTCGTGTAACAGTAACCAGGGGAAACAACGGGTATTATCCGACAGATATTAAACTGATTAATAAAACGACCAAGCAAAAAGTGGATAATATTGTGAACAGCTATAAAGCAGGTAAATTAACTTTTACGAAAGAGGTAGCAGGAACAATCGGAGATCCGAATAAAACTTTTAGGGTCAATGTGACTCTTACAGCACCGGATGGCCAAAATATAACTTCCATCATTCATGCAACGGGAACGAATCTTGTAAATCAGGACGAGGTTGAAGATATTACTTTTGCTTCAAATCAAAGAAGCATCACAAAAACTTACACAGTAAAGGGCGGTACTTCCATCACACTGAAGAATATTCCTAATGGAACGGTTTGCTTTGTCAAGGAAGAAGATTATTCTGCTGACGGATATACGACTTCCTATACCTATGGCGGTGTAACCTATGATCATATTGATGAAAAAACCAATACACAGAGAATGAATGGAGCCGGGAATCTTTCTGTTACAATTACAAATACGAAAGATGCAGTAATTGATACTGGTATCTTTACCACCAATCTTCCGTATATTCTGATTTTGATAGCAGCGGCTGCCGGTGTGATTGTGTATGCGGTATCCCGCAGAAGACATCACGTATAAGAGGAAAAGAGGGCAGGTGCAGTTGTGGCAGAGAAATTACTGAAATGGCTGAACCGATGCCTGAATGCTGCTGTGATCCTGGCGATTCTGACGGCTATGGTATATAGCCTGTACTCGATTTGGGATAACAATAGCATTTATGGAGCTGCGCTGGATATCTCCCGGAGGATACTCCGGGAGAAGCCGGATGATGACACGCCGTCCTTCGACGATCTGCAGAAGATCAATCCGGATGTCTGTGCATGGGTCACGATGGATGGAACGAAGATTGACGGACCGATCGTGCAGGGCGAAGATAACGAGGAGTATCTCAACAAGGACGTATATGGAGATTTTTCTCTTGCGGGGACTCTTTTCCTTGACACGCGATGCAGCCGTGAGTTTGGAGATTTTAGTGAGTTGGTATATGGGCATCATATGGAGCAGCATGCGATGTTCGGCGACCTTGACTTATACCTTAAACGTAAATTTTTTAACCAGAATACGACTGGAACCTTAATGATCCCGGGGAGAAATATACCTGTGCATGTCCTATCTGTTCAGGTGGTTTCGGACCGTGATACTTGGATTTTTGATCCTGTCGCTGCAGACACAGATCCTTCCGGTTTTTTGGATTATATTGAGAAAAATGCAAAATATATTCATTCCAATGTGCTGAAAAGAGTGAGAGCAGATTTGGATCAGTATCATATTCTTGTATTGTCTACCTGTTCCTCTGCTCAGGAGGATGACAGAACTGTAGTCCTGGCAGTGTATCAGATGCCGGGTGTAAAGGAATGAAAGGTGAAGAGAAAGCGGGGCGAATATGCAAAACGAAAGGATTGGATTTATGAAAATCAGCAAAAAGCGGTTGCTTCAATTGGTGGCTGCTCTGTTCGCGGTGGTTGTTTTTGCTTTCTCTGAAATGAGTATCGCTTTTGCGGGGACAGGGAGTGCCACGATGACGCTTCCTATCAACCTGCAGTATGGGGCAGGAGGATTGAATCCAAATAAGTCGTATAAGCTCGTACTTCAGGCTGAAGATTCAAGTGCGCCCATGCCGCAGGATGCCGAGAATGGAGTTTATACTCTATCAATATCAAAGGACATTGGAGCAAATTATTCTATAAAGATTGACTATCAGAGTCCGGGCGATTACTGGTATGAGATCAATTTTCAGGATGTCAAAGGGAATACCCTTGCTCATGACTGGCTTCATGTGCAGGTTCTTCAGTCAGATAAGGATGGAGATTCGCTGAACGCGAGTGCAACTCTTCGTAAAAATTCAAAAAACAGTGATAAAATAACTCGATTCTCTGCAGAAGATCCGGATCAGCCCTCAAGTACAAGTAGCCCGACACCGACAACATCGACTACACCGAGTATTACGCCGACAGTGACAACAACACCAGCAACGTCACCGTCAACGACACCAGCAACGTCACCGTCAACAACGCCGACTGCGTCAGTTACACCGACGACATCCGTAACGGTTAGTACAACTCCTGCCTCGTCTACAATTCCCACGATATCCGGAGGCAATCACACAAATTCTGGCGGGAATAATCATTCAGATAATGCGAACTCGAAGTTTTCAACGGGAAAGGTATCTACCGGTGACACATCAAATACCCGGATATGGCAGGCTTGTCTTGGCATTTCTGCTGCTCTGCTCGTGTTCTTTTTGATCACAACCTTACGAAAGAACAGAAAACGCGGGGAGAATGATTGATATCTGTGAAAAAGCGAGCTCTTGGACGGAGCATCATACAATGACCACTTGAAAAAGTTCTGTACTTTTCCCCGGTTTGTGGTAAGATAATCAGGATTGGCTGCAAGTAGGACATACGGTCGCGGCCGGCAGGCCGAAAGGTGCCGGCTGAGGAAAGTCCGGGCTTCGCAGGGCAGGGTGCCGGATAACGTCCGGCGAGGGTGACCTCAGGGAAAGTGCAACAGAGATATACCGCCTTCGGCTCCGAAAGGGGCCGGGGGCAAGGGTGAAAAGGCAGTGTAAGAGACTACCGATTCCCTGGCAACAGGGGATGCCATGTAAACCCCACCTGAAGCAAGACCGAACAGAAGGTAATGTGGCTGCCCGTCACGCCTTCAGGTAGGTCGCTTGAGCCTGCCGGCAACGGCAGGACACAGATAGATGACCGTACGTGACATAACCCGGCTTATCGTCCTGCTTGCAGTCAATTTAGGTTGAGATTTCAGCGGCTTTGTTCCATAATGGAGATGATGGTGCGCAAAAAGTGATTCCGCATCCTTTTCAAATCCATGGGAACGGGCCGTTTTTTTACGTGGACAGCGATAAGCGTCTGCCTGCGGCGAGGTTTGTGTATTCGTGGTTTCTTTCAGAAAGACTTCTTGTTCCGAGATATCTGCGGAATGACAAATTCCGGGATATCTGCGGGTGACAAATGCGATATTAAGAGGTTGGTATTTGGTATATTGAAATGGAGCACAGTGATATGAAAGAAGAGAGCGTCTCTGCATCGCGGATGATTCCGCCGCGCATCATTCTTGCCTCGGGATCTCCGCGGCGCCTGGAACTGATGCATCAGGCGGGCTTCGAGGTGGAAGTGGTTCCCAGCCACGCAGACGAGAATGTCGGCGGCGGTACACCGGAAGAGGTGGTCCGCTGTCTTTCAAAAAGGAAGGCCGAGGATGTCGTCAGGCTTTTTCTGCAAGAGAAGGCGGAGAATGCCGGCGGCGAAATATTACAGGCAAGAAAAGAGGAGCAGGAACCAAGAGAAATGCAGGATCCGATCATCGTGCTGGGTGCGGACACGATCGTTGCCCGGGATTCAGACATTCTCGGGAAGCCGTCAAGTCCGGAGGAGGCAGCGGCGACACTGCGGAGTCTGTCCGGGAGGAGTCATGACGTGTATACGGGAGTGACGCTTGTGATGGCGGAGCGTGGCGTGATACAGAGAGAGGAAACCTTCTCTGTGCGGACCAGAGTCAATGTCTGCAGTCTCACAGAAGAGGAAATCCGGGACTATGTCGCGACAGGAGATCCGATGGACAAGGCCGGAAGCTACGGCATCCAGGGGATGTTCGCGCGGTATGTGGAAAAAATCGAAGGAGATTACTATAATGTTGTGGGGCTTCCCATTTCTGCCGTCTATCATAAGCTCAAAGAATGGAATGCCTGTCTGTCATAGCGCAATACGTGAGACATAAAGAATTAGAATGCTTGTCTGTCATAGCGTAATACGTGAGACATAAAGAATTAGAATGCTTATCTGTCATAGCGTAATACGTGAGACTCAAAGAATGGAATGCTTGTCTGTCATAGCGTAATATGTGAGATTGGAGGGGGAAATATGTTCAGTAATCTTGGAGAGAAAATCAAAAAAGAGCTGATTGCTGTAAATATCTGGTCACTGATTCTGCTCATCATCGGAATTTTTCTGCTGATCAAGCCGGAGAGCACGCTGTTTGTGATCTGCAGGCTGCTCGGGGTGGCGATGATCGTGATCGGTGCGCTGCTCATCGCCAGCTTTATTACTATGCGCGGAGACCCGATCGCGGCGGGAGCACTGGCAGGAGGAATTATTCTCGCGGTATTTGGAATTTTCATCGTCGCGAGACCGGACGTGATTGCGGCCTTCGCCGGAATCCTCTTTGCGGTGATTCTGATTTCGTATGCCTGCGGTCAGTTTGTTGAGATGAGCACGCTCAGGAGCTTTGACGACAGCAGATGGTATCTGTGTATGATTGGCGGAATCGTGACGCTGATTCTCGGTGTGGTATTCCTGTTCCATCCGATGCAGCTGACCTCCGTACTGGTTCAGATTGCCGGGGCATCTATGATCTACGCGGCGATCTGCGGATTCATCTTTCATAAGAGGACTGCGGATTTTGCCTCCGAGATGCATCATGCGGCCGACGAATTCCGCCGTTCGGAGGAGGAATTTGAGGACGCAATGACCGGACGTCCGCATTATGACGAAAATGGTCAGGAAATTATCGATGGAACAGCGACAGAAGAAGACGTCGATGATCAGAAGTAAGAACAACCCGCAGCGTTTTTCCCTGAAATGTGGAGAAGCGGCTGCGGGTTTTTGAAATTGTGTTTATGTTTCCTGAAGCAGAAAATCAATGGCATTGATCTGTCGGATGCCGTTTTCTGACATGGGAAAAGTATCCAGAGTAATTACATATTTAGGATAGTTATCCTTAATCTGTCGGAGGGGAGCAAATTCCCGCTCGAATGTGTTTGGGTCCAGAATACTTGACGCGACCTGATAGTAGATGATTTCATCCCCTTTTCGTGCAACAAAGTCAACCTCAAGTGCGCCCATTTTTCCGATGTGCACCTGGAAATCACGCCGGATAAGCTCAAGGTATATGATGTTTTCAAGAATATGGCCGATATCGGAAGTACTTTTGCCGATGGCTGCCGTTCGGAAACCGGGATCCGCCAGATAAAACTTTCCCAGAGACTTAAGCCGCTGTTTTCCACGGAGATCGTATCGATTTGCTTCGTAGAGAAGAAGCGCTTCCTTTAATGCACCGATATAATTGTCAATTGTGGCTGTGGTGGTGCGTCTTCCGCTGCTGGAAAGGGTATTGGCTATTTTATTGGAGGATACGATATTCCCAGTGTTATCTGCAAGAAAACGGATCAGTCTCGTCAGCAGGTCAACATCTGTGATTTTTTGCCTGGCAACGACATCCTTCAAGATTACGGCATTGTATATGCCATTCATATACTCCATCCATGCAGTTTCGTCGGAAAGCTGTATGCCGTAGGGAAGCCCACCTTTCCAGAAGTAGGTCCGGAAGGCTGTGCCGGGGTCGCCTCCGACTGCCTGGCAGAATTCGCGAAAAGAAAAAGGAAGCATGGCAATTTCAACATATCGGCCGGAAAGCAGGGTAGCGAGTTCCCCGGAGAGGAGATAAGCATTCGAGCCGGTCAGGTACAGATCCACATTGTCGCGAAGGAACAGACTGTCTACGGCTTTTTGAAAATCGGGAACCAGCTGGACTTCATCGAGCATGATGTAGTTCATTTTGTCCGGCATCAGCATTTTCACGATGGCATCGTGCAGTCTGTGATATTCCAGCAGAGGTTCAAATTGGAGATCTTCAAAATTGATGGAATGGATACAACGTTCTTCGACACCAACCGAGAGCAGATACTTCTTGTATAAGGAAAGCATCGTTGATTTTCCGCAACGGCGAACTCCGGTCAGTATTTTAATGATCTTCTTATCCTTGAGTGCAATCATGCGGTTTAAGTATTGCTTACGTTCAATCATTTTTTGAATACCTCCTGTTAGTAGAATAACAAAAGAAACAAATTAATACAAGTTTTTATTATGCACAACAAAAACTATAAATATTTCGGGGATTTTTTCTTTTAAATAATAAAAGTTTTAATGACGCAAGCTTTCTCTTAGCAGGATATCAAAATATGTTCTTTACAGCGCCTGCACAGAACAACAAATCGAACGATGGAACAGCGACCCGGAACGGCTGCGTTTTTTTGCCTCGTGTCCCTTGATTCTGCATATGCATATGCGGTAAAATAACTCGAACGTTTGGATCATTTAATCAGCTAACATTTAAGGAGGCTTATAATGCACAGACAGTTGAAGAATCTGAGACATGTCATGTCACCGCTGGATCTTTCCGTTGAGGAGCTGGATCATATCATGGAGCTCGCGGCGGATATGGAGAAGAATCCCGGAAAATATGCACATGTCTGCGATGGTATGAAGCTGGCGACTCTTTTCTACGAGCCCAGTACGCGAACAAGACTCAGCTTTGAGACGGCTATGCTGAACATGGGAGGAAATGTCATCGGGTTTCACTCGGGCAATACCAGTTCCGCTACCAAGGGAGAGAGTGTGGCAGATACCATCCGCGTTGTAAGCTGTTTTGCAGATATCTGTGCGATGCGTCATCCCAAGGAGGGAGCGCCGATGGTTGCCGCATCTAAATCCTCGATCCCGGTCATTAATGCGGGCGACGGAGGCCATCAGCATCCGACGCAGACCCTCGCGGATCTCATGACGATCCGTCAGACGAAGGGAAGACTGAGCAATATGACCGTCGGAATCTGCGGCGATCTGAAATTCGGCCGCACCGTGCATTCCCTGATCAGCGCCCTGGTGCGTTATCCCGGCATCCGTTTCGTGCTGATCTCGCCGGAGGAGCTGAAGCTTCCTTCTTACGTCAAGGAGGAGCATCTGGATCCGAACCACATTGAATATAAGGAAGTGATCCGCCTGGAGGATGCACTTCCGGATCTTGACATCCTGTACATGACCAGAGTGCAGAAGGAGCGTTTCTTCAACGAGGACGACTACATCCGCATGAAGGATTTCTACATTCTGAATGAGGAAAAAATGAAGCTTGCGCCGAAGGATATGTATGTGCTGCATCCGCTTCCTCGCGTCAATGAAATCTCGGTTGATGTGGACGATGACCCGAGAGCCGCTTATTTCAAGCAGGTGTACTGGGGCATGTATATGAGAATGGCACTGATGTTCACGCTTCTTGAGCTGGAGGTAAAATAAATGCTGAATGTAGGTTCTATCGAGCAGGGATTTGTACTGGATCACATCAAGGCCGGCAAGGCGATGACCATCTATCATGATTTAAGGCTGGATCAGCTGGACTGCTGCGTCGCGATGATCATGAATGCCAGGAGCAGCAAGATGGGCAGAAAGGACATCATCAAGGTGGAATGTCCGGTGGATCAGCTGGATCTGAACATTGTCGGATTCATCGACCCGAACATCACCATCAACGTTATTGAGCACGGAGAGATCGTCGAGAAGAAGGCGCTAGGTCTTCCGAAGGAGATCCGCAACGTCATCAAATGCAAAAATCCGCGATGCATTACCTCCATCGAGCAGGGCCTGGACCAGGTCTTCATCCTGACCGATCCGGAACACGCGGTGTACCGGTGCAAGTACTGCGAAGAGAAGTATCACGGACATCGGAGAGACTAAGGACTTATACAGAAGGAGATTGTTCCGTCGTGCGCCAGAGCCGGACCGCACACCAGAAGGTGCGGGGACGAAGAAGGCTTTGCGGCGAAAGCATACGGAAACGCCGCGACAGCCCGCCGGAACCGGACCATGAATGCACACGAAGTGTTGCAAAAGCGGCAGTGTTTGATATGGGGAGGAAACCATGGACCACATTATTTCAAAATTACTGATATACGGCAGCATTCCGGAGGACTGCATCCTGGCGCAGATGGGCGATATCTGCAGAAACGCGCGGGAGAAAACACAGTCGAAGGATGTGCTTCGCACGCGCTGCTTCCATGAGGTGAAGAGGATTCTCAATGTCGCGACGGACTACGCCTTCGACAAGAATCTCTGGCACAATTACCTGACCTTCCGGCTGATCACGGACGAGAATTCCTTCAGTCTGACCTGCGAGAAGGTCGGCGCAAGCGACGGGAGCGTAAATTATTTCGCGAGAAATGACTTCAAGGCGTACAAGGAGCTCTTCGATTACGATTTCAGCTGGCTGGAAGAGGAGCTTGGCATCGACTGCTTCTCTAGAATCCTGGACTACAAGGCGATCGTGAAGCCGGAGCTGATGTACAATAAGAACGTCAGCGAGAAGGTCAGAACCCTCAGCGAGAAGCTGGAGCAGGCGAAGGACGAAAATGAGTTTTTTGACGCGGTGACCGGATTCTACCGGGACTACGGAGTCGGAATGTTCGGACTGAACAAGGCGTTCCGCATTGCTTCCGACGAGAACAACGAGGTGACCTTCCATGCCATCAACAACATGGAGAAGGTGATGCTGGACGATCTGATCGGCTACGAGATTCAGAAGAAGAAGCTGGTGGACAATACGAAAGCCTTTGTAGAAGGCAGAAAGGCAAACAACTGCCTGCTCTACGGCGATTCCGGAACCGGAAAATCCACCTGCATCAAGGCGATCGTCAATGAGTTCTATCCGGACGGCCTGCGCATGATCGAGATCTACAAGCACCAGTTCAAGGATCTCTCAAACGTCATCGCGAAGATTAAGAACCGCAACTACAAGTTCATCATCTATATGGACGATCTGTCGTTTGAGGAATTTGAGATCGAGTACAAGTTCCTGAAGGCAGTCATCGAGGGCGGCGTGGAGACAAAGCCGGCCAATGTCCTGATCTACGCGACCTCGAACCGGAGACACCTGATCAAGGAGACCTGGAGCGACCGCGACGACGTTGTCAACGACAATGGCATCCACAAGTCGGACACCATGGAAGAAAAGCTGTCTCTGGTACACCGCTTTGGTGTCACCATCGGATTCACAAAACCGGGACAGCAGGATTTCTTCAAAATCGTCATTGGCCTGGCCAGAAGAAACGGCATCAAGCTGTCGGACGAAGAGCTGAAGGCCGGCGCCAACAAGTGGGAGCTCACCCACGGCGGCATCTCCGGAAGAACCGCGCAGCAGTATATCAATTATCTGCTGGGAGATCCGGAAATCGAAAAAGAGGCGGAGCAGTAATATGTTGTACAGGGCAGATCCGGCTGATCGCGTCAGCTGTTCTGCCCTTCATTATTTACGCGAACAGCGAGCTACAGCCGAATGCAAAGTATTCGTGTGGGGGCGAGCGTCGCGACAGCGGGATAAAACCCGCGAAGCGCGTTTTATCTCGCTTATACCGAATCAGCGGTGCCGAAAGGGAGGATATGATCATGAAACGAAACGCAGCCGGCGCTGCACAAACGGACAGAGAGGAACCGGTATCCGATCCTGCGAAGTATGACGGAGGATCGGCGGATCAGCATGTGAAGAACCAGGAGAGAAATGAGTTCCTCCGGAAGTGTATGGAGTACAGAAACCGAAACAACCGGTTTGGAAATCTGGTCGGACTTACGATCACGGATCTGGATACGGGTTATGCAAAGGGAGAGCTTGCGGTAAGAGATGAGCTGACGAATCCGATTCATTCGGTACACGGCGGGTGTCTGTACACGCTGGCGGACAGCGTGGGCGGATCCGCCAGTGCGACTTATGGCATGATTACTCCGACCGTGTCCAGTGACATGCATTTTCTAAGTCCGGCCATGAACTGCGGGAAGGTAATTTGCGAGGCCAGGGAGATCAAGCATGGAAAGAGGCTCTGTGTATACGATATCAGAATTACGGATGAAACCGGGAAAATGCTTGCGGTCGGTACCTTCACCTATGCCAGCACAGGACTGAATATCGAAGATCTCATGGCGCAGGAAGAAAAGCAGGCGTAAGCCGGAATCAAACGCGGCACAGCAATATATCGATAAGGTGGGTCATGACGGTATGGATTCGTCACCGATGATGGTGATCTTGTCCCATCCTTCGGACGGATCCGGCGGATTTTTATAGAAAACGTCAGTCCGTGCTGCATATTTTGAGTACATAGAGGTATTCCTATTATTATCGGGGTCATTGTATTGTACGATGACCTCTTTTAGTATTGATTTTTCAGATGGAAGCATTTGCAAAATCGTTTCCCGTATACGCGCTTCCGGACTTGCAGAGGAGAAAATGATGCTGTCTCCATTGACAGCTGCCTGACGTATTCTTGCACATATAGCAACAAATACCAGGTCGTCATTATCCGGAAGACCGCTTTTTCTTCGCTCTTCGCGAATCTGATCCGGGGAAATGCAGACAATGCGGCGGGCAGGTTTTCCGTCTGTTTGCGGAATACGTTCAGCCGCCACTTTGTAAGGATCGGTGATAATCGCACAATCGATATCCGCTTGTCCCGCCGGATATAAAAAAGAACTGTCGACGACCTGAAAACCGTCTTTTTGGAATTGCTGCAGTAACTGCGAAGCTTTTTCCTGTTTTCCGGATATGGGAATACCTGCAAGCATGATAAATTTTTGCGTAATGGCAGACTGCTTCGGGAAGACGATACGTTTTCGTGACTGCTTTTCTTTCTGTTTTTCCTGATAGAGCGAGATTATTTTGCCGTGCTGAAATTCATCCAGAAAAGCAACCTTTGTTTCATAATTTTTGCTGATGAAACGTGCTTTTTCTTCAGGAATTCCAGCTTCCGTATAGAAATCCAGAACCTGATCAGGAGAAGGAACACGATCAAGACATAAAAGATTTCTTCTGGAGACATTTGCTATCATTCGTTCTTCAGTTTTGCAGAAGCTTGTGATCTTCCGTTCCAGGATTTCTGCTCTCGAATAGGGACGCAGACGTTCTTCCGAATAGAACATACTGTTGCCGGAATCAAAAATGGGAGCGGGACCGATCAGCTGCATGGATTCCGGATCACGCAATACGCCGAAATTAAGCAAATGTTCATCCGTATTGCTGATGAGGAAGTCGGTCATAGTCTGGTAATCCATGAAATCCTGCATCAGACCGCGATCAATGCCATGGTCGGATGAAAGGTCGATATACGCATGATACAGGTTTTTATCATTTCTTATTTTTGTGCTTTCTACAATTTCATATGCAGGAATGAGTTCTGCTCTCTCAGAGGTAAACGCGGGACATTTGCTGATAAGAATTCCGTCACTCGTACGGGCTGCGGAGTATTCCACAAATGGAATAGATGTGTCCTGTGCCTTGTGAATGCGGGAAGCGAATACTTCATTAATGGCCTGCTGACCGAAGTAGTGATAGCTTTCCTTGATCAGAACGGGTATATCACCGCCCAGATCCCAGTATTTGTCCATTTTCCCTCCGAGGGAAGCATTCACATCATACGAGGTGGCATTATGGTAGGGAATACGGACTCTGCCGTGTTTAGCAAAGTTTGTGAACCGGACGTCATTGTAGGAGAGATCTGCGCCCTGTGGACATACCCAGTAAGTATCCGTGATACTGAGCGCAAGGTTTTTCTCAAGATATTGTTCCGGGGTCAGTATGCCCGCGTCCCGCATTACCTGCTTCATTAGCGTTCGAGAAGCGGGAACCGCCCGCATGCCCCACCAGGCGGTGAATTTCTGTGTATCACAATTTCCCCAAAATGGAGCGTATTCGGGGTTGGTCAATTGATAGGCTTCGATTTTGCCGCCGTCTCCAAAGACAACGCTGGCACATGGTATATTGCCATGCATTAACGTGTAACTGCGCTGGGACATAGTAACGCCTGAGCCTCCTTCCTGTTAAGATAGATATCAATGTAACAAAGCGTGGTCGCGAAATATTCTCTGGAAAAGCGGGCCTGCGTCATTTTGTCATCGCGCAGCAGAACAATGTCTTTCCTATTATCCTTGATATGCAGTTCTTCCATTCCGCTTTCATTGTTCATCACCCATTTGTATGGAATCTTCCGATAAGTGCCATGAACGTTCTGGATATACTGAATGGGATTTGTGATTTCGGAAGCGCTGCAGCGAAAATAAGCTGCCAGTTTACTCACGGTTTCGTAAGAACATTTGTTGATATCGTTTTTATTATTTGCCAGTTCGTTAATCGTGGTATACGGAACGCCGGTCATCCGACTGATCGCGTACATTGACTTTCCGTCGTTTTTCAGTTTATTGATAAATGCAATGTTTTCCATGATATCGCCTCCGCATTGCAAACGGATAAATATATTGTGCGCATCCGCGCTTTATCCTCATACCTGTTGCCTTCGAAATCGCAAAAAGGCTCTTACGCGCGCTTCGCAGAAGGCGAGCCTGTCTGCGTTTTCGAAGAGCTTTCTTTGTTTACTGTATAAGTCCCCGCGGCACTTCGCTGCTTCGCGGCTTCCGTGCCGCTAACAGGCATTCGCATTCCCGCGGTGTTCCACACCGCTCCATGCTCATACCTGTTGTCGTCGCAAAGACATAGCCGGCCTTGCTCGCCCTTCGGGTGTGCAGTCCGTCTCTGTCATGCGACTGGACTTATTTTTTATGTACTGTATAAGCTGCGGATTGCTTCGTGCTCCGCACTCTCGCAATCCAGCAGGTATGAGCACTTCCGAGCCGTTGGCACGTCTCTTCGTGCTCATATCTGCTGCCTTCGAAATCGCAAAAAGGCTCTTACGCGCGCTTCGCGTGCGACGAGCCTGTCTGCGTTTTCGAAGAGCTTATACAGTACATTATAACGTCGTAGCGCTATATGAGCAAGAGCTGCATGTATTTCGACTGGACGGTCTGTATGATGACTGTTATAATTATTCAGTCAGAATATTTTGTCTAAAATCAAACAGGAGAATTTTCAGGATGTCAGAACTGGATCATTATCGCGAGGAAATCGACAAGACCGACAAGGAGATCGTCCGACTCTTCGAGGAGCGCATGAGACTTGTGGAAGGGGTTGCGGATTACAAGATCAAGAGCGGGAAGGAGGTTTTTGACGGCAAGAGGGAGCAGGAGAAACTGCAAAATCTGTCCGGCCTGGCGCATTCGGAATTTAACAGAAGAGGGGTGCGGGAGCTTTTCGAACAGCTCATGGCGATCAGCCGGAAGCGTCAGTATCAGCTTCTGACCGAGAACGGAATCACTCTTCCGGCAGATTACGCGCTGATGGATCACCTGTATTTTCACAATGCCCGGGTCGTCTTCCAGGGTGTGTACGGAGCGTACAGCTTCGAGGCCATGAAGGAATTTTTTGACGATACGATCGAGAGCACACATGTGAAGACCTGGAAAGAGGCGATGGAGCTTGTGACAAACGGAGAGGCCGATTTCGCGGTTCTGCCGATCGAGAACTCCACGGCGGGCAGCGTGTCGGACATCTACGACCTTCTCCTGGAATACAACAACTATATCGTCGGCGAACAGGTGCTGAAAATAGATCATATGCTGATGGGACTTCCCGGTGCATCAATAGACGATATCGACGTCGTCTATTCCCATCCGCAGGGACTGGCGCAGTGCAGGGAGTTTCTGCAGAGTGAACACCCGGACTGGAAGCAGCAGAATGTGCTGAACACAGCTATGGCAGCGGAGAAGGTGGCCCGCGAGGGACTGAAGAATCAGGCGGCTATTGCCAGCCGTTCCGCGGCGGAATATTTCGGGCTCCAGATTCTGAAGGAAGGAGGACTCTCAAAAGAGAAGAACTCCACCCGCTTCATCATCATCTCCCACAGCCGCCGGTTCGTCCGTACTGCCCAGAAGATGAGCGTGTGCTTCGGCGTACCGCACGCCTGCGGAACCCTTTACAATATGCTGTCCCATTTCATCTACAACGGATTGAATATGTACAAGATCGAATCCCGGCCGATTCCGGAGAAGCCCTTTGAGTACCGGTTCTTTATCGACTTCGAAGGCAACCTGAGCGATCCCGCCGTGAAGAATGCGCTTCGCGGACTCGAAGCAGAAGCAGTCGGACTGCGCCTGCTCGGCAACTACTAATAAATTGCAGGATTGCGGGAGTGCGAAGCACGGAGCAATCCGCAGCTTATACAGGAGGAGACCGGCTTCGCCGCACGCGAAGCATATTCACTGGTAACACAGAATTAACAGGAATTTAGAATACAAAATATGTCTATTCCTGCAGATATTGCCTATACTGTAACCGGTTTATTCTAGTCATTTGGGGGTCATATAAAATGGCATTTTTAACATTTGGCGCAATCCATATCGGAAGCTATGAGGTCTCTCTGGAGATTTTCGAGATCTCAAGAAAGAACGGCATTCACTGCATCGATAAGGTCGCGCACAAGATCGAGCTCGGACATGATTCATTTTCCACCGGAAGGATCGGTTTCGAAATGGTCGATGAGCTCTGTGATGTCCTGACGGATTTTCGGAAGATCATGGACACCTACAAGGTGGACGGATACAGCGCGATCGCGACCAGCGCGATCCGCGAGGCAGAGAATGATCTGTTCATTCTGGGCAAGATCCGCCAGACGACGGGACTCAATGTCCGCATCCTCAGCAATTCGGAGCAGCGGTTCCTGAGCTACAAGGCCATCGCTTCCATCGCGGGATGCTTTGAGGACATGATCCGCGAGGGTACCGCGGTGGTCGATCTGGACGGCGGAAGCATTCAGATCTCGATTTTTGATAAATCCGAGCTGATCATCACACAGAATATGAAGATCGGAAACCTTCGCGTCCGGGAAAAACTGCAGAGCGCCATGGGCAAGACCGATAATTACGAGGATCTGGTCGAGCAGCTCATTCAGCATGATCTCAGTCTGTTCCGCAACATGTATATCCGGGATCTCAAGATTCAAAACATCATTCTGAACGGCGATTTTATTACGGAGATGATTTTCCAGGATCCGAAGCACAGAGACCGCTCGACACGTATCCTGACGAGGGACAAATTCGAGAAGTGGTACAAGAGGATCGGCGGAAAATCTGTCGCAGATCTTGCAATAGAGAACAACATCGCGGTGGAATACGCGTCTCTGCTCCGTCCGTCGGCCATCATTTATCATAAGATTGTGACAGATCTGGATCCGGTGAACATCTGGACGCCGGGCACGCATCTGCAGAGAGGTCTCGCCTATGAGTTTGCCGAGGCGCACGATATCTTCAAGGCTAAGCACGATTTTGAAAACGATATCGTGACCTGCGCGAAGAATATCGCCATCCGCTACGCGGTCAGCGCGCCGCACATCAACAACATGGATGTGACAGCGATGAGTCTTTTCGATGCGACGCTTCCTCTGACGGGCATGACCGGCCGGGACAGGCTGATGCTCCGGGTCGCTGTCATGCTTCATGATGTCGGAAAGTTCATCGGGTTCAATCAGATCGGAGAGAACTCCCGGAATATTATTATGAGTAACGAGATCATCGGGCTCTCGCATGCTGAGAGAGAGATCATCGCGCTGGCATCACGATATGTTCAGGAGGATTTTCCGCAGCACGAGGACATCGTCATGGAATCAAGCCTGGACACGGAGCGGTATCTGAAGGTTGCAGCCTTTGTCGCGATCATCCGTCTGGCGAACGGGCTTGACCGGAGCCACAGGCAGAAGATTCTGAACATCAGCACAGAGCTGAAGAAGCAGAAGATCATCATCCGCATCGAGGTTCGGGAGAGCTTCGCCCTCGAGGAGGGCATGCTGCAGCCGGAGATTGACTTCTTCAACGAGGTGTTCGGCGTCCGTCCGGTGATCAAGCTGAAGAGGATTGTGTAAGTGCAATTGATGCAAAGGCTCTGCAGCTATGCTCTGAGGTTATGGAGACATTGAAAGGCTCTGCAGCCATGCTCTGAAGTTATGGAGACATTGAAAGGCTCTGCAGCCATGCTCTGAAGTTATGGAGACACTGTCAGGCAAAGCCGCTGCAGTGCAGTCGGAATATATATTGTCCGGAAGCTTTCGGTGAGGAAACGCTCCGGATACATGAAAATGGGAGATTTTCAAGAAGATGAAAGCTGAGTACGAAGAATACGCAAAACCGGAATATTACTGGAACAGGGAGCTGTCCTGGATCCGCTTTGACGAGCGGATTCTCCACGAGGCGAAGGACAGCACGATCCCGCTGTTTGAGAGACTGAAGTTTGAGAGCATCACTTCCTCGAACCTGGATGAGTTTTTTATGGTCCGGGTGGCTTCTCTGAAGGATCAGATGCACAGCCATTACAATAAGCCGGATATCGCGGGCATGACGCCGGGCGAGCAGATCGACGCGATTCTGGATGCCACGCACGCGATGGTGAAGGATCAGTATGACAATTACAACAGCGAGCTGATTCCGAAGCTGAGAGAGGTGGGCCTTCATGTGTTCAACAGCCATGAGGAGCTTACACCTGAGCAGGCTTCCTATATCGACGATTATTTTAAAGAAAATGTGTACCCGGTTCTGACGCCGATGGCGATGGATTCCTCCAGGCCCTTCCCGCTGATCCGAAACAAAACACTGAATATCGGAGCGCTGATCCGCAAGAAAGGAAGCAGCGACGGCCGGACGCTTTTTGCCACCGTGCAGGTGCCGTCTGTTCTTCCTCGATTTATTGAGCTTCCGGAGAAAAATGCATCCGAGCGCGCCATCATTCTGATGGATGAGATCATCGAGCGGAACATCTCCTGCCTGTTCCTGGGCTATGAGGTGGTGTGCGCGCATCCCTACCGGATCATGAGAAACGCGGAGCTCGGCATTGATGAGGACGAGGCGGCCGATCTTCTGGTTGAGATTCAGAAATCGCTTCGGAAGAGACAGTGGGGTGAGGTCATCCGCCTGGAGGTGGAAGAGGGCATCGAGCCCGAGCTTCTGCAGATCCTGAAGGACGAGTTCCAGGTAAGGGAGCCGGACATCTTCTACATTCCGGGACCGATCGATCTGACTTTCCTGATGAAGGTTTACGGCATCGACGGCTTTGATTCGTATAAGGTTCCGAAGTATATTCCCGCCGAGGTTCCGGCACTGCAGAACGATGACGACATTTTCACAAATATCCGCAGGGGAGATATTTTCCTGCATCATCCGTACATGAGCTTCCAGCCTGTCGTCGATTTTGTAAAGCAGGCGGCCTCCGATCCGGATGTGCTTGCCATTAAGCAGACGCTTTACCGTGTCAGCGGCCATTCACCGATCATTGCCGCACTCGCGCAGGCGGCGGAAAACGGCAAGCAGGTGACGGCGCTGGTTGAGCTGAAGGCCCGCTTCGACGAGGAGAACAACATCGTCTGGGCGCAGAAGCTGGAGAAGGCCGGATGTCATGTCATCTACGGACTGGTCGGACTGAAGACGCACAGCAAGATCACCCTGGTTGTACGGAGGGAGGAGGACGGTATCCGCAGATACGTTCATCTCGGAACCGGAAACTACAACGATTCCACCGCAAAGCTGTACACCGACTGCGGCATTCTGACCTGCGACGAGAATATCGGTGAGGATGCAACGGCAGTCTTCAACATGATTTCCGGATACTCCGAGCCGGACCGTTGGAATGATCTCATCGTGGCGCCGATCTGGATGCGTGACCGTTTCCTGCATCTGATCCGCATGGAGGAAAAACATGCCCGCGAGGGGCAGCAGGCGAGAATCGTGGCAAAGATGAACTCTCTCTGCGATCCCGAGATCATCGCGGCGCTTTACAAGGCATCCGCGGCAGGCGTGCGGATCGATCTGATCGTCCGCGGAATCTGCTGCCTGAAGGTCGGTATCCCGGGCATCAGCGAGAACATCACGGTGCGTTCCATCGTCGGTAACTTCCTGGAGCACGCCAGAATCTTCTATTTCTATAATAACGGCAGCGAGGACGTATACATGGGAAGTGCGGACTGGATGCCCCGCAACCTTGACAAGCGTGTCGAGATCGTCTTCCCGCTGCTTCAGCCGGAGACGAAGAAGCAGGCGATGCACATTCTGGAGATTCAGCTTGCGGATACCGTAAAGGCAAGTATCCTTCAGCCGGACGGAACATACAAGAAGCAGGATCTGAATGGAAAAGAAAGGATCATCGCTCAGGATTATTTCTGCCGCGAGGCCACCGAGATGGCCAAGCAGCAGAAAAACAGCGGCGACAGCCGCGTCTTCACTCCTGCGGAGCCTGCGGCGCAGCCGGAGGGGAGCGGAGACAGAGCCGGACAGTAAGAGACTGATGCGGCCAGGCAGAGAATAATATATTTCACGATGAACGTGAATATCATTCAGCAAGACTTGTCCAGATGCGGAAAATTTTTGGCTTGCAGACAGGTCGGGGAAAATGTATTCTATTATTGTCGTCAGGGATCATTAAATTTTAAAGAGCGTGGTGGTTCGATCACGACTTTGAAATAGGGATTTATCTATTATCCATAATTCATAATCCACAATTCGTTGGCGATGTCGGGAATTTTTTCTCCGGCTTGCTGCATCCCATCAGGAATTCAGCGTTCTACGGAATTTCATTCAGACAGGGAAGAGGACGAAACTGCAGCAGATGGGACGATCTCGTCTGCACTAAGATGAAAAACGTTCAACTTGTTGACAAATGAAATTTTACATTGTAGAATACAAAGAGTTTGAAATGGCAGAGGGAATGACAGTTATGGAGAAGAGAATTCTATCGATCCTGGTTGACAATACATCAGGAGTTCTTACAAGAATTGCAGGGCTTTTTGCCAGACGCGGCTACAACATCGACAGCATCACTGCCGGCGTAACCGCGGATCCGCGATTCACGAGAATTACCATCGTGACCAGCGGAGATGAGCTCGTGCTTGAGCAGATCAAGAATCAGGTGCAGAAGCAGGTAGATGTCAGAGACATCAAGATCCTGAACGCGGATACAAGTGTGATCCGGGAGCTGGCGCTTCTGAAGCTTCGGGTCAGCGAGGCCGAGAGAGACAAGGTCCTTGCGGTTGCGAATATTTTCCGTGCGAAGATCGTCGATGTGGGAACGAATTCCATCATCATCGAGCTGACCGGGTCCCAGAGCAAGCTGGAGGCATTCTTCGAGCTTACGAAGGAATACGAGACGCTTGAACTGGCGCGCACCGGAATCACCGCTCTTTCGAGAGGAATGGACGACGTCACATACCTGGATTAACCGGCTACGAAGTTTTTACTGCCCGCGGAAATCCGTTATCGGATGCTTTACATTCAAATCGAATCATCTTATTATCGGACATTTTACATTCGCTACGAATCCATTCGTTATCTGATGTTTTACATTCAAATCGAATCCATTCGTTATCCGATATGGCGTATCCGAATCAATTCGTTAGCTAAAGAGGTTACTCTTTAACCTATATCAGCCGCTGTATACGGCAAAATTCTTATATTATATGGAGGAACTTGTATTATGGCATGGAAAATGTTTTATCAGGAAGATTGCGATCTGTCTCTGCTTGACGGCAAGAAAATCGCCATCATCGGCTACGGCAGCCAGGGTCATGCACATGCACTGAACCTGAAGGATTCCGGCTGTGATGTCATCGTCGGTCTGTATGAGGGCAGCAAATCCTGGAAGAGAGCCGAAGAGCAGGGCTTCAAGGTATATACAGCGGCTGAGGCAGCAAAGCAGGCAGACATCATCATGATCCTGATCAACGATGAGCTGCAGGCAGCAATGTACAAGAAGGACATCGAGCCCAACCTGAAAGAGGGCGATATGCTGATGTTCGCACACGGCTTCAACATCCATTTCAATCAGATCATCCCGCCGAAGAACGTCGATGTTACCATGATCGCTCCGAAGGCACCGGGCCACACCGTTCGTTCCGAGTACCTCAGAGGACGTGGAACTCCCTGCCTGGTTGCAGTTGAGCAGGATTACACAGGACACGCTCAGGATCTTGCCCTTGCCTATGGCGCAGGAATCGGCGGAGCACGTGCAGGACTTCTGGAGACTGACTTCAGAACCGAGACAGAGACCGACCTGTTCGGTGAGCAGGCAGTTCTTTGCGGCGGCGTTGTAGCCCTGATGCAGGCCGGATTCGAGACTCTGGTTGAGGCAGGCTATGATCCGAGAAACGCATATTTCGAGTGCATCCATGAGATGAAGCTGATCGTAGATCTGATCTATCAGTCAGGCTTCGCAGGCATGAGATATTCCATCTCCAACACTGCTGAGTACGGCGATTACATCACCGGACCGAAGATCGTTACCGAGGAGACCAAGAAGGCAATGAAGAAAGTTCTGTCCGATATCCAGGATGGTACCTTTGCGAAGGACTTCCTGCTTGACATGAGCCCGGCAGGCGGCCAGGCGCACTTCAAGGCGCTTCGCAAGCTCGCTTCCGAGCATCCGTCAGAGAAGGTCGGAGCTGAGATCCGCAAGCTGTACAGCTGGAACGATGAGGACAAGCTGATCAACAACTGATCCCCATTTCCACATATACAAAAGTATCCATATAAGCCGGGGGCTGAAAATGCCCCTGGCTTGTTTTCTCTCAGGCTGTCGGGATTTCGGAATTGTCTCAGGTTGCCCGGATTCCGGAATTGTTGTAAAATGTACAGGAATGTTTTATGGTAAATATTCAGTACATGATAATTTCAAACGGAAGATGATCGCTTGTGGGCTCTTTTCCGGCTGAAGCGAGATAAAATGCGCTTCGCGAGTTGTTTTATCTCGCTGTCGCGGCACTCGCCGCACACGAATACGTGGCATTCGGCTGCAGCTCTCTGTTCGCGCAGATTATGACGCGTTTTATGATGTGTCCTGAGGCCGAAGGCTCATGGATCCTCACATCGAGAGAATCGCGGATTCTCGGGATTGGGGTGCTGAATAGTTACGTTTCATGTATCAATATGGAGGAAAAACAGATGGGAATGACGATGACACAGAAGATCCTCGCGCACGCCGCCGGGCTGGACCAGGTAACTGCCGGTCAGCTGATTGAGGCGAAGCTGGATCTCGTACTTGGAAATGATATCACCACGCCGGTAGCCATCGATGTTATGGACGGTTTTAAAAAACAGCAGGTTTTTGACAAAGACAAGATCGCCCTGGTTATGGACCATTTTATCCCGAACAAGGATATCAAGTCCGCGGAGCACTGCAAGCAGGTGCGTGAATTTTCACAGAAGTATGACATCACGAATTATTTTGACGTCGGACAGATGGGGATCGAGCACGCGCTTCTTCCGGAAAAGGGACTCGTGGTTGCCGGCGACGTCGTCATCGGAGCGGATTCCCACACCTGTACCTATGGCGCGCTGGGCGCTTTTTCCACCGGTGTCGGCAGCACGGACATGGCAGCGGGCATGGCGACCGGCAAGGCCTGGTTCAAGGTGCCTTCTGCCATCAAGGTTGTCCTGACCGGCAAGAAAAATAAATGGATCAGCGGCAAGGATGTGATCCTTCACCTGATCGGAGAGATCGGCGTAGACGGCGCTCTGTACAAATCTCTTGAATTTACCGGAGACGGCGTCGCGGATCTTTCAATGGACGACCGTCTGACGATCTCGAATATGGCGATCGAGGCGGGCGGCAAGAATGGAATTTTCCCGGTTGATGAGAAGACCATCGCATACATGAAGGAGCATTCCACAAAGAGCTGGACCGTATATGAGGCGGACCCGGACGCGGAGTACGAGAGAACTGTGACGATTGACCTCTCCAGCCTGAAGTCCACCGTTTCCTTCCCGCATCTTCCGGAGAACACGCACACGATTGACGACTGCGGAGATATCCGGATCGACCAGAGCGTCATCGGCTCCTGCACGAACGGAAGAATTCAGGATCTTCGCGAGGCAGCTGCTGTTCTGAAGGGCCGCAAGGTGGCAAAGAACATTCGCTGCATTATCATCCCTGCGACACAGGCGATTTATCTGCAGGCGCTGAAGGAAGGCCTGATTGAGACCTTCATCGAGGCGGGCGCCGTCGTCAGCACACCGACCTGCGGACCCTGCCTTGGCGGATATATGGGAATCCTGGCAGAGGGCGAGAGATGCATCTCCACGACAAACCGCAACTTTGTAGGACGGATGGGACATGTGAAGTCTGAGGTTTACCTCGCGAGCCCGGCGGTAGCTGCGGCAAGCGCGGTCACTGGAAAGATCAGCTCTCCGGCAGAGCTCGGTTTATAAGGAGGATGCAAGATGCAGGCACAGGGAACAGTATTCAAATATGGTGACAATGTAGATACAGACGTAATCATCCCCGCCAGATATCTGAACTCTTCAGATCCGGCGGAGCTGGCGACACACTGCATGGAAGATATCGACAAGGAATTCGTTCACAAATTCCAGAAGGGCGACATCATCGTAGCGAATAAAAACTTCGGCTGCGGCTCCTCCCGTGAGCACGCGCCGCTGGCCATCAAGGCCGCGGGCGCAAGCTGTGTCATCGCCGAGACCTTCGCGCGTATTTTTTACCGCAACGCCATCAATATCGGCCTTCCGATCATCGAGTGCCCGGAGGCGGCAAAGGCGATCGAGAACAGTGACAAGGTGAAGGTGGACTTCGACTCCGGAAAAATCTACGACCTGACAAAGAACACAGAGTATCAGGGACAGCCGTTCCCGCCGTTCATGCAGAAGATCATCGCTGCCGGCGGGCTGGTGAACTACATCAACGAACAGTAGCATTGACAAGTTGCTGTTCACACGATATCTGAAAGGCAGAGATTTCACATCACTGTTGCCATTCGCAAACTTCCAACAGCCGGTAATGCTCAGGAAAAGGTGCTGTGAAATCGTTGCCTTGTCAGTTGTGTGCGAACAGCAGCATTGACAAATGTTGAATTCGGATTTCGGAATTCGGAATTGTAAAAAAATAGATTTACATTGCGGGTTCTTTGCGTTATAATGATCAGGTGCTGTGAAGAAGAACATTGTAAAGAATAACATTGTGATGAAGACTTCTGCATAGCATTTGATCAACGGGGTATGGCTCAGTTTGGCTAGAGCGCACGGCTGGGGGCCGTGAGGTCGCAAGTTCGAATCTTGTTACCCCGATTATTTGAGGATCTCCGTTTGGAGGTCCTTTTTTTGTATAAGTTCAGCCGCATGACAGATACGGAGGTACACCTCAGGGTGGGTGCGCAGGGCCGTCAATGGCTTAGCGGCGACAAAACGTATGAAATTGCATTTTGAGGTGAGCATGAGGTGAAGAGAGTGGGAATTCTGCTATATATTCTCGGGGCAGCAGCCGTGGGCTACGGTTTTCTGATCCTTGCCGCAGCATCGGGGACGAAATTTTTTGCGGTGTGGTTTCTGATCGGTGTATTCTTTTTCTGGACGGGGTTCATGACCTTTGGGAATCACTGGGGTGCCGTTCCGTCTGCTGTGCGGATTGCGCTGGCGGTTCTGGCCGCGGCGGCCGTTATCATAGTGGCTGGAGGGACGGCATGCGTCATGACTCACTTTCATGACCGGGCGTCGGACGGGCTCGATGAGATCATCGTCCTCGGCGCACAGGTCAGAGAGACAGGTCCGAGCCGGGTGCTGAAGAGTCGGCTGAATGCCGCCGCATCGTATCTGAAGGATAATCCCGAGACGATATGCATCGTCAGCGGAGGCCAGGGACCGAATGAACCCTGCACGGAAGCGGAAGCGATGAAAGAATATCTTGTCGAGAAGGGGATTCGGGAGGACCGGATCCTTATGGAGGACAAATCCACGACGACCGTGGAAAATCTGGAATTCAGCAGCCGCTTCCTGAACCGCGAGGAGGATTCCGTTGGAATTGTGACGAACAATTTCCACATGTTCCGAAGCCTGAAGCTCGCAAAGAAAAATGACTATCGCAAATGCCAGGGAATAGCGGCAGGCTCTACGCCACTGTACCTGCCGAATAATATTCTGAGAGAGTGTCTCGGGATTGCGAAAGAAGTCGTGAGCGGGAATTTCTGAATTTTTGAATTTATGGCGTTTGAATTTCTGAATTTCTGATGCCTGAATTTCTGAATTTCCAAATTTCAGATCGGTGCATTTTCAATTTCATAATCGTGATGGTAAAGCGCCGCCCGGGGTTATCATCAAATCCAGACAAATTTCAATGCGATGGTAAAAGTCTTCCGGGGTTACCATCGAATCCAGCCAAATTCAACTGCGATGGTAAATTACTTCCGGAGTTACCATCGAGTTCCAACAAAATCAATTACGATGGTAAATCACTTCCGGCAATACCATCGAATCAGCAGAATCAAAATTCTGATGGTAAAGCAAGCTGGCGATTACCATCAGCACATCACAATCATTTCCGCGATGGTAAAGCACCACCCGGGGCTGCCATCAAATCCAGACAAATCCAACTGCGATGGTAAATCACTTCCGGGAATACCATCGTATCAGCAGAATCAAAATTTTGATGGTAAAGCAAGCTGGCGATTGCCATCATCACATCACAATTACTTACGCGATGGTAAAGCACTACCCGTGGCTGCCATCAAATCCAGACAAATCCAACTGCGATGGTAAATCACTTCCGGGAAT
>CAIFEZ010000014.1:49055-97303 GCA_903789595.1 uncultured eubacterium 1-6
GAATACCATCGTATCAGCAGAATCAAAATTTTGATGGTAAAGCAAGCTGGCGATTACCATCAGCACATCACAATTACTTCCGTGATGGTAAAGCACCGCCCGGGGCTGCCATCAAATCCAGACAAATCCAACTGCGATGGTAAATCACTTCCGGGAATACCATCGTATCAGCAGAATCAAAATTTTGATGGTAAAGCAAGCTGGCGATTGCCATCATCACATCACAATTACTTACGCGATGGTAAAGCACTACCCGTGGCTACCATCAAATCCAGACAAATCCAACTGCGATGGTAAATCACATCCGGCAATACCATCGTATCGGCACAATTAAAATTCAGATGGTAAAGCAAGCTTGCGATTACCATCAGCATATCACAATCATTTCCGCGATGGTAAAGCACCACCCGGGGCTACCATCAAATCCAGATAAATTTAAATGCGATGGTAAAATTCATCCGGGGGTTACCATCGGATTCGGGGAATAACAATTGTGATGGTAAAATTCTACCGGGATTACCATCGAATCCAGCCAAATTCAACTGCGATGGTAAATCACATCCGGCAATACCATCGTATCGGCACAATTAAAATTCAGATGGTAAAGCAAGCTGGCGATTACCATCATCACATCACAATTACTTACGCGATGGTAAAGCACTACCCGTGGCTACCATCAAATCCAGACAAATCCAACTGCGATGGTAAATCACATCCGGCAATACCATCGTATCGGCACAATTAAAATTCAGATGGTAAAGCAAGCTGGCGATTACCATCATCACATCACAATTACTTACGCGATGGTAAAGCACTACCCGTGGCTACCATCAAATCCAGACAAATCCAACTGCGATGGTAAATCACATCCGGCAATACCATCGTATCGGCACAATTAAAATTCAGATGGTAAAGCAAACTGGTGATTACCATCAGCACATCACAATTACTTCCGCGATGGTAAAACTACCTTGGATTTACCGTTGCAGCAGATTCATTTCATCCAGACGTCGTATCAGTATCATTTCATGCAGATTAACAATTCCTGCTTCCTGCTGTCTCCAGCAGAAGAATAGACTGGCGCAGATAAAGTATCAGGTTCGGATCAGAGAAATCGCACTGCATAAGATTCCGTATGGTCCGGATCCTTTTAATGACGGTGTTCCGGTGCAGGAACATGGCATCGGCTGTTTTCTGCGAAGACAGGTTGTGATCCAGGTAGGATTTCAGCGTATCAAAAAGCTCTGGCTTTCCTCTCTTTTTCTGTTTCCAGAGATACCGGACGACGGGATCACAGAAGTGCAGTTTCTGGTCTGTCGAGTCGCTTCCCAGGAGAAAAAGGCTCCCAAAGGAGCGAAAGTTTCGAATCAGACTGCTGCTGGGAACGGAAGAATCATTTTCGGAGACGGGGTAGCCTTGCGACAGATGGACACCCGCATCATTTACCGCGGGGAGCTCGATTGGATCCAATCTGCCCTGATTCAGGGCAAATTCCGATTGGCGGAACATGTAGGACAGTTCCTGAAGACCTGGTTCCGGGAGACTGAATCCGACGTCTACGTGATTTCTTGCTGAAAAACTGCGTAGAAAAGACATGAATTCCGTCCGCACAAAGGTGTTTTCGACGGCAACCAGCGTCACATATTCGGAAATTCTGAGGCAGATGCATTCCGGGAATGTCTGACGAATCGAATGCTGTATAATGCTGAGAGCTCTTTGATCCGTGCTGCTGTCATCGAACCTTTGGGGCTTCAGCAGTACAAGCTGGTAGACATCATCGGCTTTCCAGCTGTAAAATTGAAGCTGTGTTTTCAGGTCGTTCGGATCAACTGACTTTTTCTGTATCAGACGGAAAAAAACATTCGAGGAATCGTTATCGCTTTTATGTGTTCTTCCCATATACGCCTGAAGGATTTGACCAAGGCGGTGCAGAAGCTGGGCGTCTCCGGGATTCGCGGGCCGGTTCTTCTCCAGGAGTGTAATCCTGCCGCAGTCCGCGGAATCGAAGGCAAGTCCCTCTGTCAGTCCGTTCAGTGTCATCTGTTCATTTTTTCTCCATTGGAAGGTGTGGCTTCCGTTCTGAAGTTTTAATTCCATGCTGGCGTTTTCGTAGCGCATCAGATGAATACTTTGAAGAGAAGAGTAGCCGGTGCGGGCGATATACTGCCATTCCGCGTCCATCTGTGAGAGGTCGTCAACATGTGACATGGCAAGTGCACGGCTGTTGGCATTCTGGATCAGCAGTGGGTTCTGAAAGATTCGTTCTGAGCGGTCTACGATATCCTGGAACCGGCCGTGCTCCGCGTCATCCTCAACCTGAGATTCCCAGTCCTGATAATAGTCAAAGACACCCTGCAGCAGCTCGAAGGCCTCGATGGCCTTAAGACCCTTTACCCGGATGATGTCTCCCTCTCCGTTAAAAACAACACAATTATTTTCTTCATACACGTATACGCAGTTTGTCGCGTATGCGAGACGGGCGCTGTTCAGAACCGGCTTTGCGGTATCACGGATCTGAAGCGCCAGATCATCAGCCATCAGCGGCATCAGACGGTTCGCAATCATCCACATACTGAGCTTCATCTGTTTTCCTTTCTGAATTGAATTTTCCTATGAGCAAGCAGAAAATTCCATATCTGAGTATATGATAACACATTATTTGCACACGAAAACATCAGAAAAATAAATTGTCCATGTGCAGTTTCGACATTTTCGATACATAAATGAGACGATATTATTAAACCATAAGACAGATGTACATAAGGACGGCGCCGAAGCAGGATGTACAGATGTTAAAAGGTCTGCTGCAGGGAAACGCATGAAAAGCTGTAAAGCTGTGAGCTGAAAAGCAAAAAAGCAAAAAAGATGTAAAGCAGAAAAGCTAAAAAGCAGAAAAGCAGAAAAGTAGAAAAGCAGCAGCCGGGTGTTGCCTTTGCACAAAACAGGAGGAGGGATATTTATGAGTTCAGAATCACAGGCAAGGCCGGCAAAGCCTATTAGCAGAACGTTGAAGACATTTTTCGGTATCGGGGATTTCGGTTTTACACTGATGACAAATATCGATACCTTCTACGCGTCATATTTTTTCATCAACATCGCACTGCTGCCTCTGGCGACCGTGTCGATCATTACCACGATCTCGGCCGTCGTTGACCTGATACTTTCGTGTTTCTACGGAGCGTGGATGAACAAGATCAAGCCGGGCAAATGGGGGAGGTACCGTTCCTGGCTGGTGCTTACACCCTGGCTGGTGCCGTTCCTTTATATGTTTGAGTTTGTGAAGCTCAGCAATCCTACGGTAATGGTAGTCGTGATGACGATTGCCATGATTACAAGCAGGATCGCGTGGAATATTCCGTATATTGCGAATATCTCAATGATCAATATCGCTGGAAAGACAACGGAAGACCGGATGGCGCTTTCTTCGATTCGAAATATATGGACCGCGCTTGGCAGTGTTGTCTATTCTTATCTCGGACCGTTGGTCGTTGCCGGCTTTACAGCAGTTTTGAGCGAAAAAAACGCTTATGCCGCAACGGCGTTTGTATTTGCCGCTTTCATGGCTGCCGCCTACTTTGCGCATTTCAAGATGTTCAAGGGATATGAAGAAACCGGAGCAGAGGAGCTGGCGCGTCTGGCAAAGCAGGAAAAAACAGAAACCGCACCGAAGGTGAGCGCAATCGCAGCGGTTAAATGCAATCCGCATCTGCTGGCGCTGATGCTTTCTTCGACGACAAAGTACATGGTTCTGTTTCTGGTAAATGGTATTGCAATATATTACTTTCAGTATATCGCCCTGAAACCGGCAATGTTTGCGGCATTTATGCTGATCACAAATCTTCTGGGGGTTCTGGCATCGTACATCTCCAAATTCTTTGTCGCAAAAGCAGGAGCCAAAAAGACCGTTGTATGGGCGTATCTCATCATGGGACTTGCTATGCTGGCGGCATTTTTCATCTATGAAAAATGGGTTCCGGTAATCGTACTGATGGCAGTCACGTTTTTTGCCATGAATATTACTACCACATGCGATCCGGAGCTGTTCGCGACCTGCGCTCAATTCAGCTCGGCAAAGACCGGATTCGACACGACCGGAACCGTCATGGGACTGCTTACCGTTCCCGTGAAGTTTGGAATTGTAATGCGAGGTATTCTTATTTCTGCGGCGCTTGCGATCGGCGGGTTCTCTGCGACAGTAGATCCTGCAGAGGCAACGGAGCAGATGAAACGAGGAATCTGCATCGGATTCATGATCATTCCCGCCATTGTGGTAATTGCAGGGGCGTTGATACTTGTGTTCGGCTATCGGCTGGACAGAGAAAATACGACGAAATGAAACATTATCGGACAGAGAAGATACGACAAAATGAAACATTGCCGGACAGAGAAGATACAACAATATAAAACATTGCCGGACAAAGAATATGCGACGTGATGGAACATTGACGAAGAAATAAGCAAGAAACAGTAAAAGTGCAGACTGAATGGGTACACCAAATATTATGGGTACACCAAATATTGAAGAAAAGTGTACGCAAAATAGAAAAGGAGGAACTTCTATGCTGACGAGAAGACAGAATTTACTGGAGACAATTCACGGCGGTCATCCGGACCGGCTGGTGAATCAGTATGAGTACATGAAACAGGTTTTTGACCCGGTTCTGCTGAATGCGCTTGGCAACTGTCCGAGGGGAGGAACAGCGGTGAACGGCTGGGGCGTAACCATTGAATTCCCGGATTATGTGCCGGGTCCGTTCCCGGACACAAGCCCGGAAAAAGTCGTCATCAAGGATATTGAACATTGGAGGGATTACGTGAAAGCACCTTCCGTGGATTTTCCGGAGGAGGCATGGGCACCGTTTGTGCAGCAGGCAGAATCCATTGACCGGAATGAGTATTTCGTTGCAAACTTTATTGCTCCCGGAATTTTTGAAAAACTGCATTACCTGATGGGCATGGAGGAGTGCATGATGGCATTCTATGAGAGCCCGGATGAAATGCATGAATTGATCGATTTCCTGACGGACTGGGAGATAAAATGTGCTGAGCAGGTAATCCGGCATCTCCATCCGGACGCGCTGTTCCATCATGACGACTGGGGAAGCCAGAAGTCCACGTTCATGAGTCCGGCGATGTTTGAAGAATTCATTCTCCCGGCGTACAAGAAGATCTACGGTTATTACAAGGAAAACGGTGTACAGCTGATCGTACACCACAGCGATTCGTATGCGGCCACACTTGTTCCCTATATGATTGAGATGGGTGTGGATATCTGGCAGGGTGTCATGAGCACCAACAACGTTCCGGATCTGATTCGCAAATACGGCGGGAAGATCTCTTTCCAGGGCGGCATCGACAACGGAAAGGTGGACCGCGTGGACTGGACGAAAGAACATGTCGAGCAGGAGGTCCGCAGTGTGGTGGAAGCCTGCGGAAACATGTATTTCATTCCAAGCACGACGATGGGCGGTCCCGAGAGCACCTATCCGGGCGTATACGAAGCGGTATCGGATACCATCGACAAGATCTCCGAAGAAAAATTCGGCTACACCGGCAGATCCGGCAATAAGGCAGATCCACTGTTTGCGCATGTAGACAAAGCGTCGAAGGAAATATCAAATCAGGATTCATGAGACACTTCAGGATTTGTGAAGTACTTGAGGATATGTGAAGCAGTTTCCAAGACAAAGAAAAAACAATAAGAAACAAATGAAAAGCAAACAAAGAGCAAACAAAGAACAAACAAAGAGCAATTATCGGGCCGGCTGCATGCCGGCCCGTTTCTGCGCTGCAGTCAAATGCTAAATTTTTACAACAGCTTATTACCTAACTAAATCGAGCTGTTTAAGACTGCGCAGAACGCCGGTCATCATGCGGTCTACGTCCTGTTTGACACATGGTTCTCCGGCCCCGACACCGGGGCCACCATCAAATCCAGACAAATTTTACTGCGATGGTAAAGTTCTTCCGGGGTTACCATCGGATCCGGGGAATATCAATTGTGATGGTAAAAATCTACCGGGGTTACCATCGAATCCGGGGAATATCAATTGTGATGGTAAAAATCTACCGAGGTTACCATCAAATCCGGGGAATATCAATTGCGATGGTAAAAATCTACCGGGGCTACCATCAAATCCAGACAAATTTAAATGCAATGGTAAATCACTTCTGGGAATACCATCGTATCAGCAGAATCAAAATTGTGATGGTAAAGCAAGCTGGCGACTACCATCAGCACATCACAATCGCTTCCGTGATGGTAAAGTACCATCCGGTGCTGCCATCAAATCCAGGCAAATCCAAATGCGAAGGTAAAATCCTTCCGGGGTTACCATCAAATCCAGACAAAATCAATTGTGATGGTAAATGTATGCGGGAATCCCGCTAAAATTGACAGCATTTTGGGATTGTTGTATATTTGAATATAATTTGAATGTAATTTATAGTATGACCGTTTAAGCTAAGTATTTAAAGGCTTTTTCGAGGCGGATCATCATTCGTCTGTAATTATCATCCGAGTGATGAGTATCAGGCAAAGATATACAATATACATGTGAATTGAAATCTCATCTTATCCTGGTTTGGGAAGATTCCGGGATATATGAGATAAAAGATATTGGCGGCAGAGGGGATCTGAAATGAAGAATAAACGACTGGGAGATATGCTTGTCTCGTCGCATGTAATTACGGA
Organism: uncultured eubacterium 1-6; assembly: GCA_903789595.1. Taxonomy (GTDB): domain Bacteria; phylum Bacillota; class Clostridia; order Lachnospirales; family Lachnospiraceae; genus Bilifractor. The sequence goes on from CAIFEZ010000014.1 coordinate 55,750, forward strand.
GGATCAGCTGAATCAGGCTCTTCAGATGCAGAAGGAGCAGAAGAAGAGGCTCGGGCAGGTTCTCATCGATAACGGATTTATCACGGAGGCGCAGCTGATCGATACCCTGCGCATCCAGCTCGGTATCGATTACATCGATCTGGGCAAGGCGGACATCGATCCGACGATGTCGAAGTATATTCCGAAGTCACTGGCGAAGAAGGCCCTGATCGTTCCGGTTTCCGTTTCGAAGGACTCCCTGTTCCTGGCGATGGCGGATCCGCTGAATTTCATGGCGCTGGAGGAGGCGCATGACACCTCGAAGAAGAAGATCATTCCGATGATCGCTTCGCAGGCTGCCGTGGAGCATGCCATCAACGTGCTTTACAGTAACGAGGGCGCTGCCGAGGCGATGGCGCAGATGATGGCGGATGCCGGCCTGACAAAGGACGAGATCAAGACACCGGAGGAGGAGAACGTCGAAGACGCGCCGACGATCCGTCTGGTGAACTCGATTATCGAGCGCGCCTACAATGAGAAAGCGTCCGATATTCATTTTGAGCCGACGGAGACGGAGATGGTCATCCGCCTCCGTGTAGACGGCCGGCTGCACAGGATCATGACGATCCCGGGCGACCTGATGGGCTCGGTCACATCAAGACTTAAGGTCATGGCGCACCTGAATATCGTTGAGAAGAGAATCCCTCAGGACGGCCGCGCGGTTCTGAAGCTGAAGCAGAACGACGTCGATATGCGTATGTCTACACTTCCGACGATCTACGGAGAAAAAATCGTTATCCGTATTCTCGGTACGGAGGGAGCGATGCTGACCCGCGAGGGAATCGGAATTCCGAAGGATGAGAACGCGAAGATCGACCGTCTGCTCAAGAACACCAGCGGCGTCATCATGATCGTAGGACCTACCGGAAGCGGAAAGCCCTCGACCATGTATGCCCTGATGCGGGAGCTGTTGAGCGAGCACACGAACCTGATCACGCTGGAGGATCCGGTGGAGTATCACATCGACGGCGCCACTCAGGTGCAGATCAACGAAAAGGTCGGCCTGACATTCGCCAGCGGACTTCGTTCCATACTGCGTCAGGACCCCGATATTATCTGCGTCGGAGAGATCCGTGACGGCGAGACCGCTGAAATCGCCATGCGTGCCGCAATGACCGGACACCTGGTGATCACGACCATTCACACCGAGGACGCGGTATCGGCCATCGACCGTCTGAAGGATATGGGCGTCGCTCCGTATCTGATTTCCGCAGGCCTGCGCGGCATCATCTCGCAGAGACTTCTGCGGAGAATCTGCCCCACCTGCAAGGAGGAGTACACCCCCGAGGCGGCGTCACTTTCTCTTGCCAAAATCCGCACCTACCCGGGAAGAAAATTTTTCCACGGAAGGGGATGCGACAACTGCTACCATTCCGGCTACCGCGGGCGAATCGGCGTATTCGAGATCCTGATGATGAACGACGAGCTCCGCCATTGCATCACGTCGGGCGGCGACAAGCAGGAATTTACGAGGCTCGCGGAGCAAACCGGCTATGTGACGATGCTGGAGCATGCGGATCAGCTGGTGGACGACGGGATCACAACGGTTGACGAGATCATCCGCACAATCAGCATCACAGATTGAGCAATACGTGATAGATAATTGATGCTGGAGGCTGTACACTTTACAGAGACCTGAGAGTTTACACGCTGCATGCTCTTCAGAGACCTGAGGGCTTTCAGGCTGCACGCTCTTCAGAGACCTGAGGGCTTTCAGGCTGCACGCATTTCAGAGACCTGAGAGTTTACAGGATTATATGAAAGCCCGGCATGCATGAATGATTGCAGGGATAGCTGATTTGGACAGAGGTGTTCCGGAAAAAAGAGAGGCTTGAAGAAATGATGAAGATCGAGCAAATAGTCATGGCAGCGGCGGCAATGCGCGCGTCGGATATCCATCTGATCTGCGGACTTCCGCCGAAGATCCGTGTGGACGGCGTCCTCACGGATCTGACAAGCGATGTACTGACCGATGAGGACTGCAGAAAAATAGCCGAAAAGCTGGCAGGAGAGCATTATGCTTCCATCCGGGACATCGGAGAGCTGGACATGGCGGCGTCCATCGGGGGCGAACGTGTCCGTATCAACCTATTCCATCAGAGAGGCCATATCTCGGCCGCGCTGCGTATCCTGAGCAATCACATCCCGGAGGTCGAGGAACTCGGCCTTCCGAGGGCGGCGGAGAAGTTCGCGGATTACCGGAAGGGCATTGTGCTTGTCACCGGCGAGACCGGATCCGGAAAATCCACAACGCTCGCGGCGCTTCTGAACCGGATCAACGAGAACCGCGCCGAGCATATCGTGACACTGGAGGATCCGATCGAGTACCTCTATGAGCCGAAGAAGAGCATCATCAACCAGAGAGAGATCGGGACGGACACCAGAAGCTACGCGGACGGACTTCGTGCGATCCTGCGGGAGGACCCCGACGTCATCCTGATCGGCGAAATGCGCGATCTGACCACGATCGAAACCGCGCTGACGGCGGCCGAGACCGGACACCTTGTCTTTGCGACGCTGCACACCAACTCCGCCGTCGATTCCATCGACCGTATGGTCGGCGTTTTTCCGGAGGAGAGACAGCCGCAGATCCGGATGGAGCTGTCCACCACACTGAACGCCGTGCTCTCGCAGCAGCTCCTGCCAAGGGCAGGCGGCAAGGGAAGAATTCTCGCGGCCGAGGTTATGATTGTCACCACTTCGATCCGAAACCTGATCCGCGAGGGCAAAACGCCGCAGATGCATTCCGCGATGCTGACGTCAGCGGTGGAAGGCAGCATCACGATGGACAACTTTCTCCTGCAGCTTGTCGCGGACCGAAAGATCACGCCGGAAACGGCGATGCAGGCCTGCAACGATGCGGACTATATGAAGAAAAAGTTTATGTTCTGAAGGACCTGACATTCCAGGACCGTTTTGCTTCGCGTGATTTACAGAAAGTTTTTCAGGTGTGGCGGAACCGATATTCGAGATAAGACTATGTATTGAGAGGGGAATTGCGTATGACTACGTACCAGTACCGCGCCATTGACACCGACGGGAAGGCGACCCGCGGTGTCGTGCAGGCAACAGATGAATATGCGGCGGTGCAGAAGATCCGGCAGACCTGCCCGATCATCACCGAAATTTCCCCCGTGAAGGAATCCCGGAATGTTCTCTCCATGGAATTTGGCGGGAAGCCGAAGATCAACGCGAAGATCCTTTCCGTGCTCTGCTCCCAGTTTGCGGTCATGCTGAAATCCGGCATGCCGATCGGACGGTGTATCTCGATGATCGCCGAGCAGACGGAGGACAAAAAACTGAAGAAGCTGCTGCAGGAGGTCGCCGCGGACGTGGAGGACGGAAGCAGCCTGGCATCCAGCCTCGAACGAAATGGAAAAGGCGTTTTTCCCTCGACCTTTATAGAGACGGTGCGCGCCGGCGAGCAGTCCGGTACCATCGAAAATTCCTTCTCCAAGATGAAGATCTATTATGAGAACATGAACAAAAACCAGGAAAAGATCAAATCGGCGATGACATATCCGATCTTTGTCCTCGTCGTGGCGGTTATTGTTCTGATCATTATCATGGCGAAGGTGATCCCGACCCTGACGAGCACTTTCGAGTCGCTCGGCGGCGAGCTTCCGGTGATGACGCAGATCACCATAGCGGTCTCGAATTTCTTCGCGAAGTGGTGGGCGCTGATTGTGATTGTGGTTCTGGCGGCGGTCATCGGACTGTCGGTCTATTTCCGGACGGATAAGGGCTCGCTCGTCAAGGGCAGACTCCAGCTTCGGATGCCCGTCATGGGAAAAATCAACACAGCCAACAGTGCGGCGCAGTTCGCGGATACGATGTCCGTGCTCCTGGCCTCCGGCCTTACGGTCAACAATGCCGTCGAGGTGACGGCAAAGGTCATGGACAACGAGGTGTTCCGGCGCGACGTGGCGGCCATGCAGCCGAAGATTGAGGAAGGACAGCCGCTGGGCAAATGCATCGAGGCGAGCAGCTATTTTCCGGACAACTTGAAGCAGATGACCGCCATCGGAGAGGAGACCGGTTCGCTGGAGGACACCCTGCAGACAATCGGCGAATACTACAACAACGAGGCAGACTACCGGATCAAGCAGGCGCTCGCGAAGCTGGAGCCTACGCTTCTGATTTTCCTTGCAATCTTCGCAGGATTCATCGTCATTTCGATCTATCTGCCGATGTTCACGATGTATAACCTGATGTAAGACAGATAAAAATCAAGTGGGTGAGCTGTCAGGAATGACAGAAGAAATCAGGACAGATGAGGGGCGGTGGAGGATGAGAAGACGCGGCGGATTTACGGATCATGGAAAGATTACAGGCGCGCCGCGGATTTTGTCCCGCTGCCGCAGTGCTCACGCAGATAAAAGGGGAATTGCCAACCTGACCGCTATACTTCTGATCGCGGTGATCTTCTTCTGCGGAATGTTCGCAGTGCAGATGTACATCCGGCACCTGAACGACGCGAAGATGACCTTTGACCGGAACCAGGTAGAGAATGCTATCAAAGCCGCGAAGGTTCAGTACATGGAAGACGGTTTTGGCGAGGATGTCACCTATTATTTCGACGCCGTCAACAGCCGGATGCTCGGCTGGGATGAGATCGGCAAAATCGAGGGATACGGCCGCTCGGAACGGAAGCACAACGCGAACGGAGAGACGGGAGCGGTCGGCATTCCGAATCTCGGCGGAAAGAACGGCGGGCAGCTTCTCGCGCTTTCTGTGGAGGACAGCGGGAGGGTGGTTCACCCCAGATGGCAGGGCCATACGCTGACCGCCTACGATTACACCCTTATGTCCGTCAGCGAGAAACGGCGGCTGAACACGGAGCAGAAGGACCAGATCGAGAAGGATGCCGCAAAGACCGGGACGAAAATCGCCGGACTCAGTGTTAAGGCATCATCGTGAGAATTGCCGTTCGGACCGCAAAAACCTGCCTCCAGGCAATTGCAATGTGGACTGCGGGGAAACTTTTTTCAGGTGCTGCCGTTCGGACCGCAGAAAACCTGCCTCCAAGCAATTGCCGTATGGATTGTAGGACAAATGAATACAGGAAGGTATATGGGATTGGAACCTACAGTATTTCTGACAATATACGGCGGAGTCGTAAGCTTCGTCTTCGGAGCCGTTTTTGGCAGCTTCATCAACTGCCTGGCGTGGCGGCTTGTGCACGGCGAGAGCGTGCTGAAGGGCAGAAGTCACTGCGCGGTCTGCGGCCATCCGCTGTCCGCGGCGGATCTGGTGCCCATCTTCAGCTACCTCTTTCTGAAGGGCAGATGCCGGTACTGTCATGAGAAGATTTCTCCGAGATACATGATCGCGGAGCTGATTCTCGCCTGTGCTTTTACAGGCGTGTATCTGCGGTTCGGGATCAGCGTCCTCACGATCCGGTACATGGTTCTGTCCTGCATTCTCCTCGGACTCTCCCTGACCGACCTGGACACCTTTGAAATTCCAAACGGATTTATCATCGCGGGAATCGTGCTCTGGGCCGTCACCCTTCCCTTCACAGGGGAGCAGATCAAGGACCAGCTGATCTCCGGGGTTCTGGGCGGTGCTGCCATTGCGGGCGCACTGCTTGTGCTTTCCCTGATCTTCGACAAGATCACCGGAAAGGACGGACTCGGCGGAGGAGACATCAAGCTGTTCTTCATGGTGGGACTCTTTACCGGACCGCTGACAGGGCTGTTCAATCTGATCCTGTCCTGCGTCATCGGGCTGATTTTTGCCCTGTTGCGGAAGGAACAGAAGATACCCTTCGGCCCGGCAATCTCCATCGCGAGCTACATCAGCATCCTGTTCGGACCGGCAGTGACCGGATGGTACCTGAGCCTGTTCAGTTAAGCATGAACAGTAACCATTGAAATTTGGATTTTCGTGAACAGATACTTGGAACGGTGTCTGAACTTGATCGGATCTGCTATAATAGAAAAGACGGTCATGATAGAATGTCATTCTGTATTACAAACAGAGAATAATCTGTATCACAAGACGAAAAAACGAGAATGAGGGCGCGCTATGCCAAAGAATAAGATACTGGGAATCGATATCGGGAATTACCGGATCAAGATGACGCTGTGTCAGAACAACGTCCCGATCCGGTTTGTGAGCGAGCGGGTGCCGGAGCACCTGGTTAAGGACGGACGCATCACATCCTGGGACGCTGCCGGGGATTTCATCAAGGAGCTGGTGAAGGCAAACGGCATCAGCTGCAAGGCGGCTGCCATTGCAATGCCGGAGAACAACGCCTACATCCGCCGGATGGAGCTTCCGCTGATGACGATCAGCCAGCTGAAGGTCAATCTGCCGTATGAATTCCACGATTACATCACAGAGGATCTCGACAAATACATCTACGACTATGCCGTGATCCGCAGAGACGAGAAGAAAATGGAACTTCTGGCAGTGGCGGCACGCAAGGAGCTGATCCAGAACTACACCGCCATGTGCAGAAGAGCCGGCCTCACCCTCGAGATTATCGCACCCGAGGTGATCGCCTTCCGCACCATCATACAGGACTACGAGAAGCGGCACGGCATCGAGAGAGGAAGCCGGGATTACGTCATCCTCGACGCCGGCGACCACACCATCAACCTGCATTTTTTCCCGAAGGGTGAGTATGAAATCACGCGAAGCATGGAGCCGGGATGCCACGAGCTGGCAAGGGCTTATGCGGAGGCGGTCGGGCTGAACGAGAAAACAGTCAGGAACATCGACATCAGCAACCTGAACGAGCATAAGGACGCCGTACAGGACGATCAGCAGATTCAGGACATTTACAGCAGCATGGCAGTTCAGATCATGCGTGTCCTCAACTTCTACAGCTTCAACAACCCAAACAACAACATCGACAAGCTGTATTACTGCGGAGGCGGATCCAGGATCGACGGTCTGATGAAGGAGATCGCCGAGAACGTCGAGCTGCCGCAGATCAGCATAGGCGATCTCATCGAGACAAAACCGGAGTTTGACGAGAGCGTGACCCTCGGGCCGCAGTCGCTCGGAATCACCATGCTCTGAGTCTAAGGAGGAAGAAGCTTTGAGCCTGAAGGATCTGTTAAGTATGGAAATCGGCCCCGGCGCCTCGAAAAGCGGGCAGAAGACGCAGAAGAGCGGCGGCAGCGCGCGGGGGAAGGGAAAATATCCGACAAAGACAAACATCAATCTGATCTACCATGAGAACAACCGGAAGCGCATCGCCTTCGACCTCGCGGTTTTCGGCATCTTCCTCGTGGGGCTCGGGATTTTTACCAAGTTCATGGTGCTGGACAAGCTGAGCGCGATCAACACCGCGCAGTCGGAATACAGCGCGAAGCAGGAACAGCTCCAGGAGCTTGTGTCGGCGAACAGCGTCTATGACGATGTGACCGGACAGTACAGCCATTACGGAACCGGCTACATGAATTCCGACGAGCTGGCCATGCAGGACCGGGCAAAAATGATGCAGGTGATTGACCAGGACGTCCAGGTCGACAGCGGCATCAAGAGCATCTCGATCTCCGGCAACACCGCGACACTGACCATTGAGAAGACGACGCTTTCCGAGGTGTCCGACGTGGTGAATGCGCTCCAGAGCAGCGACATCGTACAGTATGTGTCCCCGTCCACCGCGTCCACGGGAGACGACAGCACAAACACCGGAGTTGTGACGGCGGAGATCACCATCACCTTTACCTCGCCGACCGGAACCACATCCGATTCCTCCAGTGAAGAGGGACCGACTCTGACCGATCAGCTCGCGGCGAAAAAGCAGGAAGCAGAAAGTGAGGGAACGGAAGATCAATGAAACTGAATCGTCAATTTTCCAAAAAAGAAACCGTTCTCATCCTGATCCTGACATTTGCCCTGCTGGGATTCATCTATTATTTTTTTACCTATGATTATCTTGAATCACAGCTCCGGAACTATGATACCACCGATCTGGACAGTCAGATCGCACTGGAGCAGCAGAGAGCGGCAAGAATCACCCAGATGAAGCAGGACATCGCCAACGGCACCGTAGCATACTCCGGCGAGGTCGCCACCTACAACAACCTCAGCAACGAGATGACGGAGCTGAACAACATCTTCTCCGGAACATCGGTCTACAACTTCGACTTCCAGGAACCCGAGGCGACAGACGGTACTGTCCGGAGAAATATCAATATCACCTTTACCTCCAACAGCTACGCAGAGGCGGAGAATATCATCAGCAGTCTCTACTCCTGCAAATACCGCTGCCTGATCAGCGATCTCGACATCAGCGCCGGCAGCGACAGCGGCATCCTCCAGAGCGGACCGGTCAGCGTATCCATGAAGGTGACCTTCTTCGAGACCCTCGAGGGAGCAACCGACACCAGCGGCATCATCGTCGATAACTCATCCGATGGAAGCTCCGCGGACGGCACCAGCTCCAGCTCAAGCATATCATCCTGATCCGCTGATATCGTGAAGTTTCGTTAAAAAGTAATAAAAAAACAGAAAAATTTGGGCAGGAATTATTTCGATACCACTTGTCAAATCATGTAAAAGAATATATTATAAAACCAGTAATGATTTTTATTTCCGCAAGGCGGAAAAAATATCTTTCAGAGGAAGACCTTTAAAATGTTCAAAAAATTAAAAAACAGCAAGAAAGGATTCACACTTGCTGAGCTGCTTATCGTAGTGGCAATCATCGGTGTTCTGGTGGCGATCTCGATTCCGATCTTCACATCGCAGCTGAGAAAGGCTAGACTTGCTACGAACCAGGCAAATGCTCGTGCTGGTTATGCTGCAGCTGTAGCTCAGGCGTTAGATGCAAATACAGATACGTCGACCACTAAGGGCGATAAAGATGTAGCTACATCGAAAAACCTTACCTACACTTACACGGTTTCTACGGCTAAAGTTGAAGAGACTGGAACAGCAGCATCTGGAAATACCGATATTGCATCTTGGAAAGTGAGCACTACAATTAATGGTAAAGAACTTGGTGATGCAACTGCGAAAGCGTGGGTTATTACAATTGATCCTAATGGCGGAGTAGTTGGTATTAATGCTACTTGGACTACTACTACCACTCCTAATCCTTGACATTAACATTAATTGGTGCTTAAACAACGCCCTCCGGAGCAATCTGGAGGGCTTTTTCATACTAGAACTGAATTACGCGCGCCTGTCCATTGGTCTGTAGCACCCCTGGACTTTTGCACAGAATGAGGCCGTTTTCCACGGATTTCGTAACCTGCGGGCGTAATGTGATTATTTCCTACGATGAGGTTCATCAGCGCATAGGGAGAAAGTATGGATGGAACGGCTCTTGGCCCCGCAGACAGCATGACCTTAGTGTGGACAATTGCGCAGAATATGGCCATTTTCCGCAGATTTTGATACCTTGGGGCGTAATTAGGGTGCTTTCCGCAGATTTTGATACGTTGGGGCGTTATTATAGAGGTGAGATGAACGAAAGGAGTGACGCTTGTTATGAAGAAAAAACAGAATAAAGGCTTCACACTGGCTGAACTCCTTATCGTAGTCACCATTATCGCGGTGTTTGTTGCCATCAGCATACCGATCTTCAGTACACAATTGAAGAAAGCCCGTTTTGCAGTGAATCAGGCAAATGCGCGGGCCGCAAAAGCTGCAGTGATTGCAGGCTATTTTGATACAAATGGGACAAGAATACATTGGAATTATGACACTAAAACCGGAACCGCTATTAAGCCATGGTATGATAATGCACTTGACCGTCAATCGCCGCAAAGCATGAAAGATCGTGGACTACCCCTTGGACGGGCCGTTATCTTAGGCTGGATACAGAGCGACCCTGCGAATTGGAACTCTCATTCTGAGAAGGACCTGAACGGTCAAGATCTAAGATTACTTGGCGATCAGGTATATAGTACGATAGGAGTAGATCTTAACGAGGATGGAACAGTAAAATACTATTATTTCTATAAATAATATATGATTGTCGATCCAAGTGTTCACATACAGATTTAAGAATGAATGTAATGTGATGCTGATTTTTTCAGTGTGGAGGAGGAATGTCAGATGAAGAGAAAAATGAATAAAGGCTTCACACTGGCTGAACTCCTTATCGTGGTCGCCATCATTGCTGTACTCGTGGCCATCAGCATTCCGATCTTTACCTCCCAGCTGAAAAAAGCGAGAGTGGCAGTCAACCAGGCAAATGCTAGAGCGGGAGAGGCAGCGGCCTGTGCTGCATATCTCGAAAATCCTTCTTACAATATCATTGCGTATGATATACGGTCTGGTAGGGTTGCAAAGTCGAAAACAAACAGCCCAACAATAGCGGATAATTTAAATATTAGCAGCTATAGTTCGAGCGCCAATGTAGTATCCAATGATATTTCATCATGGAATGTAAATACTGCGTTGGCAGAAAATACTGCTTATAAGTTTGGAGATTATTATTTCTATCGATATATCTACACATTCAATGACGATGGATCTATCAAGCAGATTCAGGCAAATGATAACTACAAAAAGGAAGCAACAGCTCCATACTGATTGAGTAACAGGCACTGAACGTCTGAAAACGGAAAGGAGTGATGCTCAATGAAAAAGAATAAGAAGGGCTTTACCTTAGCAGAGCTCCTTATCGTGGTCGCCATCATTGCTGTGCTCGTTGCGATCAGTATTCCGATCTTCATCTCCCAACTCAAGAAAGCCCGACTGGCTGCAAACAAGGCAAACGCGAGATCTGCTCTATCTACTGCGATGGCCGGGTTTATCGATGCACCGGAGGAGGACAAGTTAAAGACGATTGCAGATACGAATCAACACATGTACTTCAGGTATGATACAGTGACTGGTCAGTGCACATATGAAGGTGTGAGTAATACCAGCCCGAATAATCCGAAGATATATGATTCTTTTGCAAACGTTGGTTATTATCAGGCAGGTGGGAAAGGCATCAGTGATGTGTCCCAGTGGAAGGAGAATACGAAAAGTCAGGTGAGAGGAAACGAAAACAAAAATGATGTTCCTGGCATTCTCACGAAACGAACATACCGGTACTGGGATGTAGCAATGCAGGGTGATGGAACCTTTACTGCTCTGGTATGTTTGTGGTAATGAAGGGCTAGGTGATCATCATGAAAAACAAGAATAGCAGGAAAGGTTTCACTCTGGCAGAGCTTCTCATTGTGGTCGCCATCATTGCTGTACTTGTTGCCATCAGCATACCGATCTTCCATGCTCAGCTCAGGAAGGCAAGGCTTGCTGCGAATCAGGCGAATGGAAGAGCAGCGTTCTCAGCGGCGGAAGCGGCATATCTGGAAAATATGGAAAAGTATGGAACTTCTGCTTCAAATAGTTTTACACATGGCCGTGCTGAAGATTACGATACGGTGACATATACGTATTTTCCGGCTGTGGGAAAGGGAATTTTGAATTTCCATTACTCATCCGGCGACAATCGCTGGATTTGTGACAGCGGCGGCAAGGTTTATACGAATACAGATGTATCTCACTGGACAGTGGATACCGAGGTCAGTGACAGTAAGAAAATTGGCGATCAGGTTGCTCGGATCTGGACCATTCATATGAATCCTGAGAATGGAGAAATTGAAGGATATTATTGCGCATTTCCAAAAGCTAATGAAACAGAGTACAATAATGTACTTAAGGATTTGAAAAACGGTAATGATTCAAAATATGAGCAAAAATAAATATAAACAGGTGATCATCGTGAAGGACAGAAAAGGCTTCACACTTGCGGAATTATTGATTGTGGTCGCCATCATTGGCGTACTTGTGGCTATCAGCATTCCGATCTTCAGTAAGCAGCTGGAGAAGAGCAGAGATGCGACATCGGTGGCTAATCTGCGCTCAGCTTATGCTGAGGCTATGACGTATGCCGTTCAGTATAATGGCTCAGATTTTCCAAGAGGTGCCACATCGATGACACCATCAGACAATCCAAATATTACACTTTATGGTGGTCCAAAGTATGGGGGCAATATTACTGCTGTAAAGATCAAAGGAGTTTATCTGCACAGCAACTCTAAGAATAACTGGAGCGGAATGGCAAACAATTTGCCGTTTTATAATCTTTTGTCCACTAATGACAAATATTCCGCTGATGCAGAAAATCATGCAGATACAGGAAAGTATGATGGACACTACGATGTATACTTTAGACTTTGGTCAAATGATTTAAGCGGGCAATTAACAGGTGTATATATCGCGCAATAAGCATATGATGCACAAGGGGATCAAAGAAAATGACTGAGATTGGAGACATATAATCTTCCCCCTCTATAGCCGATTATTATTAAGCAGAAGCACCATAGTCGACGATCTGGAGCAGCATCTCGAATATGATCAAGAGACTTTACTTATGCTAGTGTCTATTACCGTAGCAATCCTGTATTAAATATCAAAGTAAAAATGGTCATACAAGAACTGGAGAACATCATGAGCTTCGAAGATTTTACAGATAATGAACAGAAACAAATCAACGCTGGCCTCTCCACCGCAGAGATCACCGACAAGGAAGCTGCAGATAAAATCCTTGCTTTGGTACCGCAGGAGTGGCTCAAGAAGATTCCGTTCTTTGTGAGAAAGCACGCGACGACAAAGACCATTGAGCGGATCGCGAATCAGTATCCTGATCTGTACGCTGTCGCAAAGAAGCCGGGAGAATTGCCGGAGAAGGAGCGCGAGGAGCTTCGCGGTATCATCACGGGGATTTTCAAAGAGAAGATGGATAAGCACAACATCAAGTGAGTAAGATGGAATAATACGGCGGTGCGGGATGAATGCCTGCATCGCTTTTTCTGTTTAGGCGGATTTTGTTTACACATGTTCATTTTTTCAGAGTCCGGTACAGCCTATTCATGGTATACTGATTTTATCCAATCGATTTTTATATGCGGGGGACTGCTGCCATGATTCTTGATAAAAAGCAGATGACCGAGGAGGATATCAAGCTCAACTATATTACACCTGCCATCAATCACAGCGGGTGGGTGAATGGTGTCAACATCACTATGGAGACGAAGATCACGGATGGCCGGATCAGCCTCCGTGGCAACATAGCATATCGTGAAAATCCCAAGAAGGTCGACTATCTTCTTTATTTGAACAAATATCACCCGATTGCCGTGGTGGAAGCAAAGGACAATACGCACACGGTTGGTTTTGGCATGCAGCAGGCGATGACATACGCCCGGATGCTGGATGTCCCTTTTGCGTACAGTTCAAACGGGGACGGATTTCTGGAGCATGATTTTCTGACCGGACAGGAGCGGCAGATCGGCATGGATGCGTTTCCTACTCAGGAGGATCTGTTGAGGCGGTATCGTCAAAGTGTCAATGGCGGCAAAGGTCTGAACGTTGAGGAGACAAAGCTTATCGATCAGCCGTACTATTCCAGCCAGTCTACCTACCCGCCGAGATATTATCAGCGTAATGCAGTGAACCGCACACTGGATGCCATTGCACGCGGTCAGAACCGGATTCTTCTAGTGATGGCGACCGGTACTGGAAAAACCTACACGGCATTTCAGATCGTTTACAGATTGCTAAAAAGTGGAGTAAAAAAGAAAGTCCTGTACCTTGCGGATCGCAACAACCTGGTCGATCAGTCGATCCAACAGGATTTTGCCCCGCTCGCAGGTGTTATCCACAAGGTTAATTTTGCCAGGGACAGGAAGGACACCATCACTTCTTATCAGGTCTACTTTGCTCTATACCAGCAGCTGGTCGGAGACAATGATCAGGAACACTACAGTGAACTCTTTGATCCGGAGTTCTTTGATCTCATCATCGTCGATGAGTGCCATCGCGGCTCCGCCAAGGAGGACAGCCGGTGGCGGAGGATTCTGGACTACTTCCATGATGCCGCGCAGATTGGCATGACCGCGACGCCGAAGGAGACGGAGTATATCTCGAACACCACCTATTTTGGCGATCCGGTTTACAGCTACAGCCTGAAGACGGGTATCGACGATGGCTTCCTTGCTCCCTTTAAGGTGTATGGCATTACGCTGAACATCTCTGATGGCTGGAGACCGTACAAGGGCCAGAAGGACTACTACGGCAACGAGATTGAGGATCGTATCTACAACAATACGGACTATGACTACAACATCATCCTCGCGGACCGGATTCAGGAGGTCGCCTTTCGGATCACTGAGTTTTTGAAGGCTACGGACCGTATGCAGAAGACGATCGTGTTCTGTGCGACAGAAGCAGCAGCGGAACGGATGCGCGAAGCACTTGTCAACCTAAATGCTGACATGGTGAAGCAGAATCCGGACTACGTGGTCCGGATCACGGGAAATGATGACTATGGAAAGAGCAAGCTGGAGTACTTCATTCATGTATCAAGCAAGTATCCGGTCATTGCGACGACCTCGGAACTGCTCTCGACCGGCACGGACTGCAAGATGACAAAGCTTATCGTCATCGACAAGAACGTCAACTCCATGACGCAGTTCAAGCAGATGATCGGACGCGGCACCAGAGTGCGCGAGGATCAGGGAAAACTGTTCTTCACCATCATGGACTTCCGGGGTGTGGCACGGCTCTTCGCAGATCCTGACTGGGATGGACCGGTGGAGATCAACGAGAATTTTCAGCCCGGACAGGGTGACCGCCCGCCAGTCGAAGTCGATCCTCCGAAACCGCCGGTGGAAAAACCGCCGATGCCATATGTGGATGAGAGCGGGTGCCCGGTGGATGTTGTCAGGGAGACTGTCTCTGTCTATGACTCCGGCGGAAAGCTCCTGCGGCAGGAGAATATTATCGACTACACGAGGCGAAACATCCGTGGTGACTATGCGGATCTTGGTGCATTTGTACGCAGATGGTCACAGGCTGAGAAGAAGGAAGCAATCTCGGACGAGCTGAAAAAGCACGGCATCGACCTTGAGAAGATGAAGAAGGATCAGCACATGGAGGACGTGGACGATTTCGATTTTATCACCCACGTTGCCTATGACCAGAAGCCGCTGACCAGAAAAGAACGTGCGGAGAACGTCAAAAAGAGTGATTTCCTGCACAAATACAGCGGGGTGGCACAGGAAGTGATCGAGGCGCTGCTCGACCGTTATGCCAATGAAGGCATATATGAGATTGAGCAGCCGGAAATATTGAAATTGGATCCCTTCCGGAAGCTTGGCTCTCCTGCGCGGATTGCTAAGTATTTCGGTGGGAAAGCGGGATATCTGCAGGCGGTGCATGAGCTGGAGTCGGCAATCTACATGCAGGCCTGATGGGGTATGACAGATGAGTGATTTAGGAAGTTTTGTAAAGAGACTGAGAGACATCATGCGTAATGACGCCGGTATCAACGGAGACGCCCAGCGGATCGAGCAGATCGCATGGATTCTGTTTCTGAAGGTCTATGATGCACAGGAGGAGAACTGGGAATTTGATCAGGAGAACTACGTCTCGATCATCCCGGAGGAGTGCCGCTGGCGCAACTGGGCGGTGGATGATGGTAAGGGTAATGCCATGACCGGAGACCAGCTGCTCGACTTCGTGAACAACAGGCTGTTCCCGGTGCTCAAGGGAACGGACGTGAAGGATACGAATGGCAACATCCTGATTCACGGTATTCAGGCCGACAAGGATACGCCCATCAACAAGGCAATTGTGCAGTCAACGTTTCAGGACGCCAATCAGTACATGAAGGACGGTGTCCTGCTGCGGCAGGTGATCAATGTCATCGACAGCATCGATTTTGGCAGCTATGAGGACAGCCATGCCTTTGGCGATATCTACGAGTCCATCCTCAAGGAACTGCAGAGTGCAGGATCCGCCGGTGAGTTCTACACACCCCGTGCTGTTACGGACTTTATGGCGGAGATGATTGAGCCGAAGATCGGCGAGCACATGGCGGATTTTGCGGCAGGCACGGGCGGCTTCATGGTGAGCTGGCTGAAGGAACTGTCCAAGCAGGTAAAGGACACCGACGACAACAAGGCGCTCGGTGAGTCTGTCTATGGCGTTGAGAAGAAACAGTTCCCCTATATGCTCTGTGTCACCAACCTCCTGCTGCATGGCGTGGATGTGCCGAGGGTCTACCACGGCAACTCGCTGATGCATGATGTCCTCGACTACACGGAGAAGGACCAGTTTGACGTGATCCTCATGAATCCTCCCTATGGGGGTTCAGAGAAAAATGACGTGAAGAATCATTTTCCCTCAGAGCTCGCAAGCTCTGAGACGGCGGATCTCTTCATGTCGGTTATCATGTATCGACTGAAGCAGGGCGGCAGAGCGGCAGTGATCCTGCCGGACGGATTCCTGTTTGGAACGGATAACACAAAGGTTGCAATCAAGAAAAAGCTCCTGTCTGAATTCAACCTGCATACAATCATTCGGATGCCGGGAAGCGTGTTTTCTCCGTACACATCCATCACCACCAACATCCTGTTTTTCGACCACACCGGCGCAACAAAGGAGACGTGGTTCTATCGTCTCGATATGCCGGAGGGCTATAAGCACTTCAGCAAGACCAAGCCGATGAAATCGGAGCATTTTGATCCGGTCCGGGAGTGGTGGAACAACCGGACAGAGATCAAGGATCAGGACACCAACACGTGGAAGGCAAAGAAGTATACGGCACAGGAGATCGCAGACGGAAGCTACAACCTTGACCTCTGCGGTTATCCGCATGAAGAAGAGGAGATCCTTGCACCACTTGATCTGATACAGCAGTATCAGGAGAAACGCGCCAGCCTGAATGCAGAGATCGATCACGTACTTGACGAGATCGTGTCGCTTCTGCCGCATGACGAGGGAGGAGAACAGTGACACCGCAGCAGTTGAAAAACAGTATCCTCCAGATGGCCATGCAGGGAAAGCTCGTGGAGCAGAGACCGGAGGAAGGTACCGGGGAAGAACTGTACCAGCAGATCCAGAAAGAAAAGCAGAAGCTGATCAAAGAGGGAAAGATTAAAAAACAGAAGCCACTGCCGGAGATCACGGAAGAGGAAGTACCGTTCGAGATACCGGAGAGCTGGAAGTGGGTGAGACTGGGATCTGTGAGCGAAATCGCAAGAGGAGGATCTCCAAGACCAATTAAGGCGTATACCACAAATCAAGTTTCAGGTGTTAACTGGATAAAGATCAGCGACTCGGATATTGGCGGAAAGTACATATTTAGTACAAAAGAAAAAATAAGACCAGAGGGTATTAGTAAAAGCAGGTATGTTCACGCTGGCGATTTTCTGCTTACCAATTCCATGAGTTATGGAAGACCCTACATTCTCAAATGCAACGGTTGTATTCATGACGGTTGGCTTGTTATATCAAATTATCAATCGGCCTTTGATATTGAATTTCTTTATTATTTGCTATCTTCTTCATTCGTTTTTCACGAGTTTCAGAATGAGGTTAGTGGTGCAGTAGTTAAAAACCTAAATAGTGAAAAAGTATCATTAACCATTATTCCGCTAGTTCCACTCTCAGAGCAGAAGCGTATCGTGGCGAAGATCGAAGAGATCATGCCATTCATCGATCGATATGCTGTTGCCTACGACCATCTGCAATCCTACAACACCCGCTTCCCGGATGATCTGAAGAAGTCCATCCTGCAGATGGCGATTCAGGGAAAACTGGTACCACAGGATCCGAATGACGAACCGGCCAGTGTTCTGCTGGAGAAAATTGCAAAAGCGAAGCAGAAGCTGATTAAGGAAGGGAAGATTAAGAAGCAGAAGCCTCTGCCGGAGATCACGGAAGAGGAGATACCGTTTGATATTCCGGAGAGTTGGGAGTGGGTCCGATTAACTGAATTGGGCTATTTCAGTAGTGGAAAAACTCCTGATATGACCAGAAAAGAATACTGGGAGAACGGAACTGTAAACTGGTTTACTTCCAAGGATATGAAGAAAAAATACCTTGACCAGTCGATTCTTCGTATCACCGAAACCGCAGCAGAAGATTTAAAAGAATACCATCCGGGGACAATTCTAATGGTTGTTCGAAGCGGAATTCTAAAACGTATGCTTCCGATATGTATCATGACTCAAAGTGGAACAATCAATCAGGACATTAAAGCCTTTGAATTATTTGAAAATGCTATGTCAGATTATATTTATTCAATGCTAAAAGCACTAGAACCTAACATTCTTCTGAATTATACAAAACGAGTGACTACTGTTGACAGCTTGAAATTCGATGAATTTTCACGTCAAATGTTAGTTCCGGTGCCTCCCCTCGCCGAGCAGAAGCGTATCGTTGCCAAGCTGTATGAATTGCTTCCACAGATTGATGGGCTGAAGTAGGTAATGATGTTGTGTGGAACAATATTCACATTGAAGCAGCGTTGAACATGAAGAAAGAGGTGCACATATGCCAGATCCCAAATATGTCAAGTCAATGAAAGCAACCCGAATCACAATCAAGGGAAGTTCCGGTTATTGCCCGGTAGACGTGGCATTTCATGACCGTATCTCGTTGACGCCGAATTCCATCGAATATACGTATAAGCCGTATTATGAAAGTGAGATAAACCGGCCCCAGAGGTGGTTTTATAAAACGGACAGCCCTATGTTCTCTGTTCTTTACCATCAGGTGGAGGTGCTTCTTCCCCGGTATCTCGATTCGGATGAGAAGCTGATGTGCACGGATCTTGGAATCACAGAGATCATCGTTACCTATGAGGACAAAAGCCGTCGATCAGAGAGCTGGTGCTGCCCATCAAAGTGGTTTTCAGAGCTGTTTGCCGTTATCAAAAAGATGATTCCTGCCTGTGAGGACGTGCCGGAAGTGTTGACTGCGAATGGTGACAAAAAAGAGTAGTTTCCTTTCCGACTGACAGAAAAAAGAATTACGGAACAATGGCTATATACGATATGAAAGACGGTAAATTAAAACGGTCTCACTCAACTTATCCGTTTAGAGATGATGACGGTCGGATTCTGCGTCACAGTTACTATGATGTTGAGGTGGAAGGGTTCGCTCAACAAAGTTTTGACATCAAAAAATTGGAATTAGAAAAATTCGTTATGTTTGATTTTGAGCCCGATAACCAATATGATCCCAATGCAATTGCTGTTTTTTATGACGATCAGAAAATCGGTTATGTTCCTCAAAACTCTCTACAGAGCATGATAAAACAATATTCTGATGGAGAAGCACATCAGATTTATAGCTTTATTTCTTATATCAATGAAGATCGTAATAAAGTTCAGATTGCATTGGGATTTTATTCAAACGAGAACAGTGATCTGAACGTGGTTAAGTGTAAATTGTGCAAAACCAAGCTAAGGGACTTTAATGGACGTTGCAGGCAGAATAATCTCGAAGCGGTCGAAACAGGGTGTGCTGTCGATCTGGAATACAATTACGAAAGTGAAAGATATCTGGTCTGTGATGATACAGGAGAAGAATTGGGAGAAATATCAAAAAAACAGTCAGCAGAAATATATGATATCATAGGTGAAACAGAAGAACCCTTTCATGCTGAGGTTTGCGATATGGATACTGATGATGACGATAATATCATCTGCACGATCAAGGTGTGGTGCAAATGAGTAAAGTTGAATGGATCTTTATATGATACAAGCAATACGATTTGGTGGATTGGAGTATGTAGCATGGGACGGCAAAGTGTTTTTGAAATGAAAGTATCAAAAATCTATCCTCTTCTTACAGCCAAAGCAATGAAAACGGGAAGAACGCAGGATGAGGTAGACAGAGTGATCTTCTATCTGACCGGCTGGGATATGCGCAGCGTCGATATGGAGATGTCTTATGGCGATTTTCTGGCAGATGCCCCAGCGTTCAATCCACGCGCAGATTTGATCAGAGGCTCCATATGTGGTGTAAGAGTGGAAGAGATTGAGAATCCGCTTACGAAAAGGATGCGTCAACTTGACAAGCTGATAGACGAGCTTTCAAAAGGGAAGTCTTTCGACAAGATATTGAGGTGATTATGAGATACGAATATGATGCGGTTTTGCAGGAATTGACCGAAAAGGGCGGCGCTTATGTGGCTTTTCCGTGGGATCTGAAAAAAGAAACGGGAAAGGGGCGGCTGAAAGTACATGTTCAATTTTTCAGAGGTCGATGCTCCGTATTCATGGTATACTGATATTATCTATTAGTTTTTTGAATGCGGGTGACTGCTGCTATGATTCTTGATAAAAAGCAGATGACCGAGTAGGATATCAAGCTCAATTACATCATGCCAGCCATCAACAGGAGCGGGTGGGTGGAAGTCCCTGCTTCAATGTAAAAAAATTGAACGATTATAAACTGAGGCGTAAAGGGGATATTGTAACTTTATGGCGCATGGAAAAACAATTAAACTATTTTTAATCGAAGGCGATATGGATGGTCTTATACAGGCTTCTATCTCCGGAAGAATATGTATAGGGTATAACATACCGAGAGAAAAAATATCTAATTGTAAAGACATCAAAGATCTAAATCAAACAGGTGTATATTTTCTCTTCGGTGACGAAGAGGTTTATGTCGGACAGGCTGCACAAAGACAGAATGGTCTGGGTCTTTCACAGAGATTAATTGAGCATGATAACACAAAGGAATCTTATTGGACTGACGCTGTGGCTCTTACAGCAACGGATGACAGTCTTAATCCAATGATGATTTGGTACTTGGAAAATTGGTTTTATAAAAGAGCAAAAGCAGTAGGAACCTATAAACTCCAGAATGCTAACACACCAAACCCTGGAAAGGTTACGATGGCGGAGGAGGCAGCCCTTCAGGATTATGTCGAAGATGCGCTTATGTTGGTAAAAGCGCTTGGATATAAGGCTTTTGAAAAGGAAAAGAATTCAAAGATATCTGTACCAGAGGGAATGAAAGTTACGCTGGACAGTAGAGACGCTCATGCCAACGGAATATACACTTCAGATAAAAGAATAATTGTTCTTAAGGGCTCAACGATCTCTGCAGCCACAAGTCCGAGTTATCCGGCAAATATGCAGAAGAAAAGAAAAGATCTTTTATCAGATGGGACAATTGTGGGAAATGAGTTTGTTAAGAATTCAAAGCCGGAGGCTGTATCCACGGCAGCGAGTATTGTCCTCGGGAGATCAGCAAATGGGTGGACTGCATGGAAGATGCCGGGTGGGAAAGTTATTGATAAACTGAGAATGCCAAGCGTTAATCTGAAATAGGTGGTACCCAGTCAACTTTTCATGGTCGGGGTGGCAGGAATATGATAATGTTGCTCAGGATGACGGTGTGTTCTTTACGCCTTTGTAAAGAAAATGACAGACAGCGGAACAGTGGATAAAATTCGTGCAGAGGAAGGAAACCTGCGTTACGAGTATTACCGGTCGCTGGATGATCCGGAGACGGTTCTGCTGATTGACAGATGGCGCGACCAGAAAGCGATCGACGCCCATCACGCTTCACCGATGATGAAGACCATTGCGGCGCTTCGCGAGAAGTATGACCTGCACATGACCGTGGAACGGTATACGAGTTTGGATACACCAGAATCAGAAGAAAAGTTTATACGAGGATAAGAGGCGATTTGAATGTTCTATGAATTTGTGGAGGAATGAAAATGGATATAAAGATCAGAGAATATACGGATGCAGATGCAGATGCAGTAATGAAAATCTGGAATCAGGTCATAGATGATGGCGTAGCATTTCCCCAGGAGGAAGAACTGACAACAGAAAATGCGGATGCTTTCTTTCGTCAGCAGACCTATACAGGAGTCGCCGAAGACAATGCCAGCGGAGAGATCGTCGGAATGTATATTCTTCATCCCAATAATGTCGGCCGCTGCGGGCACATCTGCAATGCTTCCTATGCAGTAAGAAAGGATATCCGCGGAGAACATGTAGGAGAGAAACTGGTGAAGGACTGCCTTTCGACTGCTCATGAGAAAGGATTTCGGATACTGCAGTTTAATGCGGTGGTGGCTGACAATATTCATGCGATACATCTGTATGAAAGACTTGGCTTCACCAGAATTGGAACTGTACATGAAGGTTTCCATATGCCTGACGGAACTTATGAGGATATCATCCTTTTCTATCACGCAGTATGACAAATTCCAGTTTTGCAGCATGTAAGCCTGCCAGGTATTGACCCGGCAGGCTTCTTCAAATCTCAATCTCCATCCCGCTCGTGAGCTTGAATACGATCCGTTCCCTCGAGTAGACCATCATGGTGTCAACCAGTGCGGCCCACTGAGCAGCGTCAAACTCCGTGATTTGTAATCAGTCCATACCCAAGGCGGATGGCTTTGTCGACAATGCTGGGATAAAGCTCTATACCGTCGAAGGTCTGAAAGGGCTGGTTAATTGCTGAATCAAGCATTCCCTCATCACGAATGCCATCGGATCCTCCCGATTGTCTGATCAGTTGTGAGTGCAACAGAAGAATCTGCTGTTTGGTCAGCATATTCATTTGACAGGCAGAAGAGGCGATGCGTAATATTGTCTTATATATCGCCTGGGATCTTATGAGCACCAGTCCATTAAGGATCGGTGCTTTTTTTAATTTTCAGAGCGCGGCACGGGGTATTCATGGTATACTGATTTTATCTAATCAATTTTATTCGGGAGATTTCAAGCCGAACTGTTTCAGCGGCATACAAATACGGAGGATATTTACATGATGGATTATGTTCATACAGATATTTGCGGCTTCCATGTCCGGTCATTTGATGCACTGACAACTCATGAACTTTATGAAATATTCAGAGCAAGGGCTGATGTGTTTATAGGAGAGGAGAAGATCCTTTATCCGGATGCTGACGGACTTGACTGCAAAAGTCTTCATGTGTTTTGTGCGGATACCAGCGGCAGGGTCACGGCATATCTGCGGATGTTCCCGAAGGAAGATGAGCCGGGAACGGTTCAGATGGGACGGGTGCTGACAAGGATTCATGGAACAGGAGTCGGGAAAAGGCTTCTGAATGCCGGGATTCAGGCGGCAAGGGAATGCTTGGATGCACGAGAAATATATGTTGAGTCGCAGAAACACGCAGAGGGATTTTATTTAAAGGCGGGTTTTGCGGTTGCTTCTAAAGATTTTGTCGAGGCAGGAATTCCGCATGTGCAGATGCGTATGTCGCTGGGACTGGAACCTGGAAGCGGGCAGTCTCTGCTGCAGCTGCTTGATGAAATGCCGATTGGCAGTTATATCATCAGACCGGATCACACGGTTCTTTACTGGAACCCGGAGGCAGAATCGCTTCTTGGCTTCACGTCCGAGGAGATGCGCGGCAAAAAGTGTATAGATATGCCTCTTGGCTGTTCCTTTGCCAGCGGTGGCAGAATTCAGAGGCAGTTCTGTCCAGCAGTGGTCGCTTACCGTACTGGCAGGTCATCTTCGCTGCAGATGTTTATGCGGAGGAAGGACGGCAGTGATCTCCTGGTGCGCAACGTTCTGATGCCTTTGAAGGATCAGGACGGCAGGGTGACACAGCTGCTCTCGTTCTTTTTCCCACTTGCGGATAAGGACTATGATTCCACCATGCTCCGCGATCTTTATGAGATGGCGACACGGGATGCCCTGACATGTCTGCCGGGAAGAAAGTATATGGAAGCCTGTCTGCAGGAGGAAATGGAAAAGTTTAAACGCACAGGGAATCCATTTGCCGTGCTCTTTGCAGATGTGGATTATCTGCATGAAATCAATAATACCCATGGCCATGAAACAGGAGACAAGATGCTCAAGGAGATCGGTCTGATGCTGCGCAGAAACAGCCGTAAGGCAGACCGTTTCTGCCGATGGGGCGGTGACGAGTTTGTCGGCCTTCTGCAGCTGAAACAGCCGGAGGACATTAAAAATGCGGCGATTCGCCTGAAAACGGCGGCAGAGAAATGTGAGATCGAGGTCCGGGGCAGGAAAATTTCCTGTCAGACCGCCATCGGCATTACCGTTGTCCGGGACGATGATACAATACGGTCACTAGTCGACCGCGCGGATCGGTATATGTATGAGGCAAAAAAGATCGTTGGCAATCAGATTGTGACGGACTTCACGGAGAGGTGATTCGTGGTCCGGAAATCAGGTCATCGACAAGCTTCTGGGAGCGCTGCAGCCTGCTATACTAATATTATCGATTGCTTTTCACTGCACAAGTACAAAGAACGGGTGATCTGCAGTGCATACCGCCTGTGAAATGATATACCGTGCGAATGTTCATCGTGCAGGACACACTTATCGAAATCACACAAACGTATCGAAATATTACTGATGGGAAATGGAATTTTCACGAACAGATCATGGATATGGACAGAAAAGACAGTAATACGGAACAAATGAAAGCGGGAAAATCAAAATCCGGGCGGCGAAGAGAAGAAAACACTTATGAATTCTCAGCCGACACGCGTGCCTTTGTTGAGAATATCCCGATTCCGCTCGCGGTCTACCAGTATATACGGGATCAGATCAGACCTCTCGCGGTTTCCAGGGCCTATCTCGACCTCTTTGGATACAGCAGCTGCCAGGAGGCTTTATACAGCCTCGGGAATGACCTGTACCGGAATGTTCACCCGGACGACATCGCCAGGATGGAACAGAATTCCTATAGTTTCGCCACACAAGCCGGCGACTACGATATCGTCTTTCGAAACCGTAGAGAAGATCAGTCTGAATATCATGTGATTCATGGTACAGGCAGACACATTACGGTAGACGGAGCAAGTCTGGCGTTCATCACCTACACGGATGAGACGCGTGACGCGGGCGGCGATCAGATTGTAGAGGCGGTGCTGACGACGCTTTCGGACAAGTATTCCGCATCGGAAAGCGCGGAATTCGCAAAGCATTATGACAGTCTGACGGGACTGCAGAATACGGAGCGTTTCCTCGACTATTCGATGCCCGAGCTCGAGAAGATCTGGGAAAAAGGGCAGGTTTCCGTGGTCATGTACTTTGATCTGTGCGGACTGAAGAATTACAACAGCAGATATGGCCTTCAGGCCGGAGACAAACAGATCTGTGCGCTTGCGGAGCTGATCGGATCCTACTTCGGAAGGAACAGGACCTCACGATTTGAAAGCGACCACTTTGTCGCATATGCCGAGTACGACCGGATTGAAGCAAGACTGCAGGCGCTTTTTTCTCAGATGAAAGAGAAGGGCGGCGCGAATCATCTGGCCGTGAAGGTGGGAATTTTCAAATTTGCAAATGACGGCACGAGGCTGACCGACGCGTGCACCAGGGCCAGACTGACATGTGAATCCATTCCGCAGACAGCATCATCTGCGTTTGCCTGGTTTGACAGCAGTATTCTCGAGAAGACATCGCTGAAATTCCATGTCATGAGGAATTTTGAGAAGGCGCTGAAGAACGGATGGATCCATATCTACTATCAGCCCATCATCCGCACCATGACGAAAACGGTGTGCAGCTGTGAGGCTCTGGCGAGGTGGGCGGATCCGGAATACGGCATGATTTCTCCGGGACAGTTCATCCCGGTGCTGGAGGAGACCGGACAGATATACAAACTGGACCTCTATATGCTCGAGCAGGCGTGCAGAGATTACGCGCGGATCGGAAAAAGCCGCGGCGGGAACGGGAGCGCGGGAGATCGCCCGATTCCGGTATCAGTGAATCTGTCACGGAATGATTTTCTGCACGATGATCTGCCGGAGGCCATCGACAGGATCACGCAGAAGTACGGGGTACCGAGAGAATTCATCAATCTGGAAATCACAGAGAGCGCCTTTGTAAAGAATATAGAAAAGATCGATCCGTTCATCCGGCGGTTTCATCAGATGGGCTACAAGGTGTGGATGGATGATTTCGGATCCGGATATTCCTCTCTTGGCATCCTGAAAAAGTATCCTTTCGATGAGCTTAAGCTCGATATGTCGTTTCTCCAGGAATTCGATGAAAAGTCCAGAAAGATCATTACATCCATCGTGAGGATGACGAAGGAACTGGGCATCTCCACGCTGGCCGAAGGTGTGGAAACGGAGGAGCAGTACTTTTTTCTGCGGGAAATCGGCTGCGAGAAGATTCAGGGCTATTATTTCGCGCGGCCGATGCCGGTCGGGGATATGCTTTCATACCTGAGGAGCAGAGGGCTTTCCATGGAACCGGCAGAATGGAGAGATTATTTTGAGAAGCTGAGCCGCATTGATTATCTCACGGACAAGACGCTCTGTGTCGTGGACGATGACGGCACCAGACTGAAGATTCTCTTTACGAATCGTGCCTACAGAGAGACTCTGGCCAGAGATCATGTGAACGATCTGAAGGATTGGGAGCGCAAGATGAATACGCCCGGGGATCCGATTCACATCTTCCACAGGCAGTACGCCGATCAGCAGCTCAGAAAGCAGAAGGGCCTGCAGGCTGCTGCATATCCTTCGGGGGACCACTACATGCAGCTCACAGGGGCTGTGGAAGCGGTGCATGGAAACCATTATCTGTATACCGTCCATATCGAATATGTGGAAATAAACGTAAAGAATTTCCAGCAGACAAAGGTCGAGGCGATGAGCGATCTCTATTATCTGTGCAACGATATCGCCATCTATGATATTGAGAACGACACGGTGGAGGGAGTCAAGTCGTCTCTGTCCGGCCAGCCGATGGGACTGGGCGTGGAACGGAAGAGCATGTCTTCCGTGATCAATGCCTGGAAGGACGCTTACTGCTTTCCCGCGGACCGGGATCGGTTCGCGAAATTCATGGATGCTGCAACGATGAAATCCCGCCTGGAGCACAATCAGAACGGCGCTCTGAGCGGTATGTTCCGCAGTATTACGGCGGATGGCGGGTACCGCTGGCTCCTTCATATCATCATGCCGATACAGAGATCGGATTTCAACAAGGCTCTGCACGTCACGTTCCGTGCGGGCTTCAACGAATCGCTGGTGCAGTAAGCGGATATCTGAGGCAGGGTTCTTATGTATGTGCGGATAAGGGGCTGGCATAGAAAATAATCTGCATGATTTCGATAGGGAGGTGCCTATGGAACTGATTCGCTTTGAGCATGTATACAAGACGTATGGCCAGGGAGATGGACAGGTGCACGCCCTCGATGATGTGTCGTTTACCGTGAAGGAGGGAGAGTTCTGCGTCCTTCTGGGGGCTTCGGGAGCCGGCAAGACGACGCTGCTGAATCTGCTGGGAGGCATGGACCGGGTGAGCTCCGGCACCATCCTTTTTGACGGGAGAGAGGTCTCTGCCATGAAGGAGAAGGCTCTCGTGGAGTACAGGCGCCGGGATGTGGACTTTGTCTTTCAGTTCTACAATCTGATTCCGAGTCTGACAGCCCTGGAGAATGTGGAGATCGCTGCGATGCTCTGTGATCATCCGATTCCGGCGGATCAGGCCCTGGCCATGGTCGGTCTGTCAAAAAGGGCGGGAAACTTCCCTTCTCAGCTCTCCGGCGGAGAACAGCAGAGAGTTGCGATTGCCAGAGCTCTTGCGAAGAACCCGAGGATGCTCCTGTGCGATGAGCCGACGGGCGCGCTGGATTTTGTGACCGGGAAGGCGGTTCTGAAGATGCTGTACGATCTTGGAAGAGAGAACGATACCACGGTTCTCATGATCACGCACAACTCGGCGATCGCCCAGATGGCGGACCGTGTTCTCCGGATTCAGTCCGGACGGATTGTGGCAGATGAGGTCAACGATCATCCGAAGAAGGCGGAGGAACTCGAATGGTGAGACAGGGGAAGACGGCCGGGAAACTGGCGCGCCGCAGCATTCTTGCCCAGAAGAAGAGGTATTTCGCGATTCTTCTGATCGTGCTGCTGTCCGTGGGCTTTCTCTCGGGCCTCAAGGTAACAAAGGAGCAGATGTGGGATGCGGCGGGGCGGTACCTCGCATCCGCAAATATGTATGACTACAGGGTCTATTCCACCCTTGGCTTTTCCGGGGAGGATATTGTAAGGCTTAGAGAGGTTCCCGAAATCTATGATGCGGAAGGAGAAAAAACCGCGGATGTGATCTTGGATTTTTCGGGGACTGCAAGGGACTATCAGGTACTGTCGCTTCCGGAGAGGATCAATGTTCCGAGTCTGTACGCGGGACGCCTCCCCGAGAAGGAGACCGAGTGTCTTGCGGATCACCGCGCGTTTTCAGAGAGTGATATCGGCAGGACGATCACGGTTTCGCAGGACAATGACGCGGACACAAAAGGTCTTCTCGCTCATGACACCTATACGATTGTCGGCCTTGTGAACTCGCCGCTGTTTCTCTCTTCCGACAGAGGGAGCGCTTCCGACGGGACGGGAGAGCGCGCGGGCTATCTGTATCTTCCTGCGGATAATTTTATTTCGGATTATTATACCGGTGCGGACCTGGTGCTGAATCCTGACAGCAAAGAAAAGGAGCCGGACGAGATCTTCGGGACGGCATATGAGGATTTGACCGCAAAATATCAGGACGATGTCGAGAAGGAGGCAAAGGCCCTATCGGAGAGCCGGTACGAGAGCATACTTTCTGAGATTAAAGCGGCTGCCGCAGCCGCAGCACAGAAGACAGCCGCTGCACAGAACGCAGCCGCAGCACAGAATACAGCAGCCACAAAGAACGCAGCCACAGCACAGAATACAGCAGTCGGACAGAACGCAGCCACAGCACAGAATACAGCAGCCGGACAGAATGCAGCCGCAGATCGGGCGGCCACAGGTTCGGCACCGATTGAAAGTATTGACACAGAAGACTCTGGCACTTCAGAAGCAGCTGCACAGGGAGCTGCGGAAAATAGCGTGGCGGAACCGAAGGTTTATGTTCTCACCCGCAGTGAAAACGCGGGGTATGTGAGCTTTGAAAGCGACACGTCGATCATCCACTCGATCGCGAATATATTTCCGCTGTTTTTCATAATTATTGCGCTGCTGGTGTGCGTCACGACCATGCTTCGAATGGTGGAGGAGGAGCGCGGACAGATCGGTACGCTGAAGGCACTCGGGTATTCGGAAAGTGCCATCACCGGCAAGTACATGCGGTATGCGCTGAGCGCCGCCGTTCTCGGCTGGGCGGGAGGCTTTTTCCCGGGGACGTATTTTCTGCCCCGTGGGTTCTGGGCGGCATATTCCACGCTTTACGATTTAATCGGACTGCGCTATCTCTTTGACGGCAGACTGGCGGCGGTGACGCTCCTCGTCACAGTCCTTTCGATCGGACTCGGCACTTTTGGAGCCTGTGTGCGGGTGATGCGGGAGACTCCGGCATCTCTGATTCGTCCGAAGTCGGCAAAGCCCGGGAAGCGGATTCTCCTGGAGTACTGCACGCCGATCTGGAAGAGGCTGTCGTTTCTGCGAAAGGCGGCGCTCCGGAATATGCTTCGATACAAGATCCGGATGCTCATGATGCTGGTGGGCATCGGATGTTCCGGCGCGCTGGTGGTCACGGTCTTCGGCGTCCGGGATTCGATGGCACATATCGGAAGTCAGCAGTATGACGGTGTCCAGATCTATCAGCTCGAATGTACGATTGATACGGATCAGAAGGCTCTGGGGGACATCACTAAAGAGGCGGAAGCGACGGATGGCGTCACGAGGGTCCTGCCGGCCTGGAGCAAGGTCGTGGATGTTTCCTCAAAGACCTCGTCGATGAGCTCTGTGAGCCTCTACGCCTTTGAGGATGGAGCGGATCTGTCCGGTTTCTGGACGCTTTCGGACGCTTCGGACGGCGCGTCTCTGTCTCTGCCGGCGGACGGATCGGCCCTTGTCTCCGGACGTCTGGCAGAGAAGCTCGGGCTGTCGGAGGGAACAAGATTTACGGTTTCCGAGGAGGCGCTGACGCTTCGGGCGGGGCGTACCTTTGTCAATTACATCGGAAATTTTCTCGTGACCTCGCAGAAAACCTACGAGGATCTCTTCGGAGAGGCAAAACCGAACACGCTTCTTGTCTGCACCGGAAATCTCTCCGCCGGACAGGAACAGTCTCTGGCAGAAAAGCTGAGCAAGCTTATGGGTGTGACAGGTATCACAAGACTCTCCGAGAGCCGGGCGAAGGTAGACAGGTCTGTGGCCTGCTTGAATTACATCATATGGCTGATCATCGCCTTTGCCGGAGCACTCTCTTTTATCGTGATTTTTAACCTTACCAACATCAATCTGGAGGAGAGAAGCAGGGAGATCGCAACGGTAGAGGTGCTTGGATTTACCCCTGCTGAGGTGCGTTTCTATGTCCTTCGGGAAAACCTGGTTCTGTCCTTCATTGCGGGAATCCTTGGCATTCCGCTCGGAATCGTCTGTACCCACGCGGTGATGAACCGGATTCTCCTCGATAACATGACTTATCACATTACAGTGCGGCCGTTGAGCTGTGTACTGTCACTGATCATCACCGTACTGTTCGCGGTGATTGTCAATTTCCTGATGCGTCGGCAGATCCGTCGCATCAATATGGCCGAGTCGCTCAAGGCGGTGGAGTAACAGAGCATTCCTATGTACGAGCCGCTGAAGGCGGCGGAGTAACGGTGCATTCCTATCGGCAGGTTATGCCTTCTATGATCCGGATACTTATTCCGGGGTGGATCAGTTCTTCCGTCATATCGATGATCTGATGTATCGGGAGAAAAAATCTCATCATGCCGTGCGGTGCACGATCTAACCGGCGGTTCTTCGTTATTTTTTCTTCGGATGCTTCTTCATGTGCTTGGTCATCCAGATAAAATACGCGATGTTGAGCAGGATTCCGAAGGACGTTGATGTCGGGGACGCGAGGCCGATCGCGGTCAGGCTGGCGTTCGGCCGTATGCTCATGCAGTAGGAGAGCGGCAGCCGAACCAGGAAGGTCTGTGCCAGTCCCTGAAACATGGTCCAGACCGTTTTTTCATGTCCGTTGAAATATCCGAGGAAGCTGAACAGAACCGCCGTGACGATGGTCTCCGGGGCAAAGCCGCGAAGATATTCGTAACCCTTGTTCACGACGGCGGCGTCGGTGGTGAAGATTCCGCATACGGGTTCTTCGCTTTTTCGTTCAATTTTCTCACTCCTCCTTCAGTGCATCCGAAACAGCGTATATAGTTTCTATCATTGTCCGGATGTTCCCTTCATTCAGCTTATCCATTTTCACGGACAGAGTGGAGAAATACTCCTCTACATATTTCCGGTAAATCATCATCGCGCGGTCCGTCGCATGGATATGGATGACACGGCCGTCTTTCGGATCACCGGTCTTCTCGATCAGTCCCAGTTTCTCCATGCGGTTCAGTGTGCGCGTCACACCGGGGCGCGGCAGATTCATGCGCTGGCTGATATCTGTGACGCACACATCCCGTCCCTCTTCTGTAAGTGCCACGATGGCGTCCAGCGTCGTGATGTGTGAGGAGACAATTCCCTCCGGGATCTCCGGAAGCTTTTCCCATACTCTCTTTGCCTCATGGAAGGCGTCGATGACTTTCTTGGCTGTCTGAATATCCATATTACACTCCCAAGTAAATAACACAGGTAAATACCATCGGTAACTATATGGCGTTGCCGGATATTTGTCAACTGGAGAAGTCCAGATCGTGAAGACGTACCGGGGAAGCAGAGGCAGCGGAGAGATTCTGCTCGCCTGCGTCTTCGGACAAAACGCCAGTTTTCGTCCTGTATTTTTTGAAGTTTATTGAAAGTATACAAATCATCAATGAATATTCTGTTGACTATTGAGACTTGATAGTTTCGATACGCAACCATATGATTAAATTATAGAACGAAAAGATCTCTTCAATAAACAAAAAACGATAATATCTGCACAATGCATTTCTTGTTCATACGTGGAGAAAAGAAAAATTTATTATTGAAGACTCTTTCATCATCGAAGAAACAGAAACGATGGTGAAAGAGTCATAGTACATTTTACATTTCATATCGGGGGTGGTTTTTTATGAAGGAACTCTATTTACCGTCTACAGACCAGAAGAACAAATTGCACGTCGTGATCTGGGAACCGGAAGCGGAACCGAAAGCAATTCTGCAGATTTCACACGGCATGGTTGAGTATGTAGAACGATTCGCCGGATTTGCCGGCTGGCTGAACCAGCAGGGGATTCTGGTGATCGGAAATGATCATCTGGGTCACGGCAAAACGGCGAGCTGCGACGAGGATCTTGGCTATATCGGTGCTGAAAAGAGCAAAACCATAGTGGATGATCTTCATTCGGTAACCGTCAATGCGAAGATGAAATACGGAAAGATCCCGTACTTCCTGTTCGGACACAGCATGGGCTCTTTTCTGGCGAGAAGATATCTGATGACCTATGGTGACGAATTGGACGGCGCGATTCTTTCGGGAACCGGTTATACGCCGACCTCTGTACTGAATGTCGCCGGTTTTGTGGCGGGCTGGCTGAAGATGATCCACGGAGAGCGTTACCGTTCCCCGTTTTTGAAGAAGCTTTCCTTTACAGGATATCTGGATCACATCGAGAATCCGCGCACACCGAATGACTGGCTGACCCACGACGAGGCGATCGTGGACATATACAATGCGGACAAGTTTTGCACCTATACGTTCACCATAAACGGATATCAGACGCTCTTTGGTACGCTGCGCTATATTCAGAAGCCGAAGAATATGGAAAAAATTCCGAAGGATGTGCCGATCCTGCTGATTTCAGGCAAGGAGGATCCGGTCGGCTCCTACGGAGAAGGCGTGAAGAAGGTTTATGAAAGCTATCAGGCAGCCGGAATCAAGGATGTCAGCATGCACCTGTACGAGGGCAAACGGCATGAGCTGACGAATGAGATCGGAAAAGAAGAAGTCTTTGAAGATGTAAAAGAGTGGATGTTCAAGCATATGTGAGAGGTAAGGGAGTGGATATTCAAGCATATATGAGATGTAAGGAGTGGATGTTCAAGCGCATGTGAGAGGTAAAGGAGTGGATATTTATCCATATGTAAGTTATAATATACAGTACTAGTAACGAGAATTCTTTAAGATCGGAACGGCAGAATTCAGCCGCAGACAGCAAGAAAGTTCTTCCTGAGGGACGGCTCTCTTCTGACCCTGAATGTTTCATCTGGGAAAGCGTGTGCAAATATGAAACTACAGTGGAAGGGACGGCATCGTTCCCTGATTGAAAAAATGATCAGATATGGTAACGCGTATGCGTATACGTTCCGAAAGCAGAGAAGCTTCGGAACGGATACGATGTTTTCCGCGTCGCAGATTCAGACGCTGGAGTATATTCTTGAGGCGGAAGACGGCGACGAGAAGATGACCGAGATGGCCGAAAGGCTGGGCGTCAGCAAGGCAACATTTTCCAAGAATGTCAAAAGTCTGGTGGACAAGGGCCTTCTCGAGAAATTCCACTGCGAGGGCAATCAGAAGAACATCTATGTAAAATCGACACAGAGAGGCCGGGAGGTTTATCAGGAATACACGAAGTTTATCTGTGAGAACCTCTTCGACAAGATTCTGGATATGGCCGATCAGATGCCGCCGGAGTACCTGAAGCTCATGGAAGATATGCTGGAATACTTTGCGGAGCGGCTGGTATATTATCAGGACGACCGGAACGACCAGCCCGAGGAGAAGGTTTACATCAAAATCGAATAGAGCTTTACTGAAGAAACAGGCAGAGACCGCGGATGATACCGCAGGTACTGCCTGTTTTTCATCAACCATCCGGGCCACGCGGGAAAAGTTCTACGACAGCCAGACGCGGCGCACCTGTCAGCAACGTCATATGGACAGAATTTGAAATCTGCAAATATATGGTCGCATTCCCGATATTGACACTTGAGCGGGTTGTAAAAGCAGATATAATGCGAAATAGACAATGTCTATATATTTATAAATGCATGGAATGACATTGTTCTTCAGCGGGAGAAAAATCTGAAATTCTGGGGCAGCCTCGAGGAGAGCGGCAATGCCCTGGACCGGCTTCGGGGAAAGCAGATGAAAGAGCTGACCGCAGAAGGAAAGTTAGAATTCGAAATTCCTGAGCTGACCCGGATGGTGCTGGAGGAAATCGTTATTGCGGATCCTCTGACATTTCATGTTAAGTTTCTGGATGGTGAGGTCAGAACAATCTGTCTGAATGTATAATGCAGCGGGAAAAAGCAGACCGGGGCAGGTGATAATATCTGCCCCGGTCTCATCATGTTGTTCTGCAAATCCGACCTCATTCAGAACTCATTCAGAACTCATTCAGAACTCAGTCAGATCTCATTCAGCTCCGGACGCTTGTCAGATTCCTACATTATCGCTGTAGTTCTTCAGGAACACTGCCATCTGTCCCCGCTTGCAGGTAACGTTCGGGCTGAACTTGCCGTCTCCGGTTCCGCTCGTGATGTGATTATCCTTCGCCCAGGTAATTGCGCGTGCGTAGACACTGTCAGCGGAGACATCTGAGAAGCCGGATTCTGATGTTACCGCGGGTTTGCCAGCCAGGTTGTAGAGAAACTGTACCATCTGAGCTCTGGTGCACGGGCCGTTCGGACTGAACCTTCCGTTGCCGGTGCCGGAGGTCACTCCATTTTCCGCAGCCCACGAAACGGCATTTGAGAAGTAGTCCGTTGCAGCGACGTCCTTGAAGGAAGCGGATGCCGAAACAGAAGGCTTGCCTTTCATATTATACAGAAACTGAACCATCTGACCGCGATAGCAGTCGCTGTCCGGGGAAAAAGCATTCTCTCCTGTGCCGTTTGTGATGCCCTTCGCGCGCGCCCAGTAAACGGCATTAAAATAATAACTGGTCAGGTCTGCCACATCGCTGAACAGATTTCCGGTCAGATAATTCGCATAGTCAGAGATTCTGCGTCGATACTCTTCGGTGGTGTAGGCTTCTGACCCGCCGTCATAGTGGAATGCCTGCCCCATCGTAACGCCGTAGGGGTTTGTGCCCAGATCGGTGATCGCGAAACCTGTCGTGGTATAGGACGGATCGATGATGTTCAGATAGTGGCCGGTTTGTTCCGGATCGGTAGTTCCGGAATCATACAGTGCTTTTTCCTTATCATACCATCCGCTGAACGGATCGGAATATCCCCAGGCAAGATTTTCTCCCATGTAGAACTGTTTTGCGTGCGCGGTGTGGTCCTTTGACCAGTTGACATCCGCTTCCTCGCAGGCCATCAGATAGTCGGTCACCTTCAGGGCGGGAAGACCGTGCTTTGCGCGGAGGCCGTTGCACTCATCGATGAAATGCAGACTATCCCCCATGTAGTTCATATCAGTAGCGTCATAATAGGCGCCCGGCGTGGTGGATGATGCGTACTGGCTGTTATAGATGGCATTCAGGGCATCATAGGAATGATAATAGTCAAACAGCCCGACCGATCCCAGCAGGAATCTTGCGGACGCAAGTCTGGCCGGCTTTGCCTCTTCGGGAGTGCCTTTCGGATAGAGATCATCGGTGCTGAGCGCTGTCTCGGATATGCTGTCCGACTGGTCTGAGCTTCCGACACCGACGATCGGGATATTTATTCCTGCGGACCCGGGCGCACTGCCGAGATCAAGATCTGCCGCCTGAACATTCACCGCGCTCATTGCGACTGTCATAGCCAGAACTGCAACAACCATTTTCCTTTTCATAAAATCCCCCTCACTTTCCAAGTGCCTCAATACGCAGATGAGCCGTACCTTCCCGCTATGAAATCTATCAGC
Source organism: uncultured eubacterium 1-6 (assembly GCA_903789595.1). GTDB lineage: Bacteria > Bacillota > Clostridia > Lachnospirales > Lachnospiraceae > Bilifractor. The sequence goes on from CAIFEZ010000014.1 coordinate 91,255, forward strand.
GCATGATTTTCCGAAGATCTCAGCATGCAGAGGAGTCATGTCTTTCCGACGTCAAAACAATTATCCAGCCATTCCGGACTGCCAGAAATCTCAGCACATCATCGAACAAGGCTTCCGATGCATATTCACAAAATATATGACTACAAGAATTTTATCACAAAAAAAATGCTCTGGCACAGGATTCGCAGATTGTAATACAAATATGCCAAAAATGTAATATATGATGATGTCAGGAAAATGGAACATAAATTGTAATATATCATGATGTTATGATTGAAGGTCTCTGCGCGCCCCATATGCCGATCCATAACGGGCCGCAAGCATGACAATATGACAGGTACGTGTGTTCTGTCACAAAAAGTTCAGTGTATTTCAAGGCGTTTCATGTTATAATTTCCGGTAGCCGAAAAGTTTGGAATGCATGAGAGATAAGTGCGGAAAAAGGAAACACCGATCACGGAAGCAATTATCCAAATATAAAGAATATTAAATTTTTATCAAATTGTCCGTCATTCTTGACGGACATTATTTTTTGTCGTATGCTAGGCCTATAAAAATGACTAATGGTCATTTGCGCAGGAGGTATATGCCATGTATTACAGCAGTGGAAATTATGAAGCATTTGCAACACCTGAGAAACCGGAAGGAATTGAGAAGAAACATGCATATATTGTAGGAACCGGCCTGGGAGGGCTTTCGGCAGCGTGCTATCTGATTCGTGACGCGCAGATGCCGGGAGAGAATATTACCCTGTTCGAGTCGCTTCCGCTTGCGGGAGGTTCATGCGACGGCCTTCACGATCCGCAGAAGGGCTACATCATGCGGGGCGGCCGTGAGATGGACAACCACTTTGAGTGTATGTGGGATCTGTTCCGTTCCATTCCGTCGATTGTCAATCCCGGAGAGACGATTTTTTCCGAGTACTACAAGCTGAACAAGGAGGATCCGAACTATTCCCTGTGCCGTGTGACGGAGAAGCAGGGGCAGGACGCGCATACAGACAGAAAGTATGATCTGAACAAGAACGCGGAGAAACAGCTGATGAAGCTGATGTTCGCCAGCGACAAGGAGCTTGAGGACAAGACCATCGACGATATGTTCGACGAGGATTTCTACAAGACGAATTTCTGGATCTACTGGCAGACTATGTTCGCGTTCGAGAAGTGGCACAGTGCCCTCGAGATGAAGAAATATATGCAGCGCTATGTCCATCATATCGACGGACTGCCGGATCTGAGCGCGCTGCGCTTCACACGGTACAATCAGTATGAGTCGATGATTCTTCCGATGGTGAAGTACATTCAGGACGCGGGAGCGGTGATCAAATACAATACGCAGGTGACGAATATTGTCTGCGACTGCAAGCCGTCGAGGAAGCAGGCCGTCAGACTGGAGTACACGCAGGACGGCGAGGAGAAGGCCATCGACCTGACTGAGGATGATCTGGTCTTTGTGACGAACGGTTCGCAGAGCGACGGTTCCGCGTACGGCGATCAGACGCACGCGCCGGAGGTCCATATCGTGAACGGACAGGGCCCGTCGGTGGAGCTCTGGAAGAAGCTTGCCGCGCAGGATGAGGCCTTCGGACATCCGGACGTATTCTTCCGCGATATCAAGGAGACGAGCTGGGAGTCCTGGACGATCGACACCGCGAACAAGGAGATACTCGAAGCCATTGAGAAGATCTGCCACAGAGATCCGCTTTCCGGCAAGGTGGTAACCGGCGGAATCGTCACGGCGAAGGATTCCAGCTGGCTGATCAGCTGGACAATCAACCGGCAGGGACAGTTCCAGGATCAGCCGGATGATCACTGCCTGATCTGGGTTTACGGACTGAACTGCTGGGACGACTGCGGCGACTATATTCAGAAGCCGATGTTTATGTGCAGCGGCCGTGAGCTCTGCGCGGAGTGGCTGTACCATATCGGAATTCCGGTGGACCACATCGATGAGCTGGCGGACAAGGAGTGCAACACCACGCCGTGCATGATGCCTTACGTAACGAGCTTCTTTGAGCCGAGAAAGTACGGTGACCGTCCGCTCGTGGTTCCGGAGGAATCTGTAAATCTGGCTTTCCTGGGACAGTATGCGGAGACCCCGCGTGATACGGTATTTACAACGGAGTACTCCATCCGGACCGGAATGGAAGCCGTATATACGCTCTGTAAGGTAGACCGGGGCGTTCCGGAGGTCTGGGGTTCGATCTATGATATCCGCGATCTGATCACGGCCGGCGTGAAGATGAACGACGGCAAGATGATTAAGGACTGGCCGATCGGAGCAGGAGAGAAGGCCGCGATCATGGGCGCTCTGAAGCTTGCGCACAACACGGATCTGGAGACGCTTCTGATCCGGCTCGGAGCGGCGGAGGAGAAGGATTTTGAACCGGTGATCGACAAGAAAAAGGCTGCGGAGGCGATGGAAGACGCGAAGAACAGCGCGGTCACCAAGGCAGTCGGAGCGGCAGTCGCGGTTGCGGCGGGCGTGACGGCGCTGAAGCATCTGAAGAAGAAATAAACTGCAATCCAATACAATACTGTATAAGCTACGGATTGCTTCGTGCTTTGTACTCTCGCAATCCAACAGGTATGAGCACTTCCGTGCCGCTTACGCGTCCCTTCGTGCTCATACCTGTTGCCTTTGAAAGCGCAGCCAGTCTCTTACGCGCGCTTCGCGTGCGACGAGCATGTCTGCGTTTTCAAAGAGCTTATACAACGTATGTTTATGAAGCAATGACGAAATTGGCAAGACTCAGCAGGTAAGATGTCATTTCGTCATTGCTTTTTTGTGCGAGAAGCGAAAGCCGTCCGTAATACTTCCGGCCGTTCAGCTCCACCGTGAAATCGCGGGTCGGCTTCTGCGCGTCAATCTTCTGTATGACTTCTCTGAGTCGGAGGGTCAGACTGAAATCCTCCCGGAGAGAGTACTGGTAGCGGTTGAAGGTGACGACAGAGTCCTTCACCAGCTCCTGCATATCCGTGTTGATCCGGAGAAGATTCAGGCTTTGATCCGGGTACTGAACGATCACAGCTCTGGCGAACCGGAGCTGCTCCTGATTATGCGGGCTCCGGCTGCGCGGCAGGAAATTGTTGGAGAGGCTGACCTCCGCCGCGGTCTGATAGAAGCGGTCGGTCGCCTCGTCCGTCTTATTTTTGATGAAGGGACTGTTCAGCAGCTCTCCGAGGGGCAGCGGCTTACTGAAGAAGAAACCCTGTATAAAGTTCATGCCCCATTGCTGCGCGTACCAGAGCTGTTCCGCGGTTTCTACCCCTTCCGCAATCATCAGGCTTCCGGTTTCATGGCACAGTTCCACAATACTCCGGATGATGATTTTGGTTCTCTGGCTTGCGAGATCCGCAAAAAAGGACTGATCGATTTTGACTCCCTGAACCTCGTAATTATTGAAGGCGGACAGAGAGGACTGTCCGATGCCGAAATCATCCATCCAGACGCGGTAGCCGCGTTTATTCAGCAATTTCACGGCATCGTGAATCAGTTTTTTTTCCGCAAAGGCAGATTCCGTGATCTCGAACTGAATCTGCTCCTTTGGAATCTGATATTTCGATACAATGCGTTCGATTTCATCGGGCATGTTCATGATCTTGAAATCGGTCTGAGACAGATTGACGTTGACGAAGAGCCTGGACGGGAGCCGGTCTTTGTATTTGTGGATGTCTCGGCAGACATGCTCCAGAAGATACAGGTCGAGTCGGTATGCCTCCGAGCTTTCCTCCAGATAGGGGACGTAGTCTCCGGGCGGTATAATTCCCCTGTCCGGGTCGATCCACCGGCTCAGCGCCTCAAAACCGTAGGTAGTACCGGAAAGAGAGCCGACGATCGGCTGATAGTAGGGGACAAAATTTCCGGCATCCAGGGCAGCCATGAAGTTACTGTGCACGAAGGCCTCTTTTGTGCGTTTCTGCTCCAGCTCCTCGTCGTAGACACGGAGGTAATTGTCGCCTGTGGAGACATCGTTTGCCTGGTTCGACGCATATCTTGCGTTATACATGCCAGTTAGAAAATCTGCAGGCGCATCGGATTCGTGATGGTGATAAATCCCGGCACGAAGGATGACCATGCGTCTGCTCTCCAGACCGGCGACATCGGTCTGCACCCTGCGGACCTGCTGTGTAAATTCCGCATCCGGGAGCACCGCGTACAGCACAAAATGATCAAGCTCGCGGTTGACCAGGACGGAATCCGGAAAATGACGGAGAACTGTCCGGCGGATTTTCTCCAGAAGGATCTGGCTGTTGCGGAAGCCGAGTGCTTCATTGATTTCCGAATAGCGGTTGACGTTCAGGTAGGCAATCGACCATGCCTTATCCGACATGTTGTTCTGCGCGAAGAGCTTCGCCGCATCGTCCATGCTGATTATACGATTGCTGGAAGAGAGCTGTTCCGCTGCCAGCTTAAGGGAAGTGTCAGTCAGGGAAAGCCTGCCCTTCATGCCGTCCCTGCCTTCGTTCTTCGCCTTGTAGAGATAATCGTCCGCAATCTTGATCAGCGTCCTGAGCTCGGACTCCGAGTGCGGAATGCCGGTGCAGTAGCCGATGCTGCAGGAGATATGAGCGCTGCTTCCGTTATCCCCACTTTCTCTGTCGTCTTCACACAGATTCCGGAACTGCTTCAGTTTCTGGTAAAACAGCCGGGAACTGTCTCGGGTGATGACCAGGAATTCATCTCCGCCGTAGCGATAGCAGCGGTCCCCGTAATCGTGAAAAGCACTTTTCAGATTTTTTCCCGTCTGCTCCAGAATTCTGTCTCCATAGTCATGTCCGTAGGTGTCGTTGCTTTTTTTGAAGGAATCCAGGTCGATGAGGGCGACGCAGAGCTTCTGATTGACATATCCGGAAAAATCCTTTCGGAGCGCATAGCGGTTCAGAAGAGATGTGAGCGCGTCCGTCAGACTTCTGGTGTAGTACAGATCCTTTTTGTTCTCGACGGAGAACAGCACGGCCTCAGTCCGGAGAAAGGACAGCCACCGTATCCAGTTGACAAAGGCGCAGATGATGTGCAGTGCAACGATGTCAACCAGATCCTGCCATGCAAGTACGTGATGGGAGAAGATCAGAACAAACAGTATCGGCAGAATGTTGAACACCGCGTTCTGCACGAAGGAGGGAATATCCGAGCAGGGGACCAGGTAGACGATGGCAGTGATCAGGATATATTCAAAGAAGAAGCTGCTGTTCTCCTGGGTGGTAAAAAAGGTCAGACTTGCCAGGACCATGTTCACATTCATAAAAAGGTGGCAGATCAGCCTGGCGTGACTGTGGTTCATCTCGGGAGCAGGCTTTCTCTGTTCATATAAGAGCAGCCTCAGAAAGACAAGATTGATCAGGAAAATCAGCAGATAGACGACGGTGGCGTTGATTACCGGCAGAATGTATCTGCCTCCGAAGGGCATGTTCGTGCCGATCACACCGATGAGGGCGATGATGCAGAGCAGTATTGAGGCGGCTATGCTGAAAATGATATTGTTTCTGAGAAAATCAGACTTCAGGCGGGGGTCGCTTGCGGGAAGATCCAGGTCACCTCCGGTGACGATTCTTGACAGCCTGTGATAGATGTTGTTCTTGTGAACTTTCATAATAAATCTCCGAAAATATTGATTTCAATATTATTATATCATTTTCTGCGAAGAGTGGGGATATGCAGCAAACCTGCAAGACAGGAAAAAGTGTGCATCTGTTATCAACTGCACATCTCTTACCACTTTTTTATTCACATCCATATTCCATTTCTATATCCTGAAAAGTATTTTATATCAGTGAATTAGAACATTCTATCATTTCTAAAAAATATTTTTGCTATATTGCACAAAAGTAAACAGCAAATATCAGAATATTTTTTTTTGGGGAGGTATTGAATTGTCAGAAATCTAAAGATAAAATAAATGTAAAATTTTATACGAGTATATATTATTTTTGCACCAGAAAATGTTTGAAATAACAAAGAGGTTCACGGGATGTGAGAAAAATGGGCAACGACAGTGAACCAATGTCATTAAGTTAAACTCTATGAGTTAGATTCCATTGTTGGTCTA
>CAIFEZ010000015.1 GCA_903789595.1 uncultured eubacterium 1-6
TAACATCGTATTTTTTTATCGTGGTTTTTCTCCTCCTTAACTGCATGACATTGATTCATGCCATACCGGAAAAGCAACGCGCGGGCAGCACCTTTTCTCCTGTCATCACGCCGGGCGCACTGAAACAGGCCCTTGCCTGAATTCGATCCAGACAAGGGCCTTTCCCTGTTATTTATATGGAAACTTTATATGGTAGCAATTCAGCACATCGCGAAAACCGCTAGTTCTCGAGATTGAAGCGCTGAACACTCACCTTGTCCGTAAATAATTACGGCGCAGATATATGTTGCACCCAGCTCTATCTTGCCGTGCAGATGTAACCTGCGGTACAGAGGTTACGCATCCTGCAGTACTCCGGTGCTTTCCGGATCAGCCGGCTGCATTTTTGTCGTAATACACGCCCTCTGTCTGTACCTGTGCCGGCGCCGGCGCCAGCGTGTACCCCGCGGAGTAATAGATGATCACCGGTTCTCTCACGGACACCAGATTATAGATCTGAGCCGCCGCGTCGAGCGGAAGATTCAGACAGCCGTGAGATCCGTTCGCGATATAAATATCGCCCCCGAACGCCCCTCTCCAGGTCGCGTCATGCATGCCGCATCCGGAGTATGTAAACGGCATCCAGTAGCTGACCGGCTGTGTATAAGTATAATAATTTTCCTTTCCGGCAATCTGATCGCCGAGAAGCGTGGCGTCCTTCTCCTTGTTCAGGAGCATGAACGCTCCTTCCGGCGTGTAATAGGACTCATTCATCGTTCCCGACACACAGTCGGTCTCGTAGGCAACCTGACCGTTGACGTATACCCAGATATGCTGCCGGCTGAGATCCGCCTCCACATAGTTCTGCCCGAAGCCGTTATTGTCATCCGGAGAAGCGTACGCCGTGACACTGTACACCGGCTCTCTGGATGTGACCGCTCCGCTGTTCAGTTCATCGGTCAGCTGCGAAATTTCCGCGGACTGATTCACCTGGTATCCGTAATATCCGGTTCCCTTGACGGTGATGTCGCCGATTCCCGTTGCATGGAAGGTCCGGTCCGAGTTGACCGTATCGGTGTCCGCCGCCAGCTGGGCCACGTAATCCGCAATGTGCTGGTTCCACGTCGCGTCATCCTTTGTCCACGACCCGTCTGCGTTCTGCGTCAGCCAGTTCACCGTCGTTGATCCGTCAAGGGTGCGCGTCGATGTCGGAAGCGTATAGGTGATGCTTGCGCTGACCGCCTGATTCAAACTCCCGAGCTGCTGCTTCAGGGCTTCATTGTCTGCGGAGATTTCCGCGTTCTTGTAGATCCCGTCGGCTGCCGTCAGGTCCAGCTCTGTCTGACAGCCGGAGACGGCATTCTCCACGGCGCGCAGAACCGCTTCCTTATCCAGTACCGTTCCGTCCGTCTGCGGTACGATTTCAAAACCGCTGTCCTTCTTCTCGATCCTGGCATTTACCGGCTGCGTCATATTCGCGTCCTGCATCTCCGGGAAACTGTTCAGCATATTCTGAAGATCTGACTCTTTATAAAGAAAATCACCGTCCGGACTCGTGACAGTCCGCATCTCCGATTCATCGGCGCTCCCGTCTGCCGCCACCTTATCCTTGAAAATTCCCCGGATCACTTCCTGTCCGTTCCGGAATTTCACGGTCAGGGCATAATCCTCACCCGGAGTTTTCTTCAGCTCTGTCTCTGCCGTATCTGACGAAGCCGCAGATTGCATATCCGAAGCTTCCACGGAAAGAGCCGCAGCGCTTCCCATTGATTTGTGATCCCCTCTGCCCGATCCCTTTCTGCCGATGATAAACAGCCCGCACGCGACTGCTGCTGCCGCGATCAGACACAGCAGCGGAACCAGTAATCTCTGATAACGTCCTCCAGGTTTTTTTCTGTTCTGTCCCATATTATAATTCCTCTTATCTGTTCGAAGCCCCGCATCGTCAGGGATTTTCATCCATCATACGACAAATTTCTTATGCGCGGTACCCTTTTCCGGTCTTTTTTTACACACCACAGCCAAAACAGTTACTTTTCACACGCAGCTCTGTACGGCAAGGATTTTACAGTCCTGTTGCCCTTCGCAAACTGGCTGTAGTAATGCTCCGGCAAAGGGACTGTAAAATCTTTGCCGCTTTAGTGGCAGATGAACTGTAACGCAAGACCGAGCTCCGCCCTGTTGTTCTTATATAGTGTACTGTATAGTATAGTACACGTTGTGTCAAGCGCAGAGTACCGCGAAGATTTGGTACCTCGAAGATTTAGTACCGCGAAGATTTTTAAAAAACGCTTGCGCACAATTTAATTTCGTGATACATTGTAATTGTTCAACACAGACAACAGACAACCGAAAATTCACACCACAGAGGAATTCAGATAAATCACAGGAGGAATACACCATGGTAAAAATGATCAATCAGAACGAATTCGACGCAGAGGTAATGCAGGCAAAGGGTCTTGTCGTCGTAGATATGTATGCGGACTGGTGCGGTCCCTGCAAAATGATGGCTCCCGTTATGGACAGTCTCTCTGAGGACTATGACGACGTCAAGTTCGTGAAGGTCAACGTAGATAACAATCCGGAACTCGCTGCTAAATTCGGCGTGCAGAGCATCCCGAACTTTGTATTCATCAAGGACGGCCAGAAGGTCGATCAGGTAGTCGGTGCCAGAGACTCCGAGAGCTTCGAGGCGATTATCGACAGAAATAAATAATCTGCCGGGCAGCACAAACCCGAACAGATGCGGAGCTTCCGCCGGACTGTGAACATCACGGTCCGGCGGTATTTTTTATGGGCGGTATTTTTTGGGCGAGATTTTTACGGACTGTATTTTAAGCACGCGTTGTCCCGGTGAAATGAAACTTCCGAAACACACTTTCTCCCCGGAGCCGAAGGCTCCCGGACTCCCCACTTCGAGCAAGCCGCAGGGTCTCGAGATTGGAGTGCCGAACAGTGCTCAATCATTTTTTTAAAAAAATTAGCACTCACCTATTGACAGTGCTAATAACCGGTGCTAGTATACATAATGTCAGAAGAAAGCAGAAGAAAATCCGAACAGCATATTGGCTGAGAGGGGATGAAGGAAGACCGCCCGGATTCGGCTCCGAGAAAACAGGCAGCGCGATCCGGCCCGGCTTCATCCGATTCTGAGGAGTGCTGCAACGAATCCGCTGCCGCTCTTCTGTTCGAAAATATATGTGAGATTATATGAACTCATTCAGTGAAACAGGCATTTTAAGAAACGGAATGAGCAAAAGGAGGAATGACTTATGATGTATATGCCAAGTATTTTCACAAATGATTTTGTAAATGATTGGACAGATGATTTCTTCCAGGCACCGTTTTACGGGGAAAATGGAGTGATGAAGACAGACATCAGGGAAGATGAGAAAGGTTATGACTTTACTGTTGAGCTTCCCGGATTCCGGAAAGAGGATATTTCCCTGAACCTGAATGAGGGCGTTTTGAATATTAAGGCCGTGAAGGATCATCACGAAAAGGACGAAAAAGAGAAAGACGGAAAGGTCATCCGGATCGAGAGATACAGCGGCAATATGGAGCGCAGCTTCTATGTCGGCGATGAGGTTACCGAGGATGACGTCAAAGCAAAATTTGAAAACGGAGTTCTCCACATCCATATCGCAAAGAAGGAACCGCAGACCCCGGAACCGAAGAAGATTGCAATAGGCTGATCGCTGATCCGTTCAGACAGCTGAAAGCAATGCCAGACAGGGTGCCGTGACACCCTGAACCCAAAGAAAAACACAAGCTGTCATGTCACTGAAGGAATCAGTCGGCGTGGCAGCTTTTACTGTATAAGTCCAGGGTGCAAGAGCACTTGCTGAGAGCAACCGCAAGGAAAGCTCGAAGCTTATGTGCGATGCCTGTCGGCGCAGTTAGCGAGCTACAGAGAGCTTACAAGCCGACGCGCAAGCCAGGGACGGGCTCATGCTTGTATGATAGCCTGGCCATGCTATGTCGACGACAACAGGTAGGAGCACGAAGGTGTGTGAAACACACCGGAAGTGCGAATACTTGTAGGATTGCGAAAGTGCGAAGCACGGAGCAATCCGCAGCTTATACAGTATGTGGCGCAGTCATTTGTATATACGTTTACAGGGGAATGATAAATGATGAATAACAGGGGAATGAAATCCAGCACAGGGAGAAGGTGAGATAATAATGAAGAAGGATTTTTATGAGGTTCTCGGGCTTCCGAAGGGAGCCGATGAAAACGCAATCAAAAAAGCATTCCGTCAGCTGGCGAAGCGCTATCATCCGGATATGAATCCGGGCGACAAGCAGGCCGAAAAGAAATTTCAGGAAGTCAACGAAGCCTACGCTGTGCTCAGCGATCCGGAGAAGAAACGGATCTATGATAAATGCGGCATGGCTGCCTTTGAGAACGGAATGGATCCGAAGAAATACGAGGAAGCCTACGATGCATACGGCGGCAGAAGTGATTTCGGCAGCGGAAATGCCGGCGATTTCTTCCGCAACTTCACCGGCGGAAACGGCGGAACAAGCTACAGCTATCAGTCCTACGGACCTGACGGAAAGAAATATCAGTCCTTCCACTTCAACGGGAATGACGCGGATGATATCTTCGGACAGATGTTCGGAAATATGTTCCACGGGAAGACCGGAAGTTCTTTCGGAGATGAACGGAACTACAACAGCTATTCCTCCGGATCGCACTTCAGCGGCTTCGGACAGGGCCAGAACCGCGGGTTCTACGGAGACGCAGACGATACTGACTATGACCTTCATTCAGAGATTACCATCGGCTTCATGGATGCCGTCAATGGATGCAACCGGAAGGTACAGCTGTCTTCCTCAAATGGCCATGTAAGCACTCTGGAGATCCGGATACCGGCCGGGATCGAGGACGGCAAATCCATCCGGCTCAGAGGCAAGGGCAATCAAAAGCCGAACGGCTCGAACGGTGATCTCATCATCAAGGTAAACGTTCAGAACATGCCCGGCTTTGAACGGAAAGGAAACGACCTGTACACCACCGCAAAAATTCCTTACACGACGGCAGTCTTCGGCGGTGAAGCGGAGGTTCCCGTGCTGAATGGCAGAGTTGTCTGCCGGATTCCGAAAGGGACGCAGTCCGGCAGCAAAATCCGTCTGAAGGGTAAAGGCGTCAGGAATATGAAGGGTGTCTGCGGAGATGAATACGTCACCATTGAAATTGCTGTTCCGAAGACACTGACACGGGAAGAGCAGGATGCACTGAAGGCATATCAGAGAGCTGAAAACCGCCGCAGCGGCACCAGAGCCTCCGGCAACACCATATAAATCCAGTCATACGACTCATGCGACGGAATCTACGCAGGACAGACACAGGGAGACAGCACGGACCATTATCCGGCTGTCTCCTTTTTTGTGTCATCTGTTTTTCTTCAACTGTTTTTTCGTGGAGCGATATGGATCTGCACGTTTTGTCACAAGCGATATAGATCTGCAGATTTTTTCGTAGGCGATATGGATTTACAGATTCATCCAGCCGCCATCGCAGGTGAGAATCGTACCATTGATAAAGTGGGATTCGTCACTTGCGAGAAAAAGTGCCGCATTGGCGATATCCTCAGGTACACCAAGCTCAGGGGCATGTGTCAGCAGAGAGCTCGTTCGCTCAAAGCCAAACGCATCCGCCTTCGGCATGACAAGAGGAATATCCGTGAGAACACCGCCGGGTGCAATCCCATTCACGCGGATCCCTTTCTCCATATACATGAATGCCGTATTCTTTGTCGCAGAAGCAATTGCCGCCTTGGATGCGCAGTAGGCCACGCCCGCCGTCTGATGGAACGCACCGACTGAGGTAATATTAATGATATTGCCGCTCTCATCGTTCTGATCCAGAAATACATGAACAGCCTTCCGCATGGCATAAAGTGGACCATAGGTATTGACGCGAAACAGACGCTCAATCATCTCATTCGAAACATCGCCCACTGCCGTATTATCGTCCATGATGCCGGCATTGTTTACCAGCACATCCAGTCTTCCGAATTCCTGAACAGCTGCATCGATCATGCCCTCGCAGACAGCAGGATCCGATACATCACCGGGATAGGGAATGACCTTGCCGGGAGCATCACGTAACTGTTCTGCCAGGGCATCCAGCCTCTCTTTTCTTCGGGCAACCGCGATGATACTGGCGCCTTCCTGTGCAAACAACGTAACAATCGCCTGGCCCATACCTGCTGAGGCTCCGGTCACGACGATAGATTTTCCCTCTAATTTCATTTCGTACCACCTTTCTGAAAATATAACAGCCCGTTACAATACGATTTACATCCATTTCTTTTCCGTGATGACACAGTCATAGCCATGGATTCTGATATGGTCTCCGATTTTCAGTGCGCCTTTCTTTGCAAGGATATAGCCATTATTGACTTCTCTGACATAGGAATACACCAGCTTGGAAACACGGCCGACTTCCTCTTCCTCGGAGTCGATATAGACCGGTTCGCCCGGACCGCCGTACTGCTTTGCCCGGATATAGAAATCATCTGCCAAAACCTCGAATCCGACCATTTCACGTTCGGCGCCTGTCTCTTTTACCTTCAGCAGAGCATCCTTACCTATGAAGTCCTTATTCCAGCAGATATTCTTATCCAGTCCGACCTCAATGGGATTGGTGTGTGCCAGATCACGCATGTAATAGATGCCTGCCTCGGTCGGCAGCGTCCACGCCATGACCTGGAACTCGGTGACGCGCTTTCCGCCGTTCCTCGTTACCTCAGCATTCACGGCTGCCTCAATGGTCTCCAGGTCATCGGGGGACATATAGATTTCATAGCCCCACTTTTCTCCCGTATAACCGGCGCGATTGATTTTCACGGAAATGCCGTTGATCTCATTGTCGCGGATCTCGAAAAACTTCTGGCCGACGACAGACTCTGTACAGAGCGTCTCGATCACATCCCTGGACCTGGGGCCCTGCACAGCCAGCATCGCCCAGTCCTCCGTGATCTCCGTCCACTCCACATCATAATCACCCTGATGGTAGTACCACCAGTCGTCCGTCTTGGTCGCGTACAGAGTAGATACCCAGTAGGTTCCCTCGGATACATGCATGATGACCACATCGTCGATGATCTCGCCCTGTTCGTTCAGCATCGTTGTATAACGGTCACGCCCCACCGCCAGAGAGGCAATATTGCCAGGGTACAGGGAGTCCAGAAAAGCGACTACGTCCGGCCCGGTAATTTCAAGCAGCTGATGCGTCCAGTAATACCAGCCGACCGTATTCCGGACAGCCATGTGTTCGCTTCGCTTCATATCGTCATATTTAAAAATATTCTTATACATCCTGCGCCCTCCTTCTTATGCGAACTTGTCAATTTTTCTGGCAATCCGGATGCGGAGCTTTTTGGCGGGAGAGTCTTCCTCCCAGCAGGCCCACTGCGCATTGATCAGTGTCTTCGCCATGCCATACCACATCGAGACATGTGCCTCGGCCATATCCCTGGTCCCGCCGATCTCCAGTCCACTGCGTTCTATAACAAGTATGCATTCGTTCTCATTGAAGGCCTCCACCTCGTATCCGCAGACCAAAGCCTGCAGCTGCATCTCAATCAGTCCGGCCAGCAGCCGTCCGTCTTCCTTGATGGAATTCGGAACTCCCATCCAGTCACGCAGTCCCTTGATCGCGTAGCGCTCACCGAACATTGCCTTGCCGGATGCCTCAAGAACACAGTGCAGGATATGGTCAGCCTGCTTTCTTGTCACATATTTCCGCTTCACCGCCTCGGAAATTGCCGGCAATATGTACAAAGATGCCGCGGTGGACAGGTTCATCATCTGATTGGAAGAATCTGTCTCGGTGTTGGTCCCGTTTACAAAGTGGTAATTGCACTCCTCGCGGAACATCATAGGCTCTTCCACCGTATCCTCTTCCTGCGTGACTTTCTTATAGTCATCGGTAACGGCCGGGCCAAAGCTCTGCCACAGTTCATGAGCGGGTGCCGGATATTTTTCGCGGTTTTCCGCGATGATCCGGCAATGCCGGTCTCCGCAGCCCTTTGCCTCGACCATCATGTAATCCAGTGTCGGGCCGTCGGGACGGCGCTCGCGCGAGGCTTTCGCCTGTCCCTGCAGACTCATCGTAGTGGTACGGCAGAGCTCAGAACCGACGATATCCCAGTCACAGACATCCAGCTCCTTTTCGCAGCGATATGTGCCAAAATCCTGACACCGCCCGCACATCAGCAGCGCGTCGTCACCCATGTCACCGATCAGAGCGCCGGGAAAATCGCCGCACATGAAGGGATGGATCCCGAAGCTATCATCATTGCCGTAATATTTTCCGGTTGTATAGAGACGTTCGTAAGCATCTTCACACATCAGCTCTGCCCGCTCCGGATAATCCGGAATCATGATGCGCAACGCCTGCATGGCTGCCGCGGACAGAACGGATTCGAAACGGCTAATATAATGCATGGCTTCCTGATAGGAAACCAGCTTATTCCAGGGCGACTGAATTGCAACATACTCCTTGATATTCGTTCCGACACCGGAATTCTGAGGAATTCTCTCGTCAATTTTCCTGCTCATAGATCGTTTCCTTTCTGACCCGACAAATTGTCGGGTAAATTTCTTTCGCTCATATTCTCGGGAAAAAACACTATCCTCATTGTATCCCTGCCGAATTGCTTCCGATATGCACAGTTTTCATTCTTTTTCCGGAAATAAGTCCTACAAAATGACGTGCAGAAACTTGACGTGATTCCTTCAGATTCTATAATGAGAGGAGAAAGTGAGGTGCAGAAATATGAAGCTGAATGCTGATATCGTGTACAGTGCTCTGAAAGAACGGTATTCCGTCCGTATGATCGGTCCGAAGACCACACAGCTGACTATTTCCCGGCCGGAGCTGTACCTGGATAACGACCTTACCTTTCTCACCAATCACCTGTATCTGGCCACGATTGATCATCTTCCCCTGCATCCGAAGCTGCAGAAAAATGTAGTCATCGTTGTCATCGGAGACGGCGCAAGGCTGTCACACTATCAGGAGAAGTGCTGTCTGCTGATCATCCGGGAAAAAGCAGACTTTTTCTCCGTCAATCAATATCTCTGCCATTTATTTGATCACTATTATGACTGGGAGAAACAGCTGTTTGATATCTTTCTGCAGTCCGCGGATCCGCAGGAGATCGTTGACTGCAGTGTTTCCTTCTTTCATCGGCCGATCCATGTGATTGATGCTTCCTTCCACTTTCTGACACAATTACAGGGAGCACCCGATGAAATCCGAGTCGAGCCAGAACAGATGAGTGAGTATCTGGCTTCTTTTGAGATGATCACAGATAAACACGGAGCCGTCCTGCTCGAAATATCAAACGCCCGCTACCTGTGCGTAAATCTGTTCAATCAGGTCAATCAATATATCGGCTGTATGTACCTCGAAGAAAACGGCCGCCCGTTCCGCGAGGAGGACAATGCGCTTGCCGAATTTTTAGGAAAACTTCTGGAACGGGCGCTTGAACGGAATCCTTCTATTCTGACCGGCGAACAGGCGACCCTGAAGAATGCTCTGGAAAATCTGGTCAATGAATATCCCCTGACCGCCAATCAGAAGTGGCAGCTGAACCTGACCAGAGACGGACAGCGCTACGTCTGTATCTCCATGCACAGTGCCAACAGGCTGTCGCGCCTTCCCAGAGAATATATCTGCCGGACCTTTGAGGAGAAATTCAAGGACTCCTGTTCGTTCCCCAAGGAGAATGCCATCATATGCTTTGTGAATACAACAGACTTAATGAATGCGCAGGGGGAATATCATGCAGCTCTCAACAGGAAGCTGAAGCAGTTTCTCACGGAAACCAGCGGAATTGCCGGGGTCAGCAATGGATTTTCCGATCTCGAGACAGCCCGGATCGCTTATATACAGGCGGAGTCCGCCATTGAGAACGGATCAATCACCGCTCCGGATACAGATCTTTTCTATTTCAGCACCTATGCTCTAATCGGCATGATCATCAATTCGACGGGCGATCTTCCGGCTGAGGCTTACTTCAGCGAACGTCTGCAGAAGCTCATCAAACATGACAAGGATGCCCCTGTCTCATACCTGGAGACTCTGCGTGTATTCCTTGGAAACAGCATGTCTTACTCTAAGACAGCAAACGATCTGTATATCCACCGCAGCACCGTGATCGACCGGATTTCCCGTATCGAACGAGAATTGAATGTGGATCTCAAAGACCCGGATACCCGCCTGCAGTTGGAGATCATTCTGAAGGCACTGGAAATCGAAGATATGGTACGCCAGGAAAAGAAATCGTCGAAAGAGATGGATAAGATATAGCCGTTGAAAAAATAAATACCGCTAAAAAACGCGTCGCAGCGAAAAAAACTGCGACGCGTTTTTCTTTGATATCAGCGGGAGCACTTCTTCAGATCTTCATCGATCTGATCCGCAAACTTTGCGGTCTCGGCTGATTCCGGATAAGACAGCAGCTTGCGGTAGGTCAGAGCACCAACCAGTCTCATACGGGGATCCTTGGTGGAACCGGGAGCATATTTCTCCATGACTGCCTTGCCTTCAGGGCTGCGCATAATATCACGGATTTTAGAATCTAGAGACAGTGCCATAATAATTCCTCCTTTAATCGAATCATGTGTTATCGCATTTCTGCAGATCATTAAATCATTCTTTCCCGAGAATTGTTACACTGTCATTGTATATGTCTGCTTTCTCCATCAAAATCCACAAAACATGGAATTATTCTTTTCATTTATCCGACAAATTGACGGGCTCCGCAATCAGCTTACAGATCAGGTTCCCTTTTGCCGAAAATTTCTTCTCATATTCCGTCATGATGTTTCCCTGGTTCATCTCCGGGTCATGGTGAAGATCATAGGTGTATTCCAGAAGCTTCCACCCCGTTTCGTGAATCTCATCCAGCGAAAAATCAAAGAGCGGCCGGTTGTCCGTCTTGAATTCCAGTCTCGCTCCCCTGCTCATGATTTTCTCGTAAAGCTTCAGAAAGCCGGCGGACGTCAGCCGCCGCCCTGCGTGGCGGTCCTTCGGCCACGGATCTGAAAAATTCAGATAGATTCCGTCGATCTCGCCCTCTGCAAATACTTCTGTCAGCTGCCTTGCGTCCATGCGGAGGAACCGGAAGTTGCAGTCCGCCGTCATTCCCGGCCGCTCCTTCACGTCTGCGGACAGGCCGTGCACGCTCTCCGGGTCTTCGCCCGCACGGATCCTCGCTCTCACCTCCGCCTTCTGAACCGCCCGGAATAGAACGCTGTCATACATCTCGATCCCGATAAAATTCCGGTCCGGATATGCATCCGCCATATCCATCAGAAAATGTCCTTTTCCCATACCGATCTCGATATATAACGGATGTTTCTTATCAAATACGCTGCTCCATCTGCCCCGGAAGCTCTCCGGATTCTGTATGCAGTACTCGCTCGAGCGGATCACATCCGCCGCTCCCGGTATGTTTCGCAGCCTGCTCATCTGCCATTTCCTCCTGCTTTTCTTGTACTGTATCTGCCCCTTCTGCTGTCACCGGCAGTTCTCTCTTCCTTTTCTACTGCCTTTTAGACGCTTCTTTCTCTGCCATCTCCATGGCCCTCGACACTTTTGTCTCTGGCGTTTCTATTTTCCTGTTTTAATCGGTTCCTCGTATTTTAACCTTTTATACGGATACTTATAGTTTCGGCTGTCTGTAACCCGGATCCGCACATATGTACGAATTACAGAAACGATTCCATATTTTGTCAGATTTTTTTGGCGTTCCACGCACAATTTGAAGATCCCGGATCTAATAGTTTCACTATAAAAAAGTCAAGCCTTTTCCCCGGATTTTTCCGGATTTTGAACATTTTGGAGATACTTCACAAAACACCTGTTCCTCGGATTCTCTTATGTAACCGTGTATTTTTCCTCACATTTTTGTTGATAATGTTGATAACTTCGTGGATAACTCGATTTTACGCACCTTTTCGGGTTTCTCCGATGTTGATAAATTTGTGAATGAAAAAATGGATCCGGAGAGTTTTTCCGACCTCGATCCAACATTTTGTGCATTTTTTTATAAAGTGAATTTTGTATACAAAAGTGGCAATATATTTTTCAGCTTCTGCCGTATGCGTGTGCCAGTTTCCGGAACGCCGGGAGACTTCTGCGGATCTGATCCGTCGTCACGCAGTAGGCGATCCTCACATATCCGGGTGTCCCGAAGCTGTCAGCCGGAACCAACAGAAGCTCAAAGTCTTTCGCGCGCTCGCAGAATGCCGATGCATCTTCCTCGAGTGCCTTTACGAACAGATAAAACGCTCCGTCCGGGTGCACGCAGGTGTATCCGTACTCCGTCAGCGCGTCATACAGAAGATCCCGGTTGGTCTTGTACACGGAAAGATCTGAGACCTGTCCGACGCACTTTTCGATGACATGCTGCGTCAGACTCGGCGCACAGACATAGCCGAGTGCACGGCCGGCACCTGCGACTGCCGCATACAGATCTGCCGCATGATCCGCCTCGTCCGGAACCAGAATATAACCGATGCGTTCTCCGGGAAGAGAAAGCGACTTACTGTACGAATAACATACCACCGTGTCCGGGTAGTATTTCGTCATGTACGGTACCTTGATCTCCTCGTCATAGACGAGCTCACGGTACGGCTCATCTGCAATCAGAAAAATGGTGTGCCCGTACTCTTTTTCCTTCTCCGCCAGAAGTGCAGCCAGCTTTTGCACCGTCTCCTCCCGGAACACAACACCGGATGGATTGTTCGGTGAATTGACGAGGATCGCCTTCGTCTTTTCCGTGATCGCCGCCTCCAGATTGCCGAAATCGATCTGGAAGGTATCCGGATCCGTCGGAGAAGTCACAAGCTTCGCACCGGCGGTCTCGACAAACACGCGGTATTCCGGGAAAAACGGAGTGAAGGTGATGAACTCATCACCAGGCTCTACTATCGCGGTGATCGTGATCTTCAGTGAAGCCGCCGCCCCGCAGGTCATATACAGATTGGACGCCTGGAATGATGTTCCGAATCTGCGGTTCAGATCATCCGCAATCGCACGCCTCGTATCCGGATCTCCCGACGCGGAGGTGTAACCGTGAAGCCAGATATCGTCATGCGTGTCAATAAGATTCTTGTACGTTTTGTTCACATCTGCCGGAGCCGGCACATTCGGATTCCCGATACTGAAATCAAAGACATTTTCCTCTCCGATCTCTGCCTTCCGTTTCTTTCCATACTCAAAGATTTCACGAATCTTCGAAGGAGCTTTCCCAAGTTCCTCCATTCTTCTATTAATCATGTCACCCATTCCCTTCTTTTACCGTATAAGTCCAGTCGCATGTACGTTTACTCAGCTGACCCGGATATCCTTTCCCAGCGCGACTGAATAAATGTCCGTCTCTGCCACTTCGACACCGGTGATTCCGGAGAGCGCCAGACTGTAATACTCCAGCTGCTTTCGATATTTTTCAACCAGATCCCGTCCGTCCTTTGTGTGAACTCTGTCGGTCTTGTAATCGACGATTACATATTTTCCGTTTTCGGAAAAATATGCGTCAATGGTACCCTGTACCAGAATATTTTCGTCTTCCGGCCAACCGCTGTCAATATCTTTTGCCGGGATATCGATGACAAACGGCTGCTCCCTGTGCAGAGTGCCCGCCATCGCCGCCTTCCGCATCCGGAGTCCGATATCTGATACCAGGAATTTCACAAAATCCTCCGGAACCACACACCCGGCGTCTGCCTCGGACAGGAGCCCCCTTGCTGTCATATCCTTCACCTGCCTTTGGACTTCTTCCGCAAGTTCTGCCAGAAGCTCCTGATCTGTTTCCGTTTTTCTTTTCCCTCCGGCTTCCTCTTGTCTGCCGGTTCCTTCTTTTCTGCCAGCTTCTTCTTGTCTGCCGGTTTTCTCTTTCCCGTCACTTTCCGGTTTCTGAATCACGCGGTCCACAGACGGATAATCCAGGCATTCCAGCACATGGTGGTAAATGGTTCCCCGCGCTGCCCCTGCGGCCTCCTTCTGCCCGTCCTCTCTCATGAACTCCGGGATATACGGAATCTCCGGCTCCTCTGCGAAAGGCTCCGCTCCTTTTTCCTCTTCCATCTCTTCCAGGGAGCGCATCTTGATCTCCGTCACCGTCATTTTCGCCGGAAGCTCCGCTGCCTTCTGATACGGGTAGTCAAACGCATCTCTTCTGTCCAGAAAATCGTGAAGTTTCTCGTCAAAGATCGCATCCGACCGGACTGCTTCTCTCAGGGAGGCAGTCATGTGGTCCGTCTCCAGAGCAGACTGCATTGTGCTGTCCGCCATTTCCTCCGCCTTCACCTCTCTGACCGCGAGAATCTTTGCAGACGGCGCTGCCATCAGCACCCAGTCCAGAGGACTCCTGGCGCTGACCAGCCTGTGATAGGACAGTGGCTTTATCTGGCTCCTCTGCCGGCTGCGAAGCACCTGCTCCGGCATTTCTCCGGGGGCTGTCCGGATCTCGGTCTCCTCCTGAAGATTTCTCACCTCTGTGATCCGGTCTTCATCGGACACGATTCCCGTGAGAATCAGCTTCTCTCTGGCACGTGTCATCGCAACATAAAGAATGCGGATCTCCTCCCCCAGCGTATCCCGCCGGATCACCTTGCGGATCGCCGTCTGCATCACGGAGGTGCCTTTTGTGTGACGGTCGGGATCCACCATCTCCATCCCGATTCCATATTTCGCGTGAAGAACAATTCTGCTCTGCGCGTCCTGAAAATTGAACGGATTTCCAAGCCCCGATACGAAGACGACCGGAAATTCCAGTCCCTTGCTTTTGTGAATCGACATGATCCGGACTGTATTCTCAGACTCGCTGAACAGATTGACCTCTCCGTAGTCCACCTCGTACTTTTTCATCCTCTCGATATAACGGATGAAATTGAAAAGGCCGTGATAGCTCGTCTGCTCATAATCCACCGCCTTCTCAATGAGCATTTTCAGATTGGCTTCCCGCTGCGCGCCCGCCGGCATCGCCGAGGCATATCTGCCGTATCCGGTTTCCTCAATTACCTGCCGGATGAGATCATGGACCTCCGTGTAAGGAATCCTCTCCCGGAAATCAGACAGCTGTTCCAGAAACGCCCGGAGTTTTTCTGCGAGTGCCGGATTCACGCCGTCTCCGCCGTCTTTTTCGACTGGCTTACCAGCATATTCCCGCACCAGCTGATACATGCTTCCTTCCGGGTCCGCGATCCGGAGCGCTGCCAGCTCTTCATCGGTACATCCGACAATCGGTGAGCGAAGGACCGCTGTCAGGGGAATATCCTGTCCCGGATTGTCGAGAATGTTCAGGTAATTCAGGACGGTCGTCACCTCCAGCGCAGAAAAATATCCGCTCTTGGATACCGTATAGACAGGAATTCCCTCATCCTGAAGGGTGCTGACGTAAACATCCGCCCACCTCCCGGGCGAGCGCATCAGTATCACACAATCGCGGTACATCAGTGGCCGGAAAGCGTCGGCATCTCTGTCCCAGACCTTTTCCGAAGCCACAAGTTCCCGGATCCGCCCGGCGATCGCCAGCGCTTCTGCCCGGACCATTGCCTCCTTGCTTCTGTCATCCTCGAATTCCGGAGCCTCCCGGTTGATCAGAAGAAGTTCCGCCTTCGGAAAATCCGGATTTTCGCTGTCCGGGAAATCCGCGCCGTAATAAAGAGCCTGCTCATCATCGTACCGGATGCCGCCGAGCTCCGGTATCATCAATCTCCGGAAAACAGCATTCGTGCAGTCCAGAACCTCTTTTCTGCTTCGGAAGTCCCGGTCCAGATTGATCCGGACACTTTGTGTATATTCGCCCGCGTCTTTTCTTTCTTCCGATTCTTTTCGATCTGCCGATGCAGAAAAATGCGGCTGTTTCATTTCCTGTTTTTCTGCCAATGCAGACACAAGCGCATGCTCTGCTTTCTGTTTCTCCGGCGATGCGGACAGAAGCGGATATTCCGTATATTTCTGCAGAAACAGATCCGGCCGGGCCATCCGGAATCCATAGATGGATTGTTTCATATCTCCGACCATGAAACGGTCATAGCGTTTTTCCTCTGTTCCGGAGACTGCCTCGAGAATGGCCTCCTGGATGTAGTTGCTGTCCTGATACTCGTCTGTGATTACCTCCGCATACTGAGAGGCGAGCTCCTTCGCCGCGTCAGTTCTCCGAAATGTCCCGTCCTCCTGCTTCTCCAGCAGGATCTGCAGAGCAAAATGCTCCAGATCACTGAAATCCGCGATGTTTTTCTGTCTCTTTGCCTCGGCGAACCGATCCATGAAAAGGCCGGCCAGACGCACCAGTTCCTCCGCGTAGGGCTTCATCCGGCATAGCTCCTCCAGGATTTCCTCCTCCGAGTGTGAAAAACAATCCGTCCTCAGCGAATCGATCATGCTCTTGAACTGATTCCTGTCGTTTTTTACCTTTTCACGCAGAACCGGATCCTCTCCCGGTGTCTTCTTCGAAGAAAGCTTTGCGAATTTCTGCCCACGGAGAGCCTCATAATAATCCTCGTAGCTGACGCAGGTCTCCAGATGTTCCGCAAGCTCCAGATCACCCTCCAGAGCCGGAAGATATCCGCCCGGTCCTCCCGGCTGTCCCGCTTCCTCCAGATTCTGTTCTGCGAGACAAACGGCGTCCTCCACAAGCATCCCAGCTTCTTTCAGAATGCCCTGCATCCAGCCCGTTTCCGAAAGCTTCTCCGGCGTATCGACTCCATAGGCATCTGCCGCATCTCGGAGCCACCTCAGTGGATCCGGGTCACTCATGGCAAAATCGCAGATCTTCAGAATCAGCTCCTCCGCCCTGTCATCCGTCTTTCCCGGCGCATAGGCATCCATAAAACGGCGGAACATTCCGCTGGAATCTTCCCTGGCGGCAGCATCACCGGCTCTGTCTTCTTCACTCTGCTCCTCCGTTTCGGAATCGCTGGAAATTTCCTGCTCTCCGGAAGCAAGCTGATACTGTTCCTCCAGCATGTCCTTCAGGACTTTTGCCTTCAGCATCTTCAGCTCTCCCTCTTCCGCGATCCGGTAGCCCGGATCCAGATGAATCCGGTAAAAATAGTTCTGAATCACGTAGGTACAGAATCCGTGGATCGTATTGATCTGCGCGTGGTGAAGAAGGACACCCTGCCGCTGCAGGTGAACATCCTCCGGATTCTCCCGAAGCTTCTCCTCCAGCGCCCGTCCGATTCTCTCTTTCATCTCCCCCGCAGCAGCCCGGGTGAAAGTCACCACCAGAAGCTGGTCGATATTAACCGGCTGATCCGGATCGGTGACAAGGCTTATGATGTGCTCGACCAGAACCGCCGTCTTACCGGAGCCGGCCGCCGCGGAAGCGAGAATATTTGTGTGTCTCTGGCGGATCACCAGCTGCTGATCCGCTGTCCACTTTACCGCCATCTTATGAATCCTCCTTCTCCGAATCCCGGGCCTCCTCCGGAATATTATTCTCCTGCTCTGTATTCCGGATCGCCCCCAGAACCTCCTGCCTTTTCAGCTTCGGCAGTCTTCTGAATTCAAATCCGGGAATCCGACGGTCAAACCAGCAGATTCCTCCGTACGGGCAGAAGCTGCACGCGTTCCGATCCTCCCGCGCATATGGATCGGCCTTGATATGTCCCTGCACAATCCGGTTTCCGAGATCCTTCACCTTCCGGTTCGTATAATCCCGGATCCGCTCAAAATTCTCCAGCGACTCCGTCTGAGATGTCTTTGACAGCGAACCGTCCTTGTTCACGCTGACTGGTATCACATCGGAGGATACGCCGCCTGCCAGCGTCTGGTCCAGAAGCTTCAGAACATCCATTTCCGAGCGACAAAGTCCCTGCGGCCGGAGCTTCTTCAGCACCTCCTCCAGCCTCTCCGGCTCGGTTCTTGCCTTCTCCTCATCAATGACAGGGTCCTCAATGTGGTAATAAAAAATTCCGGCCGGCTCAGTTCTGCCTGCGGGATGCTTCCTCTGATCCGCCTCCAGCGCCGCGTTCATGTACACCGCCAGCTGGAGCTGCAGACCATAATACAGATCCTCCAGATCCAGCTTCGTGCTGCCGGTCTTGTAATCGATCACCTTGACGTATCTGGCGTTCTCCGTCTCGCAGACGTCCAGACGGTCAATCCTTCCGATCAGCCTCATCGAGGCGCCGCCGTCCAGTCTGAAATGAACTGCGCTGAGATCATCGCCAAAGTCAAATTCAAAATACGACGGCCGGAATTTTCCTTTTTTCACCTGCTGCTGGAGTGCCCAGACCGTCCGCCTCAGAATATCCCGGAGCCTCGTCATCATGTACTCATTCCGCTTTGTGCTGTACAGAATCCGGTTATTATAGCCTTCCGTCACGTGTGTGAGCGATTCGTCCGCCATCCGGTCCCGCACATCGTCCGGAAGGGTGCTCCAGTCAAGTCCCTGCCTGTCCAGTCTTTCCGAAAAGAACTGGAGAGAATCATGCATGACCGTTCCGAAATCCGCCGGCGTGAATACATATTCATCCCGTTCCTTCAGCCTCAGGCCGTAATCCAGAAAATGCCGGAATTCGCAGGAGGCCATCTCCTCCAGGCGGGTGACTGAATTTTTCAGTTTCTTTCCGTAAAGCTTTTCCGCCAGCACACGGCCGAGTCCCTTCTCCGGATTGCGGGTGCGGACCGCATTGAGGAGGGATTCTGCCCGCACTCTTCCCTCCGGACTCTGCAGCATCCGCCGCAGCAGTTCAACGGACGCCCCGGAAGGAAACTTCTCAGGCATCTCCTGCAGTTCGCCGAGCAGATATTCCAGCTGACCTTCCTTTGTCTCCATGCGAAGCGCAGGATCTCTTTTCTCCAGGTCCTCCTGAACTGCTGCGGGAATATCCGGGAACATCCGCCGAATCGTCCCGATCAGATAGGAAGGCAGCAGGGATTCCCCGCCGCCTCCGGTCCGGCTCCACGACAGATAGAGCGCGTCCGAGGGCTTCGTCATCGCCAGGTACAGATAGAATCTCTGCCGGTACATCTGCTCCCGGGACGTCGGAGAAAGCTCCGCCTTATTGTCCGACAGCTTTTCACGGTCCGGCTCAGACAGGATGCCTCCCTGCGGAACCGGCTTCGGAACAATTCCCTCATTGATCCCGACGAAAAACATCACACGGATCTTCTTCAGTCTGGTCCGCTCGATATCGCCGACCAGAACCTGATCCTCTCCCGGCGGAATCATCCCGATGCTCATCTCCTGAAATCCCGCGTCAAGAATTTCCTGATAGTCCGAGAGCTTCATCTTCTCATCGCCGAGCACTTCAACCAGTCTGTCAAACAGCCCCATGACCTGCTCGAAAATGCGCTCGTACTCCTTCGCCGATGATTCGTCTCCTTTTTCCCGGAACGAGTCCGCTCTCTTCCGCATGCGGTTCTGAACATCCTGACGGACAAGAAATTCATAGAGCAGCCCTGTCTTGCGGCGTACCGTGGAATTTCTTTCATGAAAACCCTCGTGCAGTGCCTGTGTCTCCTGCACGAATTTTTCACGCAGCTCATTATAAAAAAGAAGCATATCCGGCTTCATATTTCGGGATGTACGAGCCCATGCTTCTTCAAACTTCTTCCTGCCGTGAATGCCGAGGGCCAGACAGTAATCCTCCAGATTCTGAATCTCCTCCTCGCTTAACAATGACAGGCCGCTGTGCAGATATCGGAAGACACTGTCATAGGAATAATTGTCCCGGACCATGTCAACGGCAGACCGGATAAATTCAACCATCTGGTTGGACATCACCTTTTTCTTCTGATCCAGAAAGCAGGGAATCTGCGCGGACCGGAAGATCCGGACCGCTTCTCTTCCATAGGTGTCCAGATCGCCGGTGACGACCGCAAAATCCCGGTAGTGGTATCCCTTCTCCCGGACAAGACGACAGATCTGTCCGGCTGTGGCGCGCATTTCCTGCCTCGGATCCGCCGCCTCGGTGATGTATATCTGATGTTCCTTCTTCCCGTCCCCGTGATAGCTGTCACGGCCGTATCGGAACAGATTCCGCTCCAGGAACAGAAGCTCCGGACTGTCTGAAAACCGGCTGTTCTCTCCTGGATCCACCCACCGCACCGGCCGGATCTCCGTGCGGGTTTCCTCCGCCAGAGCGCAAACCTTCCGGTACGTCTCACATGACATGTGAAACAGACGGTGTATATTTCTGCTCCCGTACAGATTCTCCGGCGTGTCGACAGTAAGCACCACAGTGACCCGGTCCGCCAGACGCAGCAGTTCCCCCACAACTTCCAGCTGCACCGGCGTGAAGCCGGTGAAACCGTCCAGCACAATACGACTGCCCTTCACGAGATCAGAATCGCCGATGACACGGCAGAGCACACCGGGAATCTCCTCCATGGTCAGATAGTGATTCTCCAGGAAGGAACGGAAGCCGCGGTATACCGTCCGGATATCCTCAAGCTTCATCGCGAGCCGGTTCTGCTGTTTTTCTGCGGATTCTTCAATCCAGCGGTCCAGATCCGACTCCTCCACCCGGTACTGAAGAAGCTCCGAAATCAAAGACTTCATCTCCTCGGCCGCCCCTTGGCGGGACAGAGTTCTCCCGAGAATCCGGAGCTTTTTCTGTTCCGTTCCGATCACTCTCTGTGTGATCAGGCTCTTCCCCAGATCATCCAGAACCGGAAGCGCATTTCCGCCAACCTTCTCAAAAACTCTCCAGGCCAGTCTGTTGAAACTGAGAACGTCCAGATTCATCATCCCTTTTCTGGGATGCATCTGAACCATCTCTTTCTGCGTCTGCATGGTAAACTGCTCCGGAACGATGACGAGGAACTGTCTCTCCGGCTCCTCCATCGATTCCCGGATAATCTGCCGGTAGATCTGATAGGATTTTCCGGCTCCGCTGCTTCCCGCTATGAATTCCAGCGACATTCTTTCTTCCTCCCTGCCACCTGCACCATCTCCGGTCCTTTTCTGCTTTACTGACATCAGATCGTCCCGTCTGTTCCTGACCTGTGAACGACAGCAGCCGCATCTCCGGCCGCCTTCTGGTTTCTGACATCAAAACGGCACCGTCCCTTCCGGGATCCGGCTTACTGACCGTCAATGATATTCATGTCTTTCATTTTCTTCGCTTTTGCGGCTGCGAGCAGAGTCTTCAGCTCGTCCACGCTGAAGGAATATTTTTTTCCGCAGAAGTGGCAGGCAAGCTCCACCGGCTTCCCCTCGTCTATCATTTCCTGAAGGTCCTTTGATCCGATGCTCAGCAGCACCTTCGTCACGCGGTCTCTGCTGCAGTTGCAGTAGAATTCCGTCGGCACCGTGTCCAGAAGCTCGAGATCCATGTTTCCCAGAATCTTCTGAAGAATTTCCTCCGGGGAGAGACCGTCCTCCAGAAGCTTTGTGACCGAATGGATTTTCTTCAGGCTCGCCTCCAGCCGGTCCACGGTTTCGTCCGTGCAGCCGGGCATCAGCTGGATGATGAACCCGCCGGCCTGCTCTACCGTCTGATCGGGGTTGACAAGAACGCCCAGTCCCACGGAGGACGGAACCTGTTCGCTTGTGGCAAAATAGCTGGTCAGATCCTCCGCGATCTCTCCGGTCAGCAGCTCCACCTGACTGGAATACGGCTCGCCGAAAGCCTGGTCACGCACGACGGTCAGCGTTCCACGCCCGATCGCATTGCCGACATCCAGCTTCCCCTTATATTTCGGCGCATTCCAGACATTCGGGTTGTATACAAAGCCCTTGACCCTTCCCCTGGCATCCGCCGTGACCGTCAGCCCCTGTATCGGCCCGTCGCCGCGGATCGTCATGGTCATCAGGTCATCCTCGCCCTTCAGCATGATTCCCATCATCGCCCCAGCTGTCATCAGACGGCCGAGCGCCGCCGTACATACCGGACTCGTCTGATGAATCTCTCTTGCCTGCTCCGCCAGGTTCCTCGTCGTAGCGGCAAATGCGCGGATCTGGCCGCCGCAGGCTGTCGCCCTGACAATATAATCCATGTGATCCTTCTTCCACTCTGTCATATCTGTAACCTTTCCATCGATCTTTCTTTCTGTGCTGTTTTCTGTTCCTTCTGTTCCGCTTTCTGCGCAACTGTCTGTCATTTTGTCATTCTCACTCATGCTATCTGTTTTTCCTTTCCACCCGCTGCTTCTTACTTCTGTAACGGCTTTCTGCATCAAATTGCCCGCTTTATCTATCCGGACGCTGCTTTGCTCACTCCGCTGACGGCTTCGTACCATCAAGCTGCTCTCTTTTCTCTATCTTCGCCTTTTTCCCGTTTTCTCTCGCAACAATGCAGATTCTGCCCGACTTGTCATCCGGCACATGGTCGGTAAAGGCCTCAAAAGCGCCCTCATAAGTCATACCGGCCTTTCGAATCAGAGCCGCCACGGTCTCCAGCGGATAAGCCCTCTGAACATGGACTTCTTCGTACCTGCGGAACAGGTTTTCCCCATCCCCTTCCGGGATAAACAGCGTGAGCTGGTATTCATTGATCCGTTTCTCCGGATCATAGCTGTTCTCCCAGATGAAGCTGCCGTTCTTCCTGTTTTCAGCAATCGTAGATTCTCCGATCCCGCGGTACTTTGCCTCAGTGTTCATATCAAAAATGAATACCCCTCCGGGATCCAGGTAGTTATTCACCAGCCGGAAGACCTGCAGAAGATCTTCCTCCGTCACGATATAGTTCATGCTGTCGCAGACGCTGACAATGGCTCTCACGGTTCCGTAAAGCTCAAATTCCCTCATATCCTGGTTTAGATACAGAATATCGTGGCCGGACTCATATTTTTTGTCCTGTGCCCTCTCCAGCATTTCAACGGAACTGTCGATCCCGATCATATCGTATCCGGCCTCTGCCAGCAGCTCCGTCATGCTGCCCGTGCCGCATCCCAGCTCACAGACCAGTCCGTCGGAGACGCCGTGCTGTTTCAGCAGCCCGATCAGATACCGGCTCCATGACGGATAGTCGATATTATCCATAAACATATCATATACCGACGCAAAGCTTTCATATGCGCTCATCGTCCAAGAACCTCCGTTTTTCGTCACCTGTCAGAAAGTATACCACACGATGCGTCAGAATCAAAAAAAGTCCCCGTGCCTGTCATCGCTTTTCGGCAATGGCAGACATGAGGATATATCCTTTCGTATAGGCATATTCTTCACCTGACACGATTTTTATTTAATTGAAATTATCTGAACCGGTCAGCATTCCTATTGCAATAATTTCGTTGCTTTTTCTTGCAATTACCTGAACTGGTTGGTTTTCTCATCGTAATGATAATTCACTTCTGCCAGTCTCTCCATCAGAAGTTTTCTGTCCACATTCTCTGCCTCACAGAATTCATCAAGACTGGAATACTGATCGCGCAGACGCATATTTACGAAGCTTAACAACATTGCAGGATCCCTTGGCATCATACTTATCCTCTCCTTTTGATGAATACCGGAACCGGTGCAGGTGATTCCCAAAATCCTAAAAGATCGGAATTACTGCTGACGGTTCCGTTTCGTTTGAGTCTATCCGGTTTTCTGTAATTATAGAAGATTGCCGGAAAAATATCATCGGACCGTTTGACAATCTTGCCCGGGGTTATCTGACTTTTTTTGTTCAGTTTGCATTTTCAGATCCTGACAAACCTGCAATGCTTCCATATTTCCCATGGAATCAGTCCACAACCTCAACCTGCGGACGGACGCTGGCCTCCAGCTTACCGTCGGCTCCGACATCAATCACGATGGTATCGCCCTCGTGAACATCTCCTGTCAGAATCAGCTTTGCCGAAAGTGTCTCGACATTCTTCTGCACGAATCTCTTCAGCGGACGTGCGCCGTAAACCGGATCATAGCCGCCGTCCACGACGAACTTCTTCGCCGCATCGGTAAGCTCTATCTTCAGCTGCTGGTCCGCGAGTCTTCTGTTCAGATCTGCAACCTGCAGATCCACGATATGGCCGATGTTGTCCTTCGTAAGCGGACGGAACATGATAATCTCATCCAGACGGTTCAGGAACTCCGGACGGAAATGTGCCCGCAGATCCTTGTGCACCATTTCCTGTGCCTCCTCGCTGATCTCTCCGTTCGGCTCGATGCCGTCCAGCAGATACTGAGATCCGATATTGGAGGTCATGATCAGAATCGTATTCTTGAAATCCACGGTTCTGCCCTGGGAATCGGTGATACGGCCGTCGTCCAGCACCTGAAGCAGCACGTTGAAGACATCCGGATGTGCCTTTTCAATCTCATCGAAAAGTACAACCGAATACGGTTTTCTCCGCACAGCCTCGGTCAGCTGTCCGCCTTCCTCGTAACCCACATATCCCGGAGGAGCTCCGATCAGACGGGAGACGGAATACTTCTCCATGTATTCGCTCATGTCGATACGAACCATGTTGTTCTCGTCGTCGAACAGCTTCTCCGCCAGGGTCTTCGCCAGCTCGGTCTTGCCGACACCGGTGGGCCCGAGGAACAGGAACGATCCGATCGGCTTCGTCGGATCCTTGATCCCGGCCTTTGAACGGATAATCGCGTCCGAAACCTTCTCGACAGCTTCATCCTGACCCACGACTCTCTTATGCAGCTCGTCGTCCAGATGAAGAATTTTTTCTCTCTCACCCTGGGTCAGCTTGGCCACCGGGATACCGGTCCAGCGGGATACGATTGTTGCGATCTCATCCTCGTCGACAGCCTCGTGCACCAGCTTCAGATCGCCATTGTTGATCTTGTTCTCTTCGTCCTGAAGCTCCTTCTCCAGCTTCGGCAGCTCGCCGTACTGAAGCTCGGACATCTTCGCCAGATCGCCCTGGCGCTCCGCCAGCTCCATCTGTTTGTGAATCTCCGCGATCTGATCACGGATCTTCGCCGGGCGGTTCACCGCGTTCTTCTCGTTCTCCCATTTAGCGTTGAGAACCTTCAGCTTGTCTTCGTTCTCCGCCAGCTCCTTCCTGACGGTTTCCAGACGCTCCTTGCTCAGGGTATCCGTCTCTTTCTCCAGAGACATCTTGTCCAGACGAAGCTGCAGGTTCCTGTGCTCCAACTCATCGATCTCCTCGGGCTTAGAATCCTTCTCTGTCTTGATCTGCGCGCACGCCTCATCAATCAGGTCGATGGCCTTGTCCGGAAGGAACCGGTCCGTGATATAACGGTTCGACAGCGTAGCCGCCGCGATCAGTGCATTATCCGTGATGCGCACGCCGTGGTACGTCTGGTAATTCTCACGAAGGCCACGAAGAATGGTAATGGTTTCATCCACCGTCGGCTCGTCTACCATAACTCTCTGGAAACGGCGCTCCAGAGCGGCATCCTTTTCGATGTACTCCCGGTACTCGTTCAGCGTTGTCGCGCCGATGCAGTGCAGCTCGCCTCTCGCAAGCAGCGGTTTCAGCAGATTGCCCGCGTCCATGGATCCCTCGGTCTTACCGGCTCCGACGATCAGATGCAGCTCATCGATAAAGAGGATGATCCTGCCTTCGCTCTTCTTCACCTCGTTCAAAACAGCTTTCAGTCTCTCCTCGAATTCACCGCGGTATTTTGCGCCGGCCACGAGAGCACCCATATCCAGTGAAAAAATTGTCTTGTCTTTCAGGGAATCCGGGACATCACCCTTTACGATACGCTGTGCAAGTCCCTCTACAACCGCGGTCTTGCCGACGCCCGGCTCACCGATCAGCACCGGGTTGTTCTTCGTCTTACGCGAAAGGATACGGATCACATTCCGGATCTCGTCGTCACGGCCGATGATGGGATCCAGCTTCTGATCTCTCGCCTTCTCCACCAGGTCCTCGCCGTATTTCCGAAGGCTGTCATAGGTCTCCTCCGGGTTATCGGACGTTACCTTCTGGTTTCCCCGTACGCTCTGAAGCGCCTGGAGAAAACGGTCCACAGTGATCCCGTTCTGTCGGAACAGCTCCTTCATCGAAGGACTCGGATGCCGCAGCATGGCAAGAAACAGATGCTCGACGGATACATACTCGTCGCCCATCTTCTTCGCCTCATTCTCCGCGTAATTCAGCGTATAGTTCAGATACTGCCCGACATAGGGCTGTCCTCCCTGAACTTTAACTCTCTTATTTATAGCTGCTTCCACCTGATTCCGGAAAAGATTGGCGTCAATGCCCATCTTCTCGATCATCTGAAGGATCAGACTGTTCTCCTGATTCAGCAGCACATAAAGCAGATGCTCCTGCTCGATTTCCTGATTGCCGAAATCCATCGCTGTCTTCTGCAATGAATTGATGGCTTCCAGTGATTTCTGTGTAAATCTGTCAGCTTGCATACTCACACCTCCCTTGAAATGCAGTATTTAAGTATGGAAAAGGCTCTTCTGACGCTTCAATATTATGTCACCTTTTCTCTCACGCTGCTAATATAGCACTCGTTGTTAGCACTGTCAATAGATGAGTGCTAATTTTTTTATAAAAAAATATCCCCGGCTTCTTTACGGAGATATTTTCACGGTTAATAACGACTCAGCGTCTCAAAATTCAAGCACAAATGATAAAAAGTCCGAGAATCGAAGACTCCCGGACTCCTCACATCTCGGGAACTATACATCTCGTGAACTGCTGGTTCTCGTCTCGTGAACTGCTGGTTCTCATCTCATGAGCTGCAGGTTCTCATCTCGTGAACTGCTGGTTCTCGTCTCGTGAACTGCAGGTTCTCGAAATTGGTGGGCTGAATCATTTCCTTCCGAATTCCTTCATGCATATTCAACAAGGCTCCACTCGGAATCCCTCTTGGTAAAGCCGTACTTTCTGTAGAGCGGGTCAGCCGCAATCTCTTCGTCCGCCGTAATCTCCTCCGCCCCGTTTTCAAGGGAAGCCAGCACGAGAAGCTCCAGCAGCCGGAACGGAATCTCCGTATTCTGATACTCCGTCTTCGTGTACAGATTGGAAATGTATGCCCGCTCCTTATTCTGATTGAACAGAGGGCGGCGGTGATAGAAAATCGCATCCCCGAAAGCGGCGATCTCCGACCCGTTGTAGACAATGTACGCCACATTCTGGTTCTCGGACAGATTTCTGCGAAAGTAGCTGTAGGCCTGACGGCGGCGACGCATCATGACCGCAGGGTCCTCCGTTTTCTCAGCATGATTCAGCGCTTCAAGCCTGGTGTCCACAAGAACGTCGATGTCCTTCATCGACGCACGTTTATACGTGATTTCCATGTTACGTCTCCTTTCCGGACCGGAAGATACAGCCCCGATACTGCCGCCGATGCACCCGGACATACAGTTCTTCCGGGCTGCCGGACATCTGCGCCGCATACTTATATTCCGGTGCACTATTGTATTTTCTTATAATTTTTGATTATATCTGACAGATCTTTTTTGTCAATTGGACATATCCAGAGATCTGACCGAATCGGCCCGTCCATCCCTTGCCTCTGCGAGCTTACGCAGCCCTTTCTGTATTGCGCCGGACGAAGATTCTGCGAAATTCTTGTTTTCCGCCGCCCGCTGACGCGCACATAGCCTGCGGCGGGCGAAGATTCCGCCAGATTCTTGTTTTCCGCCGCCCGCTGACGCACACATAGCCTGCGGCGAGCAGCGGCAGACACAATGACAAGTGGAAAAACTCCGAGACATAAGCCGAAATAAGACCCCTAAAGAAACAAGCCCTCACAGGTTCCTCACATTGCACATCACACCTGCTCTGCCGGCGCTTTCCCCTTATTCAGGAACCCCAGAATAATATCTGCCAGCTTTTCGCTGTGCACAATATAGCTTCCATGAGATTCCCCGGGAAGAATGATTTTCCCGGCGCCCGGGATCTGGGCGGCGATGTAGTCGGTCTCGCTCTTCCGGATCAGGTCATGTTCTCCGGCGACGATCAGCGTGTCCGCGTGAATCTGTCTGAGCTCCTGATCGCTGATATCCGGTTCCTTTATCATCAGCCGCATCAGAGGACTTCTCCCGAAAAAATGTAGAATACGCATTCCGAGAAGATACACCCCGCGAAGCCCCTCCGGCCGCGTATTTGCACCGCAGGCAATTAACGAAGAAATCCGATCCGTCCTTGCCGCTGCCATCAGTCCGACAATCCCGCCATCGGAAAAGCCGACCAGCGCGACATCGCGAAGGTTCAGCTTCTCCAGAAACTGAACAATATCCTCCGCCATATCCCTGTAATGGAACTCTCCGGTCCAGTGGCTTTTCCCGTGTCCCCGCGAATCCGGAAGATAGCAGGTGAATTTTTTCTCCAGAATCCGAACTGTCCGGTCGAAAATCGTGTGATTCTCCCCGTTTCCATGGATCAAAACCATCGGGCGGCCCTGCCCGGCTTCTTCATAAGATATGTCTACATCATTCACACGAATCCTTTTCAAACCTGTCATCCTTCCTGTCCCGTCAAAGCCCACCGGTTAACTTCTGCTCGTGCTGTGCCTTCCGCATCTCCAGAAACGCATGCACGTAGTCGCTGAACCCCCGGGAGTCCAGAACCGCAAAGGCCGCCTCCTCCATCCAAAAGGACATATGCTTCGGATAGCAGACCACGTAAATATTCTTCCATTCCGGATTAAATTTTTCCTTGGCGGCATACAGAGGCTTGAAACCGTAGATGTAGTTCATATTCTCATATATATAATGCTCCGCCTTCTCGATCAGCCGCGGATGACTTCCGTCATCCGTATTGAAAAAAGGAGCAGCCCCCAGGCTTGCCTGTGACACGCCCTCCGCCTTCAGCGTCTCCATAATATCGTGAAACAGCAACTCCATCACGCCGTGCGGGCATCCCTCCCGCCGCCGCATGATATCCACGATCCACCCCTTTCCTCCGAGATACGGATTCAGCACGTTAATTCCCTGGATGATTCCCTCCGGATCCAAAGCGTAGAAATATCTCTTGTCACAGGGATGATCCAGCATCAGACTTCCGACCGCAAACTGAAGCCTCGCCGTATGTTTTTCCTCAAGCCAGGCATCCGTGATCTCATGAAACTGACGTTCAATCTCCGCGTCCCGCTTCTCCTGCGGCCTGTACTCCCGCACCGTGAGTCCGCAGTGCACCGCCGTATGCCAGGAAGATCTTGCCTTGGCGCATTTCCCGCCCCGCATGGACCAGGACTGCACATCAAAGACCGCCTCTTCGCCGCTCTTGAAGCATCCGAAGCCTTCCGCCTGATATTCCGCAACATGCGTTTCCTCCGTCATGAGAAACACCAGATGCTTCCTCTCCGCCGCCGCAAAGGAACGCAGCACCCGGAGCATCTCAGGGAAATCCTCATCCGCGCAGACCGGATCTCCGCAGACGACAATCGTGTTCCCCGATCTGGCAAAGCTGACCATTCCCTCCGGCTCCTCGGAGAAAAGCCACTCCTTGTCCGGCTCCAGAGAAAGATATGCCAGAGAGTTCTCCGCATATCTCCTGAGATAAGACAATGCCCGATTCCATTCCTCCGCCGAGGCAGATGCAGCTGAAGCTGTCCTGTATCTGTCCCCTCGTGTCTCCATCTCGCTCATAATTACCTTCAACTTCCTCCACCTCCTCTTTGATGTCTCAAGCATACCACTTTTCTGATGCCTGTCACTTTTTTTCAGCGTCAAATCTGCATTCTTCCTGCTCTTGGTCAGGATTACCATCTCATTCCTGCTTTTCTCTCCCTGATGGTACATTGACAGCCCGATTACCATCTTTCTCCTGTCTTTCTAAATTTGATGGTATCCTTCCGGCATGGATTACCTTCCCATCACAACTTTTCGAAATTTGATGGTACCCTCCCGCATTAATTACCTTCCCATCATGACTTTTCAAAATTTGATGGTACCCTTCCGACACAAGTTACCTTCCCATCATAACTTTTCGAAATTTGATGGTACTCTCCCATCATTAATTACCTTCCCATCATGGCTTTGCCAAATCTGATGGTATTCCTCAGCGAGGATTACCATTTCATTCCAGCTTTTCTCTCCACGTCCATACTGATCCGCACAAAACCGCCATGCAAAACTGTCAGAACAACGATTCCGGATATAACGTGAACAAGAATATCCATCGTTTTTTATTTCATTTTGACATGCTTTTCATCTTGACACACTTTTCATCTTGACATGCTTTTCATCTTGACGCACTTTTCATCTTGACATACTTCGTCTGTCGTAGTACATTTAGCGTATAAAAGATACTACGACAGTCGTAATACGTCAGACAATGTATCTTCCGCGCTCCTGTCCGTTCCCGGAGCTGCGCGATCTGTTTCCTGACAGAAGGGAGGTGCCGATGGGAATCAGCAGCGATGTCATCCGCGGCTACAACGATACGATCATCCTGTGTCTACTTCTG
The DNA here is from genome assembly GCA_903789595.1 of uncultured eubacterium 1-6. Taxonomy (GTDB): domain Bacteria; phylum Bacillota; class Clostridia; order Lachnospirales; family Lachnospiraceae; genus Bilifractor. The sequence continues at coordinate 30,248 of CAIFEZ010000015.1, forward strand.
GACGAGCCATCCTATGGCTATGAAATTTCCAGAAAGATCCGAACGATAACCGCGGATGCCTACATTATTAAAGAAACCACCCTGTATTCCGCCTTCACCCGCATGGAGAAGAACGGATATATCGAATCCTATCCCGGGTTCGCTGACAACGGCAAACGGCGTACCTACTACCGCATCACGGATTCCGGCCGGAAGTACTACAGGGAAAAATGTGAGGAATGGAAGCTTACCAAGAATGTGATCGAACATTTCATAAGGGAGGGAGAATGAATCATGAATACTATTCGCAACTATCTGGAATCGATGTTTGCAAATCTTCCGAACACCCCCGAAGTCATCAAGGCCAAATGTGAGCTCGGGCAGATGATGGAGGACAAATATACCGAGCTCATCAATGAGGGAAAATCGGACAATGAAGCGGTCGCTCAGGTGATCTCCGAGTTCGGCAATCTGGAGGAACTGGGGGATGCGCTTGGAATCAGCCGGATCCTGAGCGAACAGAACGACACCGCCGGGAAGACCCGCCAGGTGTCCGCCGAAGACGCGGAACGGTATCTTGCCGACAGCTCGCACTACGCCTTGCTGCACGGACTTGCAACCTTTTTTGCCATTATCTGCCCCTCCGGCGTGATTCTGGCAGGCTCTCTGAACCCGGGCTCCCGAACTCTGATGGCTGTCGGAGGTTTTTTTCTGCTCGCGTCCGTTGCCGTCTGCGTCACGCTGCATGTCTACAGCAGTCTCCATATGGGGCGCTGGAGTTTCCTGAAGGATGAGCCCTGCACCATCGACTACGCAACCGCCGGAATGGTAAACGACCTCCGGCGAAGCACCCATGACAGCGTCATCCTTCAGCGCACCATCGCCATCCTGCTGTTCTGCACCTGTTACATCCCGCTGGTTTTTCTCGCTGTCCTTGACAGAAGAGCCATCGCTTCCGCTTTTGGCGTCGTAATCCTGCTGTTCATGGTCGCGCTTGCCGTCCTTCTGCTCACCGTGAGCAGCTCAAGGGTCAGCAGCTGCAGCCGGCTTCTCGATCTAAGCAGAAGCTTCACCGTTTCCGGAAGCGGCACTGAGAACAGAGGACGGGTCGTATATAAGAATTCGGCCGTGCGGGCGGTCATGTCCGTCTACTGGCCGACCGTCACCTGCCTGTATCTGATGATCAGCTTTCTGACCTTCTCATGGGCCATCAGCTGGATCATCTGGCCGATCGCCAGTGTCATCCGGACTCTGCTGGAATCGATTTTCGGAACGAAAGGAGAACAATAAGGATGAAGAAAATGCGCGCAATATATCTGACACTGATTTCTGCCGCAACGGTGGCCGCCATCTGTTTCGGAACCTGGAAGCATGTAAATCCCGGCCGTCTGTCTCTCACGATGAACAAGGACAGCTTCTACTTTTCCTTCATTCCGCCGAACCAGACCACCGTGCGCAAAAATCTCGATTCCTTTGACAGTATCGACATTCATCTCAGCAGGGCGGACATCGAGCTTCAGAGCGGGGACGGTTATGCCATGATTTACCGAGGTGACAAGGAGGAATGCCCAACCCTCTCCGTAAAAGACGGGGTTCTGACAGCGGCCGAGCCAAAGGTGAAGAACACGGCTGTCTCCAATCCCTCTCTGGTTCTCACCGTTCCCGGGGACCTGAGCGCGTTAAAGAATATATCTCTCGCCTCCGGCAACGGCGACATCACGATAGATACCGGACGCGAGCTGGCCGCAGATTCCATCATTCTCGACAGCAGCAACGGGGATCTGGATCTGAACCGCAGCACCGGGAAAAGCCTCACCGCTTCTTCCTCAAATGGCGACATCGATATGGAAGGGATTGCCTTCACCTCCTCCACACTGGAGACCGGCAACGGGGACGTCTCTGTGACGCTGGCTGACAGTCTCCGGAACTATACCCTATCCGCCAGCACCGGATCCGGTGATATATCCGTCGGAGACAGCGACTATGACGCCGGTGCCATCCGCGTCGGCGACGGCTCACAGAAGATGAACGTACAGTCCGGCAGCGGAGACATTGACATCGAAGACGACTGAATCTGTCCGGAAAAGGGGCTGCCGCGTCCTCTTGACACGGCAGCCCCTTTTCCGTTACTTCTCACAGTTTTCACACACCTGACAGGATGACGATACCCATCTCCATGCCGGAGCATTGCCGCCTGAGAACTCCCCGCCCTGCGAAGTACGATGAACAGGCATTGACTGTTTTCATGAACAGCAGGCTTCCTTTTCAGTTCTTCTGTCACTTCTGCATTTCGGAAACCATGCGGACACTCTCCACATCGTCATTTGTCAGGCGCAGATTTGTGACCATTTCCTTTCCGTCCGGACGGGTCACCTTCACCTCAATGATGGTGCCCGGCTCAATCGCCTGCTCACCCACCGCATGCAGAAACATCTGGAACTTCGGGTGCTGACTCTGAAACAGCTTCAATCTCTCTTTCAGTTTCATTAACATCATCGGATTCATTGCCATTTCTGATTCCTTCTTTATTATTATAATGCATAATGACTTATCCCGGAGCCGATGGCTCCCAAACTCCTCAAATCGAGAGAACCGCAGGTTCTCAAAATTGAAAGCACAGAATAATTACATCATGATTCGTATATGCAGTCACAGATCATGATTTACACACGGAGGATCCGGCAAAGATTTTCCGCCATCCTCCTCCGGCATTTTCAAACCTCCCGATACCCGGTTTCCAGCAGGGTATCCGCCTTTCGAATCTGCCGGTCCCAGGTATAAATTCCGTTTACCTCATCCTCGATATCGGTCCACTGTGTATAGACATAGGCGCACAGCCCCTCTTCTCGGCACGCTTCCATCCGGTCGATCAGGGCGTGAAAAGCCCGTGTATACTCCTCCCGGTCCCGGTATCTGGTTCCATACCCGTAGACCCTTTCACTCGCGCTGTGATCCGGTATCCGGAAGGGAAGTCCTCCGAATTCGGACAGGACAAACGCTCTGTCCGCCTCTGGCTTCACATGAAACGTATAATGGTAGTAGTGCACGCTCCGGAAATCTCCGCATCCCTGGTCGAACCATCCGCTCGCGGAATCGATCAGATGATCCGGGTCCGCCCTTCTCAGGAGATCGGTACACTCCTTCGTCTCAAACTGTCCCCATCCCTCATTGAAAACAGTCCAGGCAAAAATGCTCGGATGCTCCTTCAGGATTTCGGCGGTCATGACGATCTCTCTCCGGAATTCCTGTCTGCCCGCCTCATTTTCCCGCGAAAGCAGTTTTTCCTTCTGATCACTGACCGGTATATTCATCCACGCAAGACGCGTGCCGGCCCCGGTGACAAACCAGTCCTTATAGGGTTCTCCTCCGTTTACGATATCCTGCCAGACCAGGAGCCCGAGCCGGTCGCAGTGATAATACCACCGGTCCGGTTCGATCTTCGCGTGCTTCCGGACGCAGTTGAACCCGAATCTCCGCATCTCTGTCAGATCAAAGATCACGGCGCGGTCCGAAGGCGCCGTATAGATACCGTCAGGCCAGTAGCCCTGGTCCAGAACACCGCGCAGAAAAATCTCCCGGTTGTTCAGACAGATCCGCGGTATCCCCTTTTCGTCTTTCTCCACTGAAATTTTCCGCATGGCGAAATAGCTCGATACGAAATCCTCGCCCATCGTCACATCAAAAAAATACAGCCAGGGTTCGTCGCAGGTCCACAGATTCATCTTCGGGATTCTTACATTCATCCACTGATTGGACATGCCCGCGACGATCACCCCCTGCAGAAGCGTATCCTCTTCAATCTCACAGGTCTCATCCTGCGCGATAATCGGCCGCCGGATTCTCACCCGCACCGGAAGGTCGCTGTCCGACTCCACCAGAATGCTCACATATCCGTGCTCGATATCCGAAACAGTTTCGATATTGTCAATGTGCTGCGCGGAAATTTCCTCCATCCACACCGTCTGCCAGATTCCGCTGACCGCCGTATAGTACATCCCGCCGCGTCTCAGTCTCTGCTTTCCCCGGGCATGGTAAGAGGAATCACTGAAATCCCTGACCTTCACGATCAGCTCATCCGCGCCGCCTCCCTCGGCAGCTTCTTCTCCGGACACATCCTTCTCCGACTGAACCGGCTTCAGATAATCCGTAATATCCATCCAGAACGGCAGATATCCTCCCACATGCTTCGCGACGCTCTTTCCGTTCACAATCACCTCGCAGCTCTGATCCACCGCTCCGAAGTGAAGAATAATCCTGCGCCCGGGATCCCTTCCGGAAAGCTCCGGAAGATATCTGTGGTACCACAGCGTCTCATCCGGCATCAGCTGACGGGACACGCCGGAAAGCACGCTCTCCGGCGAAAACGGCACAAGGATCCGGCTCACAAATTTCCCGACCTTCTCCTCCCCCTTCGTGACCGCGTAGTCCCAGTACCCGTTCAGATTCATATAGCTCTTCCGCCTCAGAAGCTCTCTGGGATACTCCTCCAGCACATGATCCCTGTTCAGCGCCATCCCCCATGGCGTATATAACTGCTTCATCTTACCCTTTTACTCCCTTATTAACTTTTCTTCAATTGTAAATATAAGTGCTCACGCGCCGGTATATTATACCAAAATCGCCCCCTGTTTACCATCACCCTGCCGCAATCCGGTCTCTAATAATAATATCTGTCCTGATTGCCTTCTTCATTTTCTGATAACAGGCGTCCGAAAAACATTTTTAATGAAACATTGTTGTCAGCTCCGATATTCCGGCCCCTCTGTTTGTAAATTGTGCACATACGCATGATATCCCTCTGTGCAGGGAATTGTAGTCTATGTCTAATATTTTATAATTATTTTATTATTCTTTGTCTGATATATACAATTAACACAGTTTTCATACACTTGTGCCGGAATATTTTGTATCAAAAACATTTACCGCAGACTGTAAATATTGTATAATTGTGTCAAAGCATCCTTCTGTTTTCTTTACATCGTTTACACTGCATAATAAAAGATGGATGTTCACGAAATTTCCAAAGAAAGCGGGGTTCATTTTATGAGTCAAAATAATATGCTGGCCATGATCCTGGCCGGCGGACGCGGAAGCCGTCTGAAAGATCTGACGAACAAGGTTGCCAAGCCTGCTGTTTCCTATGGCGGGAAATACCGCATCATCGATTTTCCCCTCAGCAACTGCGCCAACAGCGGAATCAATGTCGTCGGCGTTCTGACACAGTATGAGTCTGTCCTTCTGAACAGCTATGTCGCTCAGGGACGGCGCTGGGGACTCGATTCCAACGGAAGCGGCGTATTCGTGCTGCCTCCTCGTGAGAAAGCGGACGCGGACCTCGACGTTTACCGCGGAACGGCAGACGCCATCTCTCAGAACATCGATTTTATCGATTCCTATGAGCCGGAATACCTTCTGATTCTCTCCGGCGACCACATCTACAAGATGGATTACGACAAAATGCTCGCCTTCCACAAGGAGCACGGCGCGGATGCCACAATCGCAGTCATCGGTGTTCCGATGAAGGAGGCAAGCCGTTTCGGCATCATGAATACCGACGAGAACGGCAAGATCGTAGAATTCGAGGAGAAGCCGGCGGAGCCCAAGAGCAACCTGGCATCCATGGGTATCTACATCTTCAACTGGAAGCTACTCCGCAAGCTTCTGATTGCGGACATGAAGAATCCGGACTCCAGCCACGACTTCGGCAAGGATATCATCCCGACCCTTCTCAATGACGGAAAATCTCTCTGGGCATATCATTCAAGGGATACTGGAAGGACGTCGGAACCATTGACTCCCTCTGGGAAGCGAATATGGATCTGCTCGATGACAACAGCGGACTGAACCTCGAGGATCCTGCCTGGAAGATTTACACAGAGGACGCTTCCGCGCTCCCGCAGTACATCGGACCGAACGCCCGGATCAAGACTGCTTTCATCACACAGGGCTGCAAGATTGACGGTGAGGTTACCCGTTCGGTTCTGTTCACCGGTTCTGTCGTGAAACCGGGAGCTAAGGTGACCGACACGGTTCTGATGCCCGGCGCCGTTGTGGAAGAAGGTGCCGTTGTCACACGTGCCCTCGTTGCAAACAATGTAAAGATCGGCGCTCACGCCGTGGTCGGCGACGCGAAGAGCGAGGCCATCGAGCTGGTAGCCAGAAATGTAAAGGGGGAGGAATAAATCATGGCATCTGCATTTGGAATCATTACTTCATCCGCCAATCACATCAAGATCGAGGGAATGCAGGATTACCGCCCCATGGGCGCGTTTTCCTTTGCCGGAAGATATCGTGTCATCGACTTCCCGATCTCCAATATGAGCAACAGCGGCATAGATAATATTCAGGTATACGTAAGAGAAAATCCCCGCTCCCTCGCCGAGCATCTGGGAAATGAAGGCGCCTTCAACATCAACTCCAAGAAGGGCAAGCTCCAGCTTCTGTTCTCCGACAACAGTACCGCGAACGATGTGTACAACACCGATGTAGCAGGTTTTGCCGAGAACATGAACATCATCTCCAGAAAAACGCAGGAGTATGTCATCGTTGCTCCCAGCTACATGGTCTACACACAGAATTACAACGAGCTTCTGGAGCAGCACATCGCCTCCGGAGCCGACATTACCCTCCTGTATCACCATGTAAATAACGCGAAGGAATCCTTCCTCCACTGTGACACCCTCGATCTGAACAAGCAGAAGGGCGTCCTCGCCATTGAGCGGAATACGGGAACCGCGAACGCCAAGAACATCTTCATGGACACCTATGTCATGAAGAAGGAGCTGTTCATGACCCTGATCCGGGAGGCGCAGAAGCTCTCCTCCATCTACACGATGTCCCAGATCATCAACTCCGAGGTGAATGATCTGGATGTCAGAGGCGTCGCTCATCGCGGATACTTCGCGACCGTCACCGATTTCAAGAGCTACTTCGAAGCCAATCTCGATCTGATCGATGTAGATAACGCAAACAGCCTGTTCAACGAGAACTGGCCCATCTACACCGTCACCAGTGATGCCGCTCCCACAAAATACTACGAGCAGGCAGAGGTCCGGAACTCTCTTGTCTCCAACGGCTGCTCGATCAAAGGCCTTGTGGAGAACAGCGTCATCGGCCGTGGCGTGACCATCGAGGACGGTGCCGTGGTGAAGAACAGCGTCATCCTCGCATATTCCAGAATCGGCAACGGTGTACACATCGAGAACCAGGTAGTCGACAAATGGGCGCAGGTCATCCATGCAAAGGAGATCATCGGAACTCCGGAGAAGCCGGGATACATCAAGCGCGACGACATTCTCTGATATTCTCTGACATTCAAAACGGGGCTTCCGCACGAACTTCATCGTACGAAAGCCCCGTTTTCCGTCAGTCAAACACTGCCACGGCTCCTACCGGACAGATCTCTCTGCACTCACCGCAGTGCCTGCAGTCCTCCTGACGGATCACCGCCATGCTTCCCTTCAGATCAATACAGTGCTGCGGGCACTGCGTGATGCACTTCCCGCACGCAATGCAGCTGCTCTGTATATAGTATTCATTCTCCTCATCCATGATACTTCTCCGTCGGCCGCCCCGCTTCAATCCTCTTCAATCCCGCCGAGAAGCTTGTAGAGCAGACGGTACAGCTCCCTTGCCTCATCCGGCTCCAGATTCACGCACTTTTCCATTTTCTTCGGAACCTGAACAGCCCTCTCCTGAAGCTCCTCGCCGCGTTCCGTGATCTGCACCATGAGATTGCGCTCGTCATGGGTGGAACGATGCCGGATGATATACCCCTTCTGCTCCAGCTTCTTCAAAAGCGGCGTCAGCGTTCCGGAATCCAGGAACAGACATTTGCCGAGTTCCTTGACATTTGTCTGCTTTTTCTCCCAGAGAACCATCATCGTAATATACTGCGTATAGGTAAGATCCAGCTCATCAAGGATAGGTTTATATCTTCGCACAACCTCCTTCGAGGCCGCATATAACGGAAAACAAAGCTGATTTTGCAGCCGGATACAATCATATTTACTCATTCACGAATACTCCTTCACGCGCAGCATTTAATTGCTTGCAATTAGATTATACCCGATTCTACGATTCTGTCAACCTCGCATTTCCGTCTGTGAAATCCCTGTCTTCCAGGCATTCACGCTAAACTGCTCAGGCAACGATTTATTTCATAGCGCCTTTGCCTTCCATCCACACCCTCGGCCGTAATCCGCCGCTCATGGGAGCGTATTCCCCTTCTCCTCCCAGAAATCCACCGGCTCATAATCCTGCAGCTTCGCCAGAAATCCTCTCTCCTTCAGCGCCTTCTGTATGTCGTCGAGAATCTCCTCTGACTCCGCGGACACCGTATGATAATGATAGCCGGACGTGGTGTTCTTCAGAAGCCGGGACTTTCCGCTTTCGATCTCCTTCATGTACCGGTCCACATCTCTGCGGGACCGGATGTTCAGCCTGCCGCGCATAACCCCGTATACCTTGTGATAGACGAACACGTCCTCCACGGTTCCGCCCAGATCGACGATCAGAGTAAGCTCCTCACGGGTGTCCTGGTCTGAGTGCACGGTCTTGAATACACGGGTCACTGCCTCCGGTTTCCGAAGGACATATCCCCTCGCCGTAGATTCGATCTCATTTCCCGCCGCGCGGATCAATGCGATATCCTGTACAATCACCTGACGGCTTACGTGAAATATTTCCGCAAGATGTCCGCCCGAAACGGGCTTCCGGTTCTCCTTCAGAATCTGCATCAATTTCTCTCTTCGCTGATCTCCGCTGATCTCCTTTTCCAACTCTGCTCACCTCGTTCCTGTGTTTTCTTCCTTCCCGCGGCCGCACGCCGCATCAGCCGCCCACTGATGGCTGCGAAATTCACGGGGAGAGGTATGATAATGTTCCATAAACACACGGTTAAAGGTCCTCTGACTGCCAAATCCGACATCCATGCAGATGTCCGTAATCGGTTCATCGGTGCGGTGAAGCAGCTGCGCCGCATATTCCAGCCGGACCTCGTTCAGATACTGATTGAAATTCCGGTGGAACGTACCGGAAAAAATCCTGGAGAGCGCGTACGGGCTGATTCCGAGATCGTGCGCCATCTGGGTCAGCGTAAGCGGTTCCCGGAACTTTCCCGTGATATAGGAAACCATCCGGTAAATGATGTCGTCACTGCCCACCATGGATTTGTCAATCAGCTTGATGCACGGCAGACATCTGGCCATGATGATATTCACATACGCCTGCTGAAGGACCTCACGGACTCTGTCCTCGGGAGAGCTTCCCGTCCGCCACTGATGAAAAAGAGGACTTCCCTGCTCCAGCTGATAGAGCGTGTCCAGCGCGTGCCGGATATCCGGATGCACGTTCTCGGCACCGATCACCGGATACTCCGGCGACTTCTGCTGCATGACGGATCCGAAGGCGTCAGCCATAGAAGGCGAGGCGAGAAGATAATATGCGGTGCACTCGCAGCTGTCGAACACCTGATAATGATGAATCAGCTCCGGGAAAACGATGCCAAGGTCGCCTTCCTCCATATGGTACAGCATTTCTCCCACCCCGAGCTCCAGCGTGCCCTTCATGACATATACGAATTCCAGCGATTTATGAAGATGCGGAGAAGCATGAACGGACTGCCTCAGCTCAATCTGCAGATTATTCTTGGTCTCGGTGTATAATGGAAGCATACGTCCTCCTTCGCAAAAAATGTCTTGTTTTCAGATGTTACCTGGCATGTATTATAGCAAATACCGGTGTATTCTACAAACATCAAATGAGACCCATGGAGCAGTCAAGGCTTATTCGGCAGCTGTTCACGCACCGCTAAAACGGCAAAGATTTTATGGTCCCTTTGACGGAGTATTACCGGCTGTTTAAAGTTTTTTCCGGTTTGCGGTACAGCAGTGCCGGAGAGATGTTTTCTGAAAGAAGCGTACAGCCTGCCAGCCACAGCCATTTACTATGGCTTTCCTATAAATCCTTTCACTTTCATCAAAAGAAGTCCTGTATAGTATCCCCCTTTTATTTCAACTATACAGGACTTCTGTTTTTTATCTGATTTTTGTATGTTCTTGCTTGATCTCTTCTTACTTTTGTCTGTTCTGATTTTGCCCGTTCTGATTTTTATCCGCTCTGATTTTATCTGCTATCATTTTTATTTCGTTTTCATTCCTGCTGCCCGTTTACTCTTTTTCACTCTGGCACTTCCCGCTCCCTGCTGTAGGACGGTACGTCCTTCATCTGCTCCTCCTGGATGATGGTCAGCGTATGATAGAAATCCTCGATTTCCTTCTCGCTCATCTTGCCTTCGACCTTGTCCAGAACTCTGTCCACATAGGAGCTGCTGACATTGTAGTAGTCGATGTACTTCTGGGTGACCTGAAGATAGTACTCTCTGTGGTCCTGGCTGGACCGGATCTTCTGCAGGTATCCCTTCCGGATCAGGCTGTTCACCTTATAAGCGGCGTTTGGCGACGAAATCTGAATGAAACTGGCGAATTCATTGATCGTCGGATTCTTCATGGCATAGATCACTTCCATACAGAAGGTTTCCACCGTGGTAAGCGTCGCCTCGCGGTTGTCAAAATTCCGGAACACCTCCCGGTAAAAGTGCAGCTTGAAGTTTGTATACACCTCTGTGAAAAGCTCCTTCGTCTTCCTTGCTTTTTCTTTCAGCTCATCTCCTGCAGAACTCATAAATACCTCCCCGGACCGCAATAATATAGATAAATAGTAGCACATCCGGAAGCCCTCCGCAATTCATCCGTATCAGCCGGTATGAGCATCTGCTGTTCACAGCCCGACTTTTTACGGCCGGGATTTTTCGGTACGTTAATGCTCAGGCTAAGGTGCTGTAAAATCTTTTCCGTTTATTCTTTCGGGTCTGTGACCGCGAAAGAGAGTTCTGCCGTCACGGCGGTTTTTCCGTCCACGGAAGCGACGGCCTTTCCGAAACCTATGGGGCCTTTTCTTCCGATAATCTCGCAATGCATCTCCAGAACATCGCCGGGTATGACCGGTCTGCGGAACCGCGCCTGTCTGACGCCGCCGAAGAATACAAGCTTTCCCTTATTCTCCTCCTCCGTCAGCAGCGCAACGGCGCCGGTCTGCGCAAGGGCCTCAAGCACAAGAACGCCCGGCATCACCGACTGAACCGGAAAATGGCCGCAGAACTGCATCTCGTTCACCGAGACGCACTTCCTCCCGTCCGCGTATTTTCCGGGCTCGCAGTCCGTGATCCGGTCCACCAGAAGAAACGGATAGCGGTGCGGAAGGATTTTTTTGATTTCATCTGAATTAAACTGCATGATTTTCTACTCTTTCTCTAATTTTCTACTCTTTCTCAACCATTTCTTTCGCTGTACTGTATAAACTCTTCGAAAATGCAGACCGGCCGCCGTCCGCGAAGCGAGCAGAAGGCTGAATGCAATTATCTGTTATTTTCCGCTTTCCTGGGCGCTGCCATTCAATTATCTTTAATTTCCCTCTTCCGTATGATCCTCTGCCTTCCGGAATACGAGGGTTACATTGTGTCCGCCGAACCCGAAGGAGTTGGAAAGGGCGTAACCGATCCTCATCGGGTAACCCTTCCCGGGAACGACATCCAGGCTGCATTCCGGATCCGGCACCTGATAGTTCACCGTAGGCGGAACAAAATCCCTCTGCACCGCTTCAGCCGTGATCACCGCTTCGACAGCCGCGCTCGCGCCCAGCAGATGACCGGTCATGGATTTTGTGGAGCTGACCCGTACCCGGGCGGCAGCATCGCCGAAGATCCGATGAATCGCCGCCGATTCGCAGGAGTCGTTCATCTTCGTAGATGTCCCGTGCGCATTGATGTAATCCACCTCTGCAGGCGTGATTCCCGCGTCCTCCATCGCCAGCCGCATACATTTCTCCGCACCCGTACCTTCCGGCGAAGGTGCCGTGATGTGATAGGCGTCACAGTTTGCTCCATAGCCGGCGATTTCAGCATAGATCTGCGCGCCGCGTTTTCTGGCATGGTCATACTCCTCCAGAATCAATGCGCCGGCCCCCTCGCCCATAACGAATCCGCTTCTCTCCGCGTCAAAAGGAATCGATGCGCGCGACGGATCGGAGGCTGTTGTAAGCGCCTTTAGAGACGTGAATCCTCCCATGCACAGCGGCGTGACCGCCGCCTCGGCTCCTCCGGCCACCATGACGTCCCCGTACCCGTCGCGGATATGACGGAAGGACTCTCCGATCGCATTTGCCGCGCTCGCGCAGGCGGTTACTACGGAAGTACACATACCGTGAAGGCCGTACTCGATCGCGATATGTCCGGCAGCCATATTCGCGATCGACATCGGGATAAAGTAAGGAGATACCCGGTCATATCCCTTCTCCATGCCGCGGACCTTTTCGTTCTCGATGGTTCCGATGCCCCCGATCCCGCTCGACATGATGACACCCCACCGGTCTCTTGTCTCATCGAGCCCGATAAGACCGGAATCGGTCATCGCCTGCTTCGCCGCAGCCATGGCAAACTGCGTGTAGCGGTCCATCTTCCGCGCCTCGCGCTTATCCACATAGTCCTCCAGACGGAGATTCTTTACCTCTCCGGCAAGCTTTACCTTCTGCTCCGCGGGATCATAGAGCGTGATCGGACCGATTCCGCATCTGCCTTCCCGCACACTGTTCCAGACCTCTTCTTTATCATTTCCGATCGGGCACACAATTCCGAGCCCGGTAATCACCACTCTTCGTCTCATGCATTTCTCCAATCTGTCTTCTGTCAGAAACTGCTCCGCTGTCCGTACTCAGCATCCCGTTCCGCCGTCTGCGCCGGGCGATTCCATTCCGCTTTCCGTTCTCAGCATCTCAGTACCATATCCGTGTCAGACAATGTTATTCCGCTGTCCGCTCTCAGCATCCCATTCCGCCGTCTGCGCCGAGCACCTGTCCCGTGATATAGGAGGCCTCCTCCGACGCCAGAAACGCCACCGCCGCAGCGACCTCTTCCGGCTTTCCCGCGCGTCCCATCGGAATCCCCGCGAGCATGGCCTCTCTTGCGGCATCCGGAAGGGCTTCCGTCATCTCTGTGTCGATCATGCCGGGCGCTACCGCATTCACCGTGATATTCCGCGCCGCGAGCTCCTTCGCCAGAGACTTCGTCATCCCGATGATTCCCGCCTTTCCGGCCGCATAATTGACCTGTCCCGGATTCCCGTGAATGCCCACAATGCTCGAAATGCTGACAATTCTCCCGTATTTCTGACGCAGCATGATCCTCGCTGCTTTTTTCATGCAGTAGAAAGCGCCGTACAGGTTCACATGAATGACCCTGTCGAAGTCCTCCTCCTTCATCATCAGAAGAAGACTGTCCTTCGTGATCCCGGCATTGTTCACCAGGATGTCGATTCTTCCGGTCAGCTGCTGCGCCTCCCGGAACATTCTGTCACAGTCCCCGCTGTCCGATACATCCGCCTGCACCAGGAGGGTCTGCACCCCGCATTCCCGGCAGAGCCTTTCCGTTTCCTTTGCCGCCTCCTCATTATGAGAATAATGGATGACGACATGGGTTCCCTGTTCTGCGAGCGCTCTGCAGACCGCTCTTCCGATCCCGCCGCTTCCGCCTGTTACGATTGCTGTCCGATTCATTGCATTCATATTTTTCTCCATGACAATATCTGCTGTCATTGATGCACATAAACTGAGATAATCCCTGCCTCTCATGCCGCAGACCGTGTCGTTACAGGTTCGCCGCATCCTCCGCCGTGTCAAGCGAGACGACATCCATCCCCTTCACGGTCCGGCTGACAAAACCGGCAAGCACATGTCCCGGTCCGATCTCAATGATTTTCTCAACACCGGCTTTCTTCAGCCACTCGATCGTCTGCGCCATTCTGACGCTTGACATCACCTGCTTCTCTAGAAGCGCGGCAATCGTCCTGCCGCCGGCCGCCGTGTACGCGGCGGATTCCAGTGACGCGTCATCAATCTTTCTTCCCTTCTCATCAGAGGGACCTCCCAGCGCGTTGAAAAGAACCGGGATGTTCATCCTGCCGAACGAGGTTCTCCCGAACAATTCATGCAGTGCCTCGGACGCGGGCGCCATCAGCGATGTATGGAAGGCTGAACTCACCTTCAGCTCCATGCACCTTCTCGCGCCTTCCTCCTTTGCGATCTCCTCCGCACGGGTCACCGCTTCCGCAAAACCGGAGATCACATTCTGTCCCTTCGCATTGTAATTCGATACCTCCACGATGCTTCCGGTCTCCCGTGCCGCCCTCTTCGCGATCTCCGCCGTCTTTTCCGCGGGAAGTCCGAGAATCGCGCACATTTTTGTCTGCAGTCCCTGCCCGGCCCTGGCCATTGCGCGCCCGCGGAACGCCGTGATCCGGATCAGCTCCTCCGTAGAAAAAACGCCCGCCGCGTGCAAAGCGCTGTACTCACCGAGGCTGAGCCCCGCCAGATATGCGGGCCGGATCCCCCGTTCAGACAGAACCGCCGTCATTCCCGCGGCAAAGGCAGCCAGACACGGCTGGGTATAAGCCGTCTGCGAAAGCTCCTCCTCGGGGCCCTCGAACATCATCCTCTTCAGGTCAAAATTAAGCACCGCATCGGCCTTGTCGATCTCATCCGCAAACGCCGGATACGCCTCATACAAATCTTTTCCCATACCGGCATGCTGACTTCCCTGTCCGGCATACAAAAACGCTGTCTTCATGACTGACTCCCTTTCTCCTGCTTTGATCCGCTATCTGCCGTTCGAAACGCCGGCTGCAGCATCCAGCGAAAGACTCCGTACTGTTTCTTTAGCGCCGCGCATGATCGACTCAAAAATTTCCGCGACGGGGCGGATCTCTCTCAGCTGTCCGCAGACCTGCCCCGCCATCAGTGACCCTTCCGAGGTATTGCCGTCAAACACCGCCTTTCTGAGGGAACCCAGTGTAAACTTCTCCAGCTCCATCCGTTCCGCTCCCTCCTTCTCCTTTCGGATATACTGGCAGGCCATTTTGTTCTTCAGAATGCGGGTCGGCGAATTCACGGTCCGCCCCGTGACCACGGTGGCGTTGTCCCCGGCCTTCAGGATCGCTTCCTTGTAGTTCTCGTGGATCGGGCACTCGCTGCTGACCAGCAGGCAGGTTCCCATCTGAACGCCGCACGCGCCGAGAGCGAAGGCGGCGGCAAGCTGCCTTCCGTCCGCAATTCCTCCCGCCGCGATCACCGGAACCTCCTCCGGAAGGGCATCCCGCATCTGCGGCACAAGCGTCATCGTCGTCATCTCGCCGACATGCCCTCCGCTCTCCGTACCCTCCGCGATGATTCCGTCCACGCCGTCCCGCACCAGCCGAAGCGACAGAAGCACGCTCGCGGATACCGGAAAAATCATGCTTCCGCTTTCCTTCCATTTAGAAAGATATTTTCCAGGATTTCCCGCCCCAGTTGTGATGACGGGAATCTTCTCCCGCGCGACCAGGTCCGCCATCTGATCCGTGTCCGGATTCATCAGCATCAGATTGACGCCGAACGGCTGATCCGTCAGTGAACGGCAGATGTGAATATGCTCTTCCAGTTTTTCCGCGTTCATTCCCCCGGATCCAATGATGCCAAGCGCACCCGCATTCGAGCAGGCCGCCGCGAATTCTCCTGTGGCGATATTGGCCATTCCGCCCTGAATAAACGGATACTTCGTTCCCAATATTTCATTCAGAAATCTCATGTTCTGCCTCTTTCTCTTTTTTATCAAGCCGGTCAGATTCCGGGCGTGCCAGATGCGGAGTCTCCCTGTGCCTGACACTCCTTGCACCGCAATTGACTTGTGTCTGACACTCCTTACACCTCCTGCAGGGCTTATTCACGCTTCAGAACTCCAGATAGCATCCGCCCCAGGTAAGCCCCGCGCCGAATCCGACGCAGAAGATCCTGATGCCCGGCTTCAGCATTCCTCTGTCCTTCATGTCCGCCAGTGCCAGCGGAATGCTGGCGCCGGACGTATTGCCGTATTCCCGGAGATTCATGAAAAACTTCTCGGCGGGAAGCTTTCTCTGCTTCCGGACATAATCGATAATCCTGCAGTTTGCCTGGTGACAGACGATATAATCAATGTCTTCCGCAGATATCCCGCTCTGCGCTTCCATCTCATCGATCTCCGATGCAAGCACATGCACCGCAAATCGAAAAACCTTTTGCCCGTCCATCTTCAGATAACCGTCCCGCATGATTTCCGAGGCAAGGGATTCGGAAACACGAAGCGGATTTTCAGAGACCGTCTTCTTCCCTTCAAATTCCAGCATCGGAATCTGGTTTCTCCCCACGGTATGCGCATAGAGCGCGCCGCGGTCCCCCTCTGCCGCCGTGTGGCAGAAAAACCGTTTTTCAGCCGACACCCGCACGATCGCAGCCGCTGCTCCGTCGCCGAACAGCACGCTGACCGACCGCTCCGAAAAATCCAGCATCTTCGAGAGCTGCTCTCCTCCGATCAGCAGCGCACAGCTCCGCTCCGGCCGACAGATGCTGCCCGCATTCATCAGCGAATGGATCAGCTGGAGACCATATACAAACCCCGAACACGCCGCGTTGATGTCGAATGCGGGAATGCCGCCCGGGATTCCCGCAATCTCCTGTACGGCGCATGCCATGGACGGAACCATGTAATCTGTGGTGCAGGTGGCGCAGATCACAAGTCCGATTTCCTCCGGAGCGATTCCGGCGTTCTCCATGGCCCTCCGCGCCGCTTCCGCCGCCAGATCCGTCAGGCTTTCCTCTCCCGTGCACAGATGCCTCGCCTCAATGCCGGTTCTGCTCCGGATCCACTCGTCAGAGGTATCCATATATTGCCTGAGATCGTCATTTTTCAGTCTGGTTTTCGGCACTGCCTTCCCAAGGCCGATGATTTCAATTCCATTCATATGTCTGTTTCATTCCCTGTCTGTTTCTTCTGTTCCGCACTCTGTCAGCTGTTCCCTGCTCATATTCCGTTCTCCGCCGGCTGTTACGAGTCAGCCTTCCGTTCTCTGCGCGCAGCGTCCGATTTTCCGGTATTTCCGGTATCTTCGCTCCACAAGACCCTCGCAATCCTCTTTTTCCAGCTTTTCAAGCTCCTCCGCCAGATTTTTCCGGAGAATCCGGCACATCCCCGGAAGATCCTTCTGCGCGCCGCCCTCCGGCTCCGGAATCACGCGGTCCGCGATTCCCATCTCCAGAAGATCCGATGACGTCATCTTCATGACCTCTCCCGCTTCTCTGCATTTCGACGCATCCTTCCAGAGAATGCTGGCAAATCCCTCCGGAGACAAAACCGAATACACCGCGTTCTCCAGCATCCAGATCTCATCCCCGACGCCGATTGCGAGAGCGCCTCCGCTGTTTCCTTCTCCGGTGACAATGCTGATCACCGGAACCTTCAGCGCGCTCATGGCCGCAAGGTTTTCGGCAATCGCCGTGCTCTGCCCGTTTTCCTCCGCCTCTTTCCCGGGATAGGCTCCCGGCGTATCAATAAACGTGATAACCGGACGCCCGAATTTCTCTGCCTCCTTCATGAGGCGCAGCGCCTTCCGGTATCCCTCAGGCTCCGGCATCCCGAAGTTGCACTTCATGTTTTCCGCCAGATTTTTGCCTTTTCTGTGCCCGATCACAGTGACGGGTTTTCCGTCCAGGAGACCGATTCCTCCGTAAACCGCCGGATCCTCTTTCCCCGTCCGATCTCCGGAGAGCTCAAGAAAATCATCAAAGATCCCCTCGACATAATCCGTGATCTTCGGACGGCTCTTGTCCCGCACAAGCCGGACCCGGTCATACGCCCCGGGAAGTGCGGAATCCTCCGCATTCTTAAACTCTCCGCCGTTCCGGATCGCCTCGTCTCTATCCACGGCAGTCTCTTCATGCATATCCGGCGCAAAGCCGTGAAGTCTCAGAATTCTTGTGATCTCTTTCTTCTGATCCTGTCTCGGCACAATCTTATCCACGAAGCCGTGTTCCAGCTGAAACTCAGAGCGCTGAAACCCCTTCGGCAGCTTCTCGCCGATGGTCTGCTCAATTACCCGCGGCCCGGCAAAGCCGATCAGGGCGCCCGGTTCTGCCAGCGTGATATCTCCCAGACTGGCGTAGCTGGCGCTCACGCCTCCGGTGGTCGGATTTGTCAGCACGGAAATGAACAGCCCTCCGTGCTCCCGCAGCCGTTCCACCGCGGCGCTCGTCTTCGCCATCTGCATCAGAGAGATCATGCCCTCCTGCATCCTCGCTCCGCCGCTCGCGGAAAAAATAATCAGCGGCAGCTTTCGCCGATCGGCTTCTTCGATGGCGATCGTCAGCTTCTCGCCCTCGGCGCTTCCCATGCTGCCCATCATGAAATTTCTGCCAAGCTCCGCACCGACCGCCGGAATGCCGTTCACTCTTCCGACCCCGGCTATGCATCCCTGCGGCCTCCCTGTGATTCTCCGGTTTTCCGCGAGCTTCTGCCCGTACCCGGGAAAACACAGCGGATCTTCCGTTTGCAGATCCGGCGCAAATTCCTCTGAAAATTTTCCCCCGTCAAAGAGAGCCGCCAGATGTTCGCCGACCGGGCGGTGCGCCCCCTTCTTCTGGCGCATCTTTCGGAACCCCAGAAGCGTTTTTCTTCTGCCGAAAAAAATACCGTCCGCCGTGTTCACTTTTGCGTCTAGCAATACCGTTCCCAAGATACTCTTATTCATCACTTCTGTGCTCTCCGGCTTCTTCCGCCACGATTTTCTGCCGCCCGTCACCTGTGTCTTCCGACTTTTCCGCCGTCATTTCCTGCTTCCCGCCGCTTATGTCTTCCGGCTTATCCGCCGTCATTTCCTGCCGGCCGTCACCTATGCCTTCCGGCTTTCCTCGCCCCAGCGAATGATCGCGTCAGTATTTTTCTCCAGAAATCCCGTATCGACATTTCCGGTCAGAAAATCATTGTTAAACAGGATCAGATACAGAAAATCGATATTCGTATCGATTCCCTCGACCGTCATTTCCTCCAGAGCGACCCGCATCTTCCGGATCGCCTCCAGCCTTCCCGGCGCGTGAACGATCACCTTTGCGATCATCGAATCATAGTAGGGACTTACCCTGCACCCGGAGTACAGAGCGCTCTCGACCCGCACGCCGTTTCCTCCCGGAAAATGAAGAAACGACACGTCACCGGGACACGGCGCGAAGTTTCTCGCGGGATTTTCCGCGTTGATCCGGCATTCTATGGCATGGCCGTTCAGATGAATATCGCTCTGCCTGTACCCGAGAGGCAGACCTGCGGCGATCCGGATCTGCTCACGGATCAGATCAACGCCCGTCACCGCCTCTGTCACCGGGTGCTCCACCTGTATTCTCGTATTCATTTCAATGAAATAGAAATGGTTTTCCCGGTCGAGGACAAACTCCACGGTGCCTGCGCTCACATAGTGAACGGCTCTCGCCGCTCTGAGCGCGGCCTTGTGGATGGCTTCCCGCTGTCTGGAATTCAGAATTCTCGCGGGACATTCCTCCATCAGCTTCTGATTCCGCCGCTGCATAGAGCAGTCCCGCTCACCCAGCTGAATGATATTTCCCTTTGTATCTCCCAGAATCTGCACCTCGATGTGGTGCGGATGCAGAATCAGCTTCTCCAGGTACAGTGATCCGTCGCCGAAGGCTGCTCTCGCCTCCGCCTCCGCGCTCTCAAACGCGTTCCGGATTTCCGATTCATCATAGGCGGTACGCATTCCCCGTCCGCCGCCTCCGGCCGTAGCCTTTACCAGAACCGGATATCCGACCTTCTTCGCGACCTCCGCTGCTTCCTTCCAGTCCTTCAGGATCCCGTCCGAGCCGGGGACCACCGGGACCCCGTGTTTTTTCATCAGCGCACGGGCGCTCTGCTTGTCCCCCATTTCCCGGATCATCCGGGAAGAAGGGCCGATGAAGGTGATTCCGCTCTTCTCGCATTTTTCCGCGAAATCCGCGTTTTCAGACAAAAATCCGTATCCCGGGTGGATGGCATCGCAGTGATAAGCCTTTGCAGCTTCGATCAGCGCCTCCTGATTCAGGTAGCTCCCTTGTGCCGGCGCAGGGCCGATGCAGACAGACTCCGTCGAAAACTGCACCGGAAGGGAATTTCTGTCCTCCGAGGAACAGGCCGTCACTGTGTCAATCCCCATTTCCTGACAGCATCGCAGAATCCGCATCGCGATTTCTCCCCGGTTTGCGATCAGTACTTTCCTGAACATCTCAATTCTCCCCGATCGTCATCAGAACAGCGTCATAGCCGGTGAATGCCGCGTCCTCCGCCCTGATCTCACGAATGATCCCGTCGCAGGGAGAAGGAATCTCATTCATCATCTTCATCGCCTCCACAAGCCCGACGATATCGCCTTTTTTCACGCTCTGGCCTTCCTCGACATACGGCTTCTGACCGGGTCCGGCCGCCCGGTAGAAAATTCCGGCGAGCGGAGCCCTGACGGCAACCGTATCCTCCGCGCTCTCTCCTTCCGGAACAGCTCCATTTCCAGGAAAGGCACCCGCCGCGCTTCCGGAAGCTTCTCCTGCGGTTTTCTCAGAACCGGCCGATCCTGTCCCTGACCCGAATTCCGTCTTTTGGAGTGCCGTCCCGGCTGCAGAAGCTGACTTCCCAAATGCTGTCTCAGCCCCGGAAGCAGTCTTCCCGAAGGCGGTACTCCCAGATACTGCTTTCGCTTCGGAAACCGCCTTCCCCAATGCTCCCGTCATTTCTTCTCTGCCTCCCGGCACACAGCCGCAATGATCATCCTGCAGCTCATTCCTGAATTCAAGAGTTTCATCTTGGGTCGAATACCGGAATCTGGTAAGCCTCGTTTTCTCAAAACTCTCCATCAGTATCTGAAGCTCTTCCACTGTATAACTCATTTCTCAGTTCTCCTGGTGATCCTCGATATACTTCACAACACTCTCCACCGTGTGCAGATTCGGAAGCTCCTCGTCCGGAATCGAGATGCCGAAATTCTCTTCGAGAGCCATCATCAGCTCAACGACATCGAGAGAATCCGCCTTCAGATCCTTGAAAAAATCAGATTCCGGGCGGATTTCCTCCCCGTCAAAGCTGAGGGTATCGATGATAATCTCTTTTACCTTTTCAAATGTATCCATTCTTATTCTCCTCGCTGTCAATTGTCTCTAATTATTTAGTTAAATATATTTAGATTTTGTTTCGTTGGTTACTATACTGCGGCGCAAAGCAGATGTCAATATATTTCAATTTATTTATTTAAATAATTTTAATTATCTGTTCACGGGATATCTGAAAGGCAGGGAAACGCGAACAGTAACAGATAATGGTCTCCGCCGCGCCTGTCCTTCAACAGAAAAGGGGCAGCCGCACCGAAAAGCCGTGCGGCTGCCCCTGAAAGGAGAAATGCCCTCCTATCATATCAGTTGCCTTCATCTGTATCTGCTCAGCACATCTCGAGAACCGCAGGTTCCCGGGATTGGGGTGCTGAACACTTACTTTGATTTTTATACAAGCCCCATGGACCGCAGAAGCCAGATCCAGAAGGTCAGCGTGAAGACGCTGCAGAGAGTCGTGATCATCACGATTCCCGACGACACAACCCCGTCGTGTCCCATGTTCTTTGCCATCACATAGCCCGCAACCGTGCTTGCGGACCCGAGCATGATCAATACCGCGATCAGCTTCTCCGTCCGGAATCCGAGCCATACCGCCACGGGAATAAACAGCGCGGCAAAACCGATCAGCTTCAGGAACGAACCAGTCAGGATCGGCGCCATTTTGCCCCGGATGCTTCCGAAGTTCAGACTCGCGCCCATCGCCAGAAGTCCCATCGGGCTTGCGAGTCTGCCGATGTACTCAATGGTCGTCTGGAACATCACCGGCATCTTCAGCCCTGTCAGCGCCCACGCAAATCCGAGCAGAATTCCCCAGATGATCGGATTCGTGATGATGCCCTTCAGCGCATGGCGCACCTGCTTTTTATCCAGTCCCCTTGCACTTCCGCTCATCAGCGACAGGACAAGCACCGCCATCACGTTGTACAGAGGAACACAGCCGAGCATCATCAGCGAGCCCATCGTCGCCGTGCCGTAGATATTCTCAATGTATGCCATGCCCAGAAGGGAGGCGCTGCTTCGATAGGCTCCCTGCACGAACTCTCCCCGAACCTCCCGGTCACGGAAAGCAAACGATACCAGAATGCCGATTCCCACGCTCACCAGCGTCGCCAGAAAACAGAACAGCACATACTCCGTGTCCCACACCTTGAAGAAATTCACCGAATCCAGCTGACCAAACAGGCTGACCGGAAGGGCGATCCGAAATACAAAGGTATTCATCCGGGACGCGAACTCCTCTCCGATGATATTCTTCCTCCGGAAAAAATATCCGAGCATCATCACCAGAAAGATCGGAAGGGTCGCATTCATACTAAAGATCAGATTCGACATGGCAGATATTTCCTTTCTCCGCCTGAACTCTCACAAAGGCACATTTACACATACTCCTCCAGCTTTTCCTGATCCAGTATGACAAGGGTCTGCCCTTCATTCCGGATGATTCCTTCCCGCACCATCGCACTGATCTCCCTGGAAAGAGACGGCCTGGTCACATTCAGATAATCCGCCATCTCCTCGCGGGGCATGACCCTGACACGGTTATCACTGCCCTGCCGTTCGATCAGAAGTCTGGCTATCTTCTCCCGGATGCTGGAGCTTCCGAGAATGCGCAGTCTCCGGTTCATCATATATGCCTTTGCGGCAAACATTGTCAGCTGATTCCGCATCATTTTTTCCGCGATCTTCGCACAGGCCTCTCCGCATTCCCCGGAAAGCAGGTCCGCATCCACCATCAGAATTGATGACGGCTCGATCGTCTCCGCATACATATCATACGCCGGAAGCTGCTTGAACACATAGATCTCGCCGAACGTATCTCCCGGATCCGTGATTCTGGACAGGATCATCCGCTTTCCGCTCACAGTGTCCTGCGCGATCAGAAGATTCCCGGTGACCAGAACCATAATGTCAGTCGGCCGGTCCGACTCCTCAAAAATCCGGTCTCCCCTGCCGTACTTCCGGAAGCGCAGATAATCACTCTCCAGAAGAACCGAAAGCTCATCCTCCGTGAATCCCCGGAACAAATAGCTCTTCTTCATCGCATCCGTGCATTTTTTCCTGATTCCTGCATTGCTCTCCCTCATGCTCCGGTATTCTCCCTTCTCAAACTCCGTATTCTTCCATCTCAGACTCTTTACTCTCTTCCGCTTCAGGCTCTGCGCTCTTCCACGCACATCAGAAATCCCCTGCCGACCGAACTGGCCGCAGGGGACTTCCGAGTTCATACCTTATTTACAAAGGTCCACTACAACCTTGCTGATGGTCTTGCCGTCGGCTTTTCCCTTCAGCTCCGGCATAACCGTCTTCATAATCTGACCCTTGTTCTTCGTCGCGATGACATCCGCAAACTTCGCGGTCAGAACCTCACGGATCTCCTCCTCGGACATCATCTTCGGCGCATACGCAGAGATGATCTCATAGCGCTTCCGATACTCCTCCTTCAGATCCGCGCGCGAATCCGGGCAGCTGTCATACTGCTCCTTCGCGGCTCGAAGCTCTTTCACGATCGCGCGGTCTGTGATCTCCTCCGTGATATTGTCACGGCTTCCCTCATCAATGGCGATCTTTTTCGCACCGGAAACCAGCGCCGCGATCGTATCCTTCCTGAACTTATCACGTGCCTTCATGGCCGCGATCATATCCTTCTGCAATTTCTCAAACTGCATCCTCATACACCTCTTTTCGCACTACAGTATAGCACGGCACACCGGCAGGGCGCAAATAAAACAGGAGCAATCGCCGCGCACGATCATCCGCCCCGCATCTTACTGTTCAGATACAACTGACCAGGCAAGGATTTCACAGTCCCTTTGCCGGAGCATTACTGGCTGTTTAAAGTTTTATCCGTGAATTTTTCATGAATTGGATAGCGAGGACTGTCTGACGAAGGCGCTCGCGCCTGAGGAGTTCCGCAGCTTCAATAAACAAGGATGAAACTTTATTACAGCCAGTTTGCGAAGGGCAACAGGACTGTAAAATCCCTGTCTTTCAGATATCCCGTAAACAGTAACCCCGATCCATTGACTTTCCTTCCCCAGATGATATAATCTGCGTAAACATGTGTCTTGTCACGTGTTGGAACAATGTTGCCTGCCCGCCAGGCTGCGTCCCGCCGAACAGGAAACATGCTCCCGGTACCGTTCCTGTTCGAATCATCTGTTCAGGACATCTTTGAGAGGCTGAGATTTCACAGTTTTTTCCCAGACAGACGGGCGGAGACAGAACGGCTCGCAGCTGAAAAAGGAAAAGAGAAAAAAGGAAGAAAAGGAGAAACAATGGAAAAGTTCAAGGCATTTCTGAGGAAGAAGAACATAGAAATATCCCTGAAGCGCTATGGCATCGACGCGCTCGGCGCCATGGCTCAGGGACTTTTCTGTTCTCTGCTGATCGGTACCATCATCAACACCATCGGTACCCTGTTTCACATCGGGGCGCTCTCCGCTACCGTCGCAACCGTATCCGGCGTCGACTACACCGTGGGCGGTCTGGCCATGGCGATGAGCGGGCCGGCGATGGCCGTCGCCATCGGACGGGCTCTGCAGTGTCCGCCCCTCGTGCTCTTCTCGCTGATTACGGTCGGTTTCGCTTCCAACGCCCTCGGCGGCGCCGGAGGTCCGCTCGCCGTACTTTTTGTCGCAATCATCACCGCCGAGATCGGAAAGATGGTCGCGGGCGAGACAAAGGTCGACATCCTTGTCACGCCGCTTGTCACAATCGGTGTCGGCGCCGCTCTCTCCGCTCTGATCGCTCCTCCGCTCGGAAAGCTCGCGATGATGGTCGGAAGCTTTATCATGTGGGCTACGGAGCTGCAGCCGCTCCTGATGGGCATCCTCGTATCCGTCGTCGTCGGAATCGCGCTGACCCTTCCGATTTCCTCCGCGGCAATCTGCGCGGCGCTGCAGCTCACCGGTCTCGCAGGAGGCGCGGCCGTGGCCGGCTGCTGCGCCCAGATGGTCGGCTTCGCCGTGATGTCCTTCCGTGAAAACAAATGGGGCGGACTGGTTTCTCAGGGAATCGGAACTTCGATGCTTCAGATGCCGAACATCGTGAAAAATCCGAAGGTCTGGATTGCCCCGATCGTTACCTCCGCCATAACCGGACCGATCGCCACCTGCGTCTTCCGCATGCAGATGAACGGACCGGCTATCGATTCCGGAATGGGCACCTGCGGCCTCGTCGGGCAGATCGGCGTCTTCCAGGGATGGCTGAATGATATCGAAGCCGGAACCAAGACAGCGATCACCGCGACTGACTGGATCGGCCTGATCCTGATCTGCTTCGTGCTTCCCGCCGTAATCTGCCCGCTGATCAATCAGTTCTGCCGCAGGAAAGGCTGGGTGAAGGACGGAGATCTCACTCTGAAGCAGAACTGACTCCATATCAGATTATAAAAACTCTGACGGATCTCCTGTCACGAGGCAATCCGCAGCTAATACCGTTTGCGTCATCATGTATCGTAAAACCGCCCTATCATGTATCATAAGACCACCCTATCACGCAGATCGTCCTTTTTACGGCCTGCCGCATTTCAATCCGGAACACAGCGAAGAGGCGGCTCATCCGGCCGCCTCTTCTTCGTTCTGTCCGGAGGGATCACTTCCCGAGGAAGCGGCTCCGCCGGTATCTGCGGCAGCACTTCCCGAAGAAGTGCCTCCGCTGTTTTCCGCGCCGGAACTCGATGATGCGCTCTCCCCGCTGATGTACGGGAAGAAGATATCGCTCCGGTTGTCCTTGTCAAACATGGAATTATATTCCAGTATGTTATACTTTCTGATCCATTCCGCCTCATCCCCGGCTGCATTTTCCAGATGCTCGAACTGCTTCGTCGTCTCTGAATAGTAACCGCGGGAATTGATCGCCGGAACGGTCTTCATCATTTCCGCCAGGAACTTGTTGTACGCCGGGAGCTCGATATTCGCTCTTTCCAGCGTCAGCGTGGACAGATAATTCAGGCTTGTACAGTCAATGGTCGTCGCGTCCGTGTCGTAATTCGTCCAGATAAAGAACGGAACCTTAAAGAAGTTCTCCAGCTCGTCCATCGTCAGTCCGGACATTCCCTTTCCATTCAGGTACCGGTAGAAATACTCGTCCAGGCTCGGCTGATGATCTCCGAAGAACACGATCTCGACCGGATCATCCACGCCCTCAAAATACTCCACCAGATTTTTCACCGCGGTATCGGTCGCCTGCGCACAGGTCAGATACTGATTGACGTCGCTGAAAATTCCCGGCTCCGCCGTTACCGTCGGCGTAAAGTTGGCGTATGTGCCGGTGTAGCCGCCGTGGTTCTGCATTGTGATGCCGGTGATCAGAAGGCTCTCGCCGTCCTTCTTCTCATTATAACGGTCAATGATCTTGTCGAAGAGCTCCTGATCCGTGATGTAGTCACGCATGATGTTCGTCTGGTCAAAAAATCCTGCCGGATCATCCATGAAATAGGTCTCGTCATAGCCGAGCTTCGGATACACGGTCTTTCTGCTCCATCCGCTTGCGTAGTACGGATGCATGGCCACCGTCGTGTAGCCGAGATTTTTCAGGGTAGATACAATCGAGAACGGCGTGCTGTTCATGTACTGCTGGTACGCGACAGATCCGGACGGCAGGAACGCCATGGAATTTCCGGTCTGATATTCCCACTCGGAGTTCGGAGTTTTTGCCCCGAAAACCGACGACAGGGCATAGCCCTTGACGGTATTCTCGCTCATGGAGTGGATGAACGGCATATAGTCGCCCACGTTCGTCTCCAGATTTCCCAGCACCGAAAGGTCCGCAAAGGATTCATCCATGATGAAGATGATCGTCGGATTCTTGACGCTGTCATTTGTGGTCACATTCTGAACCGCATTCGCATCCTTATAGGTATCTTCCAGTTCCTTCACCGCATCCGCGGTATATCCCTCCGGCGGCTGGACAAAGTTGTCTCGGACACTCAGGACAAAATTCAGAACGAAGCCGTTCTGGTAGGTTCCCTTCTGCTCCCATGTCTGGGTCTCTGTGTTCGATGTCTTCTGGAACACATAGCCGAACAGCGCAATCATCAGAACCGCGCTGATGATTCTCTGCAGCCAGTGCCAGCTGTACTTCACCTTGATCTTCCGGACGAGCATGACATAGAGGATGCTCATCATGATGATATATGCGCCTCTGTCATGCAGAACGAAGGTGTAGTTCTTGACAACGCTCAGTCCGGTCCCGACCGTGATCAGGTCGGAATAAACGATTTCATTTCCGCGGACCGTATATACAAAATAGTTCGTATACGCAAAGGCCGTCAGCGCACAGTGCGCCGCGATGGCGGACCAGGCGGGACGGCTGAGGATCAGCTGAAACAGGAAATAGACCGACAGAATCAGCAGAACATTCATCAGATGCGTGTTCTTCGACGTCTTGATATAAAAATCAGGCGCCAGAATCACATGCTGCACGCAGAACTCCGTGAATTTGCAGCTCAGCAGGAACAGAATCGCCGTCCAGAGCCACGGAACCCGGTCGCTCAGTTCAAAATCGATGTTCGTGACAATGAACAGTACCCCCGCATAAGGAAGCAACGTCCAGAGCATGTATCTGGTGACTGCGTACATAACGACCGCCGCCGCCAGAAGAATGCCAAACAGGACCATCCGCTTTTTGGTGATATTAAAAGATATCTTCATTTCAGCCGTACCAACTTTCTGATGTGAATTCTCGTCTCGAAGATGCAGATCCCCGGGTGATGCAGTTAGACACTGTTTACTAACATATCATAAATCCGCACCGAATCAAGGGTTTTTTACATTTTATTCACGTTTTATTCACAAAAAACGTTTCGTATCCACTCTCGATCAGCCTCAGGTTCTCCTCCAGCTCCGAATAGTCCCGGATCACCGCCTCGCCCGGCCCGGCACCCTCGTGCCGCGCGGCAAGCTCCGGCGTCTGATAGAGGATTCCCAAAAGGCCCGCTTCCCTCGAGCCGAGCACATCAAGCCTGTAGTTGTCCCCGATATAGACACATTCCTCCGGCTTAAAACCCGCCTTTTTCACACAGAAACCGAAAAATTCCGGGTCCGGTTTCTCCGTGCACACCTCGGCACTCGTAATCAGATCCTCGAGCAGGCTTCCCATCCCGAGCTTCTGGACCTTTCTGTACTGAATGCGGGACAGCATGTTGGTCGCGCAGGCCACATAATATCCACGCCCCTCCAGCTCCCCGAGGAACCGGTAGACGCCCTTCTCCGGCGTCATATTCTGAATCAGCGTGTCCCAGTAAATGTCGTACATCATGCCCGCATAAGGGAAGACCGGCTGACCGATGTCCTGCAGGAATCGGCTGAAGCGGATCAGCCTGTCGTGCGTAGCCGCCTGCCTCCATCCCATCTCCTCGATCAGAAGCTCCATGATTTCATGAAGTCTCCGCTCCGTGAATTCTGCCGGAAGACCGAACTGCCGCGCGCAAAACTCGTCCACCGCTTTCTGTGCCGCGTCATCGGCGTTATCATAGCTGTATAAGGTATTGTCCAGATCAAAAAATACTGCTTTTCTCATATTCCTCCCGTATGTTCTAAAAGCTCTTCAAAAGCGCGGTCTGGCCCGCCTGCCGCGGAGCATGCAGGAGACCGGATGCGATGGCATCTGTGCTCAGTCGGACACGTCCGCATCCGGCTGAATCACGACCTGATAGCCCGGGAATTCTTTGCCGACGTCTCCGCGGACATTCTCCACGAGAGCATCCCGGTCCGGCACGAAGAAATCGATCACCATGTCAAAGCGTATGGTTTTTTCCTTTTCATCCAGGTAAAAACCGTGAATCTGCAGAACATGCTCATGAGACATGACGATTTCCGTTACCCTCGTCTGGATCTTCCTCGCCGAGTCATTCTTCGTGTTCATAGAGTAGATCCCGATTCCCGTCAGGATCACGCCTGTCTCGCCGTAAATCTTATTCGAGATTTCTCTCTCAAGCTGATCGATCTCATCCGCCGTGCAGGTATCCTTTACCTCAATGTGAACCGATCCCAGCCACTTATCCGGGCCGTAGCTGTGCAGAACCAGATCATAGGCCCCGTAGACGCCGTTCACTTCTGTGATTTTCTCCTTTACCGTCCGCGCAAGCGAGGTGTCCACACGCTCTCCGAGTATCTGACTCAGGGTGTCCCTGAGCATTTCAATTCCGGATTTGATGATGACGACGGATATCACCGCGCCGAGCCAGGATTCCAGTGAAATATGAAAAAACATGTAGATGAACGCGGCAGCCAGGGTCGAAGCCGAGATGATGGAATCCAGTGTCGCATCCTCTCCGGAATTCACCAGCGAATCCGAATTCACCTTTTCTCCGACTCGCTTCACATAACGTCCGAGAACGATCTTCACGACAACGGCGACCGCGATGATCACGAGCGTCAGCGCGGAATAATCGGCTGTCTCCGGATGGATGATTTTTCCAACGGATTCCTTCAGAGAGCTGATGCCCGCGTAGAGCACGATCAGCGAAATGATAGCAGAGCTGAGATACTCCACCCGGCCGTAGCCCATCGGATGTTTCCGGTCCGGCGCCTTTCCCGCAAGCCTCGTCCCCACGATCGTAATCACCGACGACATCGCATCGCTCAGGTTATTCACCGCGTCGAGAACGACCGCTATGGAATTCGACAGAATCCCCACGACAGCCTTGAACACCGCGAGAAGCACATTCGCGATAATGCCCGTGATGCTTGTCCGGATGATCACCCGATCCCGCTCAGAGCTCTGAACCGGTGCCGACGACTCCGGCCGCCGATCCTCTGCGCCTGTTTTCACAGCTTCCGTATCTTCAATTTCTGTCCCGGCCCCGACCATCCGATCAGCTGCGTCTGTTTCACCTGTTCTGTCTGCTTTTGTTTTCTTCATAGCTCCCTCCTTCTGAAGCATATTCTCCGGCTACGATTGCCGGCAGAAACACCTTTCGCTTCCGCCCAGACACTGTCACAGAAATAACTCTCGCCTCTGCTCGCGTACCGGCAGAAACGGCACTCGTTTCCGATTATAAGAAAATCAGGAAAGGATATCAAGCTGTCAGCGGCGTTTTCTGTACAGGATGCCTCTATCTGCACTCATATTATTTGTTCAAGCGCCGCTATAACGGCAAAGATTTTTCAGTCCCTTTGCCAGTTTGCGAATGGCAACAGAACTGTAAAATCCTTGACGTCTAGAGTTGGGTGTGATCAGGCCGGAATTTCCCCTCTTTTTTCCTTGCCTTTGCATGTGTTTCTTCTTATACTATAAGGCGATAACAGCAGATGATGTAAGGGCTAATCATTACCCAACAGGAGGAAAATTCATGAAGGAATTTAAGCCAATCAAGGAAGGCAAGGTCCGCGAGATCTATGACAACGGCGACAGCCTGATCATGGTCGCTACAGACCGTATCTCTGCGTTTGATGTAATTCTGAAGAACAAGGTTACCAAGAAGGGCACCGTCCTCACCCAGATGTCCAGATTCTGGTTCGATTACACGAAGGATATCCTGCCGAACCACATGATCAGCACTGATGTCAGGGATATGCCGGAATTCTTCAGACAGCCGCAGTTCGACGGCAACAGCATGCTCTGCAAGAAGCTGACCATGCTTCCGATCGAGTGCATCGTTCGCGGATACATCACGGGAAGCGGCTGGGCAAGCTACCAGAAGACAGGTCTTGTATGCGGGATCAAGCTTCCTGCCGGTCTGAAGGAATGTGATAAGCTTCCGGAGCCGATTTACACTCCGAGCACCAAGGCCGAGATTGGCGATCATGATGAGAATATCAGCTACGAGAAGAGCATCGAGGTTCTCGAAAAGCTCTATCCCGGACACGGCGAGTACTACGCCAGCTGCCTGAAGACCTATACGCTCCGCCTCTACACAGAATGTGCAGAATACGCCCTTTCCAGAGGCATCATCATTGCCGACACGAAGTTCGAATTCGGTCTCGACGAAAACGGCAACGTTGTTCTCGGCGATGAGATGCTTACACCCGACAGCTCCCGTTTCTGGCCGGCAGAGGGGTATGAGCCGGGACATGCGCAGCCGTCGTTCGACAAGCAGTTCGTACGCGACTGGCTCAAGGCAAACCCTGACAGCGATTACAACCTGCCGCAGGATGTCATCGACAAAACGATCGCGAAATACAAGGAAGCATACAAGCTCCTCACCGGTTCCGATCTGAAATAACGAACAAACGCGCAGCTGCCCGAAGGGCAGCTGTTTTTGCTTTCCGGTGATCGGCGGATCCATCATCGGAGCGCGAAGAGCGGAACGATCCGGGTGCATTCTTATAACAGATATATCACACTATTTTCCGGAAGCATTCTTCTGCAGATATATCGCGCTGTCGTCCGAAAGCGTTCTTTTGACAGATACATCATGTTATGGTTTCGTAAATTTCGAAAAACCCCGGAATCGTTCACATAATGTTCATTTTATCATCAAAGGTAATTCACAAGACCCTGATAAAGTATAGAACATAAGTACAGAACAAGTTACTTATACAGCTACAAAGCAAACTACTTAATTTCTTTTTCATTAGCCGATTTCATATCGGTTTCTCCTTCCTTTATTTATTTTATTAAGAACCGGAACTGCATGCTGGAGCAGTTCCGGTTCTTACTTTATAAGCTCTTCGAAAACGCAGACATGTCGCCTTTCGCGAAGCGAGCGTAAGAAACCGTTGCGATTTCGAAGCCAACAGGTATGACTGCACACCCGAAGAGCGTGCAAGGCCGGTGCTATGGCTTTGCGACGACAACAGGCATGAACACGAAGGGACGCGTGAGCGACTGAATGCAATTCCCCCGGAGACGAATACGCCTCCGGGGGATGTTCACTTTGTATAGACTGTGCTGCGGGCAGGACTCGCAGCACAGAGCAATCCGCAACTTATACAGTTTGTGACACCATGTATCGCCCGAGTGTTTATTGTGTAAATGTTTACTGCATCTCAGAATAGATCTTCTTCGCGCTTACCAGCTTTACGCAGAGCGCAAAGAGCCTTGCCGCCGTCTTCAGATCCTCGATCGGCGGATAGGTCGGCGCAATACGGATATTGGAGTCGTGCGGATCCTTTCCATATGGCCATGTAGCTCCGGCGCCTGTCATCTGGACGCCCGCCTTCTTGCACTTTCCCACAATTTCCTTCGCGCAGCCGTCCAGGGAGTCAAAGCTGATGAAATAACCGCCCTTCGGCATCGTCCATGTGCCGATCTCCAGACCGGACAGCTCCTCGTCGAGGATCTGCTCCACAGCCTCGAACTTCGGACGGATGATGTCCGCCTGCTTTCTCATGTGCTCAACCATGCCGTGAATATCCTTGAAGAACCGCACATGGCGGAGCTGATTGACCTTGTCATGTCCGATCGTCTGGTGCTTCATGGTTTCCAGAATATCCTTCATGTTGTTCGGTGATGTCGCCATCGCGGCGATACCGCTGCCCGGGAAGGTGATCTTGGAGGTAGACGCGAACTTGTATACGAGATCCGGATTGCCAGCGCGCTTGCACTCGGCCAGAATCTCAATCAGATAGTCCTGCTTGTCGTCGTAGAGATGATGGATTCCGTAGGCGTTGTCCCAGAAAATCCGGAAGTCCTTTGCCGCAGGCTTCAGTCTGGCAAACCTGCGCACCGTGTCGTCGGAATAGGAGTATCCCTGCGGGTTCGAGTACTTCGGAACACACCAGATACCCTTAATCGAATCATCATTTGCGACAAGATTCTCGATCATGTCCATATCCGGGCCGGTCGGTGACATCGGAACCGGTATCATCTCAAAGCCGAAGTATTCCGTGATTCCGAAATGCCGGTCATATCCCGGAACCGGACAGAGCCATTTCACCTTGTCCAGTTTGCACCACGGCGTATTACCCATGATTCCGTGGGAATAAGCGCGTGAAATCGTGTCATACATTACATTCAGGGAGGAGTTTCCGTAGATGATGATATCGTCCGGATTGTTCTCCATCATGTCGCCGATCAGAACCTTTGCCTCGTGTATGCCGGTCAGCACGCCGTAGTTTCTGCAGTCCGTGCCGTCCTCACACGTAAGATCCGCGCCGGATGTAAGAGCGTCCATCAGTCCCATCGAAAGATCCAGCTGCTCCTTGCAGGGCTTTCCGCGGGCCATGTTCAGGTTCAGTTCCATTCCCTGGTACTTCTTGTACTGTTTTCTGAGTAATTCGATCTCCGATGCAAGCTCTTCCTTGCTCATTTCCTTGTAAGGCTTCATATCCTGTACTCCTTCCGATCCGATGCGGTTTTTCTGATCTCGTCCGAAAAAACAGCGGATGCAGCCCCGCCTTTTTCAGACCACCGGAAAGTATTATAACACCGCAATGCAAGTATTGCACCAGTATCTTGCAAAATTGTGGATAATACACAGGTAAAAACGGTCGGAAAAGAATTTTTTGTTCATTTAATATTCATCGTCCTGCGTGTTCCGCACACGACTGACAGAGTATTCCTTTTTAGAACAGTATACGATTTTTAGAACAGTATCCGGTTTTTAGAACGGTATCCGGTTTTTTAGAGCAGTATACTGTTTTTAGAGTATAGTGCCGATATGGATTGTTCCTTCACTTCAGCATCAGGAATGCTCCCAGGTTGCCCCGCATTCCGTGGCTGGCTCTGTGTGAATACAGAATCTCAGGATTGCAGCAGGTGCACACCCCGGTTACCGAGATGTGTTCCGGCAGAACCCCGGCATCCTCGAGAACGATCCGGTTCGTCTTCCAGAGATCCAGCTGATAATGTCCGTTATGCTTATCTTCCAGAATCTCGTCCTCATGTCCGTGAAATTCCTCCGCCATGCGCTGTGCCACATCGTCGCTCACCTCATAGCAGTCCCTGCACACAGAAGGTCCGATGGCGCAGATCAGATCCGCCGGATCGGTTCCGTAATTCTCCCGCATCCGCTGCACGACAGCCGCTCCGATTCTCCCCACGGTTCCCCGCCATCCGGAATGCGCCATGCCGATGGCCCGGCGCACCGGATCCACGAATGCCACCGGCACACAGTCCGCCACGAAGATGCTCAGCACCAGCCGGCGTTCATCCGTCACCAGAGCGTCCACATCCATCTGGTCCTGCGGTCTCGTCAGTCCTCTTCCCGCATCCGCCTCCGTCACCGTCCTCACATTTGTCGTATGCGTCTGCGCGGAAAAAACAAACCTGTCCCCGGTTACCCCGAATTCCTGGGCGACTCTGCGGAAATTTTCCCGCACATTTTCCTCAAGATCTCCTCTGGAAAAACTCAGATTCAGGGAGCGCAGATGCTCCATCCCCGGCTCCGTTCCGCTCACGCCGCCTTCCCTCGTGGTAAATCCGTGCTCAACGATTCCCGTCCCATCCAGGGCCGGGAATTTCAGAAGCGGAATCCGGGCGCCCGCCAGCACCGGCAGATCCGTGTTCTCTTTCCTGATAAGTTTTGTTCTGATTTTCTCAGCTGAAGAATATGCCATCCGTTCCTCCCGAAGCTCCAAATATCACGATTGCGCCTTACTATTCCGTTTTTTAATTATTCGGCAACATAATCCCGAGAACCGGCGGTTCTCCAGATGTGCGAAATCCGCGGTCCTTCGGCGTCAGGGCACCTCATGATTTCAGCCGAAAAAGAGCCCGCAACTGGTCTTTTTCCGCTTGAAATGATGATGTGCTGAATCGTTAGTTACAGTTTTGCAAGGATCCAGCCGATCAGCTCTCGGTCAACCACATCGTGATCCAGTTCATTCAGGATCTCGTGCCGGTCTCCGGGGTAGATCCTGCATTTCACGTCGCGGACCCCGCATTTCCGGAAGTTCTCCGCCACTTTCGCGGGACCCTCTCCGAAATTTCCCACCGGATCCTCTCCGCCGCTGATAATCAGAACTGGGAGATCCTTCGGAATTCTGCTGATATTCTCTGCTTTCTCGGCAATCTCAACGCCGGTAAAGAGATTGTAGTATCCGTTCAATGTGAACATAAAATTGTTCCAGGGATTTGCGCAGTACGCGTCGACGATTTCTGCGTCGCGGGTAAGCCAGTCATTGGCCGTCCGGGCCGGCTCGAATCTCTTATTGTAGGATCCCAGCGCCATGCTGTTGACTAACGGACTCCGATGCCTCCAGCCCTTAAACGCGGCTATTGTTCTGCAGATCGCCTTTCCCGCCCTCAGCGTGCCCGCGCTCTGATAACCGGTTCCGGAGATCACCGCCCCGGAAAGTCCTTTCCCGTACTCTTCGATATACTGCGCGGTCAGAAAAGAGCCCATGCTGTGTCCCAGCAAAAAATAAGACACGCCGGGATATTTTTTCTCCGTCAGCTCCCGCAGCGTCTGCATGTCTCCGATCACGCACCGGTTCCCGTCTTTTTCCGCAAAGAAGCCGTAGTCCTCCTCGCTGACGACGGAGGCACCGTGTCCCAGGTGGTCATTTCCCACCACATAAATTCCCTCTGTGTTCAGAAGATTCGCGATTCTGTCGTACCGGTCGATGAATTCCACCATGCCGTGAACGATCTGAACGACTGCCTTCACCTCTCCATCCGGAATCCATGCAATCGCATGGATCGATGTTCTCCCGTCCTTCGACGGATATCTGAAATCCTTCTTCATAAAAAAGCCCCCCCTGTCTGCTTTTCTGTATTTTCAAGATCACTCCTCGTAGGAATCCCGGGCGCTCAGATAGACCGTCTCGAAGGCAGCTCCGCTTTCCTTCGCTGCCCGGGCTACGCTTTCATATTCCGGATAGACCTTCTTCCTGCCGCCGATGCTCACGGTTTTCACCCGAATCTCGCCATACGGCGTCATGACCTTCTCCGCCTTTCTGGGAAGGATATCCCTCTCCATCCGGATTCTGCGTATTCCGATCGTCGTTGTCTCCTCAAAGATGATCCTCTCCAAAACCGGGATCTCCTGCTCGCCGCAGAGCACCGTGAGAAGCCAGCCCGGTCGATTTTTCTTCATATAGACCGGCGTATAATGAACATCCCGCGCTCCATTCTCCATAAGCCGGTCCAGCGTATAGCCGAGGGCTTCTCCGCTGCAGTCATCAATATTCGTCTCGAGCTTCCAGATGCGGTCGCCGCCGGCAAAACCGCCGGCGAGGCCCTTTTTCTCTTTCCTGTTCTCCTCCGATCCAATGGAAAATCCGCTCCCGGATGGTCCCGGCTCTTCAGCTCCGGTGAACAGAGCCTCTGGCTCCGGATTCGTCTCTTCCGGCTCGATCAGCATCGCTCTCAGAATTCCCGGTACTTCCTGTTCCCGCTTTCCCGCCCCGAGTCCTGTGGCAAGGATCCGGAATCTTCCCGGAAGATGATCGGAGGTCATGACCGCCGCGGCAAACGCGGCCCCCGTCGGCGTCACATACTCACCCTGCCTGTCACAGATCTCCAGATTCAGGCCGCCCGCCTGCGCGATATTGACGACCGCAGGAACCGGAATCGGCAGAAGTCCGTGCTGCGTGCGGACCATTCCTCTGCCCTCGCACAGGCGCGGGATAATCACTTCCTCTGCGTCAAGGCTGTCCACGCATACCGAGGCCGCAACGATATCCACAATGGAATCAATCGCCCCGACCTCATGGAAATGAACCTGATCCGTGGGAACGCCGTGGGCTTTTGCCTCCGCCTCCGCAAGGATCTCAAAAATTCTGCCCGCCAGCTCCAGCGCATGATCCGACATATCGACATCCGCAAGAATATCTTCAATCTCTGCCAGCGTCCGGTGCCCATGATCCGCTTTATGCGTATGCGTCTCCCTCTCCTCAGACTGCTCCGCCGTCTCACGGCTTCCGTAAAGATAGGCCGCATCATGATCGTGATTTTCATGCGCCTTGTCCAGAATCACACGAAAATCACAGCAGTCAATGGATGATTTTCTCACTCTTCCGACCTCCACGCGGAAGCCCTTCGCGTGAATGCTGCGCATCGCACGATCCAGCGCGCCGCGGTCCGCTCCGAGATCCAGCAGCGCCGCAACCGCCATATCACCGCTGATTCCCGACGCACAGTCCAGATACAGATATTTTTTCCCCTGATTGCTCATTTCCATCCAGTTCTCCCTTTCCGGATTCTTCCTGTATCACGCAGTCCTCCGCGGTTTCTTCCTGTATTACGCATGCCTCTGCGGTTGTTACTGTTCATGCATAACAGGACCAGGCAGGAATTTCACACGCCGGCTGTCCTTCCAAACCGGCCGCATCATGGATTCAGTGAAATATCTGCCCCGGCAAACGTGTAACCGGCGGCCTTCCGTATGTATCACATTTCATGAGCGTGACTGCAAGCCGGTACCGCAATCTCAATGATATAACCTTCTATGCGTCATATATCATGCGCGCCGGCTTCTGCGGCTCCGCCCCGGACGGCGAGCCGGTTGATCTGCGTAGCCATGTATCCGGCTCCGTACCCGTTGTCGATATTCACCACTGCAATCCCGTTGGCACAGGAATTGATCATCGTCAGAAGCGCGGAGAGACCGTTCAGACTCGCTCCGTAGCCCACCGACGTGGGAACCGCGATCACCGGATTCCGGACAAGGCCGCCGAGAACGCTCGCCAGAGCACCTTCCATTCCCGCCACAGCGATGACACAGTTTGCTGCCCGGATTTCCTCCATGTGTGCAAACAGGCGGTGTATCCCGCTGACACCCACATCGTAAATCCGGTCCACCGCCGATCCGAAAAATTCAGCCGTCTGCGCCGCTTCCTCCGCAACGGAAATATCCGCTGTTCCCGCCGTGCAGACGGCTATTCTGCCGATTCTCTCCTTATCCTTTTTTTCCACCTTGAGGATATGGGAAACCGGATCGTAGACCGCTTCCGGAATCGCCTCTCTCACAACACGGTACTGATGATCACTTGCACGGGTGCCGAAAACCTCCCCGTATCTCTCCAGCATCTTCCGGAAAATACTGACCAGAAACTCGTCTGTCTTTCTCTGACAGTAGATCACCTCCGGAAAGCCGGTCCGGGCGTCCCTCTCCATATCCAGCTTGGCATAGCCCATCTCCGCGACGCATCCATCACCGAGAAGTTTCTCCGCCTGATCGACACCGATCTCGCCGTTCTTCACTTTTTCCAGTATTTCCCGTGTATCCGACATCCTCACACCTTCCCGCCATATCATTCCATGCATGTACGAACCCGTTTGCGCGAATATCACTGATTGTATTCACACTCTCCCGCCCTTATGATTGCATGTATTTACGCAACCCGGCTTGTATCTTCCGAACGAAAAGCTCAGGCCTCGGTCCCATGTTTCATCTGTTCCCTGGTAAGCGTCTCATTCATGCTCCCGGATCGGTATCCCTGGAGATCCATCGTCACATACGCAAACCCATAGCTCTTAAAGCTCATCACAATCGTCCTGCGGATTTCATCCTGCATAAGCCTGGGAAATTCTTCCGGCAGAACCTCAATCCTCGCGATCGTCCCGCCGTGAATTCTCACCCGCACCTGATGAAAACCAAGATCCAGCAGAAGCTGCTCGGCCTGATCCACCATGTGAAGCCTCTCCCTCGTTATCTCCTCTCCGTATACAAATCTGGAGGAAAGGCAGGCAAAGGACTGCTTGTTCCATGTCGGAAGGTGCATCGCCTTCGAGAGCCTGCGGATCTCTTCTTTATTGAGACCGACATCTCTCAGAGGGCTCTTCACGCCCAGCTCGGATACCGCCGTGAGTCCGGGACGATAATCGCCGTTGTCATCCATATTCGATCCCTCCGCGACAAAATCAATCCCGTTTTCCTTCGCGATCCCGAGAATTTTTTCAAAAAGCTCATGCTTGCAGAGGTAGCAGCGGTTCTTCGGGTTGTGTGAGAATCCCTCAATCTCCAGCTCCTCCGAATCCACAACCTGATGCCGGATCCCCTCACTTCTGCAGAATTCCTCCGCCTCCCGGAGTTCCCGCTCCGGAAAGGACTCCGACCTTGCGGTCACGGCCATCATATGATCACCCAGCACATCATGCGCAGCCCTGACCAGAAATGTCGAATCCACGCCGCCGGAAAAGGCGACCGCAAGGCTTCCGAACCCCCTTATCTCTTCTTTCAGTCTCTGAAACTTCTGTTCCAGTTCCTGGTCAATTTCCTTCACTGGTGCGCTGAACGCCGTCATAGTCTGCCCTCCTCTGCCTGACATTCGCAGCCGTTTCCGTTGCGGCAGGATAAAACGCATTTCATAGGTTCTATCTCACTGCCACGACGCCCGCACAGAAACAGCCCGCATATATAATGTCCATATAGAGCCATTATATATGCGGGCAGATTGATTTGCAACAGACCCCGGACCGGCCGAAAAAGGCTGCCGCACCAATCAGCACAGCAGCCTTTTTTTGTAATCATACATGATATAAATTCTATATCTTTACAAATATTAATTCTATATCTTTACGAATATTAATTCTATGCCTTTATGAACTCGATCCGTCCGGCAGAAGACGTCTCACCGTGACGATGTCATCGTAATCCGCGTTGGTATAGGTGATACCCTGCGCCTCATTTGCCGCGTTGATGATCTGACCGTCTCCTGCGTAGATGCCTACGTGTCCGTTATAGCAGATGACATCTCCTACCTGTACATCCGAATAGGAAACCTCAGTTCCGTCATTCTCGATGTCCCAGGATGTTCTGGATGTATTGATGCCGAAATGGCTGTATACCTGCTGAACAAATCCGGAACAGTCAACGCCGTTTGTCAGGCTGTTTCCGCCATAGACGTACGGATTGCCGAGGAACTGCTGTGCGTATGCCAGAAGTGCGGAACCGGATGCCGTTGAGGTGCTTCCGGTCGCCTGATATGCCTGCTGTGCAGCCTGTCTCGCGGTAGATACATCGGTTCCGGTGCTTGCCGCGATCTGCTGTGCAGCCTGCTCGATCGCCGCGGATGCCTCTGCGCTGTTTCCGGAAGAGCTTCCCGAAGCGGTCCCGGAAGATGCTCCTGTATAGCCGGATGCTGCAGATCCGGCAGATGCTGTATAGGAAGATGCGGAACCCCCATCAGTCGATGCAGCTGCCGTGCCGGAGGATGCCGTCTGGCTGCTTCCGGTGTCTGATCCTGATGCAGAACTTCCGGAGTTCTGGAGAGCCACCACCTGGCTGATATATCCGTTCTGCTGATCAACCAGCTCCTGATACTGCTGTGCCTTCTCGTACGCGTCAGCGATCCTCTGATCTGCGTCGCTGTACTGAGCCTTTACCTGAGCGATCAGATCCTCAAGCCGTGACTTATCGGCGGTGAGAGTATCCTTGTTCTTCTGGAGCTCAGCTTCCTCTTCATTCTGCTGCTGCTGAAGCTCCGTTACCTTTGTGACGGAATCCGCATAGGACTGAAGCTGCTTGCGGTCGTAATCGTACAGCGTCCCGGTATAACTCTTGGAATTCAGCCATGCGTTCAGATCTCCGTCCTCAAGGAAGACCTTGATCCAGCCTGCATCGCCGCCCTTCTCATAGATATACTGGATACGAAGCTTCATCGCCTCGTGCTGCGTATCTCTGTCCGAAATCGCCGCGGCGAGGTCTGTCTTCGTCTTCTCCATGTCAGACTCGAGCGTTGTAAGCTTATTGTTCACAGAATTGATCTCGGCAACCGTCGTGACCAGCTGAGCCTCAAGGTCATCAATCTGACCGAGGAGCGCCTGCTTCTGAGCCTCAAGCTCATCAATGGAGCTGTTCAGCGAGCTCTCCGTCACCTGGGAGTTTGTATCGTCCGCGCTTACCGGTACTGCCGGTGCAGCCGCCAGAGCAATAATAAGTCCGATCACTGCAAGTTTATTTCTCTTCATCAATAAATCTCCAAAAAGCCAAATGTTATTCTGTTTCAGCGAATAACGATCGTTCTCTGTTTCTTGTTTCATATTTAATATTCCCTCAGCATGTCAAAAGGGATATTAATAAAAACGAAACATTTCATTAATCTTTCTCATAATAACATAACTTTTCAGGTGTTACAAGGGTGAATGAAATGAAACCGACGCATTCTTGTAATTTTTTTAATATCTTTTACCCAAAAAAGACACCATTCTTTTACATACTCAACCCGGGTTTGCCAGCAGGATCACCATCTCCGCCGTTTCTACAATCTTCGTACCGGAGTCCATGGCGCATTTCTGGAGGTAACGGTGGGCCTCCGGTTCCGTCATATGGTTCCTGGCCATCAGGATTTCCTTCGCCTGGTCGATCTTTTTCTGATCTTCCTCATTCCTCGGTACCGGCTTCTCCTTTTTTCTTCTCTGCGGGATTTCTCCCAGCATCGGAGAAAGCGTCTGAAGAAGCTCATGCACCTTCAGCGGTGTCGGAAGATAGACTGTGTTGGCAGGAAGGACCTCATCATCGACATTGCGCGGAGAAGTCACCAGAAGGATTTGAAAATTGTCGGAAATTCCTTCTGCGAGATCAAGATATATGCCGTCCGCAAGCCGGTAGCCGCAGATCACAACTCCGCCGTACAGAGTCCCGGCCAGCGAAACCGCCCGGTCTACGGTCGTGCATACGCCGTTGACATTTAATCCGTGACGAACCAGAATTGCCCGTATTTTTTTAGCGTCTTCCAGCTTGGAATAAGCAACAATAATACTTCGCAATCATGTATCCTCAAATTTTCTAAAATAGTCGCTGTCGAAGGGTCAGTATTTGCCGAGATACGTCTGAAGCTCCCAGTTTGTGATGACCGAACGGAAGGCTCTCCACTCGCTCAGCTTTTCCTCCTTGAATCTGTCGTAGATGAAGTCACCGAGAACCTCCCGGACCATGGGATCCTTGTCCGCGTAGTCCATCGCCTCTCCGAGCGTCTCCGGAAGCGTCTCCAGATGCATGTTCTTCAGCTCCCATCTCGATTTTCCGGACAGACGGATGTCCGCCTTCTCCGGCGCCTTCATTCCGTTCCTGATGCCGTCCAGACCGGCCGCCAGGATGACAGCGAACGCCAGATACGGGTTGCAGACTCCGTCAGGGCTTCTGTACTCGATGCTGGCATTATTTGCCTTTCGATGAGGCACGTTAATCACAGCAGAGCGGTTCGCCAGATTATCTGACCATACCACCTGCGTCGGCGCATCGAATCCGGGGATCAGTCTCTTATAGGAATTCACAATCGGATTTGTGAACAGGGTGATTGATTTGCTGTGCGCAAGAAGACCCGCCACGAACTGCTGGCCGATTTCCGAAAGCTCTCCGTTCCCGCCCTCTCCGGCAAAGAGATTCTTGCCCAGCAGATCCCGGCAGAAAATATTGATGTGCATTCCGGATCCGTTGACGCCCTCCGTCGGCTTCGGCAGAAAGGTCGCGTAGAGTCCGTGCTTTTTCGCAATGGTTTTCACCGCCATGCGGAAGGTCACGACATCATCCGCGATCCGGTCCGCCCGCCCCTCCGCAAAGTCGATCTCGTGCTGAGCGGGTGAAATCTCGTGATGCGAGCCTATTACCTCAAAATCCATCTCCTCCAGGGTAAGAATAATATCCCTGCGCACATTCTCCGCGAGATCGAGCGGCGCCACGTCATAGAACCCTGCGATCTCATGCGTCGTCGTGGTCGGATGGCCTTCATCATCCGTATGGAACAGGAAAAATTCTTGCTCCGGACGGATCTCAAACTGAAGTCCCATATCCGAAGCGTCCTTCAGGACCTTCTTCAGCACCTGACGGGAATCTCCCTCAAAGGGTCTTCCGTCCTCTCTGTGAATGTCGCAGTACATCCGGGCGACCTTTCCCGTCTGCGGTCTCCACGGATAGATCTCAAAAGTATCCAGATCCGGATACAGATACAGCTCCTCCGCGCCGTCCTGAAATCCTCCGATCGCGGAAGCCTCGAAGGTGCACTCGTTATTCAGCGCCTGCTCCAGATGGCTTGCGGTAATTGCCAGATTTTTCGGCATGCCGAAAATATCGGTGAACTGAAGACGGATGAATTCTACATCCTCTTCCTCAACGATCTTGAAAATATCCTGCTTCGTATACTTGCCCATATAGAAACCCTTTCCCGGAATCTCTCCGTTCCGTACAGTTTATATTCTCCAATACGGTAAAACCGGCGCCCCTTTTGAGCCGGAGTCATTGACCCGCAATTAACATGTAAGCATCATAGCCTTCCGCCGTGTGCTTTCAAATACTTATTTTATACCATATCCTGCCGCAATTTGCAGTAAGAAAGAATGTGCCAAACCGGATAAGATTAAAAAAATCCTTGAAGTGCTGTCCTGTCTCTGATAGAATAGAGATGTTGCACAGAGAGATTCCGGCTGTTGTCTGTTTTTGTATCTCTCCCGCAAACCATATGGAATACGGAGGATTACCCAAGCGGTCATAAGGGGGCGCACTCGAAATGCGCTAGGCCGCCAATTCGCGGCGCGAGGGTTCGAATCCCTTGTCCTCCGCTAAGAGGAATGAGAGACATCTGAAGAGATGTCTCTCATTTTATTTACGCGAACAGTGAGCCGCAGCCGAATGCGAAGTATTCGTGTGCGGCGAGCGTCGCGATAGCGAGATAAAACTCGCGCAGCGTGCCTTATCTCGTTTTCAGTCTATAGATCTGAAGAGAACCCGTATCCTGTGTGATCACATCTATATGCTTGATGCGGGCAGCATGAGTGAATAATGCCCAATCAAAGGATCGACGATATTATTTTCACAGCGAAGGACCTGCCCGGTTAAACCGGACAGGTCCTTCGTTATGTCTCATGTTCAGATATGCTTTGCATTCTGAGCGGCAAGGTATTCTTTAGTAAACCTCTGCCCACTCCTCGATGTTGCTCGGATCAAACTTGAATGGCTGTCCAAGGATGATTTCAGAAGCCTTGTCGGAGTTCTCGGTGATCGTATAAGGATTGCCGTCGTTCAGATCACCTGCTGTGAAGGTGTCGCCTAC
Organism: uncultured eubacterium 1-6; assembly: GCA_903789595.1. Classification (GTDB taxonomy): domain Bacteria; phylum Bacillota; class Clostridia; order Lachnospirales; family Lachnospiraceae; genus Bilifractor. The sequence continues at coordinate 74,083 of CAIFEZ010000015.1, forward strand.
AGCGCCTGTGATGGTTCCGTTTACAAGTGCAACGGAAGTATAAGCTGCAAGAGCTCCAAGATCAATCGGGTTCCACAGGAACATGTACGGGCAGGAATGAGAATCATCGTCGCCGATGTACTCTTTCATCTCAGACGGAAGGCCGAGTCCGGTAAGCTTTACAGAAGACTTCTGGTCCTGAAGAACCTTTGCAGCTGCAGCGATACCTACAGTTGTCGGGGAGCAGATAACCTTCAGATCCGGGTACTTCGTAAGAAGAGCCTGTGTCTGGTCTGTGGACTTCTGAGCCTCATCATCGCCGTACGCGATCTCGTCGAGCTTCAGATCCGCATATTTGTCGTCGGACTCAGCGATCTGCTTCATGGCATCGATCCATGCGTTCTGGTTTGTCGCCTGAGAGGTAGCGGAAAGAATTGCGTACTCTCCGGAACCGCCCGAAATGTCATAAACCGCATCCATCAGGGCCTGCGCGATTTCCTTTACGCCTGCCTGGTTGCAGAATACGGAACGATAATCAGCGTCTACATCGGAGTCGAGGGTGCATACCTTGATTCCTGCATCGGATGCCTGCTTCAGTGCCGCGTCGAGCGCGCTGGCGTCATTGGCAGCTACCGCGATGGAGCTTACACCCTGGGAGATCAGGGACTGAATAACAGTGATCTGAGAGTCAGCGGTTGGATTATCCGGATAGGATACGATGATCTGGTCATCAGAGCATCCCAGTGCCTTCAGAGCGTCCTGGAATCCGGAAGCCTCTCTCTCGTTGAACGGGTTACCTGCGGACTTCGGAACCAGAGCATATTTGCCGCTAGCCTCTCCTACGCCTGCCGCTCCGGATGTGGAAGCAACCGCTTCAGAGCTTGCGGAAGTGGAAGCCGCGCTGCTCGAAGATGAGGTGCTGGCTGCGGATGAAGCGCTCGTCGAAGCCGCAGAGCTGCTCGCGGATGAAGTGCTGCTGGTGGAAGAAGATGCGCTGCTTCCGCATCCTGCCAGCATGCCGGCTGCCATAGCGGCGGTCAGTACTACGCTAACTACTTGTTTTTTCATTGTAAAATCCCTCCTGAACCTTTCTGGTCACATGGACCAACTGCAGTATCTGGTCTCGTCGACCGGTTACCTGATCGGAAATATCATATGATTTCCGACTACAGGTATAGTGTAACATCACCATTTTTTTCATGAAATGGTAATATTCTTGGAAAAAAGGTACAATCCCACTGTCTTACTTCGCCGCAATCGCTTTTCTTCTGTTCTTCACGGACTGATTGATGCCCGGGATAAGGGCGGATACAATCAGCAGAATTCCGATGATGACCAGGATCGTCTGGCCGCTCATATTCAGCTGGCCGAGGGCGATACGGAGACATACAATGGTGAATCCCGCGATGGTAGCGCCTACGAGATTTCCCTTGCCGCCGGTGGTGGCGATGCCGCCGAATACGCACATGGCGATGACGTCCATCTCAAAGCCCTGTCCTGTCGTGGTGTTTGCTCCGAAGGAGGTCGCCAGAAGGAACAGCGCGCAGACGCCTGCCATGGTGCCTACCAGCGTGAAGCAGATCTGACGGATCTTCTGCACCGGAATTCCGGCATACAGAGCCGCGGTGCGGTTCGATCCGACCGCGTACATCTTCCGTCCGAACGTAGTCCGGGACAGAACGAAGATGAAGATGACCGCCGCGATGATGATGAGGAAGAAGGCAATCGGGAACGGTCCTACCATGCCTCCGATTTTGGCAAATCCCATGGTGTCGGACAGCGAAACCGATCCGCCGCTTCCCATGGATACCTCGGCGATGCCGCGGAAGATGATCTGGGTGCCGAGCGTGATGATCATGGTCGGCAGCTCCTGGAAATGCGTCGCGATCACGCCGTTCAGGCAGCCGCAGAGGAATCCCACGCCAATGCAGACGATAATCTGCACGATCAGCGGTGCGCCCGCGCGATTCGCGAAGCAGGTCATTGTGCCCGCCAGGCATACAATGGCGCCGACGGAGATATCGATCTCGGCGATGACAAGTATGAATCCCATCGCGTACATCATGAACAGCTCTGACAGATATTTCGGCATCTCACGAAGAACATTGGAAAATGTGAAGCTCTTGGAGACGATCGATCCGAAAATCAATACTGCGATAAAAATAACGATCAGGCCACTCTCCCAGCTTAAGACTCTGCTCTTAATACTGGTCTTCGGGGTGGCATCTATGGTTCTTCCTGATTTTCCTGCCATGATTACATCTCCCTTCTTTCCAGTGCGGCTCTGTCCATCGTGCGCTGCGTCAGTACGTTAATAAGAACAACAGCCAGTACCACGACACCCTTGATCAGGTTCTGCCAGATAGAATCCAGTCCGACCAGCGGAAGCGCCTTTGCGAGCACCGCGTAGAACAGGGCCCCGAGGAAGGTTCCGACAACGGATCCGCGTCCGCCGTTCATCGATGTGCCGCCGATAACGCAGGCCGCAATGACATCCATTTCCTTTCCGTACTGCATGTTCGGCTGTGCGGAAGCGTAGATGGATACCGAGAGGGCGCCGGCAAGTCCTGCCAGAAGACCCATGATTGTGTAGACCTGAATCAGAACCCGGTCTACGTTGATACCGGACACACGTGCGGCATCGGCATTAGAACCGACCGCATAGATGCGGCGCCCGAAGGTCGTCCATTTCATGACGATGAAGAAGACAACGTAAGCGATAATCAGAATAATGTACGGGCCGACCGATCCGTCCTTTCCGAACTCGGCGAACTTTGCGACATCCGCGCCGGACGCCCATTGGTTGTTGGATACCACGTAAGCAAGTCCCCGCCAGATGTACATAAAGCCCATGGTGCAGATGATCGGTGCCAGATGACCCTTTGATATGATCAGGCCGTTCAGGAAACCGCAGGCAATGCCGATCAGCGCGGCCAGAAGGAACAGCGCGAAGGTGTTGGTGAATCCAGCTCTCTTCTGCAGCATGCCGATGATCATTCCGGTGAATGCCAGCGTTGAAGTAATCGAAATATCGATGCCGGCGGTGAGCATGACGCAGAGCATGCCGAGCGCCATCAGCATGGTCAGCGCGTTATTTCTGAAAATCTGTCCAATGTTCGTCGGCGTCAGGAATGTGCCCCGGCTGAGAATCTGAACGACGATCAGCATCACGATGAGGATCAGCAGAAGGCTGACTTCACGGGAACCGGTGATGATTTTCCATAATGATTTTTTCTGATTCATTATTTAACTGCCTCCTTCCCGGTAGTCCTGCTGTTTTCCATGGAGAGCTCCAGAAGTCTTTCCTGGGAAGCTTCCTGAATGTCAAGGCACCCGGTAATCCGGCCTTTGCACATCGTGTAGATCCGGTCGCTCATGCCAAGGATCTCCGCCATCTCGGAAGAAATCAGAAGGATGCCATATCCCTTCTTCGCCAGATCTCCCATGATGCTGTAGATCTCTGCCTTCGCGCCGACATCTACGCCCTTTGTCGGCTCATCCATGATCAGCACCTTCATATTGTCCTGAACAAGAGCCTTTGCAACCACGACCTTCTGCTGGTTTCCGCCGGACAGGCTGCTGCCCGGATCGAAAATCGTCACGGCCTTTGTATCCACCTCTTCCAGGTATTTCTTCGCGAGCTCCCGCTCCTTTGCCTCGTTCTTAACCTTGAACGGTCCCTTTGCGAGCTCATCCTGAACCGGGAGAATGACATTATCGCCGAGCCCCCAGCCGAGGATCAGGCCCTGCTTCTGACGGTCCTCCGGAAGAAGGACAATTCCTGCCTTCATGGCGTCCGCAGGATTCTTGATATGAACCTCTTTTCCGTCGACGAATACCTTTCCGCCGTCCGCCTTCGTGATCCCGCAGACCGCTTCCATGGTCTCCGTACGTCCCGCGCCGACCAGACCGGTCAGTCCCACGATCTCTCCGGCATGAATGTTCAAAGATACGTCCTTGAAATATCCGGTGCGGCTCATGCCCTCAATGCGGAATACCTCGTCTCCGATCTTCACCTGCGGCTTCGGATACATATCCGAGATTTCACGGCCGACCATCGCCTTGATCAGCTCCGCCTCGGTGATCTTGTCTACATCATAGGTTCCGATGTACTGGGAATCACGGAATACGGTAACCCGCGAAGCCAGCCGGTACATATCCTCCATACGGTGGGAAATGAAGATGATGGAAACACCCTCTTCTCTGAGCTGATCCACGATCCGGTACAGCTTCTCGGACTCATTCGCGGTAAGTGCCGCCGTCGGCTCGTCGAGAATGATGATCTTCGCATTCGTGGAAAGCGCCTTGGCGATCTCCACCATCTGCTGCTGCGCTACCGAAAGGGTGCCCATCTCATCGCCCGGCTTGAAATCCGCGTCCAGACGATCGAGAAGCTTTTTCGCTTCCTGATTCATCTGCCTCCACTGGATCATGCCGCGCTTTACAAATTCATGACCGATAAAAATGTTCTCGGTGACACTCAGCGTCGGGTAGGTCGTCGGATGCTGATATACGGCGGCGATTCCTGCCTCCAGCGCATCCTTCGGTCCCTTGAAATGTACCTCCTTGCCGTTCAGGTACATATGGCCCTCTTCTGCCGCGTGAACACCTGTAATAACCTTGATGAACGTGGATTTGCCCGCTCCGTTCTCTCCCATCAGAGCATGTACTTCTCCGCGGCGCAGCTGAAACTGTACGTTATTCAGCGCTTTTACACCGGGGAAAATCTTGGTAATACCTTTAAGTTCCAGAATCAAATCTTCCGACACGCTCTTGTCCTCCTTTCCATATGATAGAAGTATAGCATCGGAGCATGATGCGCTTTAAGAGGAATTTTTTATGGAATCGGGTAATATTTTTTCCGAATCCGAGTCATTCCGTGCTATCATGTGTTTGTATATTGTTGTTTTTGACGAAAATAATAACAAAAACCACATTATGATGTATCCCGGAGCCGAAGGCTCCCGGACTCCTCACATCGGGAAAACCGCAGGTTCTCGAGATTGAGGTGCTGAATCGTCACCCACGTTCATATTTTTTCAGGGAGGTAGCACTATCAAACTTCTGATTGTTGACGACGAAAATCTCACCCGAACGGGACTGACCTCCTCCATCGACTGGATCCGCCTCGGCATCGACGAGGTCTATGTCGCCGGAGACGGTCTGGATGGGCTGCACCAGGCTTCCGTTCATAAGCCGGAGATCATCCTGAGCGATGTCCGCATGCCCCGGATGTCCGGAATCGAGATGATGGACCGGATTCACACGCTCATGCCGGACACAGTCTTCATTTTTATGAGCGGTTACACTGACAAGGAATATCTGAAGGCCGCCATTCGGCTGCAGGCTGTGAATTATGTGGAGAAGCCGCTGGATATCGGCGAGGTGGAGGAGGCTGTCCGGGTTTCCATTGCGCGCTACCATACCATCGAACAGACCAGAAATGCCGAGAGCATCACGGATTCCATCTCTGCCTCTCACCTCGCTCTCTGCCTGACAATGCCGTACAGCTCTTCCCGGGATTCTGTCGAAGACCTGAGCCGGAAATACTGCACCCGCTACGGGTCTGTGGATCTGTTCCACGCGGCCTTTACCGTGCTTCTCCAGACCGATGAAAAGGTGGATCTGAGCCCTGACTTTTTCTCCCGTCTTCAGAAGCTGCTTCATGACTTCGCGCGGCAGCTGCATCTTCATGTGATTGCCGCCGAGAAGAAACCGAACCTTTTTGTCTTCCACCTGTTCCGGAAGAACTCATTCACCCTGAACACCGTGCGGACGATTACGGATTTTCTCTCCTGCCATATCGAGACGGACAACTGGTATCTCTCGGCCGGACAGATTGTCAGCGGAATCCAGAAGCTCTACGATTCCTACAGCTCCGCCGCCATCCGTCTCCAGAGCAGTTTCTTCTATAATAATAGGACGGTTCTCAGCAGTGATCCCGAGAAGCTCACAGCTGTCAGAGAAAACCCGGAGAAGATCTATGAAGAGCTGATCACCGCTCTTCGGAACCCCTCCCGCGAAGCACTGGATCCTCTCATGGCGCGGCTCTTTCAGGCCATTTATGAGAACCCGACGTTGATGCGGGGAAACATCCAGACTCTTTACTACCGGCTTCTCGACGCTGTCTTCACGCAGCGGAAACAGCGTCAGCTTCCGGGCTCCGGCACCCTCGCCAGCTTCGACAATACGCTCGACTCCCTCAACCGCTGTTTCTCCTATCCGGAGCTCCACGACATGCTGAAGAAGACCATTGACGCGTTCCTGAACGATGTGGAGAACTACGTTCCGATGAATTCCTCGGTCTATCTGATCAAGGAATTCATCAGCCGGCACTACAGCAATCCGATGCTTTCCACAAAGGAAATCAGCCAGTACGCATCTCTTTCCGCCTCCTACGCCTGCACAGTATTCAAGAACGAGACCGGGCAGACCCTGAACCAGTATCTCACCGAGTTCCGTCTGGAAAGAGCGAAGGAGCTGCTCGCGGATCCCCGAAACAACATTTCCGACATCGCTTCCAGCGTCGGATACAATGACAGCAACTACTTCGGAAAGGCTTTCAAGAAATATTCCGGTCAGTCTCCCTCCGAGTACCGGGAGAGCAGGTGTACCCTTTGAAAAAAATGCACAAAAAAAAGACCAGATTTTCCCGTCTCTACGGCGGTCTGAAAATCCAGTACAAATTATTTCTGACGATTATGCTCGCGGTGGCGATTCCGATGATCGTTGCGGGAATTTTCTTCTCCACGAGGCTTTACCAGCTGATCACCTCCGATACCCTGCGCCAGGAACAGATCGAAACCGCTGCCTCGGCTCCCCTGCTTCAGAACCGGATCCGCAGCGTCATTGATGTCTACGATCAGATCAAAGAGACCCGATTCTACACCAGCGTATTTTCAGAAACCATCGACGCCTCCGCCGAAAATGCCCTGACATCAGAGGACGCCGTGTCTTTTGCGAACGGCCTTTCCCGGTATCTCTCCTCAAACGGCGTCTCGGCAGTGCGGATCTATGTCGATCTTCCAGAAGACAGCAGCGTCTTCACAGAAGGAAACCGTGTCTTCGCCTCCATGCACAGCATTACAGCGACCTACTGGTACGGGATTTTCTACAGCACCCATCCCTCGGAGCTGTTCTGTCCTCCTCTCTACCTCAGCACCTATGAGAAGAGCAATCTCGGGGACTGTGCTTACATTCACCCGGCGTCTGTCAGAGACTCCTCGGGGACCATCACGAAATGTTATGTTGCCTGCTATTTTCACTCCGATACCTTGAAAGAGATTCTGACCGGACATCCGGCCCCTGAAGGCAGCGTCTCCTATATCACAAACGAAAGAGATGCCATGGTCACCACCACGAATTCCAGACTGTCCGGCATCTACTACATGAATTACAGCAGCATCCAGAACAATCTGATGAGCTCAAACGGGTTTCTGGAGAAAAAAGTTCTCGGCGAGACCGTCTATGTCTCGTACTATTATCTCCCCGCCGCGGACTGGTTCCTGGTGAGCATCACGCCCTCCGCACCGCTCCGAAACGCCACCATGATGTACTGGCTGAGGCTCGCCGTCATCTGGTCCGCAACTGCCGTCGTCGCCGTTTTTCTCGCGTATTATCTTTCCCGTTCCTTCACAAGCCGGATCAGTGCCGTGAGCCGTCAGATGAGCCGGGTGAAGAACGGCCCTCCCGTTCCCATGGACTCTCCGACGGAAAATGATGAAATCGGCGAGCTGATCGACTCCTATAACTACATGGCAAGGCAGATCAACAATCTGATGGAAAAGCAGCAGAAGCAGTCCGAGGAGCTCCGCATCGCCGAGTTCCGCTCGCTGCAGGCGCAGATCAATCCTCATTTTCTGTACAACACCATGGAGATGATCAACTGGATGGCACAGCAGGGCCGCACAAAGGAGATCAATCAGGCCGTCCGCGACCTCTCCAGATTCTACCGCCTGACGCTCAGCCGAAAGGACGCCGTCGGCCCTCTCGAGGAAGAAATCGAGCACGTGTCCATCTATGTGCGGCTGCAGAACATGCGCTTCGACAACGGCATCGACTTTGTGGTAGACGTGCCGGATTCCATGATGGAGAACCGGATTCCCCGGCTCACCCTTCAGCCCATCGTCGAGAACAGCATCCTGCATGGCATCCTTGAAAAAGAGAGCCGCAGGGGCACCATCGTTCTCACCGGATGGATCGAAAACGGAACCATGATTCTGCTCCTCTCCGACGACGGCGTCGGCATCCCACCCGAAAAGATCAATGATCTCCTGACCGGAAGAATCGAACCCTCCGGCAAGGGAAATCAGATCGCTATCTTCAACACGCACCGGCGGCTGCAGATTCTCTACGGAGAAGACTGCGGTCTGCGCTATTCCAGCACACTGGGGCAGGGAACCGAGGTGGAAATCCGCATTCCCGCATACACAGATCCGGCTCAGCTGCCGCCAAAGAAAGGAAACGGCTGAAATTCCCGTCGCCCGGCCAACATTTAAACCATTCCTTCCAGGAAACGCGACACAATTTACGACCTTCCCGGAACCTGGAACCGCCCGGAGGCGACAGCCTCCACCACCGTCTCGAAGAAGACCTCCGGGCCGACTGCTGTGGCCGTCCGGATCTGCCGCTTCAGAATCCGCATCTCCGGATTTTCTCCGCTACCCTGGCGGCGCGCCTCTTCTGCCGCAAGCTTCCTCGCTGTCTTCTCCGCGTACCGTTCCGCATCTTCGTAATGTTCAAATTTATGTTTGCCGCTGCCGTCGGTCACCGAGAATCCGTCCGGAACCGCGCCCTGATAATCGGCCTTCACGTGAAGGCTGACTCTCGCGCAAACCTTTCCGGCAATAGCCCCAAGCGCGTTGGCCACACCGGCATACGGTTGAATGACGGCTCTCGTTCCGAGATATTCTGCGACAGTCGGAAGGAAGATGTGTACCGGGGCGCCGACGCCGATGATCGGAAGATCCGTGTGAATCCTCATCCCCGCCCAGTCCTCTGCCTTGCCTTTCCGGGCTTCCTCGAAGGACCAGTCGATCATCTTCTTGACCCCGTCCTGCTCCAGGCAGCGCCGCTGCCCGGGATGCTGCTGTGCCAGCAGAATCTCCACAATTCTGCGGTACATCTTCTTCTCTACCAGACGATATACCTCATCTGCCACAATTTCTTCCGGGCTTATCTCCGCTGGCTGTCCAGCTCCCTCTGCACCCGCGCTGTGATCCTTCTCCGGATAAGCACTTTTCCTGTGTCCCGGCGTCCGATAATATTCCGCTTCTGTATTCCGAACCAGGAACCTCACGGCCACGCGAACCGCTCTTGCGGAATCCTCTCCGTACAGATCAATGTCTCCCTTCAGGACCATCATGTCCGTCGGGGTGAGGCCGCTCCGCATGATGACTCCTTCCGCCTCCAGCCGATCTGTTCCGGGCTTGTACACGCTCTCCCCTGCTGCCTCCGCGAAATCCTCCAGAATCAGCGGACCGTTCCGCAGTGCCTCGCAGATCCGGATCTCCTCCGGCGTATACCGGTCCCGAAGCTCCGGATCATCCAGAATATTATTCTGCAGGACAAAAAATTCATGCAGCATCCGCGTGTGCCGCTTTCCGGATTCCGCCAGCAACTGAAGCCTCCGGATGATTTTCTCCTTTTGCTCCGCGAACATCGTCACCAGAGCCGAAAGCGGTATCACCCGCTCCTTCCCGAGACGGATCTGCCCATTCTCAAACAGAACTTCGCTGTCTCCACCGAGCAGTGTCGTATCGACATAGAGACCCTTCACGGTAGTCCGCCACTGCCCGATCGAGATTCCGTGATCCGCCAGCACCGGCTCTCCCTCGCGGATCAGCGCAATATCTGTGGTCGTTCCGCCCATATCCACGAGGATCCCGTCCGGTTCTCCCGAAATCACGCTTCCGCCGACCGCACTCGCCGCAGGCCCGGACAGCAGCGTCTCCACCGGTCTCTCGCAGGCCGCGGCCTCCGCCATCTGATTTCCGTTTCCCGCGACAATCGCGATCGGCATCTTCAGCTTCCGGTCTGCCAGCGCTCTCCGGACTGCCTCGAGAAAATCCGATATGATCGGGATCAGACGGGCATTCAGAAGAGTGCCCGCGCCTCTTCGCAGCACATCCACATCATGAAACATATTCCACGCCGTCGTAACCTGAAAGCCTTCCGCCTTCAGGATCTTCTCGGCCTCCTGCTCAAACCGTCCTCCGTTTGCGTCTGGGTAGATCTGCGTGATCCCGACCGCTCTGCATCCCCGGAACCATTCCGGTCCCTTCTCCTTCAGCTCCTCCCAGTCCGGATCCTCCGGCTCGTCATATAAATGCTCCGGCTTTCCATCGATGAATACCAGCTGGTTCAGATCCCGGAACCCGTAGGAGCCGTACACCTGATCCAGATTGCTCATGGATTCCGGATTCATGCCGATCATCAGACACTTCGCCCGTCCTCCCTTGTTCTCCAGACAGGCATTTGTCGCGAGTGTCGTGGAAAGCGCCAGAAGCTCCGCCTTCTGTATATAGCTCTGGTCCATGCTGTCCAGTGCCCTGAGGATGCAGACCTCCAGATGATCCTTCGTCGTCGGGGTTTTTCCCGAGCCGAGTACCTTCCCGCTTTCCGTGTCATATACAACGATATCCGTATAGGTTCCGCCGGTATCTATTCCTATTCCGATCATATCCTGAAAAATTCCCTCTTCGTCTTTTCTCTGTGAAATGCCTGCCTGATCAGTGAAGCGTGAACAGTAACTATCCATAAGCACCTGGCAGGCGCCTGCGGCCGTTTTCGTGTCGTATGCAAATTTTCTCCGCAAATGGCAGCAAGATCGTAAGATTCCTGTTCTTATGCAGTCCACAAACGTTAATCTTCACTCATTGATTTTCATGCATGCCATGAACAGTGATCTTCATTCATCTTCCACCGCCCGCTCGAACTCCAGCTTGTCTACAAAAACATCCTGGAAGCTGCTCTCCGATGCCAGCTCGATGAACTCGGTCTCCTCCGACAGCCTGCACGCGTATTCGAACTCATCCCGGTTTACCGCGGCAAGCTTTGCGCCCTCCCCGGCGGCATTTCCCACCGCCGTGATTCTGTCGCGGAGCTCATAGGGAATCATCCCGATCTCACATGCGCTTCCGGAATCCATGTAGTTTCCAAAGGCTCCCGCGAGCAGAACGCGCCGGATATCCCCGGTCTTCTTTCCAAGCTTTTCCGTCAGAATCTGAATTCCCGCGGCGATCGCACCCTTTGCCAGCTGTACCTCTCTCACATCCTTCTGTGTCAGGTATATGCCGTCACCCGATGCGCTGTCTTCGCCTCTTACCAGCAGAAAGGCAGGCTGTCCGTGAACGGTGATCATTCGGTCTTTGAGTTTTTGCGCCAGAGAATCCTCAAGATCCTCCGGATCCCGAAATGCACCGTAATTATTGATAAACCCATGACGAATCAGGAAGGCAAGCACATCGATCAGGCCGGAACCGCAGATGCCGACTGGCTTTGCATCTCCGACGATATCCAGACAAAAGCCGTCTTCTGTCTCCCGCAGATGACTCACCGCGCCGTCCGCTCCCCGCATGCCGCATTCGATTTTTGCTCCCTCGAAAGCCGGTCCTGCCGCGGTCGATGTCGTGAGCATTTTGTTCCGGTCACCCAGAACCATCTCTCCGTTCGTTCCGATATCTACCATCAGCGTCAGCTCCTCCAGCCGGTCGAATGCCGCAGAGACCATGCAGCCGATCGTATCCGCTCCGACAAATCCGGCGATATTCGGAAGAAGCAGGACCACTCCCTGTTTCTCATCTGCGCTGTCCGCGCGCCGCATATCCCGGCTGATCAGGAAACGTTTATCGCTGCCTTCATTCGCAGAAATCTCCTCTTCCAGCTCAAATCTCCGGATCTCCGCATTCTTTTCCCCCTTCGGGCAGCAGGGTCCGAATCTCAGACCGGTTTCCTCCGCCGTCAGCATCATCCCCTTCCGCACGGCGGGAACATAGGGCGCGTGTACCAGGCTGTCCGGAGAGATTCCCAGAAACAGATGGTGCATACAGGTATTGCCGACCACAGCCGTCTGCAGGATATCCTCCGTTCTCACTCCGGCGCTGTCCGCCGCCTCCCGGATCAGACCGTTCATGGCCTTCACGATACAGCCTCTCAGCTCACGGCTTCCCTCTTCCCCGTGCTCCAGCACATAATTTGCTCTGGAAATCACATCGGCGCCGAACGCATGCTGCGGATTCATGCGGCTGGCAACCGAAATCGTTCTTCCGGTGCGCCCGTCCAGAAGATATCCTACAACCGTAGTTGTGCCGATATCAAAGGCCATCAGAAAGAAAGAAACTCCGGCTTTCCCGGATTCTCCACCTTTCCCTGACTCTCCGGCTCTACGGACTTCTGCGTCTTCGTCCGGAAAAACTCCCGGCTTCACCGGTACCGTTCTGGTCAGACCGTCTGACAATATTTTCCGCACCTTTTCCTGATACATGGTGTCGACGGTCATGCTGCTGTCGATCCTGGTCTGACAGGCCAGAACCACTCCTGTTTTCTTCCCTTTCAGGATATCCACCTTGCATTTTCCGCACTTTCCGCTGCCGCCGCAGGGAGCGTCCGGCTCAAGTCCCGCCATCCTCTCCGCCTCCAGGAGAGTTGTTCCTTCATCGACCTCTATCTCCTTGTTCTGCGGCCGAAAACACACTCTGTACTTCTCTGCCATGAACTATCACCTCTTCCTCATAACTCTGTACTTTTATCCGACCGATTTCCGCCCACGCTGATCTGCTTCCTTTATGCGAACCGTTCCTGTCTTGCTCCGGGCTTCCCATACATTAATATTCGCGTATTCACATGCAAAAGGCAATACAAGAATTTTACAGCAGCTCTGTCCGAGCACTGCTGGCTGTCAGAAGTCTGCATCTGACAGAAAAGGGGCCGGCGCATCTGACCTTTATCATGCGCCGGCCCCGTATTCCCGTTCTTATTGAATTCTTTATTCTGCGCCAACCAGTTTCTTTGCGAGCTCAGCAGCAGATGCTGCATCCTCGGAATAACCGTCGGCACCGATCTCATCCGCGAACTCCTGTGTGATCGGAGCGCCGCCGACCATGATCTTGATGTTGCTGCGGAACGGAGCGCCGTTCAGTGCGGCAACGGTGTCTCTCAGTGACGGCATCGTAGTTGTCAGAAGAGCGGACAGAGCAACGATCTTTGTATCCGGATTCTCATTGACAGCCTCAATGATCTTGTCGATCTGTACGTCAACGCCCAGGTCGATTACCGTGAATCCTGCGGACTCGATCATCATTGCGACAAGGTTCTTGCCGATATCATGAAGGTCGCCTGCCACGGTAGCGATGATAACCTTTCCGAGCTTGCCTGCCGCGCCTGTCGCAAGGTGGGGTTTCAGAACCTCTACGCCTGCCTTCATAGCCTTTGCAGCTACCAGCATCTCCGGAACGAAAATCTCATTGTTCTTGAACTTCTCTCCGACAATACCCATGGTATCGATCATACCCTTCTGCAGGATATCATTCGGATCGATTCCCTCGTCCAGCGCAGCCTGAACCGCTGCCGGAACCTTCTTGGAACGTCCATGCTCAACCAGATTAGCAACTTCTTCAATACTTCCCATTGTAAAATCCTCCGCTTTTTTATTTGTTTTATATTCATTCCGCAATCACAGACCTCTTTTCCGCAAGAAGTCCGTGAAATGAATATCCTCTTAGCTGCGCTTTATATTGCGATAATTCTTATTGCCGTGCTTCTCTCTTATGCACTGCTTCTGCGAGACTTCCTGATGCGATGTCTCTTATGCAATATCTTTTATCGCTGCGCTTCTTATGCCGTGCTTCTTATGCCGTGCATTTATTCGCATGCTGCGTTTCTTATGCCTTCGGTTTCGGTCCGTACAGTCCGTCACGGAATCCTTCAATGTACTCCATGCAGTATTCATCGTTGCCGAGAAGAGCTTCCGTCGCGAAAATAACGCCCAGAAGATCCCGGTTGGTCGGGTCAAAGATTGCGCTGTCAAGTCCTGCCTTCATCGCCAGAACGGTAAAGCCGATATTGACAAGCTTCCTTGCCGGAAGGTTGAAGGAGATGTTGCTTACGGCGCCGGTGATATGGATGGTCGGGTACTCGCTGCGGATCGTCTGCATAACACTTTCCACCATTCCGATTCCGTCCTCGGAAGTGCAGAGCATCTCAATCAGCGGGTCAATGTGAATACGGTTCGGAGCGATGTTATACTTCTTCGCCTCATCCATGATATGATGGAAGACCCTCAGTCTGTCATCCGCGGTCTTCGGAATTCCCGTATCATCACTGCAGAGCGCAATGACCTGCCATTTCGTATCGGCAATCGCGGGGAACAGAATGTCGATCTTGTCGCCCTCTCCGGAAACCGAGTTGATAATTCCCGGCTTCTTGCAGTATGGGAAAATCTCCTTCAGTACTCTGGGGCTCGGGCTGTCAACCGCAATCGGAACATCGGTAACCTCCTGAATGCAGTCAATCATCCACTTCAGCGTCTCAACTTCCTCTGCCTCCGGAACGGATGCGCAGCAGTCTATGTAATCTGCTCTCGCATTCGCCTGGATCAGTGCGCGGCGCTTGATTTCATCTGCGTCGCGATTCTTGATCGCCTCTGCGACGGCCGGAATCGATCCGTTGATCTTCTCTCCGATAATTATCATTGTAATACCCTCCTAAATATACTTTCCGATCATCGCGGTTTCCTTTCCGCAAGAACCCGCGAATGAGTATAAACCCAGTATAGCACCCTTTTGGTTAATGTATACAATGAAATGAAATATTACGAAAAATTTTGTGACGTTTCGCCTTTATTATTTGTAAGCCTCTGCACAAATATGTGCCTTTTCATCGCGGCCGTCTGATTTTTACGTCATTCTGACAGTCTTTCTCTCCCACACTCCTCCAGAACCCTGTGAAATTCCATGCCGCCGCCGAACAGATCCAGTGCGCTTCCGATCGTCACGTTGATCCGGTCCTTTCCTTCCGACTTCAGCCAGCGGAGATCCTCAAAGCTCCCAACCCCTCCGGCATAGGTAATGGGAAAAATCCCTGCGGCTCTGCCGTCCCGTGAATCCGCGGACTTCTCAGAAATTTTCTCCGAAGCCTTCGCAAGAATATCGACCAGCTCCCTCTCAACTCCCCTTGCTCTTCCCTCGACATCCGCCGCGTGGATCAGAAATTCATCGCAGTATTCCGCGAACGCACAGAGAGAATCGACGGTCACCTCCACATCTGTGAACTTCTGCCAGCGATCCGTCACAATAAAATATTTTCCGTCTTTTTTCCGGCAGCTGAGATCAAGGACCAGGTTCTCCTTGCCCGCTGCGGCGACCAGACGCTCAAGCCGGTCCATGGAAACCCTTCCGTCACGGAAGACATAGGACGTTACAATGACATGGCCGGCTCCCTTCTCCAGAAAATCCGCCGCATTGTCCGCATTAATGCCGCCTCCGATCTGCAGCCCTCCCGGCCATGCCGCCAGCGCGGCCTCCGCCTGTGCCAGTGTCGCCGGATAATATTCGGAAGACGGCGGATTCAGCAGGATAATGTGCCCGTTCCGAAGGCCATACCGGCGGTACAGATCAGCATAAAAAACAGCATCCTGTTCAGACACAAAATTCTCCGCGGCAAAATCTCCCGCATCCTTCAGCGTCCCTCCTACAATCTGCTTCACCTTTCCGTTGTGTATGTCGATACATGGTCGAAATTCCATATGTGCTCTTCCTTTCCCGGTTTCATTTGCCTGTTCACGCTTACAATATAATCTCCGTTTTGCCTTGTCAAACCCGGCCCCTTCATAATATAATGCAATCGTGATCGAGAAACATTCTTCGCCGGATTCTGCGGCGGGAATTTTTTGCAAATCAACTTATTTTAACTACAGAAGGGAAGGTAATTACTATGCAGAAGTATGAATGTGGTCCTTGCGGATATGTATATGATCCTGCGGAGGGAGATCCGGATAACGGAATCGCTCCCGGAACAGCGTTTGAAGATCTCCCGGATGATTGGGTTTGCCCGATCTGCGGAGCCGGCAAGGAGGACTTCTCCCCGGTTGACTGACTTGAGAAACCATTTCAGGCTTTCGCCCGGATTTTCCGGGCGCCTGAGATGGTTTTGTTTACGCGAACAGTGAGCCGCAGCCGAATGCAAAGTATTCGTGTGCGGCGAGCGTCGCGATAGCGAGATAAAACCCGCGCAGCGCGTTTTATCTCGCTTTTTATGAACTGTCCCGGAACCGAAAGCTTCCGGACTCCTCACATCTCGAGAACCGCAGATGCTCGAGACGAAAGCTGCCTGGCAGTCATTTTTTTCCATTCTATGAATCTGCGGCATAGCTCAGGAACTGATATGAGTTCTTCTGGAAAAGCGCGTCCGCGTCATCTGTGGCCACGGCCTTCGCCTTCCCGCTCGTCTTGTCATAAATCCAGATATTATACGAATCATACCCGATCACATAGTACACACTGCTGTCCGAAACCTTTCCAATCACCGGATAGCCCTTTGAAATCTGATAGTACAGCTCCTCACGGGTACACCCGGAAAGGTTCAGCACGGTATATCCGGACCCGAGCAGATCACCGAGCGCGTCTGAATCAAAGGCAAGATCCGAAAATCCTTTTGGAAGCGCCGCGGTATCGATCGTATAGGAAGACGGCCAGTCTCCTCTGACCCATACATACCTCTGCGCACTGTCCAGCACCAGACCCGACACAGCATCCGCCGCAATGATCGCCCGGTTCACACTGCTGTAAATCCCCTGCAGCGTTCCGAATCCATAGACGGAATATCGGTTCTGATCCGATTCCGGCCACTCCAGGATTGTCTCGGATCCGGCCTTCGTATAAAGAATCTCCGCGCTCTTCGGCGTAATATTTTCTGCGGAAGCCGTTCCAAGGGTAAGCACCGTTTCCCGGCCGGTGCGGCTGTCAGTTATGGTGCTGAGGCTGACGCCTATATCCTCCTGATCATTCTTTACGATGCGGTCTGTCCCCGCGTCCCGATAAGCGCCATTGGACAACGTCGCCAGTGTAAGCGCAAGTCCGTCCTGCTCCTCTGTCACCGCGGTAACATACGCATTCTCTTTCTGATAGTCCTTCTTGACATTCCCGTCGATGTCCTCGATGACCAGACGGTACATTCCGCACGTGACCGTTCCGTCGCTTCCGGTAACCACATTGCCGTCCTTAACCAGTCCGTAAACGTAATCATTGTTCACAAAACCGCAGGAAACGATAGCCTCTCCTTCCGGCGCCGAAATCTGCAGCGTTTTCCCGCTCTCCAGATCCAGCATCGTCGCCGTCTTCGATCCGCCCTCATTGTCGCTGTCAAGCCACGCTACTACCTGCTGCGACTCTGAGGATGCAAATCCGCTGCTGTCGATGGTATCCTGCACCACATCATACGACCCGTCCGCAAGGTTTATCTTGCACAGCTCCGTCCCCAGAAACAGATACAGTTCATCCTTGCTGCTCACATAGGAAAGCCGGGAAAGATTTCTCTTCAGCACGTCGTAGCTCTGATTGAGAGGAATAAACATCCTCTCCTCCGAAATATCCGTATCCGCCGAATACGTAAAGACGGCAGCTCCCATCTGTCCCTCATGGGAGCCGGACGGCATATACCCGTACAGCACAAAGGTCACGTCCCCGTTTTCCGACACATTCTCGATCGCAAAATCATGCTGCTCATTTTCTGTGCGATCATCAAACGTATACGTGCCGCTCGATTTTTCACGGAAGGAGAAAAGGCAGATCAGCGCCCCTGTTTCCGTGTTGTACGACCACAGATCGCCGTTTTCGGCAAAAGCAACAATATTTCCGGTCTGACTGGAGGCATATGAGATGCCGCTCTCCTGAACGCCGAGCAAAAGTCCGCTGTCCGTCTGTACCGGAAGACTGCTGTCGAAAATCAGCGCCGCCGTCCTCTTAAAGTTCAGAAGGGAAATGTTCGTTGTCCCGTCCGCATACTTCATGCGGAAGAAATCTTTTACCTTATAGTATTCGGTGCGATCCTCGCTGTCCTTCGCGCTGATGATGTAATCCGCTTCCATGCTGACCGTGGTAGTATTGCATTCACAGATTACCGGCACCGCCTCTGTTACCATAGACGGCGAAAGATCTCCCCAGGTAACCGTGTCCGTGTCGGAGGTGATGTCAACATCCGTAAAATCCCCGGACGAAGCGGTGCCGTCTGTTTCCAGATAACCCGCCAGCGTGTCCTGGCTGTTTTTGTCCAGACACATAGCAGCAAAATCACTGACAAATTTCAGATAGCCGCTGAAATCAATCCCTCCGCCCTGAACGAGTCTCGTATAGTAGCGGACATCCCCTCCCGACTTCAGGCTCAGGTCTATGCAAAGCATGTATTCCTGGCCCGACCGAAGATTGGAATTCGCCGTAAAAGACGCGGTGATCGAGCCGTCATCTCCTGTCTTCTGATCCGTGATTTCTCCGTTCTCCACCAGACTGTCATCTCCGATGGAGGAAATCTCATAACTCACTCCCGTTATTTCCGATTCCTTCGGATCAATCCGCACCGACAGCTCCTTCGATGACGGAAGCGGTGTAACCGAATCCCGCTCCGAGGCCGCCTGCAGATTTCCCCTCACCCCGAGCATCTCGTTCACGTCCGTTCCGTCAATTTCCATAAAAACGACCGGAAGCGTCGGCCCTGTCGCCGCCTCCGTATTCTCCGGCTCCTGTCTGCGGTTGATCCGCAGTGTGAACAGAATGACACCTGCTGCAAAAACCGCCAGCAGTATTAAAAAAACACGAATTGCCTTCTTCATAAAATCTGTGACGCTCCCCTTATTTTCATTTTCTGCGCTGTTTCAGGCTTCCCACATTCCCGGCAGATCTCAGGCTTCCCGCATTCCCGGCAGATCAGTTCTTAAACATCCGCAAAGTTCTTCCCCTCCGGTGATACGCGGATCTCTGTCTGTTCTCTGCTCCACGGATCTGTGAAGCTCAGTCTGAATGCACACAGAGCCGGAAAATCCCCGCGCTCTCCCCTTCGTCCTTCCGTGCTCTTCGTCTCCTGTCCGCTCTCAATGCCATACTTCCGGTCCCCGACAATCGGCATCCCCGCATGAGAAAGCTGCAGCCGGATCTGGTGATGCCTGCCGGTTTCAAGATCGACCACAAGCAGAGCTTTTTTCATACCGGCCACGGCGGAACTATCGGCAGAAGTGAAACCAGCGGCCGCAGCGGATCTATCCGCCACAGCTGAACGATCCGCCCCAACGGAACTATCCGCCCCATCCGGCACATTCTGCTTCCGCACGAGATTCCCATCGGTCTGATCCGCATCGTATATCTTCAGAATTCTGTACTTCAGAACTGCCCTCTGCGCACCCGATACCCCCTCTTCGACAATTTCCGACCGGTTGGTTCTGCCGTCACGGATCATATAATCCGAAATCTGATGCCATTCTCCCTCGTTCGCTTCCTCATAGCCGGCCGCTCCGATGTCTCTGTCCCGCTCGAGATTTCCGGCCGGATACGTATTTCCGCCTTTATCTGTATTCTCGGATGATCTGACATTCCCGCCCCGTTCCAGATTTCCGGCCGAACCGATACTTCCGCCCCGTTCCAGATTTCCGGCCGGATACATATTTCCTCCTTTATCTGTATTCGCGGATGATCTGACGTTTCCGCCCCGTTCAAGATCTCCGGTCAGGTATACAACCGACAGATATTCCTTGCGGATCTCATGATTTCTCAACATCTCCGAGAGCTTTGCCGCCGCCTTCGGATTCTTTGCGAAGAGCACGATTCCCTCCACAGGCTGATCGAGGCGGTTAATCACCGCCAGATACGGAGCTGCGGAAGCACCTGCCTCCCCCTTTAAGCGTCTCTCTCTGCGCTGCCTGGCTGCAAGCGCGTTCAGGACCTTATTCACCAGATCCATCTGTCCCAGCCTTCCCGACTGCGTCGCCAAGCCGGCCGGCTTCCTTACGGCTATATAATTTTCCGTTTCTCTGAGAATTCTGATCATCCGGCCCTCTGTCCCGTTCGTTTCTGTTACCCAATCATACTCATCCTGCAGTCATACTGGTCTTGTCTGTTTTATTCATCAGATCATATAGGCCCGGGTTGTCTCTGTAGCCTGAGCATATATGCCCGCGCTGCTTCTGTTGCCTGAGCGTGTATACCAGGCCGCTTCTGTCGCCTGAGCATATATCTTATTTACTTCCGTTTTCAAATCATATATGTCTCGGTTGCTTCAGTTACCATAATTGCATATCGTTGTTTGAATTATACACCAAGATATCCCGCCTTATCTACACCCAAAGTTGCTGTTCGCGGTATATCTGAAATCCTCTCCCGGTCAGTGAAACGTGAACCAATGTTAGCATTGCTTTTGCATTCCGTAAAGATTCCAGTCTCATTGCTCGGACGGATCCTGCTCCCGACAAGCTTCGGAAAGTCATATAAATCAGCAACTTTAGCCCCAACTGTCTGACTTCTAAAACAGCTGACAATTCCCACCTGTTTCATAACAAATACCGGCTCGACAGCAATTCCAGCAGCCTCATACTGATTCCTTTTTGACTTGACTCAAAGGAAAGCAGCAGCTTTTCGCCGGGAAATATTCCATTCTCTGCATACAGATCCAGTTTCTGCTGTGCCTTTTTACAATAATCCGGAGAATCCATCATCCCAAAATGTTCAAAATAATACCATTCCCTTGTTCGGATATTCAGCACTGCAAAGTCCGGAAAAATAATCCCACCTTTATCTAACCGGAGTGTCGGTTCATACACATACGGTATTTTCATATAAAACAACTTATCAGCGATCATTTTCTCGGATTTTGAGCGGACACTGTCCCCCTTTTCCGTAAGATAAACGCAGTCTCCTTTAATATCGTTCCCTCCCGTCTCATAAGAACCCAGCCAATACTTTACGAATTCTTCATCTGTGTAAATATACGGCTGGACCAGGCGCTTCTTCGCTTCGGGAAGTTTTTCATAAATTCTTTTAATCTCCTCCATTTCCTTCAGCCTGGCACTTTTGTACAGTAGTTTTTCCTGACTCTCAACTGTTTCCAGCACACGAAGATCATACTCCTTCTGAGCCAATGCCCTGGCTGTATCCAGTTCTTCTTTTTTCAGGTATCTCCCCCTGCCTGGAGTCTTTTCCTTATGATTCATCAGATAATACTGCGGATACTTTCCCTTGGCCATTTCACACCGCAGCGTACCCTCCGGTGCAGACTCCAACGACCTATGCACACGCTTCTTTATAAACTCAAGATTTTGAATTCGTTTCTGGTCATTCATATTCTCCATAAACTAACTCCCACAATCATTCGTATAGTACGAACTCTGTTATAATCCAACTGTTTATAATATAATTGTTTACCATTCCACAAGGATTTCTGATTTTCTGATGGTATTCCTGTCGGATGGTTACCATCCCAAGAAGATTTGTGATTTCATGATGGTACTTTTGCCCGACAATTACCATCCAATAAAGATTTGCGTTTCCTTGAT
>CAIFEZ010000016.1 GCA_903789595.1 uncultured eubacterium 1-6
CTACATTATTGAGTTTTCAAGGTTCAATACACCTTTTGGGTGTGGGAAGTTTTAGGTATTTACCATTACCATCGTTCCTGTATATGCTGACGTAAATAGCAAAAGCATCAATAGTGGCAGTATAGATAATACCAATATAGAAAATCTCTTTCCAAACACAGTTAAGGGACAGTTAATAAGTGATGATGGTCAAATTGTAAATATTATAGGATATAAACAAACCAATATTCGTTTGTTACAAAATAATGGTAACAATGAGCAAGAAGTAACCTATCATTATACAATTCCGATGTCTATTTTTTCACATAGTAATAGTGTGACTGGTAGTGATTCTACGGGTTATATGTCTGCAACAGTTACAATTTATTATTCAGAGAACAATTCATATGTACCTTCAGAATATTTATTGACTAAAGTAAAAGGGGCCTGGAGCGATCCAAATCCTAATGATGGTACTACCGCAGAAAAAACTGCGCATGTAAAAGCTAATTGTACTGGCGTTGGACATGCAGGACTTTGGAACAAACAAATTAAAGAAGGTAACATAACAAGTGGGGGATCGTTGTACACTGGTTTTACTAATTCCATAATTACGACTGGGGGAGCTTTGGGGGCATATTTTTCTGTAGGATTATCACAAGGTGTTAGTCGTAAATGGACGTTAAATCTTGAATGTTTTGCCTTTACGCCACAATAAAATAATTAGGAGGAAAACCAATTGGATGAAGATAAAAAGCCTCAGACTAATTGCTGTTTCTGGTTTCTTGCGTTAGCACAAGGAATGGTCTTCATTGACTTGTTATGCCGTTCGCCTATCAATTTATTGATAAAAAATAATCCAATTACAATCCTTCCGTTTCTTTTAATAATGTATGATGTTTTTCCAGGACTGCTGACCGGTGTGTTCCTATTTCTGTCTGCACAGTATTATCAAAAGGCGCCGAGAACATGTAAGTTTCTAAGTGGTATCTTTACAATCTGTATAAATATCGTAATCCTTGCGGTGGCCTTTTATACCTTTAAATTAGAAATATTTAGACATCCGCTCATTTTTGTTATGATCGGTTTTGGTATAGTCACACTGATCTTTTCTGGAAAACAGAAACGACAAAACGGATGAATCGGCCTGACTCTCTTTTACATTGTATAAGCTACGGATTGCTCCGTGCTTCGCACTCCTGCAATCCAACAGGCATGAGGATTCCGCGCCTTCGCGCTTCATCCTCATACCTGTTGCCTTCGAAATCGCATCCTCGCTCTTTCACACGCTTCGCGTGTGACGAGCCCATCTGCGTTTTCGAAGAGCTTATACACGAAAGATTTCGGTCAGGACTTCTTGTATCCTGTCTTTCTCTGCGTGAAAGGATCCCTGGATCATCTCCGGACTTCCGCCTCCCCGCCCGTCCAGGCTGGAGTTGATCGTCTTCGTGAGATTTCTAAGATTAATAGCAGAGCTGCAGATGCAGTACCCATAGACACCCTTCTCGTCTACCTGCGCCGTAATTACGGCGCAGGTAGGCGCCATGGATTCCTTCACAAGCCTGTCGCAGAACTTCCGGCAGCTGTTCCTGTCGATATTTTCCTCAAAGTCGATCAGAAAGGACTCCTGTTTTTCGAGTTCCTTCATCTTCCCGTCAAAGTACCGGCCGATCCAGTCGTTGAGCTTCTGATTCGCCTCCGCCAGCTCCTGCTGTACTCTCGCGACAGCCTCTGCCGTCTCATGGGGCTTCGCAGAGAGCATATGGGAGATCTCCGCGTTCTGATCCACCTTCCGCTCATAATCGAAAAGGGCCTTTCTGCCGCAGACCAGCTCGATCCGCACGCCTTTCTTATAATGAATCATGCTGAGACATTTCACTATGCCGATCTCGCCGGTTCTCATCACATGGGTCCCGCAGCAGGCGCAAATATCCGCTCCCGGAATCGTGATAATCCTCACCTTGCCGATCAGCTCCTTCTTGCTCCGGTAATCCAGCTCCTCAAGCTCCCGTCCCTCCGGAAAGCTCTCCTCCACAGGAACATTTCTGCGGATCACCGCGTTGGTCTCCCGTTCCACCTCCATCAGCTCCTCCCAGGTCAGTACTCCGCTGATGTCAATGGTGACACATTCCCCGCTCATATGAAAGCCGACATTGTCATACCCGAACCGTCTGTGAATCAGGCCGGAGATGATATGTTCCCCGGAA
This sequence comes from uncultured eubacterium 1-6, assembly GCA_903789595.1. Taxonomy (GTDB): domain Bacteria; phylum Bacillota; class Clostridia; order Lachnospirales; family Lachnospiraceae; genus Bilifractor. Next base: position 2,187 of record CAIFEZ010000016.1, read on the forward strand.
TGCGCTTCGGTATGGTCCATCCGGCGCTGCCAGTCGATGACTCCATGTACCTGAGACCCGACGGCGATCTCCCGGTCTATCGTATGCAGAATGCGGTCCCCGTGCTTCTGTACGTCCGTCACACGAATGTCCTTCTGATCCTCACCCCTGAGAATCCCCCGGTCTGAGGGCTGACCTCCGCCTTCCGGATAGAAGGCCGTCCGGGTCAGCTCCACGAGATAGCCCCTGGCGCACGGCTCGCAGGCCACAACCTCCGCGTCAAACTCCTTCTGACACGGTCTCTGATAATATAATTCATCGAAATTTTCCATCGCTGTCTTCTTCCTCTCCGGTCCATGCCTCATTTTTTTGTTGTTTTCGAAGCTGTATCCCGTATTTGATACGCTCTTTGCGGCAGGTACTCCGTCTGCATTTCTGAAATGCTTTCATTCGCGCCGCATCAGCTGCGGATTGCTTCGTGCTGCGCACTCCTGCAATTCTACACGAAAAACGGCAGATATTCATCCCCTCTCGAACAAATATCTGCCGGTCTTTCTGCTGTCATTACTGTTTACACATAACTGACCAGGCAAGGATTTCACAGTACCTTTGCCTGATCATTACTGTCTGTTCCATAATCTCTCCGGGCGCCGATTACAAAACGTATGCGCTCAGGTACTCTTCCATCTGGGAATTGCCCTCCATGAACTCGACCTCCACAGGTTCAAATCCCAGGGCAAACACTCCCATAATTGATTTTCCATCTATCTCGCTTCGGCCTTTGCGGACCGTAACATCATCTGCGCACTCTCCGGCCAGCTTGACAAAAGCTACGATATCCTCGACCCGGTTGAATTTTACCATTGCCTTTTTCATCTCTCATGCCTCTCCTCTGAAATAGCCTCGGTCTTCGATATCTACGGCCGACTTCTATATATGAATATTTCCGGGCTCCCCGGAAAGCATACCGCAGCATGCTGGACTTCTGTTACCTCCTGCTTTCCCTGAGATCCTGCATATATTTTACGCTGTTGCCATCGAAATGCAAAGCATTCGGGAGATTCCGCATAAAATTCGGGACTGATTTCTATAATCCCGGCAAAAACGCGAAGGAATTTTGTGCACATCTGCTACTTTTTTCGAATCCGATATGAGATTTGCAGAGACAGAATCGTATCCGGATCCCCCAGATTCAGCCCGGTTAGCTTCCGTATATGATCCATTCGTCTGCAGAATGTAGTCCGGTGAATATACAGACGCTCGGATGCTTTCGTCATGTTCAGGCCACTCTCCAGAAATATCTCCAGGGTTGACGCCAGTTCTGTTCCGTGGCATCTGTCATATTCATCCAGAAGGCCGACAGCCGGATGAATAAGCATGGAATCCGGAAGTTCCCTGCGAATCTGCGCAATGTAATAGGGCAGTCTGATTTCGTCAAACAAATGATACCATTGCTGCGGTTGCTGAACCATACCGATGCGCAGTGCCTCCCGTGCCGCCTCTCCCGCCTGTTTCAACTCCGTGAAATTGTGAAATACCGGACTGACCCCTGCCCTGCAGACATTGTCCCGCACAAAATATGCCATCTTCTGCAAAAGATCCCGATATGCCGCCTGGATGTCCTTCTTACCCCTTCCTTTGCTCAGGCAGATTTCGCTATTCAGGATCAGCATAATTTCCGATTCCGAACGAACCGCACAGGAACCCATCCACTCCTGTTCCAACTGAACCGCAAGGAACGGAAGCGTGGTCTTCAGCTGCACATCCCAACCCTTTTCCGGAAAGAAACGGATTACGACTACGAGGTATTCGTCTTCCAGCTTCCATCCATATCTTCCGATCGTCTTCTGAACGACTTCCCGTTCCGGCGCATCGCCCTGCACCATCTGCCGGCAAAGGTTATGCAGCCGGTCGTTCTGATGTTTTCTCGGGATCAGCTTGCCATATTCGAACATGTCCTGCACATGGCCGGCATACACAGAAAACAACTCCTCTTCACCTGCGGAAAGCGTTTGTGTCCCCTCCGGAAGATCCATGACCAGGCGAGCGATATATTGATTGTCGACGAAGATATTTGAGCAATAGCTCACAGTTTCCTGTTCTTCAAAGAGATAGTAAAACGGTTCTTTCAGGCAGGCCACGTCATGAAATTTTTTATGGATAATCAGACTCTGAAAAATCTCTTTATCCACCCTCCCCTCTTTTATCTGATGTATTCGCCTGTAGTCCTCCGTTATGTACATATAATTCATGTCAAAATCAATGACGGCATAGTCCCTGTGCAAAAACGCCTGCCCGAGGGACAGAAAATGTTTTTCATCCTCGTCTCCGTAAACCGCTTCTGCCATCTCTCTGTCCCAGGAAAAAAGATCCAGCATCAGTTCTTCCATTCTCACCAGGAAAGCATCCGGTTCCTCCGCCGCAGATATGACTGCGTAATTTTTTATTTTCGAAGAGGCAAGCGCTTTTTCGAACCGCGTGATCAGAATTTCCTTCTTATTCTGCCGCTTCTGATCTCCGATTTCATCCATCTTGTACAGTTCCCGTTCATCAGCAAGAACAAGAACTGCTACAATCCCATCCCAGCAGCTATATCCGGCCATTTCAGCAAGCCCCTCCTCCATAACAAGAAGCAGCGTACCTTTCATTACCGATAATATTTTTGCGTCCTCTTTCCGTGCCAGTCTGATGTGGCGGATTTCCATTCCGGGACATCCCACATACTCCATAAAAACCGCAGAGCTATTCCGGCCACTCTCCCCCTTCTGCTGCCATGCCGCCAAAAGCATCTCCATGGTAATCTTCATCATATCTCTCCGTTTTATGCTACAATCTGATGCGTTTACTCTTGCTTTTCTCACTCGAAAGCGGCTGTAACTCCAGTGCCTCTTTTATTATGATATTTATCATAAACCACATCATATACGTGTGGCAAAGGGTTTTTACTAAGGGTTTTAACAAAGAGATACACAGAAACCGACGAGGCGGATACAAGGCCCGCAATTCGCGCATCATTTTGTAGCGCATAAATGTGCATCGTCGAAAAGGAGGAGGGATTCGAATGGATGAACAGACAAGAAAAATCTATCAGGAAAAACTGGACCGCGTAAACAATGCCATCCGGCTGAAACCCACAGACCGCATACCGATTGCGCCGTTTTTCGCATCCTACGTGCAGCGTTCAGAAGGTTCCAGCTACCGGGACCTTTATTACGATTTCGATAAGGCCGGCGAAGCAGCCGTCCGCTTTTATCGGAAACACCCTATGCTGGATGCCTACGGCGGGATCTCTTTCACAAGTGGAAAGGCGAACGAGCTGGCAGATTCTCAGATGATTGACTGGCCCGGAAGACCCGGCACGAAGGTTTCCGACTACAGCTCGCATCAGGTCATCGAACGGGAATTCATGACGCAGGACGAATATCCGGAAATGCTCGGTGATTTCACCGGATTTATGATCCGAAAGTATATCCCAAGAGCATTCCCGAACCTTCGCGGGCTTTCCGGTATTCAGACAATTCCAACTATTGTTCTGTCTACAAGCATACTCGCACCATTCTGCAGCCAGGCAGCCCGCGATGCCTATTCCATCCTGGGAAAGATCGCCGACGCAGACGCCGAGGCGGCTGCTGCGTCTCAAAAATACGGACAGCAGATTGCTGATCTAGGACTTCCGGTGATGTTCACCGGTGCCTCCGAAGCGCCCTATGATATTCTGGGCGACTACTTCCGGGGTACCATGGGAATTTTCGAGGACCTGGTCGATGAAGACGTCCAGGAATATATGGAACAGGCATGTGATCTGTTTGCCGACCAGCAGATCCAGGCACTGCAATATTTCCGCTATGTCGATCTTCCGGTAAAGCGGGTATTCTTCCCGCTTCACAAGGCAATGGACGGCTTTATGAACGACGAGCAGTTTGAGCGTCTGTACTGGAAGCCGCTGAAAAAAATCATTCTCGCACTTATTGACATGGATGTTACGCCTTACATTTACTGCGAAGGAAAATATAATTCACGTCTGGAGCACCTAGCCGATGTTCCGAAGGGAAAGGTCCTGTATCATTTTGAGAAAGTAGATATGAAAGAAGCCAAACGTATCCTCGGCGGTACCGCATGCATCATCGGAAATCTTCCGGTTTCCCAGCTGGAATTCGGGAAGAAGGAGACCGTGATCGATATGACCCGACAGCTTCTGGAGGACTGCATGCCCGGCGGCGGATATATCTTTGATTTTGACGGCAGCCTGGAAAATGCAAAAGAAGAAAATCTGGATGCCATGTTCGAAACACTGGAAAAATATGGAAAGTACTGATCTAACATGAGAAGCTGACAAACGGCACGATGAAATGAAATCGCTCTGAAAAAATCCCGCAATCCGCTGTCCTGTTCTGCATACTTCGCAGACCTCAGACATGAATTACGGGATTTTCTGTTTCAATGATTCCTTTTGTTATCCTTCATAATTGAAGACAGCTTTTATGTCATCCTTCATAGTCGAAGATAGCCTTCTTCTCGAGATACTTTCCGTAGTCTCGTTTCCAGGCCCTGTGGATTTCACTGTCGTCATAGACGGGCAATGCCTCCGGTGTCATCCGGATCCGGATCAGAACGTCATACCGGTTTGACCGGTCAATCACGTTCGGGAACACCTCCACCGACTCGATTCCTTCGATCTCTGTGAGACCGCCGAAGAGATCCCGGATCTCCTGGAGAAGTCTCTCCTTCTGCTCTCCGGATATTTCCGCATGATATTTTGCCAGTATACAATGAAACATCTCATTTCCTCCAAATATTCTTCCTTACTGTGCGCCGGCGAAGTTTCCGTATCCGCCCGGATTCTGACCGGGGAACGGATTCTTCTCGATCTTGATGGCATCGTAGAGTGCGGCACTTGTCTGCGCCATATACGGATCCACATAGAAGAAGCCGACGAGTCCGAAGGTCACGCTCGAGAGGATCACCCACAGAATAAAGGACAGATCCAGCACAAATGCTTTCCACTTATTCCTGTACATCATATTTCTGCTGATATTGAATGCATCCTCCATCGGCATGTCCGGATATTCAGCCAGAAGATACGGAATCATCCGATACTCATAACTCTTGACGATTCCGGGAATCACAAAAAGCAATGACCAGAGAATCGTGTAAAGATCCCGGAAAAACATCACCTTTACCACATTTTTATAGGAGTGATCGAATCCGTACATGATTTCACGAAGCTCCGCCTTCTGATGAAGATTTGTGTAATAAAATCTTCGGATGCCGACCTCCAGCGGGTTCATCAGGAATACATCCGCCACAACCGCAATAACCACAATCACCAGTACTACCGTAAAGATGATACCTGCAGCTACCAGCCACATACCGAACATGTCTCCCGGAATACTGCCCGGTCCTCTGTGGAATTCGAAACTCTTGACGTCTCCACTGGAAAATACCTCATAATTTGTAAATCCGTTGATAAATCCGGACAATGCCCTTCCGCCGGATCCGCCGTATGATCCGATTGCCAGGGAAAGAAGAAGCCCGGCCAAAACAGCTTTCCAGTAGTTTCCTCTGAATACCTCTTTCGACCGGGTCTTTAAACCAATCCTAGTCCACATATTGCCTCCTTTTCTGTGATGCGGCAGATGCGGCATGATGTACACCGCCATCCGCGGCATCCCTGCCGCAGATTTCTCCTCACGTCGAAATCTGTCACCGTTGTTCTCATTCTTAAGTATACAGAACACGGAGCAGATAGGAAAGCTTTTTCCATTCTAATGCAAGTGAAACGCAAAAATTTCACAGAACCAATGTCAGAGTGTTACCGCACACTAACCTGCAGCAGCTCCATAAAAGACAGCAGCCCCGTGAAATTTCCGAAGATTCTGTTAGGATATGATCAGAGAATATCAATATATTCTCCTGCCAGCGCTTTATTCATGCTCCGCACCGCACAGAACTTTCCGCACATGGAGCAGGTATCGCTGTGATCATCCTCCGGCGCGCGGCTGTCACGTATGGATTTTGCCGTCTCCGGGTCAAGTGCTTCCTTGAACTGGACCTCCCAGTCAAGCTTCCGTCTAGCGTCTGCCATCCGGTCGTCCTGTTCCCGCGCGCCGGGAATTCCCTTTGCAATGTCCGCCGCGTGAGCCGCAATCCGACTTGCAATGATTCCCTGACGGACATCGTCCACATTCGGAAGCGCGAGATGCTCCGCGGGCGTCACATAACAGAGAAAAGCAGCCCCGCTCATCGCCGCAATTGCTCCGCCGATTGCTGCCGTGATGTGATCGTAGCCCGGCGCAATATCTGTCACCAAAGGTCCAAGTACGTAGAAGGGAGCGCCCTTGCAGATTGTCTGTTGAACCTTCATATTTGCGGCAATCTGATCCATCGGGACATGGCCCGGTCCTTCCACCATGACCTGAACATCTCTGTCCCAGGCCCGCTGCGTCAGCTCTCCAAGCCTCAGCAGTTCGCCGATCTGACAGCTGTCCGTCGCGTCCGCAAGGCATCCCGGCCGACACGCATCGCCGAGACTGATGGTTACGTCGTGCTCCCGGCAGATCTCCAGAATCTCGTCATAATATTCATAGAAGGGATTTTCATTGCCCGTCATCGCCATCCACGCAAAAACCAGGCTTCCGCCCCGGCTTACAATGTTCATCTTTCTCCTACCGGCCTTTATTTCCTCAATGGTCTTCCTGGTGATTCCGCAGTGCAGAGTCACAAAGTCAACACCGTCCTCCGCGTGCAGACGCACGACATCGACAAAATCCTTCGCGGTGAGTGTTGCGAGATCTCTCTGATAATGAATCACAGAGTCATAAATCGGAACTGTGCCGATCATCGCCGGACATTCGCCAGTCAGTTTTTTGCGGAACGGCTGCGTGTTGCCGTGACTGGAAAGATCCATGATCGCCTCCGCTCCGAGATCGACGGCGCTCAGAACCTTCTTCATCTCGACATCGTAATCCTTTACATCGCGGCTGATGCCGAGATTGACGTTGATTTTCGTCTTCAGCATACTGCCGATGCCTCTCGGATCAAGACTCTTGTGTGATGGATTCGCGGGGATAACTACCTTTCCCTCCGCGACCCAGCCGCGGATTTCCTCCTCCGTTCTTCTCTCTTTTCCGGCCACAGCCTTCATCTCCGGAGTAACGATTCCCTTTCTTGCCGCCTCCATCTGTGTATGATACTCTCTCATCTCTAAACCTGTCCTTCCTTTCGAATTTCATTGCCTTATAACTTTCTTTCGCGCGCTTCGCGTGCGTCGTTCCTGTCTGCGTTTTCGAAGAGCTCTTTTTCTTTTATTGCATAAGCTGCGGATTGCTCCGTGCTTCGCGCCTGTCTGCGTTTTCGAAGAGCTCTTTTTCTTTTATTGCATAAGCTCCGGATTGCTCCGTGCTTCGCACTCTCGCAATCCTACAGGTATTCGGATTTTGCGCTCTCGCGCTTCATCCTCATACCTGTTGCCTTCGAAATCGCATCCAGTCTCTTTCGCGCGCTTTGCGTGTGTCGTGCCTGTCTTCGTTTTCGAAGAGCTCTTTTCCTTTTATTGCATAAGCTGCGGATTGCTCCGTGCTTCGCACTCTCGCAATCCTACAGGTATTCGGATTTTGCGCTCTCGCGCTTCATCCTCATACCTGTTGCCTTCGAAATCGCATCCAGTCTCTTTCGCGCGCTTCGCGTGCGTCGTGCCTGTCTGCGTTTTCGAAGAGCTTATGCAATAAAAAAAGACGATACCCGGATGGATACCGCCTTGACAGACTACATAAAACACCAGTGCTCGCACTTCCCTACGTTGGCATTATCCAAATCAGGTTCTCGGGTCGTATCTCATTTGATACCTCTCAGCCTTTTGGCTCCCCATGTTTTTCTATTCTATTGTATCGTGCCAGCCCAATTTATTCTGAATGAAAAATCGCCGGGCTTTTCAACGGGACCATCATAGCATATCCCGCTTCTTTCAGCAAGCACCGTTTGATCATACCCAAACCGCGTGCCGTCATTTTTTCCATATGATCAGGCATTCTTTCTTAATGCAAAGTGAGGATAGCCGAGAATCTTTTCCCGGTAATACCCGGTCAGCGCATACACCACTCTGCGGTTTATCCCCATACGTTTCCCCAGAACACGAAGCACAAGCCCATAACGATCAAGCAGAGACAATCCGAAGCGGACCTCCCCGGAACCGGTGAATTCCTGGTTCAGAAAGCTTCTCATTTCCTCCAGCATGGTCTCGTCGATCTCTTTATCGATAATAACGGCAGAATTGAAGTTCATCGATCCCTCAAAGCATCCGATCTCCTGCATATGGTCCTCTTCCGGGTTGACCAGCAGAAAATCATGAAACAACAACTCACCCTCCATCCGGATGTCTGTTTTCAGCCCGATGTCCTTGTATTGAAAGGGTTCCTCATCCTTCGACCATCCGGCCGTCAGTCCGTCTGTCATGATCAGCTTCGAACCAGCCGCCATCTGTATCTCTGTGTTCTGACGGAATCGGGCGCGTGCATATGGAATCGTCTCGTCAATGTAATACTCCAGGAGGGAATTTTTTCCGATCTCTACCCGGTTGTTCTGGCTTGTCAGTCTTCCGCCGTCACACTTATAGATATAGTTTGGCGTCTGTGTAGTCACGATCGCATGGCAATGCTCCTCCAGCGTGACCTCCTGAAGATAGGTTTCCCCTTCCGTAAACCCTCCGCCTGTACTGATCAGAAAATAGTAAGGGACATCACCGGCAACCGCAATATTGCCGGAAATTCTGGAATTTCCCCTGCGGTAAGTCGTCCGGGCAACGGTTCGCCCGCTTTGATTGGTAAATCCGAGACGTATCTCTCCGTCATATCGATTTTTCATAACAATCTCTCCTCACAACGGCAAACGATATTCCAAACGGCAAGCATCCCGCGCGATGTCACTGCCATCCCAAGCGGCAATGACACCAATCCGGTTATCCTTCCAGATCCTCCAGAAGGCAGTCTTTTTTCAGCCACTGTACCACATCTTCGAGGCCTTCATCCGTCTTCAGGTTCGTGAATACAAAGGTGCCGTCACCGCGGAACTTCCGGGACGTCTCCCGCATGTTTTCCAGATTCGCCCCGACATAGGGTGCCAGATCTATCTTATTGATGATGAACAGATCCGATTTAATCATTCCCTGCCCGGCCTTTGCCGGGATCTTCTCTCCCTCCGCACAGTCAATGATATATATGGAAAAATCTACGAGCTCAGGGCTGAAGGTCGCCGCGAGATTATCTCCGCCGCTCTCAATGAACATCAAATCGAGCGTGTGATGGAAACGCTTTTCCAGCTTTTCCACCGCCGCAAAGTTCATGGAAGCATCCTCACGGATCGCCGTGTGCGGACATCCCCCGGTCTCTACTCCAATGATCCGGTCCGCATCCAGTACGGAATGCGAAACCATATACTCTGCATCCCACTTTGTATAGATATCATTGGTGATGACTGCCATGCTGTATTCATCCTTCAGCCTCCTGGTAAGTCTCTCAATCAGCTGCGTTTTTCCGGATCCCACAGGACCTCCGACTCCGATTCTTACTGCCCGTTTCATGATTTATCGTCCTTTCTCTTGTTATACTTTCGCATGGAACTCCCACGCCCCGCATACGCCGTACGGTATCCTCCACACATTCGCGATTCGCTTGTCTTCCTGCTCTATTAGAAAAATCGTGTTATCCTATGACATGAACAGTCTGGCTTCCTGCGTCTCATGACAGATTTGCGCCAGTTCCAGTCCGGGAATATTCGCGCCCAGATAATCCTCATCCAGGCCGTCCGTCCGGTCAAATAGATCCGTGATCAGAAGCATGACATCATGCAGAATCACCTGGCCTTCTCTCTGGCCCAGAGGCACAGACCGGACCGCATTCTGCACCAGCGTAGACGCGACACTGTAACCATACAGTTCGAACGCATCTCTGCAATCGATACCCTTCTCGTGCGCGAAGACAGAAAAAACAATCGCGGGACTGCCAAAATATTCGTCCTCCTCCATCCTCTCTGCATAGCGATTCAGAAACGAAAACCTGTCCCCATAGATTTTCCGGATCAGCGCCGCCATCTGGACCGCAATCATGCGGCTTCCCTCACGGGTCTCTCTTGCCGCCACAGACCGGTTGATGATGTCATCGTACCGCAGAAGAGCATCCTCTCTGCCCTCATCCAGCGCGCGGCTGCATAAAATGACCAGCAGCCCCTCTCCGTAACGGTACTGAGAACGAAAATAGCTTTCCAGCCACTCCCGGAACTGCGATGCCTTTCGAATCACTCTCCTCGCCAGATAATTTTCCATCCCGAAAGAGTGGTTAAAGGTGCCGATCGGGAAGGTTGAATCACAGATCTGAAATGCCTCCAGCAACTCTTTTTTCATTCTGTTATTGTCCTCTCTATCGATATCGTCTGCTCCATTTCTTATCCCGATCATGCCGCAGAATACCAGGGGGTCCTTCCGCGGCAGTGCTCCATGGAGAACCGATGATTCCTTTCCCCTTAATGTTCATCCGCATGATGTGCATGCGTATGAGTATGGGCGCCGGGCGTCAGATTCGCATACTGCATCGGCTGATCCAGCTGCACCTTCTCCACCGTGAAGGCCGTTCCATTCTCCTGCAACGTCTTTTGCACCACCGGATCCATCAAAAGAGTAATTTTTCCATTCCCGATCTGCACCGGCTTGTGAAGATTTCCCAGCATATGTGCCGTTCTGCCCATTTCATCCATGTCAGACGGCGTAATCACAATGACCTCATCGGGAATGACACGCAGAACGAGAAGCTTTCCCTGACCAAGCACGAACGCAGATCCGTTCTCTAACTTCTGTGCCTCATCCGCGAGCCGGATTCCGTAGTCTCGTCCGTGATCCGAGGTTACGCGCAGAATCGATTTCAGAAGGTCATCACTCTTCACCAGGGCGGTCTCCACATGCCAGGATCCCAGATTCGGAATGTCCTGTATATTTCCGTATACTTCTGTCAAAATCATGATGCTCTAAGCTCCTCTCTGCCAGATTGTTTTTCTATAAACATAGAGATCGGTCCGGCTGCCACTCCAGACAGTCCGGACCGCCTCCCGCCGACGAATCCACCGGAAAAAATCATTCCTGTTTTTGTAATTATTCCACATATCGACAGAACCGCAGGTTCTTGAGATTGAGGGTATGAATATTTATGCGATTAATATCTCTCAGAAGAAATAGTAGCGCTGTGCCAGAGAAATCGTATCTACCGGCTCACAGCTGATCAGTTCGTCGTCAATGGTTACATTAAAAGTCTGCGGATCGATCTTGATCGTCTTTGGCGCATAGTCATTCAGCTTCATATCTCTCTTTGTGAGATTCCGCGTGTTGTGAACCGGGAGAACAATCTTATTCAGGCCGAGCTTCTCCTTGATTCCGTGGGTGTACGCATAAGTTGATACAAAGGTGATGCTTGTGCTCTGCACTGCCTTGCCGAAAGCACCGTAGAGATCTCTCATCATTCTCGGCTCGGGTGTCGGAAGACTGGAAGAAGCATCTCCGACAACACCGTAAACGATCATACCGGATTTCAGCACCAGCTTTGGTTTTGCGCCGAAGAACTTCGGATCCCAGATAACCAGGTCTGCGTACTTGCCGACCTCTACGGAACCGACGTAATCGGAAATGCCGTTAACGATGGCCGGATTGATGGTATATTTTGCCACATATCTCTTGATCCGGTTGTTGTCATCATATTCCGAATCGCCCTCGAGAGGTCCTCTCTGCTGTTTCATCTTGTCTGCCAGCTGCCAGCAGCGCATTGCCACCTCGCCGACACGGCCCATCGCCATGGCGTCTGACGTCATAACGCTGAGAGCACCCATGTCATGAAGAACATCCTCGGCAGCCACCGTCTGTTTTCTGACTCGAGACTCCGCAAAAGCGACATCCTCCGGAACCTTCGGATCCAGATTATGGCAGACCATGGTCATGTCAAAGAGCTCGTCAATCACGTTCTGTGTGTAAGGGTTCGTCGGATTCGTTGAAGAAGGAAGGATGTTCTCATCTCCCGCCACAATCATGATGTCCGGAGCATGTCCGCCGCCGGCGCCCTCTGTGTGGAAAGTGTGAACCGTGCGTCCCGCAAACGCATTGATGGTATTCTCCACAAATCCGCCCTCGTTCAGGGAGTCGGTGTGCACCGCGTACTGAACATCATACTTGTCAGCAGCTTTGATCGAATTATCGATTCCGGCGGCTGTTGCGCCCCAGTCCTCATGGGTCTTGATAGCCGCAGCGCCTGCCTCAACCTGCTCGGCGATGGTCTCCGGCGTCGCGCCGGCGCCCTTTGCCATAAATCCGTAGTTCAGAGGATCATTTTCCACGGCCTCGATCATGCGCTGAATATGCCATGCCCCGGGTGTCGTTGTGGCGGAGTTAGAGCCGTCTGCAGGACCGGTCCCGCCTCCGAAGAGCGTCGTGATACCGTTGTCCAGAGCGGCATGAGCCAGGCCCGTGGAAAGATAATGAACATGAAGATCGATGCCGCCGGCGGTAAGAATCAGTCCCTCTCCGGAAATCGCCTCTGTGCTGGCTCCGACGATAAAGTCAATGTTGTCCATGATATCCGGATTTCCGCCCTTGCCGATGGCGAGGATCTTGCCGTCACGGATACCGATATCTGCCTTGTAGATGCCCGTATAATCGATGACGGTAATTCCCGTAATAATGGTATCTGCTACCTTCGGGTTGTCCCTTCTGGTCTGTGTTGCGCTGACACCCATTCCGTCGCGGAGAACCTTGCCGCCGCCGAATTTGCTCTCTTGTCCGTGTACGGTATAATCCTTCTCTATCTTCGCGAACAGGTTGGTGTCTCCCAGGCGGACGCTGTCTCCCTCCGCCGGCCCGAACATCTGTGTATACTGTTTCCGATCCATATCAAAGCTCATACCGTCACCTCCAGATCTGTGCTGTGGGCTTTCTTGTTCTTGTCCAGGTACCCGTTCACACGGTTATTGAAGCCAAAGACTCTGCGTTTTCCACCAAAATCAATCAGACGGACGGTTCTCGTCTCACCCGGCTCAAATCGAATGGCAGTACCGGCCGCAATATCGAGACGCTTTCCATACGCCTCCTCACGGTCAAACTTCAGCCCCTGCTCGTTCGCCTCATAAAAATGATACTCTGATCCAACCTGAACCGCTCTGTCTCCAACATTCTTCACTTCCAGCTCTATCGCCTCATAGCCCTCATTGTAAGGAACCGGTTTATCTGTCGCAAAATGAACCTCTCCTGGAATCATAGACTGCTCCTTTCTGCTGTGTTCTGTAAGCCCCATGCAAAAACATGGTACTGCAAACTGTATAAGTCATGCGTCACTTCAATCCCTTTTTTGCTCCGACGCTTCTGCCTGCCAACGAAGATTTGACTTCTGCCTGCGCAGTTAACGTGTCCGCTCTCTCGAAGGACGATCCTCCGTATCAGCGGATCGGGTCATGAATGGTGACGAGCTTTGTGCCGTCCACGAAGGTTGCCTCGACCTGAATCATCGGGATCATCTCCGGCACGCCTTCCATGACGTCATCTCTGGTCAGAATCCGGGCTCCCTCATCCATGAGCTCCGCTACGGTCTTGCCGTCTCTGGCGCCTTCCAGGATATAGCTGGTAATAATTGCAACGCTTTCCGGATGGTTCAGCTTCACTCCTCTGTCCTTCCGCTTCTGCGCGATCATAGCTGCCAGACTGATCATCATTTTTTCGCGCTCACGCTCTGTCAGTTGCATAAATACCTCCTTTTCTCACGGCCGGGTACATCGGTTCCCCGGCTTCTCAGGATGAAACTCTGCTGCTCTATCGGCATCCGATGCCGGATACCTCTGTTGAAAAAACAGCGGCGGAACATCTGCCGCCGTTCCGAACAGACCATTGATACAAATCTCCGCTGTAATCCGGAAAAGCCGCTCATGACGGCCACATATTTACAAGCATAAGGAATCCGGGAATCCACGCGGTAATCACGCCTTCAATCACACCGAGCCATGCCGGGAATTTTCCAAGGTTCTTCTTCAGACCGCAGGTCAGGAATCCTGTGAACCACAGAAGGCCCCATGCCCACCAGATCAGTCCGTAGATCCAGTTCCCGCCGTATCCTACAAAGCAAAGCGCACCCGCCGGAATCGCGTTGATCGCCACAAACAGGCTGAACCAGCCGTACAGACGCTGATCAAATCCGAAGATCGTATTGATCGCCGAATAAAGATATGTGAAGGCGAACAGAAGACCCGTCGCGCTTCCATAGAACCAGAGCGCACCCTGGCCGCTGACAACTCCGTATCCCAGTGCAATGATGTTCAGGACAAGGCTGAGCCCACCAGTGAACAGATTCATGACAACCATGGACTTGTCCTTGACCTCAAGAATCCCCGCAAGGCCATTGCTGATCAGAACAATTCCCACATAGAGCAAAATGGTACCTAGCATGATTAGTTCCTTCCTTTCTGCTGCAGATATGCCGGACGTCATTTCGCTTTTTCTGTTTCCGAAAACATAAGGAAAATAGAAAATAGAAAGGGAGAAACAGGAGCCTTTAACGCTCATCCTATTTCTCCCTCGAAATGACTGATCCATTTACTTTTCAGTAAGTACTATACCCTGTCATATCGGGCATCGTAAATACTCATTTTTCAGCAGATCCGGTCTGTTAATTGTGACTGCTCAGGCAGAGATTTCAGAGCACCTTTGCCTGAGCATTACTGGCTGTTAAAAGTTTTATCCGAAAAATTCTTCATTGAATGAATAGCGAGGACTTTGCGATGAGCACTTAGCGGGCGCTTGCGGCCGCTTACGTGCGACGCATACAAATCCCTTGGCGAATGAAATGAGCCTAGTAGATTTGCAGTTTGACGAAGGCGCTCGCGCCTGAGGAGTTCCGCAGCTTCAATAAATCAGGATAAAACTTTGTTACAGCCAGTTTGCGAATGGCAACAGAGCCATGAAATCCCTGCCTTTCTAATATCCCGTGAACAGAAACCGCTTATACTTTTCCGGCATCTTATACAGTCTCCCGCTCGGCTTCGCGAAGCTCACGCATAAACGGAACGATAAACGGAACCGTTACCGCTGCCGTGATCACATCCGCGAGCGGCTGTGCCAGAATTACACCGTTGATTCCCCAGAACTTCGGAAGAATACATACCAGCGGTATGAAGCATACGCCGCTCTTCAGCGCGGCAAGAAAAGAAGCCCGAAAGCTCTTTCCAATGCTCTGAAACAGCATGTTGGAACCGATAATCCACGCCTGCAGCAGGCAGGTCGCGCACTGCCAGCGAAGCGCCGGCGCCCCGATTCTTACCACATCCGCGTCGGGCCGGAACCACGCGATTACAGGCACAGCGAAGATGGCCATAACCAGTGCGATGATGCCCAGAACAACCGTTCCCGCCGCCACGGTAAAACCGTAGCCGCGTCTCACTCTCTGATATTTTCCCGCTCCGTAATTAAAGGCCGCAACCGGCTGCAGACCCTGTCCGATGCCGATCGCAACGGAAACCATCAGAAATACCACTCTGCCGACAATGCTCATACCGGCGATCGCAGCGTCTCCATAAGCCGATGCCTGTGACGTGAGGAATCCCGTCGATACGCTGTTCAGCGTCTGGCGCACGAAGCTGGCGAAGCCTGTCCTCACGATATCCGCGATGTCCCTCCCGAGCGTCCTCCACCGGAACAGACCGGAAGCCGCTCTTCCGACCGTACGGATCGAAAAATGCGTCACGGTCCTGCCGCTGTAGAACATACGAAGAAGGATCAGAAAACTGATCACCTGTGATACGGCGGTCGAGATCCCGGCGCCGCTGACGCCCAGGCCAAAGCCAAACATCAGAATCGGATCTCCGATCAGATTCAGGATTCCGCCTGCTGTGAGCCCTATCATCGCGTAAAATGCCCGTCCCTCGTAGCGAAGAATGTTGTTCAGGACACAGCTCGTCGCCAGAAACGGACCGGACAGGAAAATCCAGAACGCGTATTCCCTTGCATACGGCAGAATCGTATCCGTCGTTCCCAGCAGCCGGAGAATCGGATTCATGAAGATCATGCAGAACAGTGCGGCAAGTATGCCGACGCCAAAGCTTCCGAAAAAGGAGGTGGAAGCAAACTTCACCGCCGCGTCCGGATCCTCCGCGCCAAGGTGTCTGGAAATGATGCTCCCTGCTCCGTGGCCGAACATGAATCCGAGCGCCTGGAAAATCGCCATCAGTGCAAATACGATTCCGACCGCCCCGGACGCGGAGGTTCCGATCCGGCTGACAAAGTAGGTGTCGCCCGTGTTATAGATATTTGTGATCAGCATGCTGATGATCGTCGGAACCGCAAGCTGCATAATCAGCTTCGACACCGGCGTTTCTGTCATCTTCCGGTACTGTCTCTCCTCGTTTTCTTTTTCAGCTGTACTTTGATTACTGGATTTTTTCATTATTATAATATACCTTTCAAGAGTATACTTATAGATTCTTCCGTGCTTTGTGCTCCTGCGATCCGCTCCCCTCCCCATTCGCATTGCCGTGCTGCTGCCGCAGCACTTCATGCGCACACAGGGCATGTCAGAAAATTCCGATCTGCCTGAGCTTCACACATTCTTCCTCCGTGAAAAGCTCCGCAATCCTGCATCCTCCGTTCAGGAGGATCCTGCAGTAATTCCGCGCTTCCTCCATATCCTTATTTCCAACAATATTTCCATTTACAAAACCCGCGAGATGGCACTCCTCCACCGGATAATTCCCGAGAAGCCTCTTCACGGCGTCCACCGTCATATCCCGGTTTCTGTCATCGGAAACCATCAGCAGACCGTCGTCATTATATACCCACCCGGCGGAAAAATCCTCCGAATCCTGATATAATTCATCCGTTTTCGTACCATTCAAATCGGCTGTGTCAGCATTCCGGTCTTCCTTGTCAGTTCTGTCTGCATCCAGCTTTCCGATACCGGCTCTGCCCGCGTCCTCGTCCGGGCTCCCGGTACCTGCCCTGCCCGCGTCCTCGTCCGGGCTCCCGGTACCTGCCCTGCCCGCGTCCTCATCCATGTTCCCGGTGCCGGCTCTGTCCGCGTCCTCGTCCGAATTCCCGGTACCGGCTCTGCCCGCGTCCGTTTCCCCGACACAGGAATACGCCGCAGTCTCCGCATCGGTAAAGATATAATCCTGCATGCGCCCGAGTGCTTCCATCAACTTTGTCTTCGGCAGTGCCAGATTCACACGGATATGGCAATTCCCACCGAATGCACGGCCGGTCTGCCAGCCAACTCCCACATTCCAGCCCGCTCTGAGGACCTCATCGATGGTCCTGCCGGTTCTTCTGCAGAAACCGGTGCAGTCCAGAAACAGCATATAGGTCCCTTCCGGCATCGAAACATCCACTCCCTCAAAATTTTCCTGAATGAAGTCAACCGCCGTGCAGCAGTTCTCCTCCAGAACACTTCTGAGCTCATCGGTCCACGCCTGCCCTTCGCGGCTGTATGCCGCGATCAGCGCATGCTCGCTGAAGACGTTCATTTCATTGTAGTGGGTATTTGCCGAAAAGGCAGTGATTCTCTCATTGAGTCTCTGATTATATATAATATGGTAGCTTCCGACAAGCCCCGCGAGATTAAAGGTCTTGCTCGGCGCATACGCCGCCAGGACATGCTGACGGGCCCATTCGCTGACCATCTGTGCCGGCACATGAGGATGCCCGGTATAGGTGAGATCCGACCAGATCTCATCGCTGATCACCAGGCAGTCATTTCTGCGGAAGACCTCCATCGCCTTTTCAATTTCTTCTCTCGTCCAGACTCTGCCACACGGATTGTGAGGCGAGCAGAAAATTGCCAGCCGAACATGATTCTCACGGATCTTCCGGTCCATATCCTCATAGTCCATCCGCCAGATTCCTCTCTCGTCCTTCTTCAGATCGCTGAACACCGGGCGCCGCCCCTTGCCGATGATATCGCCGATGAATCCCACATAATAGGGCCGGTGAAGAAAAATCCGGTCTCCCGGCTGCGTCAGCACATCGATCACGCTCGAGATAAATCCGTGCACGCCATTTTCATATCCGATCTGCTCCCGGCACAGTCCCGTGACATGATTTCGCTCCTCCTGCCAGCGGATGATCGACTCATAGTATTCGTCCTTCGGTTCAAAATATCCGAACAGCGGATGCTGTGCGCGCCGGATGATCGCTTCTGTAATCGCCGGGCACGTCTTGAAATTCATATCTGCGACCCACATCGGGATAAAATCGAAACCCTCCATCGGTGCTCCGGGCTCAAATCCCCAGACCCGCTTTCCGGTGGCATCCACCGCCGTGGCATCCTGTCCCCGTCTGTCAATAATCGATGTAAAATCGTACTTCATTTCTTCTCCGTTTCTCTAACACATCCGCATTTTCCCGCAGATGCTTCCTGCTCCGGCATCGCACCTGCCGCCGGAAAACCGGGAAGCCTCTGCTGTCACGACTGCAATTGTATCACATTCGTATGGATTCTGAAATACGGTCATTTTTCCACGAAAAAGTGCCCTTTCAGCTGATACCAGACATCTGGTCCGGTCTTCTCATTTTTTCCGCAAAAAAGTGCCCCTTTCGGGGCACTGAACAATCCAGACAATCCTATGCAGAACATCGGGAGAGCCGCACGTTCTCAAGATTGGGAGCTGCATAGATGACACAGATATCGAAATTTTCTTCTTTGAGGCGTTCTCCTCAGAATCTGGAAGCCGCGCGGTACAGGAAGGTCACTGCCTCCGCCCTGCTGCAGGATGCGTCCGGTGAGAATGTCGATGCCGAGGTTCCGCTCGTGATTCCATTCTGGACGGCCCAGCCGACCGCATTGTAATAATAGGCGTTGGACGATACATCGCTGAAGCTGCTGGTATAGCTGCCGGTTCCGGCCGCGTAGCATCGATAAAGCATCGTAATGATCTGCGCTCTGGAACAGTTCACCGCCGACCCGAAGGATCCGTCCCCCAGTCCCGCGGAAATTCCGTGCTGCCGTGCCCAGTTCACCGCCTGATAATAATATGCCGACGGCGAAACGTCCGAAAATCCGGCGCTGGCGCTTACCTCTCCGTTCCCGAGCAGCCGGTATATCCATGTGATGATCTCCGCCCTTGTCGTCGTATTCGACGGACTGAACGTCGTGCTGCTCGTCCCGCTGGTCACCTGGTTCTGATACGCCCAGTAGACCGGCTCATAATAATATGCCGAGGTGTTCTGCACATCGGTGAACACGCCGTTTTCCTGCGGGTCCGCCGGCTGCAGGTAGGTATGAATCCATTCATAGAAAAGCCTGTGTCGCGTATTATAGACAGCACCACTGACGGAATATGGATTGGTGCTTGCCTTCTGATCATCGGATAGCGCCGCCATGATATTGTCCAGACTAAAGTTCGAGGAATAATAACTCACAACCCGGTTAAAAATCCGCTTCGCCGCGGCTTCTCCGCCCAGCATCCCGATCTCCGCGTACATCATGCAGGCTGCCACATCATTTGTATATAAGGACTGACAGTCCTCGATGTAGATCTTTGCAAACTCCTTGAATGCCTCGTCCTGGCATTTCTTTCCGGTATCAGTAGTAATCAGCCGTACGATGACATCCTTCTGAGCCGCTGTCGGCTCCCAACGGAGCTTCTCCCAGTCCTGGCTGAGCATGCTCTGAATCGATCCGTCCGTATCAATGCTCTGAAACAGCGCCGGGTCCGCATTGTAGATCCTGTTCAGAAGTGCGCGGCCGTTATTGCCGTATGCGGACCACCAGCCGATCGTGATCGTCTGCTCCGCTCCCCAGCTGTCCGCCAGAGAGAGATAAGTCGAGTAGTCCCGCTGACCGTACACCAGCCCGCCGGACTCACACGCGCCGATCATATTGATGAAAATGTTGAAATCCTCGTCCGTAAAATTTCCGACGGACACCTCCGCATACACCGGGATCGCTGAAGATACGGCTGTCGCGGCAGGCGCCGCAAACGCAATCACGCCGGTCATGCACAGACACAGTAATTTCTTGCCGAGCTTGTTCATATACCTTCTCCATTCCTTAACTTCATTTTTGTCTTGAAATTTTAAAGTTATTGTAACATCTTCTTCGCACTTTTGCAACTTTAACAGATGCCGCTTACGGCAGGGCGTAATGTGCTGAACAGCTGCCGGGTTTTCCCATGGATATCATTTCCGGTAAGGCACAGCTCCCTCATACATGGAGGACTGCCAGATGATGGATACCGTCCGGCTGATACAGGCCTTCAGGTCTTCGAGAGTCAGTGTTCCGTCGTCCAGCGCTTTTTCAATATCCTCGTAATCCGACGCTGCGCCCGGCATAATCATGTCGTTTCCGGCGCGCATGCACCCGTCCGCGGTCGCCCGCTTCGGGTCCTGAAGCTGCATCGTCGTCGTCCAGTCTGTCATGACAGCTCCCCGGAATCCCCATTCGTTCCTCAGAACATCTGTGATAAGATCCCTGCTGTTGGCGGCATGCACCCCGTTCACCAGGTTATAGCTGGTCATGAGGGACATCGGCTGCGATTTCTTCACCGCAATCTCAAACCCACGCAGATAAATCTCCCGCAGCGTTCTCTCTGAGAGTACAGAATCCGACCTCATGCGGTTGTCCTCCTGATTATTGCAGGCAAAATGCTTGATCGTCGTTCCGACGCCTGGATTTCTCTGCACGCCGTTCGTCATAGCAGCCGCGATTTCTCCCGTCAGTACGGGATCTTCGGAATAATACTCAAAATTTCTTCCGCAGAGCGGATTTCGATGAATGCACATGCCGGGCGCCAGCCAGAGCGTCACCCCGAACCTCAGCAGTTCCTTTCCGATGATTTCACCGACCTCCGAAACCAGATCGGTGTCCCAGGTCTGCGCCAGCGCCGTTCCTGTCGGAATGGCCGTGCAGTACTGATAATATTTTTCGCCCTCTGTCTCCTCCGCTTCCGGGACGAAAAATCCGCCTTCCAGACTGAATTCAAAAGGCATCGGGACAATTCTTCCGTTCTGAACGAAATAATAGCGCATCAGGCGAAGTCCGGCAGGTCCGTCCGCCAGAACAATGCTCGCGAGTCCCCGGTCCTCTGCGGCCGGACTGGTCTGCGCCGCAGATCCCGGCACCGAAATTCCCGCTGATCCCAGATTGCTGGTCTCCTGCGCCTTTCCCGGATCCCCGGCCGACAGCCGGATCAGCTGATCTCTCGTCAGCGTATCCACAAAAGAACGTGCCTCTTCATCTGCCAGATCTGCGTTTCCGCGGTAAGCTGCGGTCTCCGTGCGGATTTCGGACGCATGCAGTGAAACGACCGGAAGCCTCTTCTCCTCTGCCTCTTTCTTCCAGTCCAGATACTGTCTCTCCATCTGCTCCGGGTCTCTGTGAAATTCCTTCAGATCCGTCTGAAGCGGACAGATGTTTCTGTCCTTCTCAAGCACGGCGGTCTCATCCATCCGTACGACTCCGGAAAGCCGGGATGCTCCAAGGCTGTTTCCGACCCAGATTCCGTAGTCGCCCTTCTCCAGGATCCAGGCGGCAGTTTCCTCATCGTAGGATGCCAGCGCCTTCAACGGAATCTCGACCATCACTTCCTGCTCGTCTCCGGGCTTAAGTTCATCGGATTTAATAAATCCGACGAGCCGGCGATATTCTTTTTCCAGCCGCCCTGTCGGCAGTGACGCATATACCTGAACAACCTCTCTTCCGACTGTCTCTCCCGTATTTCTGACAGCCGCCGTCACGCTGATTTCCTGTGCGGCCTCTCCCTCGGCCAGCGCTGTCTCAACGGTACGGATGGAAAAACCGGTGTAGGAAAGTCCGTATCCGAACCCATAGCGAACCGGAATTTCATAGCTGTCAAAATAACGATACCCCACATAGAGGCCTTCGTTATACTCCTCCGTATCCGTGTTTCCGTTGTTGTGGGAGTAATTCTCTTCATTCGGATAATCCTCATACCGGAAGGCATAGCTGTCCGCAAGCTTGCCCGAAGGGCTGATCCTTCCGGATACCAGATCCGCGAAGGCATGTCCCCCTTCCATCCCCGGCTGCGCCATCTGAATCAGCCCCCGAATGTTCGAAAATTCATCCAGAAAAGACAGATCCACCTGTCCGCCCGCATTCAGCACGACGATCACATTCGTGTAAATCCGGCAGATCTCCCGGAGCATGTCATGCTCTTCATCAGTCAGATAATAATCTCCCTTTCTGCGGAAACGATCCGCGCCTTCTCCGCAAACCCGGCTCAAGATATAGAACGCCGTCTTCCTGTCATCTGCGACGTCCTTCGAGAGGTCGATCGGCCGCCCCGCCGGCATTCGGAACGGATGCTCCGCATAATCGGCGAAAAAATTATAATTCTCCCCGTTCTCCTGCTTTCTGCCGAGCAGACCGTCTCTCCACCGAAGCCTGGACTCCGTATAGGTCTTATCGAAATCACAAATCCACGCCTCATTGGTAATCACGTACCCGGCATCTCTCATTCCCTCAAAGATACTCACGCTGGAGCGCTCATTCACATCGCCCGAGCCGGTTCCTCCCTTGATCGTGTGAGAAGCGCCAACGCCGTACAAGGCCACTCCGCTGCCCACGGGAAGCGGCAGTACATGATTTTCATTTTTCAGAAGAACCATCCCGGCCGCGGCGGCTTTTCTGGCTACCTTCCGTCCGATCCTTTCCTTCTCTGTTTCTTCCGGGTTCCTCGTACCGGAAAACCCGCGATGCATCATTTTTCTTTCCATATTCCATATCCTCCTGCCTCTGAAATTGCGCCGACAACTTCTTGCTCTGCACTCTGCTGCAAAAATACCGCGATCCGAATTTAGACCTGACGTAAAAACTGCCACATATGAAACTTTTTCCTACTCATATACGAATCGCATTCGCATTAAAATTTTGAGGAACCTGTCATCCGGTGACAGGTTCCTCAATCTTTGCTCTCGGGAATACTTTCTCCCAAACGTTTCTGTCGGAAGACATGCGCATTCTCACAATCGCATATTCAAGCTCGCATACTTTCTACAGTAAAGTCCATATACATCTTGATCCGCTCATCAATGTCGAAGGCGAGCTCCATCGCCTCTAGCGGAACACCGATGCTCTCGACAAAATCCTGGAAGTTGTCCTTCTGCTTGTATCTCTCCCAGACAAGCTCCTTGGTTCTGTTGGAGTGAGATTCCCGGTGCAGTTCCTTCGCAGTCTCCGCATCCTCGGTGCTTCCCTCCACCGCTTCCACGACGTTGTCCGCATAGCGGTTCCTCACCGCCTCCTTCAGCCATCCGAAATAATTTCGAATCGTCATGCCTCCGGTCTTCGCGTAGTCGATCTCTCTCTTGATCTCGTCGGTATCTCCGCCGGCGTCCTGAAGCAGGCGGTCGTAATACTCCATGGTGAATCCGCTCGTCGCACGGATTCCGCTTTTCTTCAGATACGTCAGAATATCCGAATATTCCCGCAGCTTCTTCGCTCCGCTCTTCTTGTCCTCTGTGGCAACTTTCTCGAACGGATCCGGTTCGGCCACCTTCACATATTCCGGGCTGAGCTGCTCGATCTTCTCCTTGTTCTTGTGGATCGTCTCGAGATTCCCCTCCGGAATATTCCACGAAATCATGAACAGGATATCGGTCGCCCGTCCGCGGTTTCCTCTCTCCACGGTATACTCGAACGTGATGTCGGCCTTCTCATCCATCTCTATTTTCGCCTCGTCGAGTACCTTCGTGCGGAAATCCGTGAACCGCTCATACTGCTTGTCTTCCTTCTTTGCCAGACGGACAAGCTCCGACCAGGTCGCCCCGTCGGACACCGCCCTCTGCAGATAGGAAGCATCCAGATTCACGAGTCCCAGCGTACAGCGGAGCTCGTCTACGCTGTACACCTTCGTGACAAACTTCGACTTTGTCGTGTCAATCTTGTAGGCTTCCTTCTTCAGAAGCTCATAGAGACGAAAAGAGCTGTTCTTTTCAAAGGATACCAGTGTCGCAAGTTCCATCGATGTATAGCTCTTCTGAAGACTGGTGATATGCGGCGTCATCTCCCGGTTATAGATAATCTCCAGCTTCTGATCCTTATAGGAAACATTGGTGATCATGGTAAACGTATGGAAGTTCCCGAGACCATCCTCGATGGTTATAATATTCCCCGCAAGCTGCTTGCTCACGCTTTTCAGCTTCTTGTATATATTCGTATCGGTCTCGTTGCCAAGGATACGTTTGATCTCGCTCGGATAGAGTGTCGCCATAACCTGCTTGGATCCCGGCTCCTGCTGAAGCTTCGTCAGGGAGACGGCGATGATCTTATTCCCCAGAATCGAGGTCTTGTACTTCGCGTTGATCAGCGAATTACTCTTCCGGACGACAACACCCTCAATCAGATCGTTTCGTACACTGGTAGCTGTCATTTCATTATCCCCTTTGTTTTGTCAGAAAGCGACAAAAATACTTTAAAAGGATAATAACCTATTCTGAGCCGTTTGTCTCTCAGATAACGAAAAAGTTACTGATTAACTTTTGATTACATTTCAGTATTTCATTCGTTGTCTCGCCTTTCTTTTCTCCTACATAACGAAAATAGTACATTTCAAATTAACATAAGTAATTTTTTCGTCATCTAAAATTCCCCTTTAAAAAGTACTTTTTTCGTCTTCTGCTTCCACAGGAAGGACTGTCGGTCCGGAAAACCGTCCTCCCATAACAATTTTTCGGCTTAAGCAAGTAGTTTTTTCGTCATCACTGAGCGGTTTCCCTCCTCTTCCGGTTCAGTACAAATGTTGTCATCTGAAAAAAAGAACCTTTTTCTTTCGATTCATACGTTTCGCTTCCGCCTCATTCTCAGTACTTTTCTCGTTGTCTGCCAGTAGTTCTTTCGTCTTCTGTTATTTATCTACCTAAAACTATTTTGGCAAGTACTTTTTTTGTTCTCTGGTTAAAGTATTTTTTTCGTCATCTGGTAGTTTCTCTCTCATACATGACGACTCAGCTACTTATTCTGATAAACCGGTAGTTTTTTCGTCATCTGTATTACCGTCGGTTTCTGAAGTATTTTTTTCGTTATATGACTCTTTGACCTGATCCGATATTCTGCATCTGCCTTCCCAGAAACGTTGTCATCCGTACCCATTTTTTCGGCTTCTGCCTTAATAAAAATGCTTCCTGTCGGTCCAATTGATGTTGAAGAGCAGTTGTTTTTTCGTCTTCTGCTCCCCGGAAAGCCTTTATTTACAAGCAATTTCACCCCCTTAAATAAAAGAAATAGAAATGTTGTTCATATATAAATATTAAAACCTCCTCAGATCTAGTATTCGACAGACAGCGAAAAATATACTTACAACAACTGGAAAACTGCTTTTGGCCGTATAAAATCTGGTAAGAATTGGCAAATACTTTCAGATAACGAAAAAGGTACTTGGTTTCCAAGTACCTTTTTCGTTATCTGTAGTTTGTTGTATCCATATATGCTATTAATACTCACCCTTTTATCGCACCATTTGTCACGTCGTTGATGATCTGCTTCTGAGCGATCAAGTAAAAGATGAGTATTGGAAGCAATGACAGAATATAGGACGCAAAAGCAAGGTTATAATTTGTACCGAACTGAGACTGAAATACCATTTGCGTAAGTGGCAGTGTATTATCGCGGCCATCGCCTCCGCTTAGCATGACAAGTGGAAGAAGAACATCATTCCATGCCGCAAGAGTTGTCAGAATCGCAACCGTGGCATGCATGGGCTTCAGCATAGGAAATATAATGTAAGTAAATACCTGCCAGGTATTATAACCGTCTATATACGCTGCTTCTTCCAGACTTTGCAATATATTTTTCAGATATCCGACATATAGCAGGGTATTTATGGACATATTGAACACGATGTACAGAAATATTACACCGATCTTGTTATCAAGGTGGAAGAATGCCATTTGCTTTACCAACGGAAGCATGAGCATGGAGAATGGAACAAACATGGCACTCACCAGATAATAATAAAAGAATTTATATATCTTTTTTCGAGTCATATTTCTTGCAATAGCAAAGGACACCATGGAACTGACCAGTACGCAAGCAATGGAACTTACCACGGTAATAATCAGAGAATTTGAGGCCGCATGCCAGAAATCTGTGATTTTTATTGCTTCCGCAAAATTGGAAAGGCTCCATTTATGAGGCAGGGAGAGCGCTCCGGCTATATCATTTGTCATCTCGGATGGCTGTTTGATCGCAATTACAATAGCCATATAGAGAGGAATCAGAATCAGAATGCCAACGATAATAAGCAGGACGGTAACCGTCCTGCGTTTTTTTTCTTTTGATGTCATTATAGCTGCACCTCTCTTTTTGTAAGAACTTTTAATTGAAATGCTGAAATTGCTACAATTATAATGAAGTAAATAACCGAGTTCGCACACTGAAGACCAAACTGATTGCCGGTGAGTCCGTCTTTATAGATCAGCATGGAAATGGAGGTCGTACTCTCTGCAGGTCCTCCACTTGTCAGAGACATAATCTGATCAAATACCATCAGGAAGTTTCTCATGCAGAGTACCATATTGATGGTAAAGAACGGCGCGATCAGTGGGAACGTAATCTTCCAGAAGCACTTCCATCCATCCGCCCCATCAATTGCACTTGCTTCGTAAACATCCTGGGGTATCGTCTGGAGTCCGGAAATATAAATGATAGTATTAAAGGCAACGGACTGCCATGCGACGCAGATTACAATACCAATCCAGGCTGTTTTGGTATTTCCAAGGATACTTGAGGAAAGTGCGGAGATTCCAATCTTCTGTGCCATAGCAGGGACAACAAAGGTGAACAGGAAGTTGAAGATATAGCCGACAATCAGTCCGCCAAGGATATTAGGTATAAAATAGAGACCTCTCAATGTACTCTTAAAATGAATTTTTGAATTCAGACCCAACGCGAGAATCATACTAATTACATTTACGATGATCGTGGTAACCACAGCAAATTTGAGAGTGAAGATGTAGGAATTTAAAACCTTAATATTCTGGAAGAGCTTTACATAATTTCTCAGGCCAATGAAATTATATACACCAAAGCCTTTTGAGTTCGTCAGACTGTAGTAAAATCCGGAGAACAAAGGAATGGTATGGAAACAAAAGAAGATGATAATAACCGGCAGTGTCATGGCCAGAAACGTTTTATTTCTGTTTTTCATGGTTGAATCCTCCTTTTAGTTTTCGTGCGCGTCACGCCAGGTATCGTCCAGCTGTTTAAAAAGCTTGTCCTTATTGCCGTCAATCATGTAGGTCTGGAGGGCAATCGGAAGTTTCATTTCAGATGGATAGTAGGCCTGCGGGGAGGAAACGATTTTTCCGCTCTGGAAATCATCCAGAACGCCGTTTAACTGCTCAGGAAATTTGTAGTCACAATTAATTGCGGGGATGCCGAACTGCTCTTTCATATAGGCGGATACATTTTCCTGCTCCGTGAGAAATTCCAGAAAACGTTTGGCCTCCTCTTGATGCTTGCTTTTCTTTGTGATAGAGAACATAAGGTCAATACTGGAGCAAAGCTTGTTGTCCTTGGCATCATCAAGTGCCGGAAACGGGAACATGTCAAGATCCATATGGGGATTTGTCTGCATGATCATGGGAATAGCCCAGTTCCCCTGCATGTACATCACAGATTCCCCGTTTGCGAATCCGACCGTGGCATTGTTGTAATTATAGGAAAAAATGTCTCCCTGGCTATAGTCATTCAGTTTGAGAAGCCGTTTCAGTGGTTCCGTATATGCTTTCCGGAAGGTGATTTTTCCATCTGTGACATTCTGATAAAAATCTGCATCCGTAAAGTTTCCGGCAAGTGGATTCCAGGCACTGTTGATGACCCAGTCTTCTTTGTAGCCAAGATAGAAAGGAGTTTGTCCTGCTGCTTTGATCTTTTCACAGGTATCCATCAGCTCCTGCCAGGTTGTGGGAACGGTAAGGTTCAGTTCTTTAAATTTGTTCTTATTGTACATGATGCCTGTTACGTTAGCTGCAAATGGCATGGCGTGAACTGTGCCGTGCATTTCCTCGATATTTGCAAGCATTTTTACGTAGGATGGCTTTACTTTCCGGGTCAGATCAGAATTTGTAAGATCCTCAAAAATATCGGCTTTGGCATAGTCCACATATGTCTGAGTCGCATCCAGTCCTACGATGTCCGGTATATTTCCCTTTACCATACGCGCTTTAAGTATGGTGTAGGGATCTCCCGGGGAATTGATATATACACGGATGTCCGGATTCTCGTCTTCGAATTTTTTTCCGAGCTGCTGGAAGGTTTCTACGGATTCCGGTTTGAACACAAATACTTCTATTGCTTTCTTCTTGTCACTTTTTCCGATAGGTCCGCAGCCGGTAAGAGATGCAGTACACAATACTACGGACAGAAGCAAGGTGGCAATTCTGCGCATTGCTTTCATGAGGATACCTCCTGTGCCTGAAAAATGATCGCTTCATAGGGCCTGAGACATAACATACCGTTATTGGTCACGAGATCTTTATAGTTGCTTATCAAAATGTTTTTTGTTGCAAATGTCTGCGTCGTCTCAAGCCTTGCCTCTTTGTCTGAAAAATTGCAGATGATCAGGATTTCCTCCGTCTCATAGGTTCTTCTATATGCAAAAACTTGAGGATGATCTCTGTAAAGAAGTTGGAAATCGCCATAAACCAGAATCTTTTTCTGCTTTCTCAGGCGGATCAGATTTTGATAGTGGTAAAAAATGGAATCCGGATCTGCGAGACATTTCTTCACATTCAAGTCTTTATAAGAGGGATTTACCTTGATCCAAGGCTCTCCCCGGGTAAAACCAGCCTGTGCCGTATCATCCCACTGCATCGGTGTACGGGCGTTATCTCTGCTGTTCCTTCTAAGATAGCTCATGATTTTTGTCTGATCCCAGCCATCGTGCCGTTTGATGTCATAAAAATTCAGAGATTCAACATCTCGGTAATCACGGATATCCTGAAACGGCATATTCACCATACCGATTTCATCCCCCTGATAAATATATGGAATCCCCTTCAGGCCGAGAAAGAATGTCGCTAGCATCTTTGCTGATAGCGTTCTGTATTTCGGGGAATCGTTTCCAAATCTGGAAAGGCATCTGGGATAATCGTGATTTCCCAGAAAAAGACTGTTCCAGGACTGGCTGTCGAGCTGGGTCTGCCATTTTTCCAGGAGATACTTGAGATCTTTCAGAGAATATTCCTTTGGATCCCAGTTTCCGGAGCGCACACCGTCAATTCCCATAAGCTCAAATTGAAAGATCATATCCAGTTCATGACGGTTTGGATTGGAGTACAGGTTTGCGGATTCAATATTTGCCGCGCCTGTTTCTCCCACGGTTACTATGCGATCCGATCTTCCAAAACTTTTCCGGTTCATTTCATTGAGGTACTTGTGGATTTTGTTCGATTTGTCATCTAAATGATAATGCTCGTCCTTGCTGATGTGATCAATGGCATCAAAACGAAATCCCTCGATTCCCAGGTCCATCCAGAATCGGATGATCTGATACAGGTCATCCCTGAGTTTTTCATTGTTCCAGTTCAGATCCGGCTGTTCCGGACTGAAGCTGTGATAATAATACTGCTCTGTTGCTGCATCCCATTCCCACACACTCCCGCCAAAAAAGGCCTTTTCATCGGTAGGCTCTTTTCCATTTACAGGGTCCGCCCAGATATAATAGTCACGATAGGGATTATCTCGTGATGATCTTGATTGCAAGAACCACGAGTGTTCGTTAGAGCTGTGGTTTAATACAAGGTCCATCATAATGGCAATATTATGACCTTTGCACTCCTGTATCAGGGAATACATATCCTCCATTGTTCCGAACTCGTGCATGATGCCGTAATAGTCACTGATGTCATATCCATTATCACGGTTCGGAGATTTGTAAACCGGACACAGCCAGATGATACCAACGCCAAGCTCCTCAAGGTAATCCAGTTTCTGGCGGATACCGCCTAGATCACCGATGCCGTCTCCATTGCTGTCCATAAAACTTCTTGGATAGATCTGGTACACAACTTTGTTATGCCACCATTTTTCTTTCACTCTGTTCCCTCCTGCGATAGTCTTTGCTATAGACATTTATTCCGGAATTGTCTATAAATTATAGAGACAGAGTCTATTTATTTCTAATTGCATTTTGATGTTTTCTATAAGGATTTTGACATTTGAGGGGAAATATGGAACATCCAGAGAAATTGAAAGATTTTACGGTACACGGAACGCACCAGATCCCGATGCACATCTACCATCAGAAGTATCCGTATGGAGGATTAACAGTGCCATACCATTGGCACAGAGAGATAGAACTCATTTATGTGGAGAAAGGAAGCATGGAGATGACGGTCAATATGACGGACATGACGGTTCACGCTGGAGATATCATCTGCATTAACAGTGGTGAACTTCATCAAATACACAGTGAAGGACGACAAGCTTCCATTCACCATGCCTGCGTATTTTCACCGGATATATTAAGCTTTGAATACTGGGATGCAGCACAGAGTCAGTATATTCATCGGCTGCTCACAGGTCAGCTTCTTTTTACAAGAAGAATTCAGAGTGACCGGCCCTGCTGGAATTCGTTGGTGTGCCTTTTCAAGAAGATTCTGAAGGTTAACGACGAACCTGCCGAAGGCTGGTACCTGGAATTCAAGGGCTGTCTCTATCAGATGATGGGGATCATGGCCAGAGAGCATCTTCTTATTTTGAATACGGACAGCCGCATGGAGGAAAATCATAAAATCGAGCAAGGCAAAAAGGTACTCAGCTATATTCACACCCATTACATGGAAAAAATTTATCTGGCCGATCTGGCCCGGGTTCTGGGTATGAATGCTCAGTACTTTTGCCGATTTTTCAAGAATATCTTCCACAAAACTCCGATCGAATATGTAAATCACTACCGGATACTTCAGTCTATGAAAGAGCTGAATGACGGAGACAGAAGTATCCTGGATATCTGCCTGGACTGCGGCTTTGAATCACCCAGTTATTTTATCAGGCTGTTTAAAAGAGAAATCGGTATGACACCGGTTGAATACAGAAAAAGAGCATGATATCGGTAGTGTGACGGAGGAAGGGAATCATTATGTATCAGACCTGGAGTAGGAATTCTTCATTTGATTGCTGAGTTCATAGAGAACCTTATCCAGGGTATCCGAGGCTGCTTCCTTCAGTGAATCCGCCATTTCCTGATTTGCCTGCTCGGCGAGTGCGTGAATCCGGTCATCTTTGCCGGAGGGGGTATCAGACGTCGAATCTGCGGCAATGGGATCTGACAGCGCATCCATCATCTTCGCATCGTATTTCCGGATGAGCTCATGTCCCTTTGCGCCGACAGCAAGCTGATACCGTTCGATATGGAAGAGGCTCTTGCCGTAGGAGGCATCTGTCATCGCGGCAATCATGCGGCTTGTCCAGTAGAAATTGTCCGTGGAAGCATGCTTACCGGTATTGGAGAGATATTCGGGAGTCGTGGTGACGTTGGCGTACATTGGAACCCACGTGTTAAACGCGTTCGACGCGAATGCGAGCCACTCGATGGTCCGGAATTCCTCCGGCTGGTACGGGCGAATCTGAATCAATGCCAGAAAATCGTTGCGGTTGATGCCGATGGAGCGGTATGCTCCTCTTCTGCTGCTGTCTCCGTATGAAGCGTACGGATCATACGGGGTGCCCTGAAAATGAGAGGAAAGAAGATATTTTACATCCTCGGGGGTGATCTTTCTCTCCGGAATCATGCTCCAGGGAATATCATCCGAATCCGGTCGGTAATCGGCGTGAGGACCGTCCCAGGCGGCAGAATGGGGATTCAGATAACGGGCCATGAACCATCCGCGCGGTGTGTTGTATACATGATCCGCGTCATCATGGCTTCCGAAAGCGTCCCTGGGATTGAAAACCCAATGCTTTGCCGTGGGCGGCTCGGAGCAGGAGCTGCTGTCTGATTTTGATTCGGAGTCTCCGGACGATCTGCTGAATCCGACCTCGAAATCCTGCGCATTGTCCTTCAGTGTCAGATCCAGATGATTCAGTGTAATGAATTCTCGGAGATCTGCGGAACACATGTAATTCTTCTGCTCGCCGAAGGCGTCGTCCATGTCGAACTCATCGATTCCCAGCTGATTCGGCATGATGACATACCGGTCATCCGGTACTCTTCTGGCGATCCAGTGGTGACCGCCGATACTTTCAAGCCACCAGATTTCGTCCTTGTCCTGAAAGGCCATTCCGTTTGATTCGTAGGTGCCGTATTTCTCGAGAAGGCTTCCCATGCGGGTCACTCCCTCGCGGGCGCTTTTGATATAGGGAAGTGTAAGAACCACGAGATCTTCTTCGCCGATTCCGCCGGGGACCTCCGGCTTTCCGTCCGCGGCGGGAACGAATTCCACAAGGGGGTCGGCGCCCAGCACGCGTTCATTGGTAGTAATGGTCTCCGTGGCAGTCATGGCTACATTGACTTCATTCACGCCGCTGGCAGCCCATATTCCTTCGCCCTCCAGCGCGTTCGGCACCGCTGTGTAGCGCATCGGATTGTCCGGAAGATCGATCTCTGCGTGGGACAGAACCGAGCGGTATCTGCGAGGCTGCTCCTCGGGATGGACCACCGTGAATTTCTTCGGGGTGTACTTCCCGGAGGGGGAGTCGTCATTTCTTGCAATAAAAGTAGATCCGTCATAGGTGGCCTTTCGGCCGACCAGTATTGTAGTACAGGGCATTTGGTTATTCCTTTCTGTATGCTTCTGAAATCATTACTTCTTCTTCTTTGCATTCTTGCGTGCCAGAGCCGCAAGCTGCTGCTGCATCTTCTTCTCTGCTGCCTTTTTGCTATCCTTGTTCTTTCCGCCAAGCTTGCTCATTGTAAAACCTTCTTTCTTTCTATGATCTGATCTATATTGTATCACGATTTGATGGGGTGCGTCACACGAGATGAACCGCGCTTTACAGGTTTTGTCCCGTCATCGTGTCAACTGCCGCAGAGCAATGAGCGATTTGCATACCCGGTGTTTATGTAAACGAGATTAAACGCGCTTCGCGGGTTTTATCTCGCTATCGCGACGCTCGCCTCACACGAATACTTGGCATTCGTCTGTGGCTCGCTGTTCGCGTAAAAAAAGAGCCGCACCCCTTCCGGGATCCGGCTCGCTTCTGGATCTTTGAGAAAAAATCCGGGACTCTGCTGCTGCGTCCGATCAGAGCTCCACGAAGTTATCGGCGTCTCCGTCTGCCACGTAGTAAGCGCGGTTCTCCTCAGGCTTTACATAGATGGTGAGATCCTTCGCCTTCGGGGCGGCTGCCTTTACTCTGTCAATGATCTCCTTTTCAGTATACTGTCTGCCGCCGTACTGAAGAATTACGTCTGCCTTAACTGTGCTCTTTCTAACTGCCATGTCCATTTACCTCTTTCACTTAATTCGGTTTACAGTGGATGCCATATCAAATGCAGGATATCTCAAATGATATGGTATATATAAATTTAGTAGACCGTTACTGTAAAAAGTGTATCACAATTATGTTCGTAATGTATACATTCTTTTCCCGGATTTTGCAGGAAACTATGTGCATTATGAACAAATGTCAGAGAGCTTGCGGAATGATCAACAGGTGAACAATTCGGGATTGCATTTGCAGGCGTCAGGCAGCTTCTCATTCCCGCGTTCAGATGACGGAGGATTCGTCATCCTCTTCTTCCATATAATCGATATACTCAGACTCACACGCAAAAAGCATATATCCGCCGTCAACATAACCCATAAAACCATCGCTGATTGAATAACCTTTCATAGAAAGCCTCCTTCTCATTATCGAAAATGAATGGAAAACAAATAAAGAATGAAGGAATGAAAAGAACGTTATCGATGTCTTTTCATGTGATTCAGGATGGCTTCATTATGACAGATGCATGATACAAAAATATGCACAATGAACGCGAGTTAGAAACTTTATGTAAATTTAAATTCGAATATATATTCTAAAACGGCTGCTGTTCACGTGCCAATAAAACATCAAAGATTTTACAGCCGGTTTGCGAAGGGCAACAGGACTGTAAAATCCTTGCCGTATAGAAACGGGTGTGAACAGAATAACCTTAAACAGCCTGCCGGCGATCACGCACTACAGGAAAGGAAGCATATTCCATCAGATTTATGTGCACTTTCTGAGCGGATTGTGCTATAATGGCCACATTAAAGCAGAACGCTTTAGAAAAATCAAGAAAACAGACTGGGGAGCCCGATGCATCGGGCTGAGAGGACAGATTTTGAGCTGTTGACCCATGAACCTGATTTGGATAATGCCAACGTAGGGAGCATCGCTGTTATTTACGCGGACAACGTATGTATGCAGACTGTCGTTTGGCAGTCTGTTTTCTTTTGTGCGGAATCCCGGGGACACCACCTGATTTCGCTGTATAAAAAGGTTATGCATATTCTGACTTCCTGAGGTGTATTCAACCTATCATGCATATTTTGCACAGAAGAGGATCCGGGCGGAGGAGGTGAAGTGCCGGAAGAGTATGCTGCTCCGACTGTGAAAATCCAGGGTGTACATTCACGGAGGCGTCGGTATCGTGAGGAATTTTGATGCCTGGAAAGTGTCAAAATTCTCTGAAGAATGGATCATCAAATAGAAATGAGAGAAAGAAGGATCTGAATATGAATGAAGAAATGAATCCAGTCACGGTTCCGGCGGAAAAGGCGGCAGCTCAGACCGGTTTGCACACCAGGTCTGTTTCCGGAGGAATCTCTTTGAAAAAAATGGTATTTACCGCTATGCTTGCCTGTCTCGGATTTATGCTGAATACCTTTGTGTGGTTTCCGCACATGGCTCCGTTTCAGCATTTCTGCAATGTCATGGGAGCGGTTTTTCTCGGCCCGTGGTATAATTTCGCCGCGGCCTTTCTGACCGGCTGCATGCGGGTTGCTCTGGACGGCTGCGATTTTCAGGCGGTGATCGGCGCGATTTTCGGTGCCCTGCTGTCCGGTTTTCTGTACACGAAAACGCATAAGCTCTGGGCGGCGTGGATCGGAGAAGTCATCGGGACCGGCGTCATCAGTGCGGTACTCGCGAGTGCGATTTTTAACGTGGCGCTTCACATCAAATACGCGCTCTTCTACCTGATTCCATACTACGCTCCGGCCTCGGCGATGGGAGCAACCCTTGCTATTGCCGTTCTTCTCGTGCTGAAGCGGTCAAAGGCTCTGCCGAAGATGCAGGCGCAGCTGAACAGATGACCGTGTAAGCGGTATGGGACCTGCGGCGCGGCGTGGGAATTGATGCAGCATGCGGCACTGTTGACGGCATGAATACTTATGGAATGCAATAATGCAAGATTGGAAGGTAAGGAAGGAATCAGAAAGATGAACTATGGGGAATCCCTGCGAAGGGTGCGTGAAACGAAGCCGGCGGTGCAGTGCATCACTAATTTTGTCACGGTTAATGACTGTGCGAATATTATTCTGGCGGCGGGAGGAACGCCGTCGATGACGATGGACGTCCGCGAGGTCCGCGAGGGCGTGGAAGGCATGGACGCCCTTGTCTGCAATCTCGGCGCGATAGAATCGGTAGACAGTATGATCATTGCGGGACAGCATGCGAATGAGCTTGGAATTCCGGTTGTTCTGGACCCGGTTGCTGCCGGGAACACAACGCTGCGGCGGTACAGTATTCGGGAGCTGCTGGAGACCGTTCATTTTACCGCGATCCGCGGAAATGCCTCCGAGATCCGCGCGATCGCCTCCGGGGGACTTGAGGCTAGAACCGGACGCGGCGTGGATGTCAGCGCGGAGGATGAGATCAGGGCGGAGAATCTGAAAAAGACCTCAGAGATGGCGGAGGCGCTCTCCCTGCGAATCGGGAGTGTGATCGCAGTATCCGGGGAGACCGATATCGTGACGGACGGAGTACGGACAGTGATCCTCCGGAACGGCTGCGCCACGATGGCGAGAATCACCGGAAGCGGCTGTATGGTAACTTCTCTGATCGGCGGATTCTGCGGCGCCGACAGAGACAATCCCTTCCGTGCTGTGGTGAGCGCCATGACGATTATGGGACTTGCGGGGGAGACCGCAGAACAGCAGCGTCTGCGAAAGGGAACCGGGAACGCTACCTTCCGCACGGATTTGATCGATGCCGTCTTCAATATGACGCCGGAACAGGTGGATCAGGGCATCCGGTGTCAGGAGGAACAGAGGGATGCGTAAAAAGTACGCGATTTTTGATGTGGACGGCACGCTGGCAGACTCGATGCGGTACTGGGACCGCCTCGCGGAGGACTACCTCGGACGCCTCGGCATTCCCGCATCCCGGGAGGACCTCGCGCCGATTGAGACCATGACCATGTCCGAGAGTTCGGCGTATTTTATCCAAAGATACCATCTTGCAAAAACTCCGGAAAAGGTGATGGCGGAGATGTTTTCACTGATACGGAGGCATTATGAGGAGGATATTCCGCTGAAGGAAGGAGCCGCCTGCTATCTCAAAAGGCTCCGGGACCGCGGCGTGCGCATGTGCGTCGCAACGGCCAATGACGCAGCGCTGTCTCAGGCGTGCTTCCGCAGGAACGGGATCCTGAGCTATTTCGACTTTTTTGTGAGCTGTGATGAAATCGGCAGGGGAAAACGGGACCCGTACATCTATGACTTCTGCCGGGACAGAATGGCCCGCGAGGCGGGCACTTCTCTTCTGCCCTCCGACGTTGCGGTATTTGAGGACGCCGCGTATTGTCTGGAGACCGCTTCGGGCGCCGGGTACTATACGGTCGCAAAGTTCGAACGGAGCTATGAAAAGGACTGGGAGAGAATCCGCGGAATTGCCGACGAATCCTATGTGAGCTGGAAGGACGCAGTGTGACCTTTAAAACAAGGTGCGTCAATGCGGCGGACGGCAGAAAAACCACTGTTCACGGCATGTGGAAAATATCCATTTTTTCAGCGAAGCCTGAACAGAAACAGAAATAGAAACAGAGATAGAGATAGAAGCAGAAAGAGAAAGAGAAACAGAAACAGAAACAGGCTGCCGCAGATGTGTAATCCGAATCAGAAAATGAAACCGGAAAACACATCCGCGGCAGCCTTTATCTACGCGAACAGCGAGCCACAGCCGAATGCAGAGTATTCGGGTGCGGCGAGAGGCAATATCAGATTCTTGCGACTCCGCTCTCGCGGGCAGCCTTAGCGACAGCCTCGGCAACAGCGGTCTTTACTCTCGGATCGAAGGCCTTCGGAAGGATGTAATCGGCAGAAAGCTCCTCGTCGGAGACAAGTCCTGCGATCGCCTTTGCGGCGGCAATCTTCATCTCGTCATTGATGTCAGAAGCGCGTACATCCAGAGCGCCGCGGAAAATGCCCGGGAAGCAGAGAACATTGTTGATCTGGTTCGGGAAGTCGCTTCTTCCGGTGGATACTACAGCCGCGCCTGCAGCCTTTGCGTCGTCCGGGAAGATTTCCGGTACCGGGTTAGCACATGCAAAAATGATCGGATCCTTTGCCATGCTGCGGACCATATCCTGTGTCAGTGTACCCGGCGCGGAAACGCCGATAAATACGTCTGCGCCCTTGATGACATCTGCGAGAGTGCCGGACTCGTGACAGCGGTTTGTGATCTTTGCCATCTCCTCCTTAACCGGGTTCAGGCCTTCCCGTCCCTCATAGATTGCGCCCTTGCGGTCGGTCATGATGACGTTCTTAAGTCCCATGGAGATCAGCAGCTTGATGATGGCGATTCCCGCAGCGCCGGCTCCGGATGTCACGATCTTGATGTCCTCGATATTCTTGCCGACAACCTTGAGTGCGTTCATCAGACCTGCGAGGGTGATAACGGCGGTTCCGTGCTGGTCGTCATGGAAAATCGGGATATCGGTGCATTTCTTCAGCTTCTCTTCAATCTCAAAGCATCTGGGAGCCGCGATATCCTCCAGGTTGATGCCGCCGAAGGAACCGGAAATGAGGGAAACGGTCTTCACGATTTCGTCGACATCGTGTGTTTTTACACAGATCGGAATGGCGTCAACATCGCCGAAGGCCTTGAACAGCGCGCATTTTCCTTCCATAACCGGCATTCCTGCCTCCGGTCCGATGTCTCCGAGGCCAAGCACGGCGGAGCCGTCTGTTACAACCGCTACGGTATTCCATCTTCTGGTCAGTTCGTAGCTCTTATTGACATCCTTCTGAATCTCCAGACAGGGCTGTGCTACACCGGGGGTATAGGCGAGACTCAGCGCTTCTGCGCTGTCTACATCAGCTCTCAGCTTGATTTCAATTTTACCCTTCCACTCATAGTGCTTTTTCAGGGATTCCTTAGCATAATCCATTTGCTTATCCTCCATATATGATATAAATAAAAAATGATGCAGTGCCGTGAAAGCTGTAAAGACATCTCTTCCGGAACAGGTTACCACTCCGGAAGCATTGCTGTAAAGGGAATCAGTAGTTTCCGGCGAAGAAGCTGGAGTCCTTATTGACCTGATATCCCTCGAAGTATTTGCCAAAGTCCATATGCAGGTAGGAGCAGAGATTGCTGAGCTCAACCATCGTATTGTCGTTTACCGGAATGCCGTTTTCTCTTCTGTCCTTCTCTGCAAAAATTTCCTTCTCTCCATGCGTATAGATCTGCTCCTGGCCTTCCGCCTTCGGGCTCTCGCGAAGTCTCTGAAGGTAATCGGAGAAGTTTTTCTTGATGGCTTCCGCATCTCCGAAGAAGGAAGGATTAACTGCGATGAAGCCGTGGCAGATGCCGGTCTTATCCTTGAAGGTGCAGCACTGATCCGAGTTCACGCCGTTTGAGAGAATGGAGCTGAGGATCTCGCAGACCATGCCCCATCCGTAGCCCTTGTGGCTTCCGGTCAGAGGATCATTTCCGCCGAGCGGCATGATGCCGCCGCCCTTCTTCGCCACAATGTTGGACAGAACGGTCGGCGCGTCGCTGCACGGATTTCCGTTCGCGTCGAGAGCCCATCCGTCTGGCAGCGGTTTTCCTGCCTTATTGTACATCTCGAGCTTTCCTCTGGTGACAACCGTTGTGGAGGCGTCGAAGAGGAAGGGGAAGGGATCCGCCGGAACGGCAACCGCAATCGGATTAGAACCGATCATAGCTTTCCTTCCGAAGGTCGGAACCATGATCGCCTCCGAGTTGGTCGCTGCGACGCCGATCAGTCCCTGATCGCTCGCCATTTTCGCGTAGTATCCGGCAATTCCGAAATGATTGGATTCACGGACAGACACGATTCCGACACCGGTAGTTTTCGCTTTCTCGATCGCCTTGTTCATGGCAAAATAGGCATTGAGCTGTCCCATTCCGCTGTGTCCGTCGATAACCGCGGATACGGGCGTCTCAAATACAACCTCAGGTTTTGCGGTCGGATGAATCGTTCCCTTCTCGATACCCTTGTGGTAGCGGACCATTCTCTGCATGCCGTGGCTTTCGATTCCGTAGAGATCGGCGGTCAGCAGAACGTCTTTGATGATTTTTCCCTCGTCATCGGAAAATCCGAAGTTGTGAAAAACATCGGTGCAAAAACGATTCAGAGTTTCATAGCTCCATTTTACGTACCCCATTGTACTGCTCCTTTATAAATCATTTTTTTGGTATCTTTAATTGGTAATACCAATATAACACCGCCAATATTGAAATTCAATGATGATTTCATGGAAGGATAAGCCAAAAACGGTGTCTGTTCATACCCAACTCTGTACGGCAAGGATTTTACAGTCCAGTTGCCCTTCGCAAACTGGCTGTAGTAAAGTTTTATCCTGATTTTATGAAGCTGCGGAACTCCTCAGGCGCAAGCGCCTTCGTCAGACAGTCCTCGCTATCCA
Source organism: uncultured eubacterium 1-6 (assembly GCA_903789595.1). Lineage (GTDB taxonomy): Bacteria > Bacillota > Clostridia > Lachnospirales > Lachnospiraceae > Bilifractor. Next base: position 41,992 of record CAIFEZ010000016.1, read on the forward strand.
CTTCATGAAGAATTCACGGATAAAACTTTAAACAGCCAGTAATGCTCCGGCAAAGGGACTGTAAAATCTTTGCCGCTTTAGTGGCGCACGAACAGTAACTAAAATGGGAAGGGGTGAGAAAAGCTGCGGCGAGGTCTGTCTCGAGCTTTGCCGCAGCCATAGGGGAAGTATTTGAGAAAGCATCGTGCCGAAGGGTTAAGTGCTCACATTACTCATCAAGCGCCGGATCATGGATGCTGAAAATGAGTGAGAGAATAGAGAGTCCTAGAAGGACGAACGGTGACATGCCGGATATAAAGCTTCCAAATGGTCCGGAAACGAAAAAGCCGACGATACAAAGCAGGGCCAGAACGAGGCGTTAATAATATCTGATCCGGCGGACCGAGAAAATGCATGTCTTCGGCCGTAAAAACGGAAGGTTTCGATGGTAATATATATACGCTCATGATATAGTAACAGTGTTTATGTATAAGTCCGGTTAAGATGATTCTGATCTGCAAGGACCGGAATGTCTGGCGAAGTGAGAGCGGTGAAACAGATGACAGAGCAGATTGTTTTCCATAAAGTAAACAAAGATGATGCGGTGAATGATATCCTGGATCAGATCGTTAAGGCGATCGAGGACGGTAAGCTCCGGGAGGGAGACGCGCTTCCCACCGAACGGAAGATGGCGGAGCAGATGGGCGTGTCACGGCCGGTGGTGCGGGAGGCGCTTCATTCTCTCCGGTTGCTCGGAATCATTCACCCGATTCAGGGCGGTGCAAATTATATCACCGACGATTTCAACGATTGCATGATCACGCCGCTCACGCTGCTGTTCCGAATGAACCGGAGCACGGTGACGCAGGTGCAGCAGCTGCGGTCGTCTCTTGAAATGGAGTGTGCTTTTCTTGCGGCGGAGAAATGCACCGAATCGGACGCTGCGGAGCTGACGCGCTATCTCAATCGGCTCGAGCAGGCGGAGAATGACCGGGAACGGGCATCCCTTGACCGCGAGCTTCACCTCAAGATCGCTTCCATCGCGGATAATCCTATGATTTATCAGGTCCTGTGCGCCTCTTCGGTTCTGATTGAGAACATGATCACAGATATCCGCGCCCTGATCATGCAGAAGGAGAAATCCACGAAGGGTATTGACCAGGAGCACCGGAACCTGGTCAGGGCAATCACGGCGCACGATGTGCGGGATGCCACCCGGCGGATGGTTGAGCACATGTGGACCGTCACCGGTTATGTCAGAACGATCGAAGAAACTCATCGTTCTCAGCGGGAAGACTGAAAATACAGTACGGACCACAGGAACGTCAGATGCACGGGCAGATATGTAATTCTTACGGGGAAGGCTGGACCGACACCGCTCTTACGAGGGAGTCTGAACCGGCACTGCCCTTATGATGGAGTCTGGACCGGCACTGCCCTCTGTTCCACACTTGTGGAGAAGACGATCTGGGTTTTGGTCCTGCCGAATTTCTGGAGCTCATTGATGAAGTGATCCAGCTCAGTTGTACTTTGGAACAGCACCTCGATGAGCATCGAATAATCGCCCGTCACGCAGTTGCATTCCACCACATTCGGTATGGATTTGATATAGGGATAAAACTCCGGTTTCTGGTTCGGCTCGACCTCCAGGTTGATAAATGCTTTGATATGATAGTCCAGCATCATGGGATTGACCTGGGCGTGATATCCCAGAATCACGCCCTGCTCTTCCAGCTTCTCAAGCCTTGCGGAGACAGAGGGAGAGGACAGAAAAACCTTTGCAGCCAGGTCCTTGAGCGGGATTCTGCCGTTTTTCTGCAGGATATTCAGTATCTTGATATCGATGGCATCCAGCTTTTTCAACATTCCACCTCCATGATTATCCGGTATCTGTGATTTTCCCGGTATCGAATGGTTCTTATCTGTACTTTCTGCAAAAAAATGCTATAAATATAATCCAAAACTATAAAAGTACAAAAAGAAAAAGAGGCACCGTTCGATCTCTCGTTCGGTACCTCTTTGTACTGCCATAATTATAAACCTTTCGAGGACAGATGCAAGCGGGAAGTTAAAAACGGCCTTATTTTGTTCGACATAACACGAATGATCTTTATTTTTTTTGTGAGAACATCCCGGATTTCTTCTCTTTCAATCTTTTCCGCTTAAGATATTTACATCGGATTTTTGCAGTGATATTCTCGCGTCATCCGGAAGGACAGTCAGTGAAGACGTCCGCAAATTTTATGAGTGCTCTTATTTACGCGAACAGCATCCCGGACGCAAAGTATTCGTGTGGGGCGAGCGTCGCGATAGCGAGATAAAACCCGCGAAGCGCATTTTATCTCGTTTCATTCAGGACATTTGGAGGAAAAATCATGGAGATTTTTGAGAAGATCACAGCAGGAACTCGTCTGGAATCTGATTCCATCGGCACTCTGGAGGTGCCGGAGGACGCCTATTACGGTGTGCAGTCGCTTCGGGCAAAGCGGAACTTTCCGATTACCGGCACCGGGCTACATCCCCTGTTTATCCGGAACCTGGCGAAAATCAAGCTTGCGGCTGCCGAGACCAACAAGAAAAGCGGAAAGCTGAAGCCGGAAAAGGCGGAAGCCATCGCAAAGGCCTGTCGTGAGATCATGAGAGGCAGACTGGCCGAATCCTTCATCGTGGACGGGATTCAGGGCGGAGCCGGAACCAGCGCGAATATGAATGCGAACGAGGTTGTGGCAAACAGGGCCATTGAGCTTATGGGCGGAAAAAAGGGCGATTATTCTATGGTTCATCCGAACGATGACGTGAACATGTGTCAGTCAACGAACGATGTGATTCCGACCTGCGGCAAGCTGACTGCCCTTGATCTCCTCTCCGGCCTTGACGGTGAGCTGGAAGAGCTGGCGGACAGCCTTTCCCGGAAATCCGAGGAGTTTGACCATATTCTCAAAATCGGTCGCACGCAGCTGCAGGACGCCGTTCCCATGCGTCTCGGCCAGACCTTCCATTCTTACGCATCGATGGTTTCCAGAGACCGCGAGCGTCTTCTGAATCTCAGGAAAGAACTCTGCACGGTGAATATGGGCGCGACAGCCATAGGAACCGCCATCAATACCTCCGATTTCTATTTTTACAATATCGTTCCGACCCTCGGAAAAATCACCGGCTATCCTCTGACACAGGCAGCGGATCTTTTTGACGCGACCGAGAATCTCGACAGCTTCGTGATGATTTCCTCCGGACTGAAGACCTGTGCGGTTGATCTCTCCAAGATGTGCAACGACCTTCGTCTTCTCTCCAGCGGACCGCGGGCGGGTATCGGTGAGATTTCGCTCCCGGCGATGCAGAACGGATCCTCCATCATGCCGGGAAAAGTTAACCCGGTGATCCCCGAGGTTGTGACGCAGGTGGCATTTGAGGTCGCCGGCAACGACACGACGATTACTATGGCGGCTGAGGCCGGTCAGATGGAGCTGAACGCGTTTGAGCCGGTGCTGTTCTACAATCTGTTTGACTCCATTTCCGAGCTGACGCATGCAGTGAACACGCTGCGCGTAAACTGTGTCGACGGAATCACGGCAAATGAGGAGAGATGCGAGGAGCTTCTGAACGCGAGCGTCGGAATCGCGACCGCTCTGAATCCGTATATCGGGTATAAGAAGGCCGCGGAAATCGCGAAGAAATCCCTGAAGACCAGTGTGCCGGTAAAGGAACTGGTGCTTCAGGAAAAGCTGATGACGGCAGGGGATCTCGAGCAGGTGCTGGATGCCTACAGCCTGACGGCAATCCATGGCGGAAGAACCGCGAGCAGTGCGGTCTGAGCCGAATCTGTTTCGGCGGATGTGAGGAAAACTGTTTTTTCACAGACAGTGAACGCAAAGCGGCCGTGTGCCGTTGTATATTGCAGAACCGTGGCTCAGGTCATATGAGACCGTGTTCGGGCCGATTCATCTGCTGCCAGATAAGATTCAGCCGGATAGCATGGAATTCATATCCGGCCGGAGGATGTTCAGCTCCGGTCGAATACAATCGAGAGAACCACAAAGATCAGGAGCAGGAAGGGATAAAACAGGTAAGGAATGATCGATACGGTGGATACTCCCGAGAGGCTGGCTGCGATCAGAAGCTGCGCCCCGTAGGGAATGATTCCTTGAAAGATGCAGGAACAGGTGTCCAGCAGTGACGCAGTTTTCTGCGGCTGTATCTGATATTCCGTACTTACCGTCTTCGCGATGGGCGCAGCGACGACGATGGCGACGGTGTTGTTGGCAGTTGCGATATCCATCAGACCGGTCAGGAAGGCAATGCCGAGCATGGCGCCCCGCTTGGTGCGGGAGAATTTCCGGATCAGTTCCAGAATAGCCTCAAAGCCTCCGTACTCTTCCATCAGAGCGCTGATGGAGGCGACCAGAATGGTAACGATCATGGTCTCGAACATGGATGACGTGCCGGTTCCCATGGAGGAAAAGGCGGTGGCGAAGCTGAGTTCTCCCAGCAGACCGCCCATGATCAGAAACAGGATGATCCCGACGCCCAGCACAACGAACACATTGGTTCCCAGAAGAGCCATGACAAGAACCGCAAAATATGGAATCGCAAGGCCGAACTGGAAGGGATAATTTCCGAGTTCGGCTTTGCCGCCGTTCAGAGCAATGATACATAGGATTGCCAGCGTGAGTGCGGCGGCCGGGAGGGCGATCCGGATATTTGCGCGGAATTTGTCCTTCATTTCGACGCCCTGCGTCTTGGTAGCCGCGATCGTCGTGTCAGAGATGAAGGACAGGTTGTCGCCGAACATGGCGCCGCCGACGACGGTTCCGACACAGAGGGGCAGGTAAAAGCTCGCTGTTTTGGCGACGGAGGCGGCAATCGGCACCAGAACAGTTATGGTGCCGACGCTGGTGCCCATCGACATGGAAATCAGGCAGGATATGACGAACAGACCGGGAATCGCGAAGCGGCCCGGCATGATGTTCAGGAGAAGGTTAGCGGTACTCTCCACTCCGCCCGCTTCATTGGCGATTCCGCTGAAAGCACCCGCCATCAGGAAGATGAAGAGCATGATCGTGATGTTGTCATCGCCGATGCCTCTGGCGCAGATATGGATTTTCTCGTCAAAGGAAAGGGACGGGTTCTGGAGAAAGGCGACGATCAGAGCAAGACCGAAGGCCACAACGACGGACATGATGTAAAAGCCCATCTCTCCCTTGACCGGGTGGATATACTCAAAGTAAATACCGGACCCCAGGTACAGGATGAGGAATACCAGAATAGGAATGAGGGCCTTGGGGTTCGCCTGCTTCTTCCTGGCGGTTGTTTCGATGTTCTGTTCAGACATTTCTTTCTCCCGACATATCGTGTGATTTCGCATTCAGACTTCAGGGTGCTTTGCCTTCAGTGTCTTATGTGCACTTCGCATCCAGTCTCTTACGCGCGCTTCGCGTGCGACGAGCCTGTCTGCGTTTTCGAAGAGCTTATACAGTACATTTTATTTCATAGTATAAGGATATTCAAGGGAGGCGGCGGGTGTTTTGGCCGTTTTTTTCATGAATTTTTCCAAATTTTCAGCATTCTCTGGCCGGTACTTTCGGGACTTCGTACATCGACAAATTCCGGGAAAGCTGATATGATGATTCGTTGTCAAGTTAAGCATATTAAATTGTCAAGTGTGATCTGTTAATTGTGGCAAAATATTGCGTTACGATTACGTGCATTATGAATATCGGAATTTCAGTCAGGAGCAGGAAATAGTATGAGTATGAAAGAAGTTTTCGGCAGGGGAAAGCGCTGGTTTCAGAAGGCGGTGAGGCCGGAGCCGAAACCGCCGCGGCACCCGAAGCTGGTGGGGTTTCTGAACCGTTACGCCCTGATTCTGCATTTTGCCGCGTCGTTTTTCGGATACCTGGTCATCGAAGCGCTGGCGAGGCATTCCTTCGGGGCGGCGGTGACATTCCTGGATGATCATACCAAGGTCTTCCTTTACAATACGCTGATGATCTTCCTGAGCTCGCTGATCGTATTCCTGTTCCGGAACCGGATTTTCTGGAGAATCCTGGTCATGGCGTTCTGGATGATTCTGGGAATCAGCAACAGCATTCTCCTGGCGAACCGGGTAACGCCGCTGACAGGACCCGATCTGACAGCGCTGGGGGAAGGAGCGTCTGTGCTCACGAAGTATCTGTCCGGCTGGGAGATCGGATTGATTTATGTGCTTGTCATTGGGCTGGTGATCGGCCTGATCGGGATACTTTGCCGGGCACCCCGCTATCAGGGAAAGATGCACCGGATTCCGGTGTTGATCGCGATTGTACTCTCCTGCTTCGGGTTCTGGGGACTGACGCGGGAATTGGTGAACGTCCGGCTGCTTTCCGCGTACTTTGAGAACATCGCCTATGCGTATGAGGATTATGGCTTCCCGTACTGCCTGACGGTTACGGTTCTGGATACCGGAATCTCAAAGCCGGACCGCTACTCTCAGGCGATGGTAGATCAGATCATCGCGGATGAGCATGATGAGGAGACCACCACCTCGGATACCGAAAGCCTTCCGAATGTCATTATTGTGCAGTGCGAGACTTTTTTTGATCCTACCCGTATGAAAAATCTCTCATTCTCCGAGGATCCGCTCCCGAACTGGCATAAGCTGGAGAAGGAATACACCTCCGGGCTGTATCAGGTGCCGGTCGTGGGCGCCGGTACGGTAAATACAGAATTTGAGACGCTGACCGGAATGAGCATGCGCTTTTTTGGCGCAGGAGAATATCCTTACAAGAGTGTTCTCCGGGACGAGACCTGCGAGAGCGCGGCGACCGTGCTGAAAAATCTGGGCTTTTCCGCGCATGCTGTCCACGACAATGAGGCAAACTTTTACAGCCGCCGCAAGGTGTACGCGAATCTGGGATTTGACACGTTCACTTCCGGCGAGTACATGGATACACAGAATGACGTAAATGAGAACGGGTGGATGCGCGATGAGAATCTGATCTATCCGATCAATGACGCGCTGGATTCCACATCCGGCAGGGATTTTGTCTTTACTGTTAGCGTTCAGCCGCACGGCTCCTATCCGAGCGAGCATGTCATCGATGATCCGGAGATCACGGTATCGGGAACCGAAACGGACGCGGAGAATGCGGCGTGGGAATACTATGTGAATCAGCTGCACGAGGAGGATCAGTTCATCGCGGATCTGATTCAGGATGTGGAGGACCGCGGCGAACCGACAGTCATCCTCTTCTACGGCGATCACCTTCCGACCATGGGACTTTCTGATGAGGATCTGAATTACGGTTCGATCTACCAGACGAATTATCTTCTGTGGGACAACATCGGTCTGAAAAAAGACAGCAAGGATATCGCGGCATATCAGGCCGCGGCGGATCTGTTCGACAAGCTCGATATTCATGACGGCGTCATGTTCCGGTATCAGCAGACCATGCAGAACAGTGAAAGCTATACCTTTGACATGCAGACACTGCAGTACGATATTCTGTACGGAAAGCGGTATGTGTATAACGGAACGAATCCATTTGAGAAGACGGATTTGCAGCTCGGCGTAAAGCCGGTGATCATCACCGGAATCACAAAGCTTGCGAACGGCACCTATTACATCAACGGTGAGAACTTCACGCAGTCCTGTAAGGCAGTGATTGACGGAAAGCTGGACGACAGCACGATCTATGTGAATAATCAGACGCTGATGGTGAATGATCAGAACCTGAACGAGGACAGCATGATCAAGGTAGCGGTTCAGTCGAATTCCAGCACGCACAAGGTGCTGAGCAGTACCTATTCCTATAAATACAGCTGGTTTGCGGAGGACTGAGGGAGGAACGGCAGCTGTCACACCACAAAAGAAAGCCGCGGATTCATCCGCGGCTTTCTTTTGTGGTGTGATGCTTGTGTTTGCAATAAGTGTGTCAGATGTCTACGCGCACATCCGCTTCCGCTTCTGCTTCTGCCTTGAAATCCGCGATCTGTCCCGGGCTTAGTTCCGGAAGCTGATCTGTGGATTCTACGCCGAAGTAGCGGAGAAATTTCTCTGTGGTGCCGAGAAGAATCGGTCTTCCGGGGACATTAAGGCGACCGAGCTCCTGGACCAGATCGTATTCCAGAAGCTTGTTGACCGCGTGTTCGGAGCTGACGCCGCGGATCTGCTCGATCTGCGCCTTTGTGACCGGCTGCTTGTATGCAATGATGGAGAGTGTTTCGAGAATGACGTCGGTCAGCCGGGGTTTTTTCGGATGTCTCGCGAGGGTGATAAGCTGACCATAATACTGCTTCTTCGTGGAAAGCTGCCAGGAATTGTCGAGATCGAGAAGCTGAATGCCGGATTCCGGACGGTTCAGCCTTTCCTGCAGGGAACGCAGCGCTTTCTCGGTCTGTGATGGGGTACGCCCTACGGCAGAGGCGAGACGCGACAGCTCGACGGAATCTCCCATCGCGAAGAGAAGCGCCTCCAGGGCGCCCTCCAGAGTAGTGTCCTCCGTCTCCGTCAGTCGAAGACCATCTGTCTTTTGGTCCGTGCCGGATTCTGCGGTACCTGTACTTCCGGTGCCGGAATCTGCATCACATGCTGCATCAGCGGCGACATTGGGCTCTGTACCCGGTTCTGTTTTCCTATCTTCTACATTATTATCTGCCATCTGCAATTACCATTCTCTCAGAATCACTATCTGTTCGTTACTGATCATGCTTATCTGACCAGGCAGGACTGTGAAATTTCTGCCTGTCAGATATACCGTGAAAATCTGCTATGCAATTTCCACTCTCTCAGAACAATTCATTAAAGGGCTTGGTGCCCGCGTCCTCCCGGTAAGCGTCTCCGGCAAGCGCGGTTTCATGCTCATCCTCCATGGATTCAATCTCGATATCGCCGAAGAGCTCGTCCTGGGTGCAGTGAATCTTTCCGAGCTTCATGAGCTCGAGCACCGCGAGAAAAGTGACGACCGCATTCATTTTCGTCGGCTGCTTCTCCAGAAGCTTTTTGAAGGATACCTTTCTCTTCTTCCGGGTCACGATCTGCACGGAATCCAGCTTATCGGGAAGAGAGACCTCGTCTCTTTCGATATGGCCGAATTTGCTGCGGATCGGGTCGATCTTGTCCTTCTGACGCTTCAGAACAAATTCGAAGATTTCATGAAGCCTTTCGAGAGTGACGCCGTCCAGCAGCTCGGCGGGATCCACCGGAGGCGAGTAGCGGGCCACTTCCTTCGGAAGGTGCTGCTTTCGGGTAATAAGCTCGCCGGCATGGTCCGCGTATTCGCGCAGATGCCTGGAAATTTCCTTGTATTCCTTGTATTCGAGGAGCTGCTGTACGAGAGTTTCACGCGGATCAATTTCCTCACCGGTTTCTTCGTCGACCTCCCTGGGAAGAAGCATCCGGCATTTGATGTCGATCAGCGTTGCCGCCATCACCATGAATTCGCTGGTGACGTTCATGTCCTCGTGGTCCATCTGACGGACGTATTCCAGGTACTGATCGGTAATCTCTGAAATGGGAATATCGTAGATATCTATTTTGTTCTTGTCGATGAGGTGCAGGAGAAGGTCCAGAGGGCCCTGAAACACCTGCAGATTTACAGATATTGCCACTTCGGGAAAATTTCCTTTCTGACCGGAAGGCCGTGATACGGTCTGCTGCACGTGACAGGCAGAGACGCTGTGACACCGGCAGAGGCAGCCTGCCGGTACCAAAAAACGCAATATTCAGTAAACAGACATTGTGTCATAAACTGTATAAGCTGCGCGCCGCTCCGCACGGAAGACTCAGGGATGAGGATGATCGTTTACATGGATTTCGGCGGTCACAATCTCCCGCGGATTATGAATCCTGACGGGGATCGTATGCTCTCCGCAGCCGGAACTTACTATAACACTTTTTCCGTCCTTTTGGAATAAGCCGTAGGCCTTCCCGGTAAAGAGACTCAAATCCGGGCTGATCAGTCCGCTGTGCTTTCCGAAGCGGACGATTCCCCCGTGATAGTGGCCGCAGAGAGTCAGGTCGGCGCCCCATTCCAGATAGGCGTCCATTCCCGACGGACTGTGAGCAAGGAGAAGGGTGATGCTGTCGGAAGGCGGCGTTCCGGGATTCTGCCCGGTGCGGAAGGCCTCTGTAAGCGCGGAGCAGGGAAGCTGTTCGTGACGGATTCTGCCGTAGTAGCGGCGGTCCATGCTGAAGCCGCAGATGCTGACCGGAAGGCCGTGCACCGTGAATTCCCGGACCTCATTCTGGAGCAGGACGAGACGGCCGGATTGCTCCAGAGTGTGCACAAAGCGGGGATACATGTCGCCGTACACCTCCGGATAGATCCGGGTACGGTATTCATGATTGCCCATGGCGAGATAAATATTCCCTGCCGGGTCATCATCGTCGTGCGAAGCGGCCCATTTCCCTGCCAGATGGGTGAGAAAATCAGCAGCGGGCGTGACGGAGCATCCGGGCTTTGCGACAATAGAGTCTCCGCCGCACAGAATCAGATCCGGCCGGTTTCTCTGAAGAATGGCTTCGATCCGGTAGGTTTCCTCCGGGCTGCAGCAGTTGTGCAGATCGGTGAAAAAACAGACTGTCAGTGTTCCGGACGGGAGTCCGGGTTTTTCAAGACTGATTTTATAGCGGGGGTCTTTGTATCTTCTCATGAACATAATGAAGAAAGCTCTGGCATTTACATGTCAGAGCTTTTCATGTGCAAATTAATTATATTTACGTTTTCTTGCTGCTTCGGATTTCTTCTTGCGACGAACACTCGGCTTCTCGTAGTGCTCTCTCTTACGGATCTCCTGCTGGATTCCAGCCTTAGCGCAGCTTCTTTTGAAACGACGTAACGCGCTATCCAGTGTTTCGTTCTCTTTTACGATAACGTTTGCCATATGCCCAAACCTAACCTCCCTCCAGTTGTAAGATTGTGCTAAATACAACTGTTTGGGTATTTTTGCACTCACTTTATTATAGCAAAATTTTCATATTCGTCAAGGCAAAATTTTAAATATTGTCATCCACTCTATTCGGCCCGTGATCTGGTCTCCATCTACTCGGCTTCGATTTCCTTGATGACGCATTCATTCCCTTTGAGGAGCCAGGTCTCGCCGCTGTGGCAGTAGGGGCATTCCCGGCCGTGCTCTACGGTCGGGTAGGTCCTTTTGCAGTGATCGCACCAGGTCACCGCCGGGATCGTCTCAAGCTTCAGCTCTGCCGATTTCAATACGGGGTGACGAACCTTGAAGTAGTCCCAGCAGTCGGTGAAATAGTCTGTCATGATACCGGAGACCTCGCCGACCTGCAGTGTGACAGAACCGATTTTCGTAATACTCTGTTCCTTTGCAAGATCATCCAGGGTCTTCGCCAGATGTGTTACAATTCCCATTTCATGCATAGATATTCCCCGTCACCTGCGCGCCGCCTTTTTCTCCTGTGCGGATTTCCGGATGATCTTGATCTGTCTGCTCATCGCGTAAGGCGCAATCGCTTTCATCTTGTCCTCGGACCGCATATAATTGCTGCAGTCCGGAAGATCCCTCTCGAGGTGGATAGCGTCGAATTCACAGCGGGTGGTGCAGAGGCCGCAGCCGATGCAGCGGTTGAGGTCTACGGTTGTCGCGCCGCAGCCGAGACAGCGGTCCGCCTCCTGATGCACCTGCTCTGGCGTAAGCGGAAGGCGCGTATCATCAAAGCGGTCCTCGGCCTTCCGGGATCCTGGCACGCTGCGCTTCGCGTGGTCGTAGCCGAAGGGAATCGTGATGTCGTCCTTGTCGAGCTCGATGAATTCCCGGAGATCGCGGGCGATCGTGAGCGACTGGCCCTCGTGAACGAAGCGGTGCATGGATTCCGCGCCCTTCTTGCCGTCTGCAATGGCGTCAATGGCGAACCGGGCGCCGTGATTGATGTCTCCTCCGGCGAAAATATCCGGCTCGGCGGTCTGGAATGTAACCGGGTCACAGACGATGGTGCCGCCGCGTCTGGTCTCTGCCTTTGTACCCTTCAGGAGATCGCCCCAGACAGCCGACTGACCGATTGCCTCCAGTACATTTCCGCAGGGAACGGTGATGGTTGTTTCTTCGTCGTACTGCGGATCAAAGCGTCCATCCGCGTTCTTGACCTGCGTGCACTTCTTGAACACAACGCCGGTTACCCTTCCGTTTTCAGTCAGAATCTCCTTCGGTCCCCAGCCGTTCTTCACCTCGATGCCTTCGGATTTTGCGTCTTCAACCTCATCTGCTGATGCAGGCATCTCGTCCGCGCCTTCCAGGCAGATCATGGTGATGTGACCGTCTGTCACGCGCTGTGCCGTCCGTGCCACATCGACTGCCACGTTGCCGCCGCCTATCACAACCACGTCTCCGGTGAGCCTTACGCTGTGGTCGCGGTTTACACGGTTGAGGAAACCAATGCCGGATTCCACGCCGGATGCGTCCTCCCCGGGCACGCCGGTGCTTCTTCCGCCCGACAGACCAATCGATACGTAAAAGGCGCGATACCCTTCTGCCCTAAGATCGGCAATGGAAACATCTCTGCCGACCTCAACGCCGCAGCGGAATTCAATACCCATCTCGCGCAGCATGTCAATTTCCGCATCGACGAGATCCTTTGAGAGACGGAAGGACGGCATGCCGTATGTCAGCATTCCTCCGGGCTTCTGCTCCTTCTCAAAAATTGTGACCGGGTATCCCTTCGTGCGAAGGTAATAAGCACAGGACATACCGGCAGGACCGGAACCGATGACTGCCATCTTATAGTTGTCGTCCCAGTATCCTCCCTCATCCCGCTCGCAGATGGGCAGAATTTTCTTGCGGAAGGCAGGATCCAGTTCCTGCTGTGCCACGAATTTTTTGATTTCATCGATCGCTACGGGACTGTCTACCGTACCTCTTGTGCAGGCATCCTCACAGCGGCGATTGCAGATGGCACCACAGACAGCGGGGAACGGATTGTCCTGACGGATGAGCTTCAGCGCATCTTCGTAACGCCCCTGCTTTGCCATCTTCACGTATCCCTGAACCGCAATGTGCGCCGGGCACGCTGTCTTACAGGGAGAAGTGCCGGTGTCATAGCAGTTGATCTTCGCGTCCTCCCGGTAGTGGATGTTCCAGTTGTCCGCGGTCCAGCGGGTCTCATCCGGGAGCAGGGTCAGCGGGTACTGCACCTCGCTGCCATCCTTCCGGCAGAGCTTCTGACCGAGCTTTGCCGCGCCAACGGGGCATACTTCCACGCATTTGCCGCAGGCCACGCAGTTTTCCTTGTTTACGTGGGCGCGGTACGCGGAACGGGACATGTTCGGGGTGTTGTATAGCTGTGAGGTTCGAATCGCGTTACATACACCGGGCGCGCAGTTGCAGAGCCCGACGATCTTATCCTCACCGTCAATGTTTGTCGTTTGATGTACAAACCCATGGCGCTCTGCTCTTTCACAAGCCTCCAGGGCCTCTTCCTTTGTAATATAATGGCCGCGTCCGGTGTTCACGCACCATTCCGCAAGATCTCCCAGACCGATGCAGCATTCCTGTTCAATGGATCCGTCGCCCTCTCCGCGGATTCTCTGCTGACGGCGGCAGGTGCAGACGCCGATCGAGAGCTTGCCCTCGTATTTGTCCAGCCAGTGCGAGATGTGCTCGAGCGGCACGGATGTGGAGGAGGATTCGATCGCCTTCTCTACGGGAATGACATGCATGCCGATGCCGGCGCCGCCCATGGGAACCATGGGGGTGATGCCTTCCAGGGGCATCTGTGTCATCAGGTTGAAAAACGTCGCGATATTCGGATGCTCCTCCATCAGCTTATCATTCATGACCATGAATTCGGCGATGCCCGGTACAAAGATCGGCACATCATACCACAGCTCCCCGGCCGGATTCTCGCGGTTCGTCTCGATGCAGCCGACCCACATCAGGTGCTCCAGCATTTCGTCGATCTGCTTTTCCGTAAATTTGGAATTCATTTTTACCAGCTGCGCATGGCTGTAGCTGGTTCTCGGCTTTTTAAAGCTGAGCATGAATTTTACCTCGTCCTTGTTCATGACCTCGTTGAGGCACCATATCTCCGGGTCATCCGGACGAATCGTATGCGTGTATTTTGCCACATAACGGTCGGTGATCATTCCGGCCAGACGGGTCAGCAGATTCAGCTTCTCCTTGTCCGGATAGACAAAGTTCTCCGGCAGCCGGTAATCGCGTTCGTTTGTCATGCGGTTCTTCTGTTCCTTCATATCAGTTCTCTCCTTTTCTGCTTTTTGCGCGGCTTCTTTTCTGTCGACCGGCATTGTTCCGGTTTCGGGACATGTCAGCTTTCGGATCTCCAGTCACACAAGGCACTCCGGAGCCATTCCTCCCAGGCCTCCATCCCCTCCCCGGTCTTCGCGGAGACAGGGAATATGCGGATCGCCGGATGCAGCGCCTTTACCCGCCGCACACAGGCATCCATGTCAAAATCAAAATACGGAAGAGCATCGATCTTGGAGATGACGAGCGCATCACTGGACTGAAACATCAGCGGGTACTTCAGCGGCTTGTCGTCCCCCTCCGGCACGCTGAGAATCATGACATTCCTTCCCGCGCCGGTATCAAATTCCGCGGGGCAGATCAGGTTCCCGACATTCTCGAGGAAGGCAAGGTCAATGCCTTCATAACCCATTTCGTCAAGCCCGCTCGCCGTCATGCCGGCATCCATGTGACACATGCCGTCGGTGTGGACCTGTATGGCCTTTGCCCCTAGCCGATCGATCTGCCTGGCATCGACATCAGAGTCGATATCCGCCTCCAGAACGGCGGTCTTCAGGCCGTCCTCCGCTGCGCGGTTTCCGGCGAATCCCCTGGCGTTTCCGCTAAGGTCCCGGATCGTCCGCGACAGGAGCGTCGTCTTGCCGGATCCCGGGCTGCTCATCAGATTGATCAGCAGCGTACCCTTACGCCGCATCTCTTCACGGAGCGTGTCCGCATCACGGTCATTTGACGCTGTCACGCTCTCGTGCAGCTCGATTATCTTCATCGCGCACTCACCTCCGTTTTCAGCCAGCGAATCCAGCTCTCAAATCCCTCTCCCGTCTTCGCGGAGAGCGGAAGGATCTGCATTTCCCCGGAAGCGTCGGACACTTTCGCCCGCTGACCGGCGACATTCTCACGAAGCCTTTCAAAATCAAAATCGAAGATCGCCGCCGTATCCGCCTTGTTTACCAGGAGAAGATCGCTCACCTGAAACATCAGCGGATATTTCAGAGGCTTGTCGTCTCCCTCCGGGACACTGAGAATCATAACCCGCTTATTTGCACCCACATCGAACTCTGCCGGACAGACAAGATTGCCGACATTTTCGAGAAATACAAGATCCAGTCCGTCCACGCCCATCTCATCAAGGCCTTTCTGCGTCATCGCGGCATCCATGTGACAGGAGCCGCCGGTGTGGATCTGGATAACCTTTGCGCCGGCCTCCGCCAGCGTTCTCGCGTCCACGTCGCTGTCCACATCCGCCTCCATGACACCGATGCGGTATGTATCCTTCAGCTCCCGGACCGTTCTGGCGAGAAGCGTCGTCTTACCTGCCCCCGGCGAAGCCATGAGATTTATCAGAAAGACGCCCTTCTCTCTCATACGGGAGCGCACCGCATCCGCGGCGCCGGCGTTGTCCTCAAGAATGCGGCTCTTTACTTCAATTACTTTAAATTCGTCGTTTTTCATGCAGTACAAGACCTTTCCAAAGGTGTGATTTAAAAAATTATAACATAAAATGCCTTTGCTTCAAAACATTTTTGTGCAATATTGATGCATTTTCAGAGATGCAATACGCGTGCTTATATTCAGGCGGCAATGACTGTGCAGTCCTGCCGCCGTCCGCGGGCGAATCCCGACTGGGACATGGCACTGAGAAAATCATGACTGGTCAGATAGGCGAGTATGAAACGGTACAAGAATCTTGCAGGAAAGTATGCTGTGAGAATGATAAGAGTGTGTGGAATGGCAAGAAGATACGGGATTGTAAGAGTGTGTGGAATTGTAAGAGGTATGGAATGAGAAAAACGCAGACTGGACCGCAGCACGCGTTATGCGCGGAGCTGTTCTGTCTGCGTTTTTTTACAGCAGGGCGCATACCTTCAGCAGGAGATGTGCGGATTCGGAAATCGGAAAGATCTCCTATCTCCGGCAAGAGATATGCGGGTTCGATCTTGCTGCTTATGAGAACTGTGAGAAGCGTCCCACGGCGAGAATTCTATCTTGATGTACCATCAGCAGGGTGATCGCTTTCCGGCTGCTTCTCATTGGCGGGAGCAGCGGTGCTTTCCGGATGGTTTCCTTTTGCGGGAAAGAGCTTTGTGAGAAGCATCATGATGGCGATCAGCACGATGGTGACGATAAAGATCCCGAGCATTCCGAGACCCATGACTTTCAACGATTCAAAAAATGTACTCATTTTCAGCCTCCTTATCAAGATCTGCAATTAAACGAGCGGAACCAGACTCAGGATCAGACCGCCCGCGATAACGGACGCGATCTGGCCGGAGACATTGACGCCGGTGGCCTGCATGATCAGAACATTGGAGGGATCCTCCTTGATGCCCATCTGTGTGATGACTCTGGCTGACATCGGGAACGCGGAGATGCCGCAGGCTCCGATCATCGGGTTGACCTTCTTGTCCTTCGGAAGGAACAGATTCAGCAGCTTTGCAAAGAGAACACCGCCGATGGTGTCAAATACAAAGGCGATCAGTCCCAGAAGGAGGATCAGCAGTGTCCGGACGTTCAGAAAGTCCTCTGCACGCATCTGCGAAGCCACAGTGATGCCGAGCATCAGCGTGATGATGTTGGCCAGAGAATGCTGTGCCGTATCGGAAAGCGAATCCAGAACGCCGCATTCGCGGACGAGATTTCCGAACATCAGGAAGCCCACCAGGGCGACAGACCGCGGTGCGACGATTCCCGCGATAATGGTGATGCATACGGGGAACAGAATCTTCACCGGCTTAGATACGCTGTGCGGACTGTAGGACATATGCATGGCGCGCTCCTTCTTCGTCGTCACCGCGCGGATGACCGGCGGCTGAATGATCGGCACAAGCGCCATGTAGGAGTACGCCGCGACGATAATGGCGCCGAGGTATTTGGAGCCGAAGTAATTGGCGACGAAGATGGAGGTCGGTCCGTCCGCCGCACCGATGATGCCGACGGAGGCGGCATCCTGGAGGCTGAAGCCCATCAGAGTGGCCAGACTCAGCGTGAAGAAGATGCCGAACTGGGCGGCTCCGCCGAAAAGCATCATCAGCGGATTGGCCAGAAGCGGCGTGAAATCAATCATTGCTCCGATGCCGATGAAGAGCAGGAGCAGAAAAATTTCATTGGCAATGCCTGCGTTGAAGAGCGTGTCCAGCGGCCCTTCCGTCACGACACCGTTGATCTTCTGTGTGACAGCTCCCGACATCGGAAGGTTGACCAGAACCGCGCCGAATCCCATCGGCACGAGCAAGGAGGGCTCCATCTTCTTTACAATGCCCAGATAGATCAGGACGCCTCCGATGATCCACATGACGGCCATCTGCCATGTGATGTTCCCCGCGTTGGAGAACAGTTCCATAATTCCCTGCATAACAACAACTCCTTTCTGTGATGTAACGCCTCGCAGTTTCTGACAGGCTGCGGCGGGCTGTCTGCTGATTTTCCCTGCCGGAGCGGCGCGGGCACGCCGGTGACGGACGCAGGCGGCTGCGGTTTTCGAGACATCATTGGTTTAAGAGACATCATCGATTTATGGGATACATTATCGGTTTACGGGCAGCAGAATCGATCAATGGGTCACACAGAATCGATTAATGGGTCACGCAGAATCGATTAATGGGTCACACAGAATCGATTAATGGGCCACGGAATCAATTAGAGGGACAAAAAAAGCGGGACTTCTGTGCAGCATAAAGCTGCAACAGAAGTCTCGCCATTCGATTTCGTATACAATCCGGATTGATCTCATATGCTCAGTGCGGATTCCTATGCGTCTCTTAAGACCGGTCTCGGGGATATCCCGTGCTGACGGAACCGGTCACAGCAATGCTGCAGGCTACTCCCTGTCTGTTGATATAAATTTATATTAATGAGATACCTGTGAAAAAGCAAGTGCAAACAGCAAAATGTGTGCAGATTCCATGTGTTTACCGCCTGTCTTCGAAGAGCTTGTCCACCGCTGTCCGGTAATCGGAAAGCCTTTTGGTCTTAAATATTTTATGAATCAGACGGTCGGAATCCGAAAAATTCTCCTTCATGAACGGCCAGAGCTCCAGCATATGACGAATGGACACGTATTCATCGCCCTGGAACGCCTCCATATAGGACTCCAGAAGAGAATCATGAAAGGCTTTCAGCTCTTCGGCGGTCAGAGGAGCTCCTCCTCGGATTTCACGCACCAGCGCCGGATTTCCGACGAGTCCGCGCCCGATCATTACCGCGCGTAGATTCGGATATTTCTCTGCGATCAGTGAAAAATCATGTACGGTCCGGATGTCTCCGTTATAGCACACCGGATTCTCCGATCTGCGAAGACATTCTTCGAAATAATCCAGATGTACCCGGCCGCGGTAGCCCTCATCTCTCACTCTCGGATGAATGGTCAGTTCTGATATGGGGTAACGATTAAACAGGTCCAGAAGAGAAAATATTTCTTCCGGGTCGCTGCCTCCAAGTCTGGTCTTGACTGAAATATCCATTTTTCCGATTGTGCTCTGAAGCTCGCCGTCAAAAATCTGTTCCGGCTCTTCAAATACACCGTCGAGAAGTTTTTTCAGAAGCTCCGGCTCATCGAGCAGTCCGGATCCCTTCTTCTTTGTCGTGACCGTCTTCGACGGACACCCGAGGTTAATATTGCACTCGGAATACCCGAGTTCTCCCGCGTATCGAATCCCCTTGCGGAAAGCTTCCGGATCATTCCCGAGAAACTGCGGCACCAGAGAGATCTCCGGATTCTCGGCAGGTTCCAATTCCTTTCGGTCCCTTGCCTTCAGCTTCAGATTTCCTGTCAGGGAAATAAATGGAGTATAATATTTATCAATTCCGGGGAAAAAACGGTGATGCACCCGCCGGTAAACTCTTCCGGTAATCCCCTCCATCGGCGCAAAGTATATGTTCATTCAGTTCTCCATCTGATAAGATCGTTCGATTCTGTTGAATTTGTGTCAAAATGTCCGGCCCGCATGTTCTGTCTATCTTATTTTGCTTCCATCAATTTCTGGTACATACACATCAGTCTGCCCACGCAGTCGGATTCAGACATCTTCGTGCTGAACCCGTATGCCTTCATTACCGCCACATCATTTGCCGTGTGCGCCTTCCGAAGTTCCGGTGGCATGGTCAGCGGATCGTAGAGATCGGCCAGAGAAGAATCTGGGTACAAGGCGCGGGCATTGAGGATACCCTGAGCGGTCTGGGTGATGCGGTTCTTTTGCTCTTCTGTGGGCGTTGGCCAGGGGAATGTGTTATAGTCAATCGCTCCAGAATACTGATAATCGCTTTTAAGCCGACCGGTCACGCATCGCACCCACGCCATGTGAACATTAGACGTCAGTACGCCAAAATCATAACGATCTGCATTTTCGACAATAAGCAGCTTGTTAGATGCAATCCAGCCTTCCGGCAAGAAACCCATCGGAATATATCTTCTTCTTTGCGATGAAACCTCAGGTATTGCGAGATACTTCACATCTTTCTTCTGCGGAGCGGAAAAGAATAAGTATGGCGTTTCTGCCGCTTGTCTGGTTGGCTTTGCGGTGCTTTCACGCCGAATTTTACCGACGGCTTCTAATCTTCGCATCACCGCTTTATTGTTCCGATATATTTTCGTATTTACATCCCTAAGCCAAAGGCAATATCGGTTCTCATCTTTATTAATAAAATCACGAGAACCGACATACCTTCTTATATATAATTGTGCTTCTGGATCAGTCTCTATAATTTGTCTTGCCTCGTCTTCACTAAGAATGAGATTTCCTCCGTCAGATGGTTTATTCCCAGCCGTTAACCTTTTTACCGGACAGATTGGCGTGTTCGTTCCAGTTATTATCACATCAGGTGAATCAAATAGATATGGATTAATGCGACTGACTTCTCTTTTTTCCGTGTCTTCATAAATGAATTTATGCGGCACCTCTGTTTCACTAAAACCGATAATCACACAATGAACATGAGCTTTTTCATTAGCCTCGCTATCCCAAATAAATGTCCGGTGAGCAAAATCAATGTGAACATTTCTCAGAGAAATCAAAGTCCCCCATAAAGGGGCAACCTGCTCCCCTTGCGTAATAGAATTCGTCGAGACAAAAGCACAACGGATATTTGTCCCTTGTATAAATTCGGTTGCCTTGTAATACCATCCTCCGACGTAATCTATGCTATTGGCTCTCTTTACTTTTTCGAATAAAGAAGTAATCTCATCCTTCTGCTCCTTTGACATCATAGATGCACCCACAAACGGTGGGTTACCCATGATATACGAAAGCTTATTCTTATCAACAATCTTGTTCCAGTCCAGTCGCAGAGCATTCCCTTCCGTAATATTCACATAGGTCTTCAGCGGCAGGAAATCCTGATTGAAACCATACAGAATACTCTTCGTCTCCTCCAGCATCTGGCTTTCCGCGATCCATAGCGCTGTCTTCGCGACCGTTACAGCAAAGTCCAGAAGCTCACACCCGAAAAACTGCTGGATAGAAACCTTTATCGGGTTATTAAAATCCTCCGATCCAAAAATAATCTGTCCTCCTGTCTTTTCCCGGATGGCCTCATTTTCCAATCTACGAATCGAGATATATGATTCTGTTAGGAAATTCCCAGATCCAGCTGCCGGATCGAAAAATGTAAGCGACGCAAGTTTGTTCTGAAAAGCATCGAGTTTTGCCCGTTTCGTTCGCTTCACATTGATTTTTTTAATCTCTTCAAATTCCGCTTTCAGGTCGTCCAGAAAGAGCGGGTCAATAACTTTGTGTATATTTGTAATTGAAGTGTAATGGGCACCAGACTTCCGGCGTGTCTCCGGATTCAACGTGCTCTCAAACACTGCACCGAAAATGGTTGGGCTGATATCGCGCCAATTAAAATCTGCCGATGCTTTATCCAGAAGCAGGCTCTTGATCTCTTCCGTCAGCGGCGGCACGATAATATTCTCATCGGCAAACAAGCCGCCGTTCACATACGGAAATGCAGCCAGTTCCTCTTCCAGATACTCATCGCGCTCATCAACCGGTGTATCCAGCACTTTGAACAGGCGCATCAAAGCGTTCCGACACTGCGATGCCGGGAAGGGTTCCAGATAATCATGAAACTGATTCCTCTCAAAGATACCTGCGTCCTCACTGTAGAACAGGAAGACGAGGCGGACACAAAGCGCATTCAGACTACGCAATTTGTGCTCCCGCCTTTTCTTTTCCTCCTCCGTCTCATCCTTCGGCACGGATTCGCTTACGCCGTACTGTTTCAGGAAGGCATCGTAAATCATGCCGACAATATCACCAGCCTTGATTGAGATCTCCATTTCGTGGCTCAGCTCCTTGACTTCTTTCTTCACGAGAAAGTCCAGAAGCGGGTATTTCGTCTGAAGGTCAGGCAGTTCAATCTTTTGCGGTTCTGGAATCGTGACATTCATGTCATAGACCCAGATATTCAGGAAATTGCACGTTATGATCCATCTGGCCTTCTCATCGAACGGCAAATTGTCATTGTATCGTTTTGCCTGTTCGTACGGTGTGAGCATTTCACCGCCGGATTGCGGTTCCTTCTCATCCAGCGGATGTTTTGATCCCTTCTGCTCGATCAGAACCTTCACATCGGAAATGTATCCGTCGATGTAACGGGTATGTATTTTTCCGTCGCCTTCACGGAGCTTCACCGGCTTTTCAAACTGAATATATTCTGTAGTGTTTTCAACGTCGAGAATATTCTGAAGCAGTTGGATCCAGAACGGATGGCAGTCCTGCTTCTCATCCCCTCTGGTTCTCCACCTGTTTATAAATTGTCTCGCAGCTTCCCTCTGCTGGGCATCTGTCATCTGATTCACCACTCTCTTTATGAAGAAAGGGCCGGAAAGCGTCTAAGCTCCTGCCCTTCGAACATTTACCCTGATGCGCTGTTTCGCTTATCCCATATTACCACAAGAAATTGCAGACAGTCATCCGTTTTTATTCTTCTGAAAATTCACACCCTGCCGGTCGTCTTCTTCGGCTCGAAAGAGATATGTAGCACCATTCCCATGCCATCAGGAAGTCTCTGAAGGAGTTTAGTAGACGGGTTTCTGGTTCCGTTTTCCAGCTTGCTGATCTCCGCGTGGTCAATTCCGGTACGTTGCGCAAGTTTTTTCTGCGTGAGGTTCTGAGAAGCGCGGGCGTCAATAATTGCCCTCACGACATCCATTTCCGGCTGTACTTCGTCATAGACTTTAGCAAATTCCGGATCCTGCATTTTTATTTTCTTATATTCCTGGAGAGTCATTTCCGCTTTGCCTTTCTTTCGATATAGTCCTTCCGTCTTCTCTTCGCCGGCTTATGAAATCGGACAGGTGAAGCACTTGATAAGTTCTATTCCCAACAGGGATACAGCTCCGGGGCAGAACAGCTGGAATTATTCATGAGTCTCGATGAATTGTGCGGTAGGCAGCTTCCCATGCGTGCAGAAAAATGCAGCTTGAAATCTGACCAGTCAGAAGCGATGGAAAATCTTGTGCATATATTGATCATTGACAGGCTTCTGGAACTGAGCCGTTATGTCTGGCTTGATCCGGCGTCTAAGATGATCCGCGTGGACAGATCCACGTTAGAACAGAATGGCTATAAATTGGAAATCTTCTGATCGGGTTAGATTTCAATATAAAAGACGAGATTTACAAAAAGAATTGACCCACCTTAGTAGGTGTCAGGCCAGCACTAAGGTGGGTCAAATTTAAATGTAAAAGTGGGTCAATTTTACTTGACAATCAACAACTGCCAGTGAAGAGCTGGTAGTCAGGCCTCTTTTCATGCCCTAAATATTTTAGTGGCGTCAGCAACCGTCTTGACTATCTTTCCGCCATTTTTAACGAGATAACGTCCGCCGACTGTCAACCCCAGCGCCGCAACTGCGGCTGCTGGCGTACCATACTTGTTTACGCAGTTCGGGCAAAGCCCCATTACTGACTTTCCGACAATTACCCTGTGACATGCCCAGCATGTCTTTTCATTCTTCTGTGCCATCCTCTTCGTCCTCCACCGATACTAAATATACGTGCTCACTGTTCTTATTGAGCTGTTCTAACTTAGGCTGCACATCTGTAGATAACTGATACCAGCAATTCATATTTTTACTATTATACGGATAGTTCGAATGAATCAGTTCTGCCGCAGACAAGCCTCTCACCACCTTTTTTGTGAAGAAGCCAGTCATAATGTGTTGATACCTCTCCATGGCGACTTTCGCTTCCTTAGTTTCACCGAGGTAATCAAGGAGTTGAACTCGCAGGCCTACAAACTTTGTAGTGACCTGCAAATCCTCAGACATATACCCTATATACTGTGTAATCTGATTCTTCCTCTGAAAAATTGGGAAGCGTGTCAGCTTGGCTAAGTGCTCCATCGAGGTCTGTAAATCGGTATATACACTATTTGTCGCAGAGATCAGCTTCTCCTCAGCTTTCCGCAAATACTCTTTCTTATCTTCCGGAGAGCCATCAGAGATTTGTGCCTTCAATATGTATTCCCTTGCGTCAAGAAACGGAACCTTAATATCTCTATCCCTATCTCTCGCAATCTGGTAGTTCTGCATTTCCTGAATTGCATCGAGCTTGGCATAAATCTGTCTCATTTGCAGCTGGTTTGAAATGCTGCGTGCGGCCTCAACCGTGCCCGGATTGATCTTAACCTCCTTCAAGGTAATGTCTTTTACTCGAGTTCCTTCCTCGTCGACAATAACAGCTCTGAGATTTCCATCGACCTGTCGTGATTCACCAACCTTATACTTTCCTTCACTTAGCTTTTGCCTAATATCATTCGGAAGGGAATCAAAATCGGGCAATAGCTCTGTTGTCCCTTTGGAAACAACTTCTGCTCTGTGAACCACCTCTCCAATAATTCCTAGGTCTGCTGCGGGTATGTCGACAACAACTTCAGTTGAAGCATCAGAACGGATGGCCGCACTCAACTGCTGGATGTAACCGTCAAAGAAATCACTCATTGCCAGAATGTCGTCACCATACTTATCCTCATCTGTAACCAGAATGTGTACGTCTCCCTGAGCTACAAGCTCTTGCGAAACACTTTCGCTCAGTTGATCATTTTCCATGTGCATTTACCTCACTAATCTATCCTGCGGCATTATCCGCGAATGTAATGGCTCGCTATAATAGGTCATGAATTTTCTGCGAAATTATTCTTCATCTTCCGGGATTGCCTCAACACTTATATCTTCGGAATCATATGCTCCCATAGGGTATTCTCTGATCCAACCGGACACACGATACTTCCTGTGACAAACAGGGCACTCAAGGTTGTCCTCGCTGTCGAAATAATACACCATATCTTCGCCCATTCCGATCTCATTATCGTAGCTGCTGGTTTCGCTTTCAAAATCCTCAAGATCCACTTCCTGTTCAGCATTGCAATGCGGGCATTCAACTGTGCGCATAAGAGAAACAGCCTGATAGCCATACATATCTTCAACGTCAATGAATTCTTCGCCGCCCGCTTCTCTCTGAGTAATCTCGCTCCAATAATGATCCGTATCGAAGGTTTCGAACTTCTCCTTGTCCTCTAATAATTCATCCAGAAGAGACAGGGCATTCTTTTTCTTCTCAATATCTGCCTGGATGCTCTGTTTGCGAGCATTAACAGCCTCCTCAAGTGTACATTCACCATCCTGCATTTTGCGAATGTCACTACATGTCAGTCCCATTTTGGTAAGCACCACAAGAAATTGGAGATTTTTGTAATCGGTTTCTGTGTATTCGGTGCTGTGGTTTCCAGATGGAGGATTCTCTGGTGTAAACACACCTTCTCTTTTGAAGAGCTTGATACGATCAGCGTTAATGCCGAGCTTTTTCTGTATTTCTTTCGGTCTCATAATCGTTGACCTCCTTTCTGAACCCAGTTTACCAAGTAGGGACTTTGTCCCCGTCAAGCACAAATTTTCAAAAAATGTTTTTCTGTAAGTACAGCAAATGCAGGGATGACCTCAAACGATACTCCTGCTTCAAAACGATACCCCCTGTCAGGCGGCTACACCTTGTATCGAATTTAGAGTCTTGTTTTCCAGGCACTTCTTATAATTCTTGTTCTCATAATAACTATCTGCCAGGGTCAACCAGTAGCCACCATATTCCTGATATGTGCTTTTATTTGATTCTAGGAATTGAATCCTGCTTACAACATTCTTGTTGTTCTTCCATTTGACAAATTCATCTACTGTATCTTCTGTCAATGTCAGATCTCCTGGCAGGTCATAATCATTGACCATTTTCACCATATAGCTGAATGTGCCTTTTCGGCTTTCGTGAAGAGTCTCTGCTTCCTCATCATCAAGTACCCAGCCATCTTTCAGATATTGCTGCTCTGTGGCACTTGTATATGCTTTATAGCTTGTTACCGAATCGACAGCCATATAGATTCCAGATGTTAAAAGACTTGCCAGGCTGAATGAATGAACCGCACTCATTAATCCAAGCGGATTTGGGATTGCTGACCGTATTGCCTGAGCCTGACTCTGCTCATAGACATACTGAAGACGTTCACGCTTAACATCTATCATCCTGTAGCTTTCCATTGTATCCAAAAGTCCAGTCATCTGACTGAGCGTTCGACTGTCTACAGCATTCGGATAAGTATTATTGATCAATGTCGAGTAAGCCTCTTCCATATACATACGGCTGTTTTTAGAAGCATTAATATCCTGAGTCAGAACGGTAATATAATTGAGCATTCCGATAGCGTTCCGCTGCTCATCTGTTAAGGCTGTTTCCTGAGCATATACTGGAGTACTTGAAAATGTTCCCATTAAGCACACCATGGCAAAAATAACGCTTACCAATCTCTTTCGTATCCCGTACATCTTCTCCTCCCATTCATGCAAGCTACACGCCTGTCAACCAAACATTCATTTATAACTTCGAAGGCTCCGAAGTATTTCTTCCACCCTCCGTATCGCTTCCTGCACCTGCTGCTGTCCCTTCCGGATCTTCGACTGGACGAAGATATCTGCCACAAATCCGTCGAAGAAGAAATCTGCAAACGTCAGGAATCCGTCGATATCGACATTCAGTCCTTCAATATCCCTGATGTCTCCGAGCTCGTCCCGGAAGGCCGCCAGGTTTCTTCTGGCGTCATCCACACAGCGGCTGGCATTATTGACCTTCATGTGCTTCATCAGGCCGGAAATTGTATTTCCGCCGAAGATATCGACCAGTCCCCAGCTTCCGGCGCTGTTCAGCTGCCGCTGCGCTTCTTTCAGGCTTTCCAGAGCACATTCTCCGGCTCTGATTGCTTCCCTTATTTCTTTATCTCTGTTATAAACACTGTACATGATTCCTCCTCCATCAGGCTGCGGCGATCAGCGAAACCACGCCGATACCGAGAATAACCGGCAGCGCATACATCGCAAGTCCGAACAGCGTTACCGCGAGTCCCGCAAGGATCAGCCATCCGAAGATGCTGAGTATCGCTCCGATCAGATGTCCCACAATACGGAACATCAGGCCCGTCAGCTTAAAAAGGCCTACTATAATTAAAATAACAAATATCAGGCTTAGCATTTTCATCTACCCCTTTCCCATGAGTGCCGGCTTCTGAATGTACATTTCCTTCGATCGTTGAAGCCATCTGTTAATACCGATAACAGGATCATAACTGAGATACCTGCTCCGATACATGCCGCATTTGGAGAAAAGAACCGTCATATTCTTCCGATTTGGCAAAATATAAACCCTGTGGTGCTTTTGTTTTATTTCTGCATCTGCAGTGCTTTTCTTGCTTCCGCCAGCTTTTCCTTATCGATCTTTCCAGTCGCGATGGTATTGTCCATCCACAGAGACAGAGAATCCGCGGCTAATCCTATCTCTTTTATGCCGTCCTCGATCCTGACGAAATCGTCCAATTCTTCTTCCGTAATCTGACCGTCAGCCGTGATCTCAATGAACCGGTCTTTCGCCTTCTCCAGCGAATTTATCGTGGCAACCGTTTGCAGGACGATCTGTGCCAGATCCTTTGCCTTCACTTCCGGAACATATTCCTGTCCGATCGGGCATTCATGCGAGCAGTAGTAATTGCAGAGCGCCGGTTTCCTGTACGCTTTCGCCATCGCCAGCACTTCCTCCGGCTGGACCGGCGATTTTCCGCTCTCGTATTTTTCAATGCGGCTGTCGGAGACAAATTTCATCGCCTCGGATGCCTCTTCCCGGGTCATCCCAGCTTCCTCCCGGCAGATCTGATAAATGCTTTTGTTCTCTTTTGTCGATCTCTTCCCCAAAATATTGTCCTTCCATGAGCGAGAT
This sequence comes from uncultured eubacterium 1-6, assembly GCA_903789595.1. Classification (GTDB taxonomy): domain Bacteria; phylum Bacillota; class Clostridia; order Lachnospirales; family Lachnospiraceae; genus Bilifractor. The sequence goes on from CAIFEZ010000016.1 coordinate 69,422, forward strand.
AAAACGCGCTTCGCGGGTTTTATCTCGCCATCGCGACGCTTGCCCCACACGAATACTTTTGCATTCGGCTGTGGCTCGCTGTTCGCGTAAAAAAACGGACATGAAGTTCGTGGCTTCATGTCCGAAAATCCCAATTGTCATATGAAGCCAGTTGTCTTTATTTCCTTGACTTCAATCATAACATTTTTACGAATATCTGACTACTGTTCATGGATTTATTGTGCAGTTTGTTATATATTCGTTGCGCGGTTTGCTCATGATTACAAATCACTGCGCAGCCAAAGGTATTGCTCCTCAGCCACTTGTGAATTTGCACAACTCCGCAGATGTTTGCAGATATTATTGATATTTTTGCGGTATTAAAGCATAATAATTCTGTGAAAAATAAAAAAGTGAAAAATCAATCTTGCGAAAGGTGGTGCTGTTGATGCTTCAAAAGTTAAATAGTCCTTTTATGTACCTGGTTTGCGGTCTGATCATTCTGTTTGTCGCGATCGTGTGCCTGGTTTTTCTCGTGCGGTCGTATCGCGCGGGAAAGGCCATGGGAATGGATCCGAAGGTATTGAAACGAGCCATTACGTCCAGTGCCACCTTTACGGTTCTCCCGGCTGTTGGCATCCTGCTCGGCGTCATAGCCCTCTCGGGAAGTCTGGGTACTCCCTGGCCATGGCTGCGGCTGTCCGTCATCGGAGCACTTCATTATGAGACGCAGGTAGCGGAAGCCGCATCAGAAGCAGTAGGAATCGGAAGCCTTTCCATTACGCATATGACACCGAAGGCTTTTACAACCATTGCCCTTTTAATGAGTGTCTGCATTATGTGGGGAATGATTCTCTCTATTTTATTTAACAAGCGTTATACTGGCCGTCTGAGAAAAAGGGACAGTCAGAAGAGGAATGGATCAGACTTTGGTGATTCTGCGATGACTGCCATGTTCGTAGGACTGGTCAGTGCTTATATCGGCAGCTATATCGGCAATCTCGTATCTGGAAGAGGCAACTTCTCATTCCGCGGAAATCCTGTGCCACTGATTGTTGCTGGTGTTTCCGCTGTTGCAATGGGACTTTTTACATTCCTCTCTGAGAAGAAGGGACTGCGGTGGCTGGAGAATTTTTCCGTCGCCGGGAGTATGCTGATCGGGATGGCCGCCGCTGTTTTTCTCGGCTGATCTGGCTGATGAGGACATGTTGGAGAAAGCACAGGGGCGTGGAAATATCTGCAGAAGAGGTGCAGAAGGTTTTGACTGAAGGGAGAAAATATGCGAATGCAGGAAAATGGAAATAATATCACGAAAAATTCTTCAATACAAAAGAAGAAACAGAAGAACACTTCTGACAGGAAGGATAGTGCGTTTTCGGTTGAACAGTATAACATGGGAACGCACCGGATTGGCAGGATTTCGAGCATAATTACACTGGTTTTGCTTGTGGGCGCGCCGTTTTTGATCGGAATCTACCTTCATGCGATGCCAGATCTTTCCGCCGCCGCAAAGGGCTTTCTTTCCGTGGGATTGATATGGACTGTCTCCAGTGTCGTTGAGTTTCTTGTATATACTCCTATGCTGGGTTCCGGTGGAGGGTATCTTGCGTTTATTACCGGAAATCTTATCAACATGAAAATTCCGTGTGCAATGAATGCACGTGACATTGCTGGAACAAAGGCAGGTACAACGGAGAATGAAATCATCTCCACACTGTCTATCGCAACATCCTCGTTAGTAACGATTGCTGTTCTTGCGCTCGGTGTTTTACTGCTGCAGCCTCTGCAGCCGGTTTTGCAGAGTCAGACACTTGCGCCTGCCTTCGAAAATGTTGTTCCGGCTTTGTTCGGCGCTATGGCCTGGCAGTATTATCGCAGAAATCTTCGGCTTGCAGTGATTCCTCTGGCAGTCATGACGGTTCTCTTTATTCTGGTCCCATCTCTGACTGCGCAGACCAGCATGATGATCCTTCCGTCCGGTGCGTTGTCCATTCTGCTGGCGTGGCTGGAGTATCGGAAGAAAAAAACTGAAATCCATAAGAGCACATCGGAAGGGAGGAATATGAAATGAGGCTGTTATTCTCTGTGATTGCTGTTGTTCTACTTTTTCTGGCTGTTCTTCTGCTTGCCGCTCTGCTCCACACGCTTTTCATACCTGTAAAAACAGCGGATTATGTACCGCACACTGATGAAAAACGTGCGATGGAGTATGCGCAAAAGCTCTCTCGGATGGTGGCTTATGACACGACTTCTTATCAGGGGATGCATGACCGTGAGAAGTTTCTGGGCTTTCACAAGCTGTTACAGGAACTGTTTCCTCTCGTGCATGAAAAGCTTGAAAAAACAGAAATTGATGGGAATCTCCTTTTCTACTGGCCAGGTAAAAAGCATGACAAGCCGATTGTCCTGATGAGTCATCAGGATGTCGTTCCAGCAGAAGGAGATTGGATTCATCCGCCCTTCTCGGGAGATATTGCGGATGGAAAGGTGTGGGGACGTGGTACTTCCGATACGAAATGCTCCGTGATGGGTTTCTTTCAGGCTTGTGAGGAACTCCTTGCCGAAGGATTTATCCCGGAACAGGACATCTGGCTTTCTTCCTCCTGCACGGAGGAATGGGCAGGCGATGGATGCCCGAAGCTGGTGGAGAAGCTGAAACGAAGAGGGGTACATCCTTATCTTGTCTGTGATGAGGGAGGCGGAATCATTACCGACCCGATTGGAGGAATAAAAGGAAATTTTGCCATGGTCGGCGTTTTTGAAAAAGGAAAGGCAGATGTGAAATTCACTGCAAAGGGAAATGGTGGGCACGCAAGTGCTCCGTCAAAAGGCTCTCCCATTGCCAGACTTGCTGCTTTCGAGAATGATGTGGAAACCCATAATCCATTTCGGGTGAAAATGCTCCCGGAAGTTGCGGCGATGTTCCGGACACTGGGGCCCTACGCGGGCTTTGGCTTTCGCTATCTCTTCGAGAACCTCTGGCTTTTTAAGGGCTTGCTGACGCATGTTATGCCATCCATTTCCGCGCAGGGAGCGGCTATGCTGCGGACAACGATTGCCTTTACCATGCAGTCGGGATCGGATGCCGTTAATGTCATCCCACAAGAGGCTTCGGTTTCCGCCAACCTTCGCTTTATTCCCCACCAGGGGATGGAGGAAAGTCTCTCTCTTATTCAGAAGCGTGCGGAAAAACATGGCTTGTCTATGTCTGTCATGCACAAGAACGACTATACCCGTCCCATCGACATTCACGGAGAAGCGTTTCGAATGTTTCAGGATGTGATTGCGCAGACCTTTGACGGTATGGCCGGGATCCCCTATGTCATGACAGGCGCCACTGATGCCCGCTGCTATCAGGAGATCTGCGACAATGTCGTACGGTTCGCGCCGGTCGTTTATGGACCGGAACAGATGCGGGGAATGCATGGAATCAACGAAAATATCGAATACAACTGTCTGCCCGGATGTGTGGATTTTTATAAAAATCTGATACGTGCGCAAAAGGCATAACGCAATCCTCCGGATCACCGGAAGAAATCATGTATATCGGCCAGGTGTTTTTTTACACAGAGAAGAAAAAAAGAAACAAAATGACAACAAAGAAGCTCCCTCTGCCAGACAGTGTCTGACAGAGAGAGCTTTTAAATAAGAATTCATTTTTCGGAGCAGATTTCCGTGACATTTCATATTGCCAGAAGTCTGCTGCGAACAATATTAATATGTAGTAAGCGATGTGCTATTATACAGTTCCGGATTACCGGATCTGTCCCTTCAGCACGTTCTCGGCATCTGCGATGGCGTCGCTGATTCTGGATGCGTCCTTGCCGCCGGCCTGTGCCATGTTCGGACGGCCGCCGCCGCCGCCTCCGAGGATCTTCGCCGCGGAGCGGATGATGTTTCCGGCGTGTGCGCCCTTTGCTACAGCGGCATCGTCCGCCATGCACATCAGGTTGACTTTTCCGCCGTTGTCTGCGAGAAGAAGGATAACGCTGCCTTCTCCGAGCTTTGTCTTCAGACTGTCGCCGAGGTTTCTCAGCTCGTCAGGATCCACATCCTTCAATGCAGATGCGATGAATTTCACGCCCTTGATGTCTTTTGCGTTTCCGGTCACATCGCCGAGTGCGTTCTGTGCTTCCTTTGCCTTCAGGGATTCATTCTCGCTGCGGGATGCCTTGAGCTCATCCTGAAGCCTGCGGATGTGATCTGCGAGGGTGTCCGGTGTTGCCTTGAGGAGGGAGGCGGCATCTTTTAACTGAGCCTCCAGCTTCTCGTAGTATCTTCTGACGTTGTCTCCGGTCAGCGCTTCGATCCTGCGGACACCTGCCGCTACACCGCTCTCGGAAAGAATCTTGAACTGTCCGATCTGCAGGGTATTGGTCACATGTGTGCCGCCGCAGAGCTCTGTCGAGAAGTCTCCCATGCGGACAACGCGTACCTCGTCGCCGTACTTCTCGCCAAAGAGCGCCATGGCGCCGCTCTTCTTTGCGTCCTCGAGACTCATGATTTCTGTCTGTACAGGGAGCGCCTCCTGGATCTTCTCATTGACGAGATCCTCGACCTTCTTCAGCTCTTCCGGCGTCATTGCCTGGAAATGGCTGAAGTCAAATCTGGTGCGGTCTGCGTCCTGGTAGGAGCCGGCCTGCTCTACATGCGTGCCGAGCACCTCGCGGAGCGCTTTCTGGAGAAGGTGGGTTGCGCTGTGGTTGCGGCAGGTGGCCATGCGCTCCTTCTCATCGACCTTCAGGGTAACAGTGTCGCCCTGCTTGAACATGCCCTTTACCACTTTTCCGATGTGCGCGATCTTGTTTCCTGCCACATGCTCGGTGGCGGTTACCTGGAATACGGCCGCACCTTTGCCGAGTGCTGCCCCTTCGGTGTCATCGCTGCCGAGGACGATCGTTCCGATATCGCCGACCTGTCCTCCCATGGTTCCATAGAACGGAGTCTCGGCGGTGATAATGGCGCCGGACTGTCCGTCTGCCAGGGCTTCCACAACGGAGTCGCTGTCCTCTTCCTCTCCCGCAAAGGCAGCCATTGCTACAATACGGCTGTCTGCCTGTGTCCGGCCGTAGCCGATGAATTCGGAGTTGACAGCCGGATCCATTTCTTCGTAGATCGTCGCGGCGGCGCCCATGTAGGTTGAGGATTTTCCGGATTTCTTGCGGTCCTCGCGTGCGGTCTCCTTCTGCTTCTTCATTGCGGCGTCAAAGCCCGCCTCGTCGACGGTATATCCTTTTTCTTCCAGGATCTCCTTGGTATTGTCAATGGGGAATCCGTAGGTGTCGTAAAGCTTGAAGGCATCCTCGCCGGAGAGCTCTTTTCTGCCGGAGGCCTCCAGTTCATCCTCCATGCTCTGCAGGATGTCCATGCCCTGCTCATAGGTTTTCTCAAATTTGTCCTCTTCGGCCTGGATGACGTTGAGGATGAAGTCTCTCTTCTCTTCCAGCTCCGGATAACCGTCCTTAGAGCCCTCGATTACATTCTCGGCGAGCTTTGTCAGGAAGGATCCCCTGATGCCGAGTTTTCTTCCGTGGCGGACGGCACGGCGGATGATGCGGCGCAGGACGTATCCGCGGCCGTTGTTGGATGGCATGATGCCGTCGGAAATCATGAAGGTCATGGCTCTCGCGTGATCGGTGCAGATCCGGACAGATACGTCGGTATTATGGGTGCCCGGCTGCTCGTAGGCGATGCCGCCGGCAAGTGTGCATACGAGATCGCGCAGAGATTTTACAGTGTCGACATCGAACAGGGAGCCGACGCCCTGAACGGCAACCGCGAGACGCTCAAGTCCCATGCCGGTATCGATGTTCTTCTGAACAAGGTCGGTGTAATTGCCGTGTCCGTCGTTGTTGAACTGGGAGAATACGACGTTCCATACTTCCATGTAGCGGTCGCCCTCGCCGCCCATGACATCCTCCGGGCCGTTTCCGAATTCGGGACCTCTGTCGTAGTAGATCTCCGTGCAGGGACCGCAGGGGCCGGAGCCGTGCTCCCAGAAGTTATCCTCTTTGCCGAATTTGTAGATGCGCTCGGCGGGGATGTGCATGTCGTTCAGCCAGATATTGTAGGACTCGTCGTCGTTGACGTATACGGAGGGGTACAGTCTGTCCGCATCAAGACCGACAACCTCGGTCAGAAATTCCCACGCCCACGGGATGGCTTCCTTCTTGAAGTAGTCTCCGAAGGAGAAGTTTCCGAGCATCTCAAAGTAGGTGCCATGGCGTGCGGTTTTTCCGACGTTCTCCAGGTCACCGGTGCGGATGCATTTCTGGCAGGTGGTGACTCTTCTCCTCGGCGGAATCTCCTGTCCGGTGAACCACGGCTTCATGGGAGCCATGCCGGAGTTGATGATCAGAAGGGAATTGTCATTGTGCGGAACAAGCGAAAAGCTGTTCAGTCTCAGACAACCCTTCGATTCAAAAAATGAAAGGAACATTTCACGGAGTTCGTTAACCCCGTATTTCTTCTTTGGTGCCATAACTGATTGATCCTCCTGCTTTCGTGAACTCTGCAGTTGTTCACGAAGTGTTTATAAAATGAAAACTCTGTACGAACCTGCCCGTCGGCAGCACGTACAGAGTTTATCTTACCACTATATGGACTTCATCGCAAATGCCAATCTGTGCGAAAGCCATCTATGTCAATCAGGGGTCAAATGAAAAGCTAATTTCTACGTCAATCATCAATCTGCGTGAAATTTGGCAACGGGACTGTAAAATCCCGGCTTGATAAAAGGGGCTGTATTATTCGACAACAACCTTTTTGATGTTTTTCTTGCCTTTTTTGATCAGAAGGCCTTCCGCCGGAATCTCGGACTTCTTCACTTCGTATTTGAAGTCGTCGATCTTGCTCTCCCCGACAGTGATGCTGTGATCCTTGGTGATGGCGCGGCGGGCATCGGAGCGGGAACCGCACTGTTCGGTTTTTACAAGGAGACTGATGATGTCGATGGCATCGTTTTCATTAAAATCATCCGGCGTGAGCACAACGGAGGGAACGGTGTCGAGGCTTCCGGCGCCCTTGAAGACCGCTTCTGCGCCGGCCTGTGCCTTCTTCGCCTCATCCTCTCCGTGAACCAGAGAGGTGAGTTCGTACGCCAGGATCGATTTTGCCTCGTTCAGCTTGCTGCCCTCCCATTTGTCCATTTCATCGATCTGCTCGAGCGGAAGGAAGGTCATCATGCGGAGGAATTTCAGCACATCGGAATCATCTACATTTCTCCAGTACTGGTAGAAGTCGTAGGGCTTGTATTTGTCAGGATCGAGCCATACGGCGCCGCCGGCAGTCTTGCCCATCTTGGTTCCGTCATGCTTCAGGAGTAGGGAAATGGTCATGGCATAGGCGTCCTTGTTCAGCTTCTTGCGGATCAGGTTGATGCCGCCGAGCATATTGGACCACTGGTCGTCGCCGCCGAACTGCATCTGGCAGCCGTAATCCTGGTAGAGCCTGTAGAAGTCGTAGCTCTGCATCAGCATGTAGGAGAATTCCAGGAAGGAAAGTCCGGTCTGCATGCGGTTGACGTAGCAGCGAGCGCGGAGCATTTCGTTTACATTGAACTGGGATCCGATATCGCGCATGAATTCCAGAAAGTTCAGATCGCGGAGCCAGTCCGCGTTGTTGACGATCTGTGCTTTTCCATCGCCGAATTCGATGAAACGGGACATCTGCTTCTTGAAGCATTCCACATTGTGGTCGATCATATCAACGGTCATCATCTTACGCATATCGCTCCGGCCGGAGGGGTCTCCAATCATGGCAGTGCCTCCGCCAACAAGGGCGATCGGCTTGTTGCCAGCCGCCTGAAGTCTCTTCATCAGCAGCAGAGCCATGAAATGTCCGACGTGCAGGGAATCCGCCGTCGGGTCAAAGCCGATATAGAAGGTGGCCTTTCCCTGATTGATGAGGTCTGCGATTTCTTTTTCATCTGTGAGCTGTGCAAGCAGTCCGCGTGCCTGCAGTTCTTCGTAAAGTGTCATTAATGTACTCCTTTCCCTTCTGTTTGTTGGTTCTGTTTTCCGGCGCTCGGATGCATTCTTCCTTTTCGATCTGTCTTTTACGGCATATGAACGAATGCTTTCTTGTACGCCGGCCGTCTGCCCGGTTCTGCGGCTTGGACAGATGTCCTTTCGCTGCTGTGGCCGGCAGGTCTGTTCGCGGTCGGATGCTTTCCGCTTTTGCACGTAAAAAAGCTTTCGTCCCGAACATTGATGCATTCAGGACGAAAGCTGATAAATTCTTCCGTGGTACCACCTAATTTCACGGGTATCTCGCGATATCCGCCTTATGGAGTATCTGTGCTTCTGTGAGCATGAAATACTCCGGCGCTTGTAACGTGCGCCGCTACGCTGCAGCCTACTTAATATCCTTCGGTGCAGAGCTCGGGGATGTATTCGTGAAAAAACTCTGCCTGCGCCTCTCACCGTCCGGCAGCTCTCTGAAGGCTTCTGCTCTTTCCTACTTGTTCCCGTCATTGCCTGTTCTTGTGAAATTGACTATGTTTAGGAGTATATAGACTTCCCGGAATAAAGTCAAGGCCTTTCCGAAGGCCAGAGGGCCGGATTTCCGAAGGTCAGAGAGTCGGAACGGAGATGAAATTATTTTTCATGCACGAGCTTGCCGGTCATGTGGTCGATATGAACGGCAAGCATCTGAACATTTTTCAGACTCTTCTGAATTTCGATATCCACTTCTTCCGCCGTCGGATAGTATTTCAATCCGATCGCTCTGAGCTTTTCCTGAACAATTTCACCGTCGGTGACAATGTCTGCCGTGCCGAACACGACAACGCTCGTCACGTAATCCGCCCAGTCTCCGTCTCTTCGTGTACCGGAATCCCAGACGGTAAAACAGACTTTGCTGTTCTTCCGGATGGCATCTGCCTTGTGTCCTGTCTTTGCACCGTGGAAATACAGGGTGTTTGACTGTTCATCGTAATAGAAGTTTATGGGAATTACATAGGGATACCCGTCCTCACCGTGTACTGCAAGAGCGCCTCTTTTCTCCCTGGAGAGAATTCTGACACACTCTTCTTCTGATATCTGCTGCTTGCAGCGGCGCATTTCTCGAAACATTTTTTTCCTCCTATCGGATTTCTGTATATTTGACTGATTCCTTCTGTTTATCTTCGGCGTGGCGATTTTGCCATACCTCCAGAGCACTTTATTATTCACTCATAGCATCTTCGGATGATGTGTTATAGACTTTTTCGTTTGCCCTCATCACCACTCTATTCTGGTTATCTTATGAATAGTTGTGTATATTGTTTGCAAAGATACATCAGATTGCCATGTAGAGATCAATATGGTATTCGATCTGTGTTGCAGAAATCGTTTCGTAAGCGTCTTTTTGCCTCGAGACATAATAATAGCACGTACTGCACATGCTGTATAGCGCTGTCAGATAGAAGTTGGGTTTTGCCAGGCGGGGCGCCGTCCTTGTTTTTTCGGATACCAGCATCAGCATTGATCCATTCCGCCCGTATGGGAGGGGACGAAGGAAGGAGAACAATTAGCAGCATGATATACGCTTAAATCCACCCCGCCCGCATGGGCGGGGACCTTCCTCCGAAGAGTTCCTTGTTGGTGTGCTTCGGCTTAAATCCACCTCGCCCGCATGGGCGGGGACGTACGTGAACGTCGCCCAGAGATCTCCTGACGTGCTTAAATCCACCCCGCCCGCATGGGCGGGGACTGCAGACAAGGGAGAGTATCGAATATCTGATACGCTTAAATCCACCCCGCCCGCATGGGCGGGGACAAAGCCTCGCCGAAGGTCTGCAGCAGGAACAGCAGCTTAAATCCACCCCGCCCGCATGGGCGGGGACGTAGAGCTGACCGTTCCGGAAATAACCGAAGAGGCTTAAATCCACCCCGCCCGCATGGGCGGGGACATTTCGAACGCGGTCCGCCTTCTCCGTACAAAAAGCTTAAATCCACCCCGCCCGCATGGGCGGGGACTACCTGGCAAACAATGGGTGCCAGAAATCGAATGCTTAAATCCACCCCGCCCGCATGGGCGGGGACGTCTTCGATCTGTAGTCGTTCGCGATAATGAGCTGCTTAAATCCACCCCGCCCGCATGGGCGGGGACAGGGCACAGGCATACATTCCCGCGAATTGTTTTGCTTAAATCCACCCCGCCCGCATGGGCGGGGACTCGTCGGGGAAAATGACGCTCACGCCCGGAATTTGCTTAAATCCACCCCGCCCGCATGGGCGGGGACGGTTCTGCCACAGTATCTCCAACAGAATTAATCTGCTTAAATCCACCCCGCCCGCATGGGCGGGGACCGTAACAGTCCGCTGGAACGGCGGAACCTCAAGGCTTAAATCCACCCCGCCCGCATGGGCGGGGACGGTCCGGACCCTCCACAAAATCGAGACTGGCGAGCTTAAATCCACCCCGCCCGCTTGGGCGGGGACGAGACGTTATTGCACCGTGCGAAAAAGATAACCAGGCTTAAATCCACCCCGCCCGCATGGGCGGGGACGTTTTTGCCAAGCGTTGCGCTCATCCCTATACTGCTTAAATCCACCCCGCCCGCATGGGCGGGGACCGCGGATCGCGTTCTTCATGTCGTTGATCTTCTTCAGCTTAAATCCACCCCGCCCGCATGGGCGGGGACGTTATTCAAGAGCATTTAAGATTCGTCAATCCGGCTTAAATCCACCCCGCCCGCATGGGCGGGGACACCGCCAACGGCGATGATCGAGTGCAAAAGAAGAGCTTAAATCCACCCCGCCCGCATGGGCGGGGACCTCTGGTTTGTGGTCAGGTCTCTGAACAAACCTATGGCTTAAATCCACCCCGCCCGCATGGGCGGGGACCACGCCGCCCGAATCTTTTCTATCTCCATTACGGTGCTTAAATCCACCCCGCCCGCATGGGCGGGGACGAAGTTGTGACAGTTAATGTAGATCCCGAACGCGCTTAAATCCACCCCGCCCGCATGGGCGGGGACTGATACCTGCGGCTGAATATACATCTGCTCCAAAGCTTAAATCCACCCCGCCCGCATGGGCGGGGACCGGTCTTTGTGACATCCAGAAATCCGCATGCCGTGCTTAAATCCACCCCGCCCGCATGGGCGGGGACGGCCGCCGATGCGGAAGCAGCGGCGTTAGTTTCTGCTTAAATCCACCCCGCCCGCATGGGCGGGGACATCAGCGACCGCCTTCCGTCGGTTGGCAGAATTGCTTAAATCCACCCCGCCCGCATGGGCGGGGACTGTATACACGGTTGGATATTTCAAAATGTGTGGGGCTTAAATCCACCCCGCCCGCATGGGCGGGGACTCCTTCGGAATCAACATATAGGCCGAGAGCGTTGCTTAAATCCACCCCGCCCGCATGGGCGGGGACAAAATGCACTCGCACACATACGGACACGGCTACGAGCTTAAATCCACCCCGCCCGCATGGGCGGGGACTCATAGCCGACAAGCGGTCCCTCATCTGGTTCGGAGCTTAAATCCACCCCGCCCGCATGGGCGGGGACGACTAATGGTTTCAATCATTTTCTCCATGTTCCCGGCTTAAATCCACCCCGCCCGCATGGGCGGGGACCAAGGCCATGGTCGACTTCGCGACCAAGGATCCGCTTAAATCCACCCCGCCCGCATGGGCGGGGACTGCGTCATCCATATCTATAGCCTCGCCCTCCTTAGCTTAAATCCACCCCGCCCGCTGGGGCGGGGACCGCTGTCCGGTGCAGTTGGTCGGACGCCGGTCAAGCTTAAATCCACCCCGCCCGCATGGGCGGGGACTGCTCCCGCGGCGTCCTGAATGTTGATAGCGTTCAGCTTAAATCCACCCCGCCCGCATGGGCGGGGACGAAGTTAAACTTCACAAAATCCTTCGGGATTAGGCTTAAATCCACCCCGCCCGCATGGGCGGGGACCATCAGGGCACTGAAATCTGATACGAAATAGCCCAGCTTAAATCCACCCCGCCCGCATGGGCGGGGACTATCCCCGTAAATCTTCCATGTCTTAACATCGATGCTTAAATCCACCCCGCCCGCATGGGCGGGGACGTACGTTCACTATCAGCCTGTGCATTTCTCTTGGCTTAAATCCACCCCGCCCGCATGGGCGGGGACCGGAATCAACAATGGGGACATAGCTTTTCTATCGCTTAAATCCACCCCGCCCGCATGGGCGGGGACCAGATGAGTAGATATATTGATGCAGATGCACTGGCTTAAATCCACCCCGCCCGCATGGGCGGGGACGATACCTGCGGCTGAATATACATCTGCTCCAAAGCTTAAATCCACCCCGCCCGCATGGGCGGGGACGTAGATCCCGAACGCGAAAACGTCATTGAATCAAGTGCTTAAATCCACCCCGCCCGCATGGGCGGGGACATGACGTAACTGCACAGGTAAACACATTTGACCAGCTTAAATCCACCCCGCCCGCATGGGCGGGGACCGATGTGCTTCATGACAAGACCGTTGGTCTGCAGCTTAAATCCACCCCGCCCGCATGGGCGGGGACTCGTCCGGACTCACGGATCGTGAGAGCGGGATGAGCTTAAATCCACCCCGCCCGCATGGGCGGGGACTCGCCGCCTGTTTCGACCTGGATCTTTTCATGCTTGCTTAAATCCACCCCGCCCGCATGGGCGGGGACGGAAACCTACACGGTCAAGTCTGGAGGTTTCAAGCTTAAATCCACCCCGCCCGCATGGGCGGGGACGGCATCCCTACATCAAAAAGCCGCTCTTCAAGAGGCTTAAATCCACCCCGCCCGCAGGGGCGGGGACCTCTGCCATCATCTGGCTGATGGAAAATGGTGTGCTTAAATCCACCCCGCCCGCATGGGCGGGGACCGATCAGCTGGTTCTTCAGGTCGTCGAGTTCCAGCTTAAATCCACCCCGCCCGCATGGGCGGGGACCAAGACTTCTTAGGCGTATAGACCGCAGGATTAGCTTAAATCCACCCCGCCCGCATGGGCGGGGACCGAGACCCGGCTTACGCTTTGATGAGCAGTTAATGCTTAAATCCACCCCGCCCGCATGGGCGGGGACGTGTCTCTGATCATTGGCGCGATCCGTCGCTTGGAGCTTAAATCCACCCCGCCCGCATGGGCGGGGACCCCTTGTACAGCATCCATACTGCTACAAAAATAGGCTTAAATCCACCCCGCCCGCATGGGCGGGGACGCCGCTTCCGACGCGAAGAAGGATCCGGAAGAAGCTTAAATCCACCCCGCCCGCATGGGCGGGGACCTGGCCGCCCGCCGGATCCGTGCCGTGGTTGCTGCTTAAATCCACCCCGCCCGCATGGGCGGGGACTCAACGCCCATCGTGAGCGCCAGGACACCGTCCGGCTTAAATCCACCCCGCCCGCATGGGCGGGGACCTTTAAGGAAAAAATCTGTGCTATAATGGAACAGCTTAAATCCACCCTGCCCGCATGGGCGGGGACGGCTCAAACGTTTCCGTCCGATCCCAAGAGAACAGCTTAAATCCCCCCCGCCCGCTTGGGGGGGGACCGATACGCCTCCTCCGGACCTGCGACAGACCACCGGCTTAAATCCACCCCGCCCGCATGGGCGGGGACACTTTCTCGGATACGACAGCAATCGGATATCTTCCGCTTAAATCCCCCCCGCCCGCATGGGCGGGGACTTGCCGGAATAATGACATAGTCCGCTGTTACAAGCTTAAATCCACCCCGCCCGCATGGGCGGGGACTTCATGTCCTCGATCTTCTTGCAGTGCCTTACTGTGCTTAAATCCACCCCGCCCGCATGGGCGGGGACGATTCCATAGCCCCGCTTCTCTCGCATGGTTCAGGCTTAAATCCACCCCGCCCGCATGGGCGGGGACAAACAGATCACCGTCATCGTTGAACGGCATAGCCAGCTTAAATCCACCCCGCCCGCATGGGCGGGGACTGTAGAGAGCTCGATCGTGATCTTCTCTCTGTCGCTTAAATCCACCCCGCCCGCATGGGCGGGGACCAGAGTGTGAGTGTGCAGTTATCCATGTTGAACGGCTTAAATCCACCCCGCCCGCATGGGCGGGGACCCGCATCAAAGACGCGCAGAAGTACCTTGAGCATGCTTAAATCCACCCCGCCCGCATGGGCGGGGACGGCCCTGGCTTTGCAGGATCCGGCAGCAGGGCAGCTTAAATCCACCCCGCCCGCATGGGCGGGGACGAAGATCAGCACGTTTTCTTCTCCTTCCTTCCGGCTTAAATCCACCCCGCCCGCATGGGCGGGGACGACGAAAACAGTTTCCTGAATCGATGGGGCGGAGCTTAAATCCACCCCGCCCGCATGGGCGGGGACAAACAACCCAGCGTCAGCACAGCAACGATGGACGGCTTAAATCCACCCCGCCCGCATGGGCGGGGACCTCATAAACCGTAACATCAGCCATGATCGCTCCGGCTTAAATCCACCCCGCCCGCATGGGCGGGGACGAAATCAGTAAAAATGCTAGATATTTGCTAGATGCTTAAATCCACCCCGCCCGCATGGGCGGGGACGCCGACAGATGTCCACTGCCACATGATCATTTTTGCGCTTAAATCCACCCCGCCCGCATGGGCGGGGACGCCGACAGATGTCCACTGCCACATGATCATTTTTGCGCTTAAATCCACCCCGCCCGCATGGGCGGGGACCCCAACGAACCCGAGATATAAGCGCGCACTGGAATCGCTTAAATCCACCCCGCCCGCATGGGCGGGGACGAACGGCGGAATCATGACTCAGCCGACAGTGTTCGGCTTAAATCCACCCCGCCCGCATGGGCGGGGACTCCGACGACTCTGTAGAGGATACTTCAATGACATACGCTTAAATCCACCCCGCCCGCATGGGCGGGGACACCGATGCGAAAAGATAACAGTAGCACAGTACAGCTTAAATCCACCCCGCCCGCATGGGCGGGGACCATCAGTGCCTCATTTCTCGATAAGCTGGTATAAGCTTAAATCCACCCCGCCCGCATGGGCGGGGACCAGGACAGCGGAGATCAGTTCGATAACCTGAAAGGCTTAAATCCACCCCGCCCACATGGGCGGGGACTGAAGGCGGAAACATGCTGCAGAGAGTTCTGAAGCTTAAATCCACCCCGCCCGCATGGGCGGGGACCAAGTCCGCGGTAAGCAGCGGACTCAATGCTGTGCTTAAATCCACCCCGCCCGCATGGGCGGGGACCGTCGGCATTCCCGTATGTGTAGATCATCGGCTTGTGCTTAAATCCACCCCGCCCGCATGGGCGGGGACATCGAGGCACGCGGTACATCGAGGCGACACTGAGCTTAAATCCACCCCGCCCGCATGGGCGGGGACCAAATTCCGCATCGGCTGCTGCTACATCCGAAAAGCTTAAATCCACCCCGCCCGCATGGGCGGGGACTATCTCGGGAGGGATAAGCAGCTAATGAAAGACCAGCTTAAATCCACCCCGCCCGCATGGGCGGGGACCGGATCTTGCATGATCACGTAGCCCAACATGTTCTGCTTAAATCCACCCCGCCCGCATGGGCGGGGACGGTTCCGGAGGCCTTCCGGGGTCCTGCCGTAACGCTTAAATCCACCCCGCCCGCATGGGCGGGGACGGCATTGGTGATTGGGATCATATGGATGTTTTTAAAGCTTAAATCCACCCCGCCCGCATGGGCGGGGACGCATTTTTCATAATTATATTGATTAAATCAATTGCTTAAATCCACCCCGCCCGCATGGGCGGGGACGCACTATAACCAGTCTCAGAGAAGAAGTTCAAAAGCTTAAATCCACCCCGCCCGCATGGGCGGGGACTTATATCGTATTCCCATCTTTCCAGCCATCCGCTGCTTAAATCCACCCCGCCCGCATGGGCGGGGACACAGATATCAAAATTATCAAAATAGTTACAAAATGCTTAAATCCACCCCGCCCGCATGGGCGGGGACAACTGAGCGTTATTCACAAGGCTAACGGAAATCTTAGCTTAAATCCACCCCGCCCGCATGGGCGGGGACCGATCCCGACAAGTTTTGACGTTGAAACGAATGTGCTTAAATCCACCCCGCCCGCATGGGCGGGGACCGAGGACGCGACGACAGCGTGGGATGTGCTACAGGCTTAAATCCACCCCGCCCGCATGGGCGGGGACAGGATCTGAACGGAAAACTTGGAAGTCTGTCGCAGGCTTAAATCCACCCCGCCCGCATGGGCGGGGACACCACTTCTCCCATTTCCCGATCAGCACGGAACTGCTTAAATCCACCCCGCCCGCATGGGCGGGGACTTCACCCTTTTCTCGTAATACAAATTCTGCAAAGCTTAAATCCACCCCGCCCGCATGGGCGGGGACTGCTGATGCTGTAGTCCTTGGCTGTCTTATACAGGCTTAAATCCACCCCGCCCGCATGGGCGGGGACGATGTTCTGGACATCTGTGATGATCTTAATGAGCTGCTTAAATCCACCCCGCCCGCATGGGCGGGGACATGCATCACTTCCGGGTCGTGGACAGACAAAGCTGCTTAAATCCACCCCGCCCGCATGGGCGGGGACCGATGACGCGCGTCGAACTGACTGAGGCGGTTAAGCTTAAATCCACCCCGCCCGCATGGGCGGGGACTCCTTTCGCCTCTACACTCTCTTCGCTGGTATCGAGCTTAAATCCACCCCGCCCGCATGGGCGGGGACAAAGATCAAGATATACAAAAGAGTCCAGACGATTGCTTAAATCCACCCCGCCCGCATGGGCGGGGACTTCCCTTCGGAATTCTCTTGTAGCAGTCTTTCATGCTTAAATCCACCCCGCCCGCATGGGCGGGGACCCGGAGACGATCGAGAACGCGAGGAAGGACATGCAGCTTAAATCCACCCCGCCCGCATGGGCGGGGACTGGAACGGGATCAAGTCCGTGACAACATCGACTTGGCTTAAATCCACCCCGCCCGCATGGGCGGGGACTTCGCGAGCGTTTCCGACATCATCTTCAGACATGGCTTAAATCCACCCCGCCCGCATGGGCGGGGACGGATATCTGCATCCAACAGTTCAGCTGCTTCACAACGCTTAAATCCACCCCGCCCGCATGGGCGGGGACCGGACGGGGGGCGACATCTACTGCGCATCTGCCTGCTTAAATCCACCCCGCCCGCATGGGCGGGGACTAGCCGTCGGGCAGGTTAAGCTGCTCGAAAAACTCGCTTAAATCCACCCCGCCCGCATGGGCGGGGACGTGAATCGGCTGGCTTAATTCTCTACAACAAATGGGCTTAAATCCACCCCGCCCGCATGGGCGGGGACCTGAGCTGCGAACCATGTCTTGAGCTGTGGTATAGCTTAAATCCACCCCGCCCGCATGGGCGGGGACTCCAGTGTTCTCCGGTTTCTTTTTCTCTGGGACGCTTAAATCCACCCCGCCCGCATGGGCGGGGACGGCCTGCTGCTGCATAGCGGTCCTCCTTTCTAAGCTTAAATCCACCCCGCCCGCATGGGCGGGGACCGATATCGACTTTCGTCGGCGCTTTCGTGAACGGCTTAAATCCACCCCGCCCGCATGGGCGGGGACTGCGATGACTCCGCGCCCTCTACTGTGTCTCTCAGCTTAAATCCACCCCGCCCGCATGGGCGGGGACGATGCTCATTGCGTCGATGTCCGGCATGTCCGGGCTTAAATCCACCCCGCCCGCATGGGCGGGGACAAGCAGGACGCTGAGAAAGAGGGTGCACAGGAATGCTTAAATCCACCCCGCCCGCATGGGCGGGGACTCACCGCAAAGCCGCTGATGATGCCGAACCACAAGCTTAAATCCACCCCGCCCGCATGGGCGGGGACGTAACCAGTGCCGTCATCGCACTGCATACCAGCAGCTTAAATCCACCCCGCCCGCATGGGCGGGGACGTCGATCATCCCCAGAAGGACGTCAGCGAACTGAAGCTTAAATCCACCCCGCCCGCATGGGCGGGGACTTTCTCACATATTCAATTCCCAGCGATTCCTTCAGGCTTAAATCCACCCCGCCCGCATGGGCGGGGACCGATCGCCGACCATGTCGCCGCGCACCACTCCCATGCTTAAATCCACCCCGCCCGCATGGGCGGGGACATTATAAGATCTTCAAAAACATAATCAGATACAGCGCTTAAATCCACCCCGCCCGCATGGGCGGGGACTCAGGTCAACAACCTTGTCACGGACGTTCTGCCGGCTTAAATCCACCCCGCCCGCATGGGCGGGGACTGGCCTTGGCTACAGTTCAACAGCAATGTCATTAAGTTAAACTCTATGAGTTAGATTCCATTGTTGGTCTAACTCAT
>CAIFEZ010000017.1:0-42061 GCA_903789595.1 uncultured eubacterium 1-6
GGCTAATTCATCCCTTTTTACTGTTTTAAAGGATCGTAATCATTTCATTATCACGCCGTTCTTTCATAAAGAAGACAATGTGATAATCTCATGAATACTCATCGATCGTTCAAACAAAAATTTAAACTTTATTTGAATTTTCGAGGATGTGTTTTACTGTTCAGTTGTCAATGTTCAGATCCGTCACAGAAGAATTCTTTTCTCTTGCGACAGCTCATTTAGAATACCATGGCTCCCGGGGGAAGTCAACAGCTTTTTTTAATTTTTGCCTCTTTTTTTAAAAGCTAGTGTTTTTACCCGAAATTAAGCCCAATATATAGTGGTCTTAAACTGTTTTAGACGAGACGGACGGCAAAGCGGGCAAGCGATGCCGCTTGCCCGCAGAACCGACGACCGCGATACTGTAAACATCTCGCATCACGGCCCGTCCGCGGAGCAAATGACACGTGACCGTTTTCACAAAAGGATTTCTTTCAGCAGTTCCCGCACTTCGTCACCCGATGCGGCTTCGTTTATTCTTCTCCGGAGAGCTGCAGAGTTCGGGAAACCCGCCGTGTACCAGGATATATGCTTTCTCATTTCCCTGATTCCGGTGTATTCCCCCTTGTATTGAATCATCAGGCTCATATGGCGAAGTATCATTTCATATACCTCTTCGGGCGATGCTTTCGGAAGCTCCTCTCCCGTCTCCGCGTAATGGATAACCTGATGAAAAATCCACGGGTTTCCTCTTGCCGCTCTAGCGATCATAACACCGTCCGCACCGGTCTCGCGCATCATTTTCTCTGCCTTGCGGGGAGAATCTACGTCGCCGTTTCCGATCACGGGAATAGAGACCGCATCCTTCACCCGGCTGATAATATCCCAGTCCGCCTCTCCCGAGTAATACTGCTCCCGCGTTCTTCCGTGCACCGCAATAGCCGAAACTCCCGCGTCTTCCAGACGCTTTGCCACTTCCACCGCGTTTACCGATTCCAGATTAAATCCCTTGCGGATCTTCACGGTTACAGGCTTGCGGATCTTCTTCACAACAGCGGACAGAATCGACGCTGCCTGTTCCGGGTTCTTCATGAGCGCCGATCCCTCCATGTTATTGACGACCTTCGGGACAGGGCATCCCATATTGAAATCCAGAATATCGAAGGGAAGATCCTCAATCATGCAGGCCGCCTCTGACACCGAGTCCGGATCGCTTCCGAAAAGCTGAAGTGAGACAGGATGCTCCATCGGATCTGTCTTCATAAGGGCTGCTGTATTCCTGTTTTTGTATAAGATGGCTTTTGCGCTCACCATTTCCGTGCAGACAAGGCCGGCCCCCTGTTCATGGCATAATACACGAAATGGCAGGTCTGTCACACCTGCCATCGGTCCGAGTATTACGGGGTGTTCAATTGTAACATTTCCGATTTTCAATGGCTGAATTCTCATCCGTTGCCTCCGCCCGCAAATATCTTATAAAACAGCTCCATGGACTCGAAAAGCTCCTGCTTCTCTTCACGGAGTTTCTTTACCGCAAGTCCCGCACCGATATCATCATACATGGCGTCAGCCGGCTCTGCCTCCGTGCGGATTTCCAGATTTCCCTCCGGATCGAATTCCAGGACGATGATCCCGCCGCACTGCTCCGTGAATGTCACACAGGTAATCTGCAGTTCATCGCGGATTTTCTGTGGAAGGATGGAAAAACTGTCGTTGAAATAATATTTTTTGTCGTAATAATTCGCTCCGCAGAGCACGATATTTTTGTTATCTTTATCTTTCATTTTTCCTTCATTTACGCGAACAGCGAGCCACAGCCGAATGCAAAGTATTCGTATGGGGCGAGTGTCGCGACAGCGAGATAAAACCCGCGAAGCGCGTTTTATCTTGTTTTGTATATAAGCTGATCGTGAATATATTCTGTTTCCGAATGCATTCAGGTTCCGAATGTCATCTGACCCGTATCTGATGACGTCTGCCGCTCTCTTTTGTCTGTCCTGCATGATCTTCTGCTGTCAGATGAGCGGTGCCTGTGCATCCGTTCTGTCACGGTTTGGTCTCCGCAGGTCTGCTCGGCCGACAAGGATACGATGATTCTCAGACATATCCATAGATTCCCCGGACAGACACCTCACCCGCAAAAACCTTCTCTGTTGCCCCGGTATCATCTCTCTTCACAAGAAGCTCACCGAACCGGTCAATTCCTAACGCGGTGCCGCTGTACGGGGCTGTCCGGTCCAGAACCCTGACTCTCTTCCCGCAATTTGCCAGAACCGCCTGATACCGCTCCCTGAGGCCGGTCATGTCGCCAGTCTCAAGAAAGATATCGTAATATCTGCCAAAGGTATTCAGAATCTCGGCGGCAATACGGTCGCGGTCCGTTTTTCTTCCTGTCTCAAGTAAGACAGAGGTGGCTTTGTCCGCCAGGTCCTGCGAAAAATGATCTACGTTCACATTGATGCCGATTCCGGGAACCAGATAATGTCCGTCCGGTCCCATTTCCGTCAGAATTCCGCAGAGTTTCCTGCCCCTGCACACGATATCATTGGGCCATTTGATTCCCGTATCCATTCCGGTCACCTGACGGATTCCGTCTGCCGCGCCTAGTCCCATGACAAGAGTGATCATTGAGATCCGGCTCAGCGCAATCTCCGGGCGCAGGATAAGGCTCATAGAAATGGACGTGCCTTCAGGAGAACCCCAGGTTCTTCCGCGGCTCCCCTTTCCCGCTGTCTGCGTGTCCGCAAGGTACACGCTTCCCTCCGGCGCGCCTTCTTCCGCCTCCCTCCGTGCCCAGTTATTGGTGGAATCCACAGATTCCATATAGTGAATGGTCCAGCGGTCGGTGCAAAGCAATTTCCGTATCCGGTCTGCATTCAGATAACTGCTTACTTGTTCCTCCACGATTATCACTCCTGTTTCACCTCTTCGGCCGCCGTGCATAAACGAGAAAAACGCTCCTCGCGGCCGCGCTCGCAGCACACGAATGCTTCGCGCCCGGCCGCGAGGAGCTGTCCGCTCAAAAAAGAGCCGGATCACAAAAGCCCGCGGTCCGCTCCGAGTGTTGCAGCCATGACCGCCTTGATCGTGTGCATCCTGTTCTCCGCTTCATCAAACACGAGAGACTGCGGAGATTCAAAGACCTCATCTGTGACTTCCATGTCATTCAGGCCGTACTTGTCATGGATCTGTTTTCCGATTTTCGTGCCGAGATCATGGAAGGAGGGAAGGCAGTGCAGGAAGATTGCGTCCGGTCCTGCGGTCTGCATCACTTCTCCTGTCACCTTATACGGCGACAGGTCCCGGATTCTCTCTTCCCAGACCTCATCCGGCTCTCCCATAGATACCCATACATCGGTGCACACAACATCCGCATCGCGCACGCCTACACTGACATTCTCCGTCAGTGTGATGGATCCTCCGCTTTCCTCCGCCCACTTCTCACACTGAGACACCAGCGCCGCGTCCGGGAAGTACTTCTCCGGAGCGCAGGCGACATACTTCAGGCCGAGCTTCGCGCAGACCACCATATACGAATTGCCCATATTGTAGCGCGCGTCGCCGAGATAGACCAGCTTCAGTCCCTTCAGTCTTCCGAAGTGCTCCCGGATCGTCAGCATATCCGCAAGCATCTGTGTCGGATGGTATTCATTCGTCAGGCCGTTCCATACCGGAACGCCGGCATATTTCGCGAGCTCCTCCACAATATCCTGGCCGAAACCGCGGTACTCGATTCCCTCAAACATCCGGCCGAGCACGCGCGCGGTATCCGCGATGCTCTCCTTCTTCCCGATCTGGGACCCGGACGGATCCAGATAGGTCGTGCCCATTCCGAGATCATGGGCCGCTACCTCGAAAGCACAGCGGGTACGTGTACTCGTCTTCTCAAAGATCAGCGCCACATTCTTTCCGCGAAGAGAATCTACCTGAACTCCCCTTTTCTTCTTCTCTTTGTACTTCGCCGAGAGGTCAAGCAAATAAGTAATTTCCTCCGGTGTGAAATCTTTCAGTGTCAGAAAATTACGTCCCTTTAAGTTCATCTTATTTTCCTCCTCCGGATAGATGATGTGCGGTTCCGGCCGTTTTGCGGCCATATGGCTTGATTTTACCTCATATCACAGGAAAAAACAAGAAAAGAGGCCGACACGAACTCACGGTGAAACTCAGCGTAAAGAGTTCCCTGTCTGCTTTCCTGCAAAAAAGAAAGGCCGCCGCGTCATCCAGAATAATGATCGGGGCATCCTTGAGAATCGCCCGCGCAATGGAAAGCCGCTGTTTCTCGCCTCCGAACAGTGAGGCGCCACCTTCCCCGATGACTGTCTGGTACCCGTCCGGAAGCTTTCCGATGAATCTGTCGCAGCAGGCAAGGCGCGCGGCCCGGAAGACCTCCTCATGCGTCGCGTTTTCCCTTCCGAAGCGGATGTTGTTCTCAATCGTATCCGAAAACAGGTACACATTCTGCTGGAATGCCTGATCCTCTATGTGGTCAGCGCTGTTTTTTCCCTGATCCAGGGACTGGTGATGACCGGCATTTCCAACGATGTGGGATATAACCTGCGGAAGGATATCTCCGTCAAGATCAATAAGATCCCTCTGAAATATTTTGAGAGCCGACCCTGCGGAGACGTCATCTCCCGCATTACAAACGACGTTGATACCCTGCAGCAGGGCATCAACCAGCGCATTACCCAGCTGATCACCTCTGTGACGACCATCGTGGGCGTTCTGATCATGATGCTGACCACTGCCAGAGCCATCCTTGCGGACAAGAAGATTCTGATTCTCGACGAGGCCACTTCTTCGGTCGATACCAGAACCGAAATTGAAATCCAGAAGGCTATGGACAACCTGATGAAGGGCCGGACGAGCTTCGTCATTGTGCACCGCCTGTCCACGATCCGGGATGCCGACCTGATCCTCGTCATGAACAACGGCGATATCATTGAGCAGGGCACCCACGACGAGCTGATGGCCCGGGGCGGATTCTACGCCCAGCTGTACAACAGCCAGTTCGACAAAATCTCCGCATAAGGAAGAGCCTGCCGATCAGCAAAACAATGCTGGCCGGCAGGCTCTGTTTTTTCAAAATTCCATTCTGATACGCTTAAGCTTTTATTGCACGTGGTTCGGCAGGAACATGACAATCTGCGGAACATACGTCAGCAGGAAAAGCTCTCCGATCATCAGCAGGACCATTGGAAGAATTTCCTTTATGACACCGCTGATCTTGCACTTTCCTATACCTGTAACGATGAACAGCAGCATGCCGAACGGCGGTGTGGACAGTCCGATCATCATATTGAAGCAGATGATGACGCCGAAATGAACCAGATCAACGCCCATCGCACGAACCAGCGGCAGGATCATCGGTACGAATACCAGCTGAATCGTGGATACATCCATGATGCAGCCGAGGAACAGGAAGACGATGTTGACTACAAGCAGGAACAGATACTTGTTGTCTGTCACAGACAGAACTGCTGTCGCGATCGACTGGGAAACCTGCTCCCAGGAGATAATGTAGGAGAACAGCATGGAAGTTCCGGTCAGAAGAGCCAGCGTAGCCGTATTGGCAGCGGACTTCTTGACGATCTTCCAGAGTTTCTTCCATCCGAGCGTTCTATAAATGAACGCGGAGATCAGGATCGCATAAGCGGATGCGATTGCTCCGGCCTCGGTCGGTGTGCAGACACCTGTGTAGATGCCGCCAAGCAGGATGACAACTGTCAGCAGAGCCGGCAGCGCCTTCAGTGTGGCAATACCGAACTGCTTCTTCGTCATGATCACGCCAGCCGGGTAATTGCGGCGGTAGGAAACAATTCCTACATAAACCATCAGGACAATCGCCAGCAGGACGCCCGGAACCATGCCGCCCATGAAAAGCTTTCCGACGGAAGCGCCGCTGAGCATCGCGTAGATGATCATAGGAATTGACGGCGGGAAAATCGGTCCGATGGTAGCGGAAGCCGCGGTAATGGCGCAGGAGAACTCTGCATCATATCCCTCACGCTTCATCTGGTCGATCTCCATCGTTCCGATACCGGAAGCATCCGCGATAGCGGAACCGGTCATACCGGAGAAGATCAGGGAAATCAAGACATTGACCTGTGCGGTGCCGCCCTTTAATCGTCCCAGAAGTCCGTTACAGAAAGCGAACATCTTGTCGGTAACCTCGGATTCATTCATGACGTTCGCCATGAAGATGAAAAGCGGAGCCGCCAGCATGGTGTAGTTGGAATACGTATTGCCGTTGATAACGGTGAAGGTCTCACCGAAATCCCCGGGTCTTGCCACCAGAAGATAGATGACAGAAGATGCCAGCATCGAGAACGAAATAGGCATCCGGATGATAAAACAGATCGCCATGGAGACGAACAGAATAATAATCGGCCAGTTCATGCCTCAGCCCCCTTCCCGCTGCCCAGCGCTTTGAGCTCTTTTCCTGCGCGGATGCAGTCCATGAATGAAGTCACAATGCACTCAGCCAGCATGAAGAAATACGGGGCAAATGCAACCTTGTAAGGAATCTTCAGAACACCGGTAACCATGGAGGACGTGGATAACGTCTGCAGGCCGGGCCAGAAGATAATGACCAGAAGGAAGCAGAGCAGCGCATTGTAAATGATGCGGCAGACTGCCTTCCCCTTTGGATTCATTTTATCGTATACCAGCGAGAACACGACGTGCTCATCGTTGCGGAGCGCGCGGCCGACGCCGAAATACATCGTCCACATATATCCCAGGATAGACGTCTCATACGTCCACGGGACCGGTGCACGAAGAACATATCGGGAGATAATGGAAGTCAGGAAAGAGACAAAGATGACCAGAAACGTAACACCGGTCAGATCCACCTCAAAGAAGTCCAGTATCTTCTGTCCGATATGCTTTTTTTCTTTCTTTTCTTCGGAACTCATGAAGTTTCAGTTCTCCTTTTACATTGTTTGATTCTTATCTGCATCCGGCCTGCTGTGTACCGGAGGCGAGTGATGAAAATCGGAGAGCTGATATCCTGGGGATACCGGCCCTCCGGCATAACCTTCAGATCCTGTGATCTGTTCTATATTTCTGAATGATTATTCGGCTGCTTTCTGAATCTCGTCGTACAGATCCATATCCCAGTCAGCTTCCTGATCCGGATTGGAATCATAGTATTCCTTCGCCTTGGTCTTGAACTCGTCGAGGTCCGGATAAGTAATGGTGCAGCCGTTGTCCTCAAGAGTCTTGATATCCTTGGCTTCCTCATCGATACGGGCTTCATCGTTGACCTGACGTGCGTAATCCATAGCGTCGGTAACGGCCTTCTGCTGTGCATCGGTCAGGCTGTTCCATGTATCCTTGTTGATCATCGGGATGATGGAGTCAACAACATGGTTGGTCATTGCGAAGTAAGGAGCAACCTCATAGAACTTTGCGGAAACATCAGTCGGAAGCGGGTTGTCCTGTGCGTCAACGGATCCGGTCTGCAGAGCTGTGTACAGCTCGGAAAATGCAAGCGGGGTCGGGTTTGCGCCAAGCGCATGTCCGAGGTTCAGCCATGTCTCAGAGTTCGGCATACGGAGAAGAAGTCCCTTCATGTCGTCATAGCTGTTGATTTCCTTGTTTCTGGTGTTAACTACACGAACGCCGAGGTAGAAGGCGGAAAGCGGAACGGCATTGACCTTGTCGGTAATCTTTGAGAAGATCTCGTTCTTGCCGATATCTCCGTTCAGTGTGTCGGTCATATGCTCATAGCTGTTCCAGAAATAAGCGCTTCCAAACATCGAGCACCACTCCAGACCAGGCTGTGTAGCCAGTGTCGGGAAGGAAATGTATGCGAGGTCAGCCTTGCCGGAAGTGAGAGCATCCCACTCTGCATCTGCTGCGAAAAGCGTTCCATCAGAATAGGTCTTGCAGGTGACGCTGCCGCCGGAAAGCTCCTTGACCTTGTCTGCGAAAGCTCCCATTGCTGTTGTATGAGAATCTCCTGTGACAGAAACGGATGTGAAGATCAGTTCCTTTGCAGGATCTCCGGACGCATCATAATCGCCGGATGTCTGTGCGGGTTTTACGGTATGCTCGGTGCCAGCTGCCTCAGATGTTGCAGCCGTGCTCGAAGAAGCAACTGCCTCTTTTTCTTCTGACGAAGCGGAAGATGCCGCTGACGTTGTGCTTGCCGCAGCCGCTGAAGAAGATGCGGATGCCGCAGCAGAAGTGCTGGTGCCTGATGTGCTGGAACCGCAGCCTGCGAGCATGGAAACCGCCATTGCCGCAGTGAGTAAACCTGCTACTAACTTCTTTTTCATAAAATTTCCCTCCTTATTTGATAAACCCTTTGTTTCTCATGTCTCCTCCGGAATCGGCGGCTGTGCTGTCAGCGCCTGTCCGAAAGAGCCTTACATAACCCTGTTGAAACAGGGATTACGTCCTTCTGAACCTGTACCTTATTTCCCGAAAAAGTACTTTCTGAATCTCTCTGTCACTCTCCGGTACTGCTCAATCTCCAGCTTGTGGCTCTCGGTCAGCAGCGCGTCATCCTGCTTGCGTGACTTTGTGGTGATCGGAAGGCCTTCGAGCTGCAGGTAATACTTAGCGTTGCACGGATAAACCTGGCACTCAATGGTGGATGCCGCTCCGATGAAGTCCTGCATCTCCTCCGCTCTCTCCGGCTCTTTGTCGAAATTCTTCACCAGCCAGCTGATGAGGTCCGGATGGAAATTGGCCATGACGCCGGAATAACCTGTGCAGCCGTCGCGAAGGGACTGCAGAAGCGTTGCGCCGTTTGCATTGTAAATCGCGAGATCTGTTCCCTTCACCGCGTCGGCCTTTGCCCGGAGCATAACCGGATCGCAGCAGGTATCCTTCAGGAACGAAAACTTTCCGGTATCCGCAAGCCATTTCAGGAATTCGGGAGAAATGACTCTCTTGTACGGATACGGGCACTCATAAATTCCGAATGTCGGAGCATCGATGTGATCAAGCAGGTACTCGACGTTCTTTTTTGCCACATCCTCGCTCTCGTTTTCCTTTGCGAACTGATTGGAAATGAAGACATATGCCTCACATCCCGCATCGATCAGCCGCTGTGCCTCCCGGATCTGAACATCCGGATCCGGATCTACATGTCCGGAGCAGACAACCTTGATGTTCTTCGGTGTATGATCAATGACAAACTTTCCAAGTTCAAATCTTTCTTCCGCATCGAGCTGGAACATCTCGCTGGACTGGCAGACAGCAAAAATTCCGTCTACGCCCATCTTGTCATACCACTCGATGATCTTTTCCACGCCGTTCCAGTCGATCTTCAAAGCCTCCGTATATGGTGTGATCATGACCGGCCAGACGCCTCTTCCCAGTTTCATATGTACCCTTTCCGCGGATCTGATGGTGCGCGTTTCTCAGCTCCGCTCCCTTCATTTTCTTTCATCATTTTGCCATAAAAAACCGGTTTTTGCCTTATTGCTTTGTGCTTTTTAACAATACAACAATTGCCCATGAAATACAGTCAAAATCATATCCAGTACTTTTTTATACATTTTTGGATTTTTGTCCGTTTTATTGACAAAATGCAGAGAATCCGATAAACCTATTATTAGTGATTTAATTCAGGAGGATTTTTACAGTGTCTACGAAACCAAAATTCACCACCACATCCGTTTTCGGATACAAAGAGTATCTGCACTATTCTATCACAGAGGAGCGCCAGCACAAATTCACCTGGTCGGTCATGCTGATTTTTGAGCTTGTCTGCATCGTCATGGCTTATTATTACTGGAGTCTGAAAGACAGTCATGATATGGGAACCGCCTTCATTCTTCTCGCCGTCTTCTTCCCGATTGCCATGGGCATACGGGTCTGGCTCGGAATCCGGTTCAAATACAACCGGAAGATGAAGAAGATGGAGGGCACAAAGAATGTTTTTTCCTTCTATGACAATGCCTTTGAGGCAAAAAACGAGCAGTCGAAAACGCTCATTCTGTATAAGGATATCTATAATATTCTGATCACGACGACGAATATCTACATCGTAGATTCAAAAAGCCGCAGCTATATTCTGGATCGCGAGAACTGTTCCAATGAACTTGTGGAATTTCTGTCCCGGATGGCCTTGGAAATCCGTCACAAAGATACAAAGAAGTTCACGAACCGCGTCAGGAAAAACGGATCCGTCGTTTAAACAGGAAGATTTTTTTTGCATATGTGGGAAATATTTGATGATTACTGCTGGACCAAGCAGAAGAAAGTTCTGACAAGAGAAAAACACCGCGTCCCCGGACTCGGCAATTTTGCCTACTGGAATTACACGGCAAGCACCACACCTTCGCCGCTTCACTATCACTCCAATATTTTCGAATTTCACTGCATGGTGAAGGGCGTCCGCTACACGCAGATCGAAAAGGACGGAAAAATGTACCACTATACCGTCACCGGCAACCAGGCGATGATTGTTTTTCCCTTTGAGATCCATTCCAATGGTGCAAGGCCCCAGGCACCCTGCGAGTTTTTCGCTTTTCAGGTAGATGTTTCGGATCCCTACCGGATCCTCGGTCTGGATCCCGATTACAGCTATGCGCTCTACCGGATTCTGACCTCTCTGAAGCACCACCATCTGAGTCTGCAGCAGAGTCAGATCAACTATCTGCACACGGCATTCAATTTTTTCTCTGAGCAGAACACGCAGTCTACCATGATCGGGGTGCAGTTTCTGACGGCGTTTCTTTTTACGCTTCCGTTTCTGCAGCCCGTCACGGAAAGAGGCGAGACGGCGGTGGACAGCCATCTGGAAAAGGCCATCCTGTATATCCGGGATCACCTCTCTTCCAGCATCTCTCTGGCGGAACTCGCGGAGGCCAGCGGCTATTCGCTCTCCAGATTCAAATACAAGTTTCACGCGGAAGTCGGCATTACGCCTTCTTCCTATATCATTCTGCAGAAAATGGAAGAAGCAAAACGCCAGCTGGCGCAGACGGATATCTCCGTCACGCGGCTGGCATATAATCTCGGTTTCTCTTCGAGCAATTATTTTTCTTCCGTGTTCAAGAAAACCAATTCCATCTCCCCCAGAGATTACCGGAAAATCTATCGGCAGAAATAATGCCACAAGCACCTTTTGCAAGGCGCCTGTTTGCAGAAGTGCCTTTATTTCAGCCGGAACATCGGCGCCGTCAGCAGTCCCATCTCCATGAGGCGGTACTCATAGCACCATTTATTCCCGTCTGTCCGCCAGATATTCGGGCCATACCACTCTTCGGAAAGATCTGCATTGTGCACCGGTCCGAACGCATTGTGCCGGTTGCCGAACACGCGGATGTGAATCACATGATCTCCCTTCACGATTTCTCCAAGATCGATCCGGTACGGTGCGAACGTGCAGAGCTGCTCCGCTCCGTCATCGACGGAAATCTTCTGCAGGGCGCCCCGGTACTGCGGAGATTCTACCGTGAGCCGGCCTGCATGGTCCGCATGGAACGGAATCTCATAAGTCAGATTGCCCGCATAGAACGGAAGGCTCTGGCGGGTATAATCCCCGTAGACCAGCTTCTCCGGAAATGAGGCAAGCGTTTTCTCTCTTCCTCTCACGGTTACTCCGAACCGGCCCAGAAGATAGCACCACTCGACATTCGTCTTGCGTCCAAACGGCAGATCGATCTGCAGCAGATTCCGGCCTTTTTTGAGTTTCAGAACCGCGGGTGTTTTTTTGATGGATGCGTCCACATAATACCCGTCTGTTCCCTCTGCCGGAATATCCTCTCCATTCAGACTGACGCGCGCTTTTTCCAGTTCTTCCATCGACAGCGAGGCCTCTGTCACATCCGCCTCGCTGTCGATCCGGAACCGGAGATGCAGGGTATGGGTGATTTCCTCCTGTTCCGGATGCGTCCACGGCTGCGCCAGCGCCTCCATGCGGAGCGGAAAGCCCAGCTTCTCCCGGAACAGATTGTCAATCCGCAGGAGTTCCTCCTCCGGCTGCCAGTTTTCATCGTCAAACGCATATTCCGCCAGATCCAGAAGCAGGACATTGTCTTCATCAAGCCGGAAGCCGAAAGGCTCCGGGAGAACGCCGTCCATTCTCCTTCCGGAATAGGCAAGCGGCCAGGAAAGACCGTCCCCGGCCACTGTTTTTTCCTCGTCATTCTGCTGCTCCAATGCAGCCTCTGCGGCCGGTTCGAGGCGCAGCAGCAGGGAGTCATAAGCCCCCGTATAGGCGGTGAGGAAGGTATCTCCTGCCCGGTACTCTGCGGGGATCTTCGCAATCTTCCCGGTCATAGTGTCATAGAGCGTCACCGCATACTGCCCCCGGATCCGGACGGTCAGACGGTCCGTAAAGACCACATCCGGATTTTCCGGTTTGTTGACATGGCAGAGGAAGAGCCATTTTGCGTCGTTGTCATCCCGCATCTGATAGAACATGTTGCGCGTGCGGCTTCCCGTTTCCTTCTGTGCGACCTGCGCCGGCACGTGATCCGCCATGGACACGGCGGTGTCCACCACGCGATACGCAGAGAGCGCGTTCAGGAGGGCCTCCTCTGTATTCTCGATCGTCTCTGCCTCTTCTGCGGCGAAACGGCGCACCTCATCCGTCGGCACGCAGTCGATGTCATCGGCCGGTTTTCCCAGGAAGATGACTCTGCCGCCGGCCTTCGCGAATTTCCGGAGGCGCTCAAACGTGGAGCGGCGCAGCGTCACGCAGCCTGGCACGACGACCGCACGGTACCGCATCCGGCCCATGACAAAACGGTCGCCCGCCTGCTCCTGCTCTTCTTCCGCCAGCATGGATTCCGAAATGAAATCAAAATCAATCAGGCCGAACAGCAGCCAGTTGATGACATCCGTGAAGTACTGTTCCAGCCGCTGCCGCGCAGGGGTGGTCTGCTGCCGGTTGCCCCAGAACATCCAGTAGGATTCAATCGGATGAATCACCGCCACATCCACATGCGGCGTTCCTCTGGTCAGCACGGTGTTCAGCCTTGCGAAATGATCCTCG
The DNA here is from genome assembly GCA_903789595.1 of uncultured eubacterium 1-6. Taxonomy (GTDB): domain Bacteria; phylum Bacillota; class Clostridia; order Lachnospirales; family Lachnospiraceae; genus Bilifractor. Next base: position 12,944 of record CAIFEZ010000017.1, read on the forward strand.
ATAAAATGATATTCCCGGTACCACGGGGACTGATACCCAATGCTCGCCGGATAATCCCGTTTGCCCTCTCCCGCCATGGAAACCCAGGATAGATGCGGGACACGGAACGTCACGCCCAGGGCGGCCTGCCAGTCTCCCGCCAGCTTGTGTCCGCGGAAGTCGAAGGGCCAGCCGGTCACACCGTAAATCTCGCTCATGGCTCCCTCGCGGCCCATCTGATGGGATACGGACTCCGACTGCTTCGCGGTGGAGAACTCTCTCCGGTCACAGAGCATGTCGATGCCCGGAATCGTGAAGTTCTTCATCGGGCGCATTGCCTCTCCGACCGCTGCGGTCTGGGAGTACAGTGTCCACTCATTCATCATATGTCCGGTCAGCGCAATGCCATGGTCTTCACACCATTTTCCGACATTGTCGCCGTAGGCACCGGAAAAACGCTCCACCAGATGGCGATGATACAGATACCGCGCACGGTACCTGCCCTGTTCATCAGTCTTTGCATCCGGCGCAGGCTCCAGAACCAGTTCCGGCAGGTGATCCAGAATGGAAAAACCGTACTGCTCCCGGAATGTATCGTCAAAATCATCCGTAAAGGGGAGGATGACTGCTTTTCTCTCGAAGGGCGTCTCCAGAACCTCCTTCAGAGACATCTGCGGTTCATCGGTGAAGATGGATTTGACCTCCGTCCCGAAATCGTCCTTCAGCTCGTCATAATATTTCTCATGTGTGAGTTCGATGAAGCGGTCGATCGCCTTTTTGTTCAGTGTATCGACGTAAGCCTGGTCATTGAACCACGGAGTATCCCCGGATACCTCCAGCCGGGCGCTCCAGAACTTCTCCGGATGTGCGCTGTTTTTCCAGTCATAATCAGCAGGAAGTCTCCGGTAGGAGGTGAGGTACCCTTCTTCATCCTGGTTCACCTCATAGATTCCGAGCTCTGTATATTCCGTGCTCCGGACCGCTGCGGCGGCGGACACAAATTCCTCCTGCTGCCGCTCTTCCAGATCGCAGGGTTTGAAGACCAGATATCTCTGACGGAAGCGGTGGTCCTTCGTCACCATGCCGCCGCAGGAGCCTGAGGGCCAGCGGTCCTCATCATAAAGGCAGCACTGCATCCCTTTGCTCTTCATATATTCCTCGCAGGACTTCACATCGTTCATGAATTCCTGTCCGAGATACGGAATATCCAGGCCGACCCGGCTGTGGATATGCGCGCCGCCCATTCCCATTTCCTTCAGAACATCCAGTTCTTTCTTCAAAAGAGCAGGGTCCGGTTTGCAGTTCCACGCCCAGAACGGGGCACCGCGATACGCGCTGCCCGGATTGGCAAAGACCTGGTCACTCAGTTTTTTCTCATTCGGATAAAGCATCATTCACCTCTTGTATTTCAAAAGCCTGTCGTTGTTCTCCTGTTATTTTACGGCCACTTTGAATACGGCCTTGGTCACCGCTCCGCCTTCCGGGGAAACGATGCACGGCGCGTGCGCGTCCTGTGGAAAGAAAACGGCAAACATCCCGGACCGGATCGTGAGCGGAGAGAAATTTCCTCCTTCATAGAACCAGATATCCCCGTCCGGATTCGACTCTATCGGTGCGCCAAGATCCTCTCTCGGGGCATACCCCATGATCTCTGTTCCGGAAATCACCAGCTGAAGGTCCGCATAGCGGTTGTGTGCCTCCGGCTTCGCCTCCTCCATCTTCTTCAGAACCGGGTGCTGGATCATCACGTACAGCTCATCGCCGTCGATATCCGTCCGGCCGTCCGGCAGCTTCGACAGATCGTGTGTCTGAATGTACGCGACCACCTTTTTCAGCATCTTTATATCCGCATATTTTCCAATGTTCTCTACCGTATCAAGAATCATAATTCCTCCTTAGAAATCTGTCTCTTTTCTTTAATCATAACCCGGCTGAAAAACAGATGCATTCGAAATGATCCTCAGTACGTTTTCAAAGATAACCGGTAAAAGTGCAAAAAAAGTGCCGTAAATCCTTATTTTTAAAATAAGAATCTTCGGCACCGATTCACCAATGACCGACCGCCAGTGGATCAGGAACCGCGGTTCTGGCGGTCCTGGATTCAGGAGGCCTGGAAGTAGTAGCCGACACCCCACTTGGTGTGGACGTACTTTGGCTCGGAAGGATTTTCCTCAATTTTCTCGCGCAGGCGGCGGATGTGGACATCGACGGTCCGGACATCGCCCGGGTACTCATAGCCCCACACGATATTGAGAAGATTTTCTCTGCTGTATACCTTGTTCGGATTGAAGACGAGCAGCTGCAGAACGTCGAATTCCTTGGCAGTCAGATTAACCTCCTTGTCTCCGACAAAGACGCGGCGGCTGTCCACATCCATCTTCAGCCCGCCGGCCTGGACGACTTTGCTCTTTTCTTCTGTTTTTTCCGGCTTTCTGGTTCTTCTGAGAATGGCTTTGATTCTGGCTTTGACTTCGAGGATGTTGAACGGCTTTGTGATGTAATCATCGGCCCCGTACTCCAGGCCCATGATCTTGTCCATGTCTTCACCCTTGGCCGTCAGCATGATGATCGGCACGTTGGAAAATTCACGGATCTGCTGGCAGACGTCCAGTCCTCCGATCTTCGGAAGCATCAGGTCGAGCAGGATGAGATCATACTCATTCTCGCGCGCCATGTTCAGTGCTTCCTCCCCGTCATATGCGCAGGACACTTCGTATCCGTCCTGCTCCAATGAAAAGCGGATTCCCTTCACAATCAGCTTTTCATCATCTACTACCAGAATCTTCTCTGCCATATCTAGACCTCTATATAATCTTTGAGCTTCTGAAATGCTTTTTCCTTGATCCCACTGATATTCTGGATGTCTTCGATACTGGAGAATCTTCCGTGATCTGTCCGGTAGCGGATGATGGCATCGGCTTTCGCCTCGCCAACGCCCGGTAGGAGGTCTGTACGGCTTCCTTGAGCAGGCGTGCTTCTGCATCCTCCGTGAGTCTTGTATGCGGGTCAAGGCCGAGGATCTGGTCAAGCAGGTACATCATCTCGCCTGATTCTTTATTGGTGAACAGGGTCTTCGTGAAATCAACTGCTCCGAGGGAAGTGACCAGCTTCTTGTGACAGTTTTTCTCGATGACCCATGACAGCTTTCTCTTTCCGCTTTTCCGGAGCTGCTGATCAATCTCCTCCAGCGTTTCCTTGATCATCTGGACGCCGAGGCTGCGGAGTTCATCTGAAATCCCGTAGATGAAGGATGCCATGTCCGTGGGATCCTCATAAAACTTTTCCTGGAGTTTTTGGAAAACACCTATCGAAACATCTGAAAAATGCTGTATACTCTTATCCATAGAGAACATCTCCTTTGCAAGGCTTTTGGTTTCGTCGCCTAATACCTTACCATAGAGGTGTTCTCTTTTTGTACCCTTTTCCGACCAAAACTTTACGCTAGCGGCCGACACATGCCAGCCCCTTCCCCAGTTGCATTACGAATCTGTTAACGGTAAATCTGAAAGACAGGAATTCCACAGTTGCTGTCGCATTCTTGCTTCACAGAATACCGCGCAGAAAATCCGTTTCTTTAATAGAATGTCTGATTTCCGATCGTGAGTCCGCTTCCGCTTCCAGCATGGAAGTAGAGGCAGCTGCCCACAGGATTTACGCCGCTGATCGCATCCAGCGCCGCGTTATAACAGTCTGCATCAGCGCCGGATGCAAGTGCCGCCGCGAGAGCCCCGCTGGATGCCGGCGTAAACTGACCGCTCTGATAGATGACCTCGGAAATGGTATTCGGAAATGCAGCGCTGTTGACGCGGTTGAGAACCACCGCTCCCACCGCGACCTTCCCGGTGTAGCTTTCTCCGCCCGCCTCACAGTGAATCAGTGCGGCGAGAAGATTAATCTCGTCCTGTGAATAACAGGTGTCCACGGTATTTGCCGTCGTGTCCGGTGTGATGCCTGTCTCCTCCTCAAACTCTTCAAGCGTTACCGCGTCATGCGTATCGGCATTGATCGATACGGAGGCAGCGGCGATATAGCCGGTCTGTCCGTTCACCTGAACCTTGAACCATCCGTTGTCGGCGCTGATCAAAGTCACACCTGCTTTGTCGTCCAGTGTCATGAGCACGGTGCTTTCTGTGTTCTCGTTCGAATAGACCGGTGTCCCCGCGCCGTTCACCGTGCCGTAAATCGTATTGCTCTCCAGATACTCCGCCTCTGCCTTCGCGCCGGTCACCAGCAGATCGGAGCTCACATATCCTTCAATGTTACCGGATGATATTTTCGTCCAGCCGTTCTCCTCTCCCTCAACGGTCACGAGGGTGCCCGGTGTGAGTACGCCCACGCAGTCACTGGAAGAATCCTCTCCGCTCCGGATCAATGTATAACCGTTCGAACTGGTCAGGCCGGCGACCGCCTTGTCCGCCCAGTTGTCTACAAAGTAAGGGTTGTTGTATACCGATGCGTTCGTATCCGCGTATACCGGCGCCGTCATTGCCGCCGTCATCGCAAAAATACAGCCGCATACCGCAATAGTTTTCGTTTTGTTTTTCATAAAGCCTCCTGTGGAGCGAAATAATCTCAGGCATAAAATCCGAGTGCAAATCTAAAAACAGATTTAAGATTATTTCATAATTATTAATATTTGTTACAAAATGGAAACCAGCTACAAGTTCGGCATTATAACATTGCGGTTTTTTCTTGTCAAGCCAGTGAAAAAACGGCTGAATTCTGATGTATTGAATTCAGAATATCCGGGAATTATGTATACGTGTCGCGAGAAATATCTGAATATGAGCTTCGAGAATATGTTTTTCCAGATATGAGTCAGGTGCACCGATCGTCACCCGCAAGTGCTCGGAAGAAACTGACCGTGACGTGAAAGTGCGGAAAAGAAAGCGGCCTCCCGCACGCATGCATTTTTTTCGGACATGCGCACGGGACCGCACAGAATCAAGGGTAACTCGAAATATGATCAAGATGTGCCTGTAATATGCCCGTGAAATGTATAATAACGATATCATTATCCATTGATTATCTCTGATCATGAGCTGCATACATAAGCAGAGCAGACGCGACTGCAGCATTCAGGGACTCCACCCTGCCTTCCATCGGTATGCGGATCAGAACATCCGCCCTTCCGGCCAGCATGCTGCTGAGTCCGTTTCCTTCATTGCCGACCAGGAAGGCGGTGCCGCCGGTGTAGTCCTCCCCTCGGTAGGTATTCTCTCCTCTAAGGTGTGCTGCAAAGATCCTGACCTGCTTTTCTTTCAGCCAGTCACAGACTTCCCCCAGATTCTCCTCTCTGCGGAACGGGACGCGGTAAATCGATCCCATTGTGGACCGGATTACCTTCGGCTGAAAAACATCCGCAGTCCTGCTGCTCATGAAGATTCCGGTCACCCCGGCTCCCTCTGCGGTCCTGAGAATCGTGCCGACGTTGCCCGGATCCTGGAGATCCTCCAGAACCATCAGAAGAGGCGCCCGGCTTCCCTCCCCGAGAAGCTGTTCCCGCGAGTACGACGGCATTTCCGCCACCGTCAGGATTCCCTGCGGTGTCTTTGTATCGCTCATCCTTGCAAAAACAGCGTCCGAAACGGTTTCGAATGAAATTCCATTTAAAATGCCGTCCAGGCTGTGATCTTTCAAAAAGGTTTCGGAAACAAAGACATTTTTCCGCAATATTTCAGGTGTTTCCCGAAAAAGCTTGAGACCCTCTGCCACAAAGCAGTGCTCCTCGCGTCGAGCTTTGGATTTACTGTTTAATTGAATCACTCTCTTGATCTGAGGATTTGAAATACTGGTGATCACAGAAAATTCTCCTATATGAAGAAACAAGATTAAAAAGCCGCCGCGCGAAATGCGTCCGGGGAAATTCTCTCCCCCGCAATTCGTGCGGCAGCCCCTTAAGCCGATGTGTTCTGTTTCTGTTCATGAGGGATCGCGAGGTGCAAATCACTAAACAGCCCGCAGCCTGAACAGTTTGCGGCGCAATATATCGTGTGGCCGTTTACTTCATTACATAGTTGTAGGAAAGCGTCTTCGCAAGCTCTACCTCATACTCGGACAGAGATTTCTTCATGGCAAGCGCCTCGTTGATGTCAAAATCGATGAACTGTCCGTTCTTATAAGCGACAACTCTCTTGGTCTTTCCTTCGAGAAGCAGATCCACCGCATAGGCGCCCATGATCGTAGCGTACATTCTGTCCTTGCAGCTCGGGCTTCCGCCTCGCTGCATATGGCCGAGAATAGTGGCTCTTGTACCGATTCCGGTAGCCGCCTCAATACGCTTTGCCATGGCCTGTGAATGGCCGATGCCCTCCGCGTTGATAATGATGTGATGCTTCTTGCCCTTCTTGCGGGTCTCAATGATGTGGTTGATGATCGTCTGCTCATCATAGTCGTACTTCTCCGGCAGAAGAACATCCTCCGCACCGGACGCGATGCCGCACCAGAGTGCGATATAGCCGGCATTTCTTCCCATCACCTCAATGATGGAGCATCTCTCATGAGAGGTCGAGGTGTCTCGCACCTTGTCGATGGCTTCCATTGCCGTATTCACTGCGGTATCGAAACCGATCGTGTATTCTGTGCAGGCGATATCCAGATCGATGGTTCCCGGAACGCCGATGGCGTTGATTCCCTTGTCCGCGAGCTTCTGCGCTCCGGCGAAGGAACCGTCGCCTCCTACTACAACCAGTCCGTCGATCCCGTATTTGTTGCAGGTGGCAACCGCCTTGTCGATTCCCTCATCAGTGCGCATCTCCGCACAGCGCGCGGAATACAGGATAGTGCCGCCCTTTCCGATAATATCAGAAACGTCCTTGGCATTCAGGTCAACGATTTCTTCATTGATCAGTCCTTCATACCCCTTCAGGATTCCCTTAACCTTAAGCCCTTTGCCGATCGCACGCCTGGTAGCCGCGCGGACTGCCGCATTCATGCCCGGAGCGTCGCCTCCGCTGGTAAGGATACCTATTGTTTTGACTTTGTTTTCTGCCATTATCGTTCCTCCGATTCTACACATGAAATGTATTCGATATATCAGAATAAGCGTAATTCCTGACTGCTGAGCTGTCTGAAGGCTCCTCTTCCGGTGACTTACCCGAAAAAGCCATTGACGGCCCGAACATTTTATATTTTAATGCAAATCCTATTGCTTTTCAATGCACTTTTCAACGACTTTCACATTGCCGCCGCCGTATTTTTGCTTCAAAGTGACGAGAACGCCTCCGGTCTCATCCGCGACGGTAAAACAGTTCAGCCGCTTCATCGCGCGCTCTTTTTCCAGATACACGATCACCCGGTCCTTTCCCTGAGACGAAGCGGCAATTTTCCGGACCTCTTCTTCTGCGTTCTCAAAGGCAGCCCTGTCCGGAAAACGAATCCAGATCTCGGACGGAATCTCTGAAAAGGGAATGATCCTTTCCAGAATAAGCTTGCTCGGCCGGTCTTCCTCTACAGAGACTCTGCCCCGTATGAACACCTTTGCATCCGGATTGATCATGCCGGAGTACTGCTCATAGCTCTTCGGAAACACAATGATTTCCATAGTTCCCAGAAGGTCCTCCAGTGTCAGAAACGCCATCGTCTGATTTGTTTTCGTGTATTTGACTGTCTTCGCGGTGATCATACCGCCCACCGTCACCCGGTTTCCGTCCCGTACTTTTGGCATGCCCGTCTCTTCGTCTGGAAGAAAATCCGTCGTCACGGCAGTGATGTTCTTGCGCCACTTCTCCTCATACTTCTCCAGCGGATGTCCGCTGATATAGATTCCGGTTACCTCTTTCTCGAAGGCAAGCTTCTCTTCCTTATCAAATTCCCCGACGTCGGGAAGACGTATCTCGAACTGTTTTCCGGCATCTTCTCCCATGAAGTCAAAGAGTGTCATCTGTCCGGTCATGTTGTTCTTCCTGTCCTGGCTGACCTGATCCAGGATCAGACTGTACACCTGCATATACTGCTTGCGCGTTCCGCCGAGGCAGTCAAAGGCGCCGGCCTTGATAAAGTTCTCCAGCGTCCTCTTGTTGACTTCTCTGCCGGACAGTCTCTGGCAAAAGTCCCGAAGGCTTCTGAAAGGGCCGTTCAGCGCGCGCTCCGCTTCAATGGCCTCCATCACAGGGCGGCCAATTCCCTTTACCGCAGAAAGCGCATATCGGATCTTTCCTCCTTCCACGGAGAAAGCGCTCTCGCTTCGATTGATGTCCGGAGGAAGAATTTCAATTCCCATCTTTCTGCAGTGCATCATATACTCAGAGCATTTCCCTGCGTTGTCGATGACCGAAGTCATCAGCGCCGCCATAAATTCAACCGGATAATAGCATTTCAGCCATGCGGTCTGGAAAGTCACCACCGCGTAGCAGGCGGCATGGCTCTTGTTGAAAGCATAGCGGGCGAAATCGATCATCTCGTCATAGATCTTGTTCGCCGTCTTTTCATCGATGCCGTTGCGAATGCAGCCCGGGATGTTTTTTTCCTCATTGCCGTAGACAAAATTCTGCCGCTCCTCCTCCATGACATGCATTTTTTTCTTTGACATGGCGCGCCGGAGAAGATCGGCGCTTCCGTAGGAATAGCCCGCGAGCTCCCGGACAATATTGATGACCTGCTCCTGGTATATGATACAGCCGTAGGTGGACTTCAGAATGGGCTCGAGCTGCGGAGTGTCGTACCGCACCAGCTCCGGATGTTTTTTCCCCTTGATATAGTCGGGAATAAAGTCCATCGGGCCCGGACGGTACAGCGCGACTCCGGCAACGATATCCTCCAGGGAGGTCGGCTTGAGCTCCTTCATGAAGCTTGTCATGCCCGCAGATTCCAGCTGGAACACGCCCTCGCACTTCCCCTCACCGATCATCTGCATGACCTTCGGGTCATTGTAGTCGACCTTCCTGAGATCGATCTTTTGCCCGCTTTTTCTCTCCGCCATATTTGTGGCGTCCTGAATCACGGTCAGCGTCCGAAGTCCGAGGAAATCCATTTTCAGCAGACCGAGCTCCTCCAGCTCCGTCATATTGTACTGTGTGGTGATGGTCCCGTCCGCCGCTCTCTGGAGCGGAACAAACTCATCCACCGGCTTTGAGGAAATTACCACGCCGGCGGCGTGCATGGAGGTATGTCTCGGCAGACCTTCCAGTTTCCTCGCCATGTCGATCAGATGATGCACCTGCTCGTCGGAATCATACGCCTTCTTCAGGTCCGGATTCATGGTCAGTGCTTTGTCGATGGTGATATTCAGCTCATTCGGTATCATCTTCGCCGTAGTATCGCAGAGCGCATAAGGAAGATCCATCACGCGGCCGACATCACGGATCGCGTTTCTGGCCGCCATCGTACCGAAGGTGACGATCTGAACCACGCGGTCCTTGTGATATTTCCTCACGACATAATCAATGACCTCCTGCCGCTGTTCAAATCCGAAGTCCACATCGATATCCGGCATGGACACCCTCTCCGGATTCAGAAAGCGTTCAAAGAGCAGGCTATACTTCAGAGGGTCCAGCTCTGTGATTCCCATGGTGTACGACACCATGCTTCCGGCCGCGCTTCCTCTTCCGGGTCCGACCGGTATGTTGTGTTCCTTCGCGAAGTGGACGTAGTCCCAGACAATCAGAAAGTAGTCGACATACCCCATGGTACGTATGGTATTCAGCTCATATTCGAGCCGGTCGCGGATCTCCTGCGTGACCGGATGATACAGCCGCTCTGCCCCGTCATAGCACAGCTTCTGAAGATAGGTCCAGGAGGTATAGCCTTCCGGCACCTCATATTTCGGAAGCTTGAGCTCATGAAAACGGATCTCCACACGGCAGCGGTCCGCAATCTTCTGCGTGTTCTCCAGCGCACGTCTGGCATAGGGAAACAGCGAGGCCATCTCTTCTTCGGACTTCACATAATACTGCCCGCCCTCATACCGGAGCCTGTTTTCATCGCTGACCTTTTTCCCAGTCTGAATGCACAGAAGAATATCGTGGGCATCGGCGTCCTCCGCTCTTGTATAGTGGCAGTCATTCGTGCATACCAGCTCGATGCCGGTCTCCTCGCTCATACGCATCAGCTGGGGATTCACGATTCTCTGTGCGGGAATTCCGTGATCCTGCAGCTCGAGGAAAAAATTACCCTTTCCGAAAATATCCTCGTACCGGAGCGCCGCGGCCTTCGCCTCTTCGTAGCGGTTTCTCGCCAGATTGGAGGCCACCTCGCCCGCAAGGCAGGCGGACAGCGCGATGATTCCCTCGTGATACTCTCTGAGAAGCTCCAGGTCCACTCTCGGCTTATAGTAAAAGCCCTCGGTAAAGCCCCGGCTCGTGATTTTCATCAGATTGTGATATCCCTGCAGATTCTCCGCAAGCAGAATCAGATGATAATATCGGTTTTCGCCGGCCCCCGCTTCCCGGTCAAACCGGGATCCCGGAGCGACGTATACCTCGCAGCCGAGGATGGGCTTTATGCCCTGCGCCATACACTCCTTGTAGAACTCAATACAGCCGTACATCACTCCGTGGTCCGTAATCGCCGCGGCGTTCATGCCGAGTTCCTTCACCCGGGCGACGTAATCCCTGATCTTGTTCGAACCGTCCAGCAGGCTGTATTCCGTATGAACATGCAGATGTACAAAACTCATATTGATCACTCTTTCAGATAAATCTGTCCGTCATCGATCCGGATTTTTCTCTCCTTCAGGAGATGCCCGACCGCACGTTTGAAGGCCGCCTTCGAGATTCCGAAACGGCGGTTGATCAGCTCCGGATCCGCCTTGTCATCAAAGGGAAGGACGCCTCCTTCCTCGCGTATCGCCTCTTCAATCCGCTCCGCGTCCGAATCCATCTGAAGATATGCCTTCTGCTTCGCCGTCACTGTCAGTTTGCCGTCCTCGCGGATCTGTGTGACCCGGACATGCAGGATCTGTCCTGGCCGGAATTCTCCCTGCGCGTCTTTTCGCGGAATGAGCGCAGAATATTTATCGTCCACGGCGATGAAAACGCCGAAGTTTCTGCTGAGCTCATAGACCCGCCCCTGCACCGTGTCGCCGACGCTGTAGGGAGAATCCGTCTGCAGATAGTGATAGACCTTCATTGTCGCGCAAAGACGGCTGCTCTTGTCGATATACAGAGCTACCAGAACCTCATCGCCCTTCCCGACCCTGCTGGTCTGCTCATGGAACGGCAGGAGCAGATCCTTTTCCAGTCCCCAGTCAAGGAACGCCCCGATGCGCGTCGTCTCCTTCACCCGGAGAACCGCGGTCTCTCCGAGCTGAAGCTTCGGCGTGTTTGTCGTCGCAATCAGCCGGTCACTCGAATCCCGGTACAGAAATACCTCGACAGGTGTTCCGATCTCTGCCCCCTCCGGCACCTGCTTCGCCGGAAGAAGAACCTGCTGCTCTTTTCCCGCTTTCGGATCATCAGAAAGATATACTCCGAAATCCTGCCTCTTTAATACTCTCAGCACCTGTTTCTTTCCTAATTCCAACATGTTGTTCCGTCCTTTCTGTAATGATAATCCCTTTGTCCCTGTTTAAACATTTCCTGCGTTATCCGCTTCACTCAGAAAACGCGGAAACGAAATACTTCTCTCCCTGCTCATCATTAAACTGCACATAGAAGCTGCCGTCCTTCTGACCCACGACCGGAACGATGACATCTCCCTCCAGAACCTGGCGTATCCATTCCACGCGCAGATGATGCACCTCGAATCCTGCCGGAAGAAATCTTCTGGAGAGTCGCACGTACTGCGCATTATTCATGTGCCCGTTTACGTCAAGATGCTCTTCACGGATTGTGATTTTCTTCTGCTCTTCCCCATTTTCGGGAAGCCTGATCTTCCGTCTTCCCAGATCCTCAGGGATCTTCCATGACGGATCGGGGCCGTATCCCCTGATCTGTTCCTCAGGGATTACTTCGGGCGTCCCCGTTTTCATGTTCATAAATACCCAGTCGGAGGCAGCAAGAGCCAGCGTTTCGCCGCTGCTGCTCTCCATGGAAAAATCGCGCGTCGCCATCAGGCTGCGGAATCCGTGAGACCAGGTTCCTACCCGGATTTTCTCATTAAATTCGGCATACCGGTAAATATGTGCCTGCATGTCGACGATCATCCAGGCGTGATCCCGCTCCCGGTTATGTGCAATGCCGAGGCCGACGTCCTCTCCCTGAAAGGTAGCGGTATCCTGAAAATAATTCAGAATTGTGTAGGGAGTCATGCGCTGATTCTCGTCCACCTCGCTGAAGCGGACTCTTCCTTCATAATAATATTTCATCGGATTCTTCCTTTCGGGTGCGGGTATCTGTTGTCGTCGCTAATGTTCTTGCCCACTGGTGAGCAAGCTCCCCAGTGGGCCAACCGGACTTTTTATTGTATAAGCTGCCTTCGAAAGCGCATCCAGTCTCTTACACGCGGCTTGTCTGCGTTTCGAAGAGCTGTCTGTCGTTTTCTGTATAAGTCCACGCGGCACGAAGCCGCTTCGCAGCTTTCGTGCCGCTAACAGGCATTCGCATTCTCGCGGTGCTGCGCACCGCTTCATGCTCATACCTGTTGTCGTCGCTAATGTTCTTGCCCACTGGTGAGCAAGCTCCCCAGTGGGCCAAGAACATTGCGGCTGGACTTATACAGAAAAAAAGCGACTACATCACATGGATGTAATCGCTCTCTACTGGGCTACCTGGATTCGAACCAGGAAAATGACGGAGTCAGAGTCCGTTGCCTTACCATTTGGCGATAGCCCATTGCTTTGTGCAGTGCCTTGCAACATGTGATATTCTATCAGACGCCCTCGGAAAATGCAAGGGAAAATTTGATATTTTTTATATTGTGAAGTTTTTACTGTGCACACAGCATTGCTCATGAATTATTTCGGCGGCAGTCGCAATTGTCCCGCATGTTTTCAGACCGTTGTCTGTTTCTTTCGAAAGTACAGCGGAAGAAAGCAGAACACCGCGGCGGCAGCCTCAGCTGCCAGACAGACTGCCGGAACAGATCCGCCGGCCGCTTTTCTGATCAGCGGGTCTCCGAAAACAGCCCAGGCATTGACACTCATATGCGCCGCTACGGCTATGCGAAGATCCCCGCTTCTCTCATAGAGGAAGGCGAGAAGAAAGCCGAGCCCGAGGGCATACAGAAACTGAACCGCGTTGCCGTGGTAAATGCCAAAGCATAGTGCGGAGATAACCATTCCCGCCTTTGCGCCGGTATAGTACGCAGCCCGGCGGTACAGCATGCCGCGGAAGATCATTTCTTCCGCCATCGGACCGAGAATGACGGTTCCGATGATCAGAAGCAGCAGGTTCTGATTTTCAAACGCCGGAGCTGCATTTCGGATATAACCGGTAAAAACCTGTTCCAGACCGCTTCCGGTGATCAGGCTGCTCCACACATGACCCGCGAATGTAATGCACAGGCATCCGCACACCGCCTGCCATGCCTTCCATCCGCCGTCCCGAAGAGGAAACCGCATGGAGTCCGCCCGGTAATTGTTCCGCTGGAGAAAAAGTGTAAGCCCGAACGTTGCGATACTGATCCACATCGGCAGCGTGCGCACCTTTGCATAGATTCTCTCAGGATCGTACTCGCCGACAAGCAGTCCGGTCACAAGCAGAAGAAACACTGTAACTGCTGCCATGCACAGCCAGATAAAGACCAGCGGAAACATGACGTCCCAGATTTTCTGTCTCTTTGTCATATTCTCTCACTCCGTGGCAGAGCCTTTACAGAACCTTGTTCTCGAGAAGAGCTTCGGACATCTCGTCTACCGTATCAAAAACCACATCCGCTCCCGCGTCCTCCAGTTCCCGCCTTCCGCCGTAGCCGTAGGCGGCGCCGACAGCCAGGAGGCTTTCGGCCCTCGCGCCCTCGATATCGTATTTCCGGTCTCCGACCATACATGCCGCCTCTCTTTTCCCAGAAAAACCGGTTTTCTCCAGCACCCGACGGATCAGCTCTGCCTTGGACAGGATCCGTTCCTCCGCGGCCATGGGTATCCCGCTCACACAGTCAAAATACTTCAGAAAGCCGCAGCTGTCCGAGATCTCTCTCGCAAACTTCTCGGGCTTTGAGGTCGCCATGCCGATCTGCCAGCCTCTCTCCTTCAGGGAGCACAGCAGCTCCCCGATTCCGGGGTATACCGTATACTCAAATTTCCCGACCGATTCATATCTCTCCCGAAACAGCCGGATTGCCCGAATCGACTCCTCTTCATTCATCCCCGTCTGAGCGAACCCGGTATTCAGAGGAGGCCCGACGAAAAACCGGAGTTCCTCCGCCTCACGGTGCGGCCATCCCATCTGGTCCAGCGCATACTGGGCACTCCTAGTGATTCCGAGTCCCGTATCGGTCAGGGTGCCGTCAAAATCAAAGATAATCAGGCGCTCCATTTTCTTTTCTCCTCCTGCAGTCGTGTTTCTACACGTTCCCGACCGCCGTTCCTACAGCAGACGGTGAGGGCTTTTTCTTCAGTCGTTTCTTACATCTCTTCCGGTGCGCTGAAGCCAAGCACATGGATGGCATCCTCCAGCACTCTCTGAACCGTCTTCAGAAGAAGCAGCCAGGATTTCTTCTGCCGCTCATCCTCCTCGGTCAGAATTCTGGTCTCGTGATAGAAGCTGTTGAAGTGATTGGAAAGCTCATAGATATAGGCGCAGAGACGGTGCGGCGCTTTTTCCTCAAAGGCTCCTGCCAGAGCCTCGTTGTAACGCGCAAGCTGAAGCATCAGCTTCTTCTCGATATCACTCGCTGCATTCTCTATCCTCGCGTTCTCCAGGCTTCCGCCTTCCCGGGCAAACTTGTTCAGGATCGACTTGATTCTCACAATCGTATACAGAATGTACGGGCCGGTGTTGCCTTCAAAGGAAGTGAACCGATCGATGTCAAACACATAGTCCTTGGAGGCCTGGTTCGAGAGATCCCCGTATTTGATGGCGGAAAGGCCTACGATCTTTGCGGTCTCCTCCGCGTCCCTGTCCTTGACGCTCTTGTTCTCCACAATCTTCCGGAACATCTCCTGATCGATATCCGAGATCAGCGTCTCCAGGCGCATGACGCCGCCCTCTCTGGTCTTGAAGGGCTTGCCGTCCTTTCCGTTCATGGTTCCGAAACCGAGAAACGTCAGCTTCGTCTCCGGTTTCACCAGTCCCGTCTTCCTCGCACAGCGGAAGGTCTGAATAAAGTGCATCTCCTGACGCTTATCCACCACATAGAGAATCTCATCAGGATGAAAGTCCTGCATCCGCTCGACGATCGTAGCCAGATCGGTCGTCGTATAGAGCGCCGCGCCGTCCGATTTCAGAATCATGCAGGGAGGCACCTCCTTCTGGTCGGTTTCCTCCTTAACATCCACGATCAGCGCGCCCTGATCCTCATAGGCGTATCCCCTGTCCTTCATCATCTGAACCATATCCGGAATGTAGGCCTGCGCATCCGACTCGCCCTTCCAGAGGTCAAAATGAACATCCAGCTTCTCGTAGTTCTTCTTCAGATCAGAGACAGAGACAGAGATGATCTGTCTCCATAGAGCCCGATATCCTCTTCTGCCGCTCTGAAGCTCCGCCGTCGCCTGCAGCGCCTTCTCCTTGTACGCTTCGTCTTCCTTCGACTTCTTGCTTGCCGTCGGATAGATCTCCTCCAGTTCGCTGATGGTAAACGGCGCCTCTTCCGGGTACTCGCCGGTGTAGGAATCGTCAAAATAGGGAAGCTCCGGTTTTCTTTCCTGAAGCTCTGTGATGATCAGGCCCATCTGCAGCCCCCAGTCTCCGAGATGCACGTCTCCGATCATATGGTGGCCGAGACGGTTTCCCATGCGCCGGATGCTCTCTCCGATGATTGCCGAACGCAGATGTCCGACATGAAGCGGCTTCGCTACATTCGGCCCGCCGTAGTCAATGACAATGGTCTTCGGATCCTCTGTTCCTTCGACGGAGAGGTTCTCATCCTCGGCCATCTCCTGGAGATATTCTGCAAGGAACTCTCTGTTCAGCGTAATATTGATAAAGCCGGGCATGACCGCTTCCGCCTTTTCGATCAGATCACTGTCCTGCATATACGCCACAACATCTCCGGCGATCTGAATCGGGGCCTTCCTGTACTGCTTTTTGGCCGCCATCGCGCCGTTGCACTGATACTCGCAGAGATCCGGGCGGTTTGAGACGGTGACTCTGGCATAACCGGCGTCATATCCCGCTTTCTCAAAGGCATCTGCCGTAACTTCACTGATTTTTTCGATTAACTTCTTCATTCTGCGTTTTCCTTCTTGGATTTTTTGCCGGAGGCGCTCTCCTCTTGTTCCTTTTTCAGCCCCTTCAGCTCGTTTTGATATTTTTTGAAATGTTCGTAGCAATACTGGATGATTGCCTTCCGGGTGATAATCCCGATAAAGACGTTTTCATCATCGACCACCGGTACAAAATTCTGTCGCATCGATGTCTGAATCAGGTCCTCAATATCACAGTTGATATTGACCGGGTCCATCTTCCATCTCCGGGGAATCGAGGTAAGTCGGATCTCCTCGGCGTTCCGAAGGCTGAGATCATACCTGTCCTTGATGACGCGAAGCAGATCACCTTCCGTCAGGGTCCCGATATACCGGCCCCTCTCGTCAAGCATCGGAATCGCCGTGTACTTGTGGTATTCCATCTTTTCAATTGCCTGCCGGAGAGAACAGTCCGCACTGATGTACGCACAGTCCGCCTTCGGCGTGATAAAAAACAAGATATTCATATCATTTTTCCTGCCCTGATTTGCCGCACAGCCGTTCGGAAAAATATCTGTTCTCTGAAAGAGAATCTGTCCTCTGCCCGGCTCTGCAGGTATTGCCGGGATGTGTTTTCACTGCCTGCCTTACACAGCCCGGACAGAATATAGTATAATGGAAACAACGGTAAGTTTCAAGATAAGGAGGATTTTGCATGACACCGAAAGAGCTGAACTATCGCCATCTCGGCGAGACAATGATCAAAAAATTTGAGAAGCGGAATATAGAAGCCTTTTACACCGCGACGCGGGAAGAGGCAAGAGCGAAGGTGCTGGAGCTGATACCGGAGGGATCCTCTGTGACCTACGGCGGTTCCGCAACCATTGACGAATGCGGCATAAAAGATGCGGTTAAGGCCGGAAATTACACCTTTATCGAGCGGACAGACGCAAAAACGCCGGAGGAAAAGCGTGAAATGATGGCCAGGCAGATGATGGCCGACTACTTCCTGATGAGCACCAACGCCTTTACAAAGGACGGAGAACTGGTAAACATCGATGGAAACGGCAACCGGGTCTGTTTTCTGATTCAGGGACCCGCCCACGTCATCGTCGTCACGGGAATGAACAAGCTTGCCTTTGATGTTCCCGAGGCTTTCCAGCGCATACACAACTGTGCGACTCCTCCGAACTGTGTCCGTCTGGGCTGTAAGACCCCCTGCTCCGTGACCGGGACCTGCGGGAACTGCCTGAGTCCGGAGACCATCTGCTGTCAGGAGGTCATCACCCGCTACAGCAAGCATCCCGGACGGATCAAAGTTGTAATGGTCGGCGAGGATCTCGGATTCTGACAGAAAGTCCGGCGGCTGAGCCCGCCGGACTTTCTGATCCCTCACTCTCTTCTAAGCGCGTCAATCGGATTCAGATTCGCCGCCTTGATCGACGGGAGCAGTCCGAAGATGATCCCGATAGCCATCGAGAAACCGACGCCGATAAAGATCGACGGAACGCTGATCGCCGCCGGGGTTCCGGAGGATCTGGAAATCACCTCGGCGAGAACGATTCCCACCACTACTCCAAGGATGCCTCCCATACTGGTCAGCACAACGGATTCCGTAAGAAACTGCGCCAGAATGCGGCGTTTTCTCGCCCCGAGCGCCTTCTTCAGTCCGATCTCACCCGTTCTTTCTGTCACGGAAACGAGCATGATATTCATGACGCCGATTCCGCCGACCAGAAGCGCGATGCTGGCGATCCAGATCAGAAGATTATTGGTGCTGGCGGCAAGCTCCTGCTTGTTCTTTGCCTTCTCCAGCAGATCCTCTGCCTTATAGCTGATCGCACTGCTCTCATCCCCGCCGTCTGTCCCCGAGGCACTGACGGATTCATTCATGATATCCTGAACCGCTTTCCCGACATTGCTCATATCCTCTGTCCGAACGGCCCGCACAACGCAGTTCTGCGGCTCGTCATAGTTATAGCTGATGGGCCAGTCCGCGTCCGGAATCATGACCTTTCCGTATTCCTGGCCAGCGTACGTCAGGTAATCCTGGAACGAATCATAGTTTGGCCGCGTCTTCTGCGATTTTCTCACGAGTCCCACCACCGTATAGGGCTCGCCACGTATACTGAGAATATTCCCGAGTGCATTGCCCGACGGATACAGGATATTCGCCGCCGTTTCATCCAGAAGCGCGACCTTACGGAACATCGTGTAGTCCGCATCCTCAAACGGGCGCCCGGAATAGATCCGGTAGCCGGTCGTCGTCAGGTAATGGGAGTCGATGCCGAGCATCTGTCCGCTGTCCAGAGACTGATCTCCCGCTGTGATCCCGTCCGCATAGCTTCTCGAGAGATAGAAGGATGCATCCGCGACCTCATCCAGATCCCGGATCTCCTGCTTTTGCGCGTCAGAAACCGGGGAGACGCCGTCGGGAATGCCGGCGTCCATCCAGTAGTCGCCCTCGCCCTGCTTCAGGGAGATGGTCACATTATTGTTTCCGGCGCCGATCAGATTCTGCATGATCTGCTCATTTGTCCCCTTGATGGTTGACACAATTCCGATGATTGACGCGATTCCGATGATCACGCCGAGCATCGTCAGAAAGGATCGCATCTTATGTGCCCATATGCTTTGAAAGGAAAATTTCAGATTCTCTGCCATTTCTTCTCCTTTTTTACTCCGATTCTGTTCATCCCTGACCGGGCCCGGCTGACAAGATGAAGGAAAGCTCCCCATTGTCCTTTGCAGCCGAACCGGTTTCGAATGAATCAAGAATACAGCTCATCCATGGTTCCTTCTCTCGTCTTCGCGCCTTCCTTGACATCCTTCCCATATGGAAAGGCCACCCAGTCAGACAGACTGACTCCGGCTATGATCTGATAGGATCCGTTTTCATACGATCCAGTCTTGATTTCTCTCTTTTCAAGACGGTTGTCCTTGTTCCGAAGATATACGTATTTCTTACCGTTTTCATCCAGCACAAAGGCGCCGAACAGGTAGAAGTCGGATCCTGTGTCCGCCGGAGAATCTGTCGTGATGCCGGCGGAATCCATCGTGATCTGCACATACTCGCCGTTCGTCAGAGCCGCATCGGCGCTGTCAATGTAGGCGATGAACGGGTAGATGGAGTTGCTGCTGTCGGAGCCGTACATTCCGCTAGTGTCCGGATACGGAGAGACACTCTTTACCGTTGCCTGGTAGATGTTTCCCGACTGCCAGGAGGTGATTGTGACCTCCGTGCCCTCCTTTAACTGTGACAGCCGGTTTTCGTAGACTCCGCCCTTCACATACAGACCGGACGCTCCCGTGAGCTGAAGAAACGGGCTGCCGTCGGTCGGCGGATTCTGCGGATCTCCTGCTGTCTTGATGACACCGTTCATCTTCGCCTTTACGACACCGTCTGTGACCTCCTGCTCCGCCTTCTTTACCTTCAGATCAGATTCCTGTAAATCAAGCCTCAGGCCGGAAAGCTGATTTTCCTGATCTCTGATCGCCTGTTTCAGCTCATCCGCAGTATATTCCGTATCTGCGGATATCAATCCGCTGCTATCCGATCCGGAATCCGAACCGGAATCCGATCCGGAAATCTCTGTACTTTCATCTGCCGTCAGAATGCCGGGGCTTCCGGCCCCGTTCCACGTCAGATATTCTGCGTATCCTGCCGGCTCACCGGATGCAAGTCTCCTGCCGGTTCTGCCCGAAATCAGCACATAGCTTCTCAGGTCGGCAAAGACACCCGCTGACGCGTTCTTCCGGACAGCGAAAGATGCCGCAGTGCCGCTCCCGCCCTGTTCCGTGCTGCCGGCCGCGTCGTCCGGAGAAGGTCTCGGAGAAGCACCGGATTCTGACGGCCCGCCCTCCTCCGGTGTCGTGGAAGCCGTCGGCGCAGGAGATACCGTTGGCTCCGGAGAAGCAGTCGGCTCCGGAGACGGTGTGGGTGCATCCCCGCTTCCGTCCTCCTCCTGCAGCTTCGTCAATGCCTGGAGCAGCTTTTCTCTCGTCTGTTTGTCCATTTTCTTCAGAATACTGTTCATCTTATCTTCGTCGCTGCCAAGCTTCTGCAGCGCCGCCGCAAGCCTGTCGGTATCCCGGACTCCCTCAAGTGCCTTCGCGATCTGATCTGCCGTCATCGTGGAAAGATCGGCAAAATCAGCAGTTCCCGTAGCGGCATCCACCGTCACCGGACTGTCCGGATCCAGCTTCCGGATATCCTGCATCCACGCGGAAACCGCGTGATTTTCCCTGTCAAGGATCTCCAGAACGATGTATCGATGCTTCTGACCTGCCTTTTCGGCCGCCTCCTGCTGTTTCCGGATAAAGCCTGTGCCGATGACAATCCTGCCGTCCTCGTCCGGCTCACACAGAAACAGATAGGGCTTTTCCGCCGTTCCATCTGCGGTTTCATTGTTCTTTGCCTCCGAATCCGCCGTCAGCTCCTTGTATTTCACAGTCTTCTCCGGTTTGCTGTCTTTTCCGTCCGTTTTCCCGGTTTCATTCTGCTCCGGATTCTCGTTGTCGTCCTCCCTGTTGTCCGGAACAATTCCTCCATCAATGTCATCCGGATCTACCGAGGTAAAATTGTCCGGCGGGATCACATTGCTGACCGGCTTCATCCGGCGCAGCGTATCCAGGTTTTTCTCCGCCACCTCTATATTCAGCCGGATCTGCTGGTTGTTCAGCTTTTCCTGCTGCAGGCTGAGGCTTGTCTTCGTCGTGTCATATTCCAGGAGAATATCTCCCTCGCGGACCGCCTGTCCCTGCTTCACATAGACGTTCTTGATATCCTCGGTGTCCGTCACGTAGATATTCTGGCTGGCATCGGTTGTGACGATTCCCTCCATGGTCTGACTGTCATATCCATAGCCCCCGCCATAATTCAAATCAGAAGCATGATACACCGTAACCGTGCTCTGACTGGTCGTCGCCCGTACCGCACGGAAGATTCCATATCCGGCGCCGGCCGCGATCGCAGCCGCAAGGACGACAGAGATCACTTTCTTAATTTTCATCGCCCGGTCCGCCTCCTTTTTGCAAATCGGTATCCTCGGCCTTCATCGTTCTGCCATCTGCCGCCGAATCCTCTGACCGGTTTTCTTCCGCATGACCGGGAAGAAAAAGGACGCCGTCGCGGATCTCAACAAGTCTCTTCGCTCTTGCCGCAATTCCAGGATCATGCGTAATCATCAGAATGCTTGATCCCTCGCGGTTCAGTTCCTGAAAAAGGTCCATGACCTGACTGCCCGCCCTCGAGTCCAGGGCACCTGTAGGCTCATCCGCAAGAATGATCTTTGGCCGGTTCGCAATTGCCCGGGCAATCGCGGTCCGCTGCTTCTGTCCGCCGGAGAGCTGGTTCGGCTTGAAATCCACGCGGTCCTCCAGCCCTACTCTGGCCAGTGCCTCCTTCGCCAGCTCCCGCCGCTGTTTCTTCGGCAGCCCGGCATAAGTCAGCGGAAGCTCCACATTCTCCAGCGCTGTCATGTACGGCAGCAGCTGAAAGTTCTGGAACACAAAACCGATCTTTTCCAGACGCAGATCCGCGAGCTCGTTGTCCGAAAGCTTTGATACTTCCTTCCCGTCCAGTATCAGCGTGCCGCTGGTCGGCTGGTCAAGGCAGCCGATCAGATTCATCAGCGTCGATTTTCCGGACCCGGAAGGGCCCATGACCGCCACATATTCTCCCTCGTCCATTGAGAAATTCACATCCTTGAGAACCGGCACCTCAAGCTTTCCCTGAATATAATTCTTATAGATATGTCTGCATGCAAGGATCATTCCGGCACCCCCCTCAGTCCGCGGCAGCAGCGCCGCCCGCCTCTGTTCCTGCATCTGTCCCGGCATCTGTTCCCTCAGCCGCTTCCCCGGATACACCGCCGGCATCCTGTGCCGCTTCCTGCTGCGTTTCCGAAAGCTCCGGGTTGTTGCTGCTCTCCAGCTCCGTGTACCCTGAGGACGAGATGGTATCATCGTAATAGCTTCCGGACATCACGTCATTTCCGGACATAGATATTGTACTCGAGGATGTCACACCCTCCGTTGCAGAACCGAAAGTCATCTCGCTCATCGGAGCCGTCGCCATGCCTTCCTTCAGATCCGGCGACGGGATCGCCAGAGAATCCTCCATCGTGATTCCCTCTGTGATCTGCACCTCACCAGTCATATCATCGCTCTCCCCAAGCGTTACCTCGCGTTTTTCCAGTTTTCCGCTCTTCCCTGCTGCCCAGACAAAGGGATGCTCTGCATCGGACTGATCAACCATGTAGGAACCGATCCAGATTCCTTTGCTCTTGTCCACGCTGCTTCCGGTGTCTGTCTGCATGTATACATGCTGCCCAAGCATCAGACCGTCACTGCTCTCCAGCTCCACATAGAACGGATAGTTTGTGCCGCCGGAGGACGATGCCCCGCCGTATCCGTAGTCCGTATTGCTGCTGACGGTATTCTCGGTGTCGATCTTGCTGATCGTCCCCTTCCAGGTTTTGTCAGAATCCACTCTGGAATGAACAACGACCGGGGTACCCTCGGACAGCGTTCCGACATTCTGTTCATTCACGGTGCCTTTCACCCTGTAGTCGCCTGTCTTGATAATGGTGATGTACGAGGTGTCGGTGCCGTCAGAGGAGACCGACGTTCCGTCATTAATGCTCTTTACCACGCCGTCCATCTGGCTGGTCACCGTCGCGTTATTGATATTGTCCTGAAGTTTGCGGATGTCCTGCTGCTTGCTCTGAATATCCAGCTGCTTCTGCTGCTGGGAGAGCTGCTGTTCCTGGATCCGGATCGTGTAATCCGCCTGCTCCGATGCGGAAGCAGACGCCTTCTCCTTTGTCAGCTGACTGATCGTCTGCCCCATCGAGGTGTACTCGTTATTCAGTCTCTGAAGATCAATATTCGCCTGCTCCAGATCCTGCTGGTATTTCGTCGTGTCATAGGTAAAAAGCGCATCGCCCTTCTTCACTTCCTGCCCGACGGCGACCTTCAGATCCCTGACCTCCGCGTCCGCGTTCTTGTTCACGGACCAGGTCTCCTGCGTCTCCACCGTTCCCGCGTAATAATTGTTCGTTCCAAGAGAACCGGTATCCGCGAGGCTTGACACTGTTTGGACATAAGCCACCTCCTCCGGATTCTCCGTTTTATTCTTTGCCGCGCGCATCCGGAAGATTCCGAATGCACAAGCCCCCGCGGCAGCAAGGATCAACACCACAATGACCGTTTTTTTCTTCTTCATAACACTCCTTCCCTCCAGGACAGCCGCCTCTGCCGCACCCGGCTCTCTGTATGCGCCGTCCGGATAATTGCATTGACCAGAGGCGGGGAATTCCGCCTCAGCTGCAAAAGGTTCTCTGTGCGGCATTTTATCTCGTTCGGAATTCTGTTCGAAATTCTGCGTGTTTTTCAGATCTTTACCAGAATATTATCATATTATAAGTATTCTTTCCAGTATTCTGATGTAATTCAGTCTTCATTCGCTATATTTTTTTCAAGAATCTTCACAGCTTCGTCATCCGGAATAAAATACTCCGACCGTTCATTCTGCGTTCCCTCGTAGGAGACTGACAGATACCACCAGTCACTGTTTTCTCCGTCATTGGTATAATCATAGCGGATCTGCGTGATGTGACGGAGAAACTCTGAGATCTCACCGGCATCTGAAATCAGATAGCTGCTGTCCTTGCTCTGCACACTGACTGACAGAATCCCGCTGCTGCCGTTTTTCTCCGTCTCTTCCGGTCCGGATGTATTCCCCTGTAGATCGATGCCGTAATTTTTCAGGAATTCCAATGTTCTGCGGTATTCCGGATAAATGTACAGGCTGTACACATCGACCCGGTTATTCTCCTCAGAAATGCCCTCCGACCAGTTCTTCGGCGTGAACAGAATGGTTCCCGCGGGGTTTTCCTCCTGTATCGCCGCGAGATCTGTCTCATTGGAGTCCTCCCGCAGCGCCTGGATCAGCCCGCGGATCTCATCCTCATTCAGATCCGGCGCCGTCCCCGGTCCTTTTTCAATTTCCCATGGGCAGATCTCCACGCTTTCGATCGCGGAAGGATCCACAAAATTGGTCGGATAAATCTTCTTTCTCCAGGAAGAAGCGGCCGACAGCTCATTCTCTGTCTTCTGCAGCTGCTCATCCGAAACCTGATATTGCCGGTATACCACACGTCCGTTTTTCATGCGGAACATGACGCATACATTCGGATCATATCCCGAATCCTCCGCCGACGCCGCATTCTTAACGCCTTCCTCCGCAAGCCCGTAGATCGCCGCAAAATCCCCGGTTTCGGTATCCTTCAGCATGGGAATCGCGTTCCGGCTCATATCCCCGTAGCTGTATTCGCCCAGGATACTGATTCCTCCGCCGCTCGGTATCATCGACATCGACCGGATCTGGTCTGTCTCCGGAAGCCAGCTGTCATATCCGAAGGGATTCACAATCATGAGCGTCAGGAGCAAAGCCGTTCCGGCAAACTCCGCGGCAAGAGAGACCCAGTGTCTCGGAACGCTCTTCAGATCTCTGCTGTAGATGAATTCTATAATGCCGTTGATCAGAAATACCCCGATCACAGAAAATACCGCCCAGCTCACACTGCCGGCGTCTGCAGATCTGGAAAACAGCGCTCCGAAGGCAATCCCTCCCGGAATACTCACCAGAAGCTTCACGCATGCGCCGAAGCCGTGATAACACAGGGAGCTTTCCGCCGCCTCCGACCGTCTCCTTTTGTACAGAAACATGCCGAGGAAAACCGACAGGATGAAATAAGCCGCCAGAAAGAGCGCCGGCAGGATCTGATGATATGCCATAACCGGAAATGACGTTCCGAGCAGCGAAGACTGCTGCTTCTCCCGGTTCAGAAGCATCAGGGAGAACGGGGAAAGCAGCCATATTACATTGCTCCCTTTATCTGTATAACTGCTGTAAGTCACAAAATTATCCAGAATCAGCGAACGCATCAGCAAGAAGCACGCCGGGCCGTAGCCCAGAAAAAATACTCCTGTAAGGATGCCCGTCAGGAGCCTTCCGGTCAGAATCATCGCCAGAATGCAGACAGCGTAAATCGCGGAGAATGCCAGAAGGAAAAACAGCACCGCAGAAGCCACCGTCCGCAGCGTCTCCCCGGTCAGCAGCCCGTAGATTCCTCCGAACAGGAAATAGCCGCCCAGCACATTCACGAGATACGGAACCGCCGCTGCAATCCAGCCCGCCGCAAACTTCGCACGGTACAGCTCGGCGCGGGTAAGCGCGAGACTGTGATAAAAATCGGTTTTCTCCCTCGAATCCAGGTAATAAAACATGGTGCAGGCACACAGAAGTGAAGCGACGCCGACAGCAAAAATCGTGATCAGATCCCCGGTCCCAAGGCTCGATTCCAGGACCTGTAAACGGAGTGAACGGATCATGGCGTCATAATTTTTCCCTTTTTCGGCATACAGATTATTGATATTAAGGGCCAGATACAGACGGATGGGATACGCAAAAAAAGCAACCACCGCGATCAGGACAGGAAGCCAGTAGGAGAGGCTGATCTCCTGCCGGATGAACCGGAAGGAGCGGATCCTTCTCTCCGCATTTCTCCGTCTGTCCGGCCCCTGCTTCGATTGGCTCTTATGAATGAATGCTGCGGACATCATATCCTGCCACCTCCGTTTCTGTAATAAAGATTTCCTCCAGTGTCAGCGGCAGATTTTCCACAAAGACCGGATTCATGCTTTCTATAGGCTCCATGACGCTCTGATAAGAGCCTCTGGCCACGACCGTAAGAATCGAGCCCCTCTTCTCGCTTAAAATCACATCGAGACGGGCCTTCAGCTCTTCCTCCATCATGGGATCTCTCAGCACGAGCTGTACCTTCTGCATATTGAACTTCATATCGTCGAGGGCGCTGGAGAGAAGAAGCTTCCCCTCATGCAGCAGACCCACATGGTCACAGATATCCTCCATCTCCCGAAGATTGTGAGAGGCTATGACCGGGACAAATTCACGATCCAGAATTTCTGACGCCAAAAGTCCCTTGACTGCCTGCCGGACCACGGGATCCAGTCCGTCAAAGGTTTCATCGCACAGAAGGTATTTCGTTCCCGAACAAATACCGAGAAACAGGGACAGCTGCTTCTTCATTCCCTTGGAAAACGTATGGATCCTTCGTTTTTTGTCCATGCCGATTTTACTGAGCAGCTCCAGAAACCGCTTTTCCTGAAAATCCGGGTAAATCGTCTTCCAGATTCTGATCATCGCTGCCGGCGTCGCGTTTATCGGAAAATAACTGAGATCCGGTATGAAACAAACATCAGCCTTTGCCGGCGGATTATCCCACACCGGAATTCCGTCGACAAGGATTTCTCCGCTGTCCTGCTTCAGCACGCCGGCAATCATCCGAAGCAGCGTACTTTTGCCGGATCCGTTCGTCCCGACCAGTCCGAAAACCTCCCCCTCTGAAATCACGGACGTAACGTCCCGGAGAGCCTGAACATCCTGGAACCTCTTTGATACATTCTTCAATTCTATCATTGTTCTTCCCCTCCACAGATCTCATCCACCAGGCGGATACAGCTTGCCCGGCCGACGCCGAGTTCTCTGCCCTCCTTCAGGCATTCCCTCATCTTACTCTTCCAAACATTCCGCTTTTGCTCCGCCAGAGCGGACTGATCCCCGGAAACAAAGTTTCCTCTTCCCTTTACAGTGTAAATATATCCCTCTTTTTCCAGTACAGTGTAAGCCTTCTGAATCGTATTCGGATTGATCGACAGCTCCTGCGCCATCTGCCGCACGGAAGGAATCTTTTCATCCGGCGCCAGCACCCCTTTAATAATCAGCATCTCATAGTAATCCGCGATCTGCTCGTAAATCGGACGCCGATCCTGGTAGTCAATCGCAATCAAAGCCTTCCCTCCTTCCTCCGCAAAAATCCCTCTGCCTGCTGTAAAATTTCCCTGTATACTGTGTACTATATAACACAGTACACTTGATGTCAAGAAAAAGACCGCCGGCTGATCCGACGGTCTTTTTGCTGTTAGTGTTCACGCTGTTACTCTTCCGCGGGGACCTCCAGTCCCAGCTCATCCAGCTGTTTCTGATCTACTCTCGAAGGCGCCTCCGTCATGAGATCGGACGCGTCCTTGACCTTCGGGAAGGCAATGACATCGCGGATAGTATCCGCCTCCGCCATGAGCATGACCAGACGGTCGAGTCCGTATGCCAGACCGGCGTGCGGCGGAACGCCGTACTTGAAAGCGGTGAGGAGGAACTTGAAATTCTCCCACGCCCGCTCTTTGGTAAAGCCCAGAACCTCAAACATCTTCTCCTGAATGTCATTCTGATGAATCCGGACGGAGCCTCCGCCGATCTCGTTGCCGTTCAGCGTAATATCATACGCCTTTGCGCGGACAGAACCCGGATCGGAATCGATCCTGTCCCAGTCCTCTTCCATCGGCATCGTGAAGGGATGGTGCATCGCCATGAAGCGGTTCTCCTCATCGGACCACTCCAGAAGCGGGAATTCCACGATCCAGAGGAAACGGAAATCATCCTTCCGCGTAAGGCCGAGCTCGTCACGGAAATGCAGCCGGAGCTGTCCGAGCACGTTCCAGACGATTTTGTTCCGATCTGCAGCAAAGATCAGAAGGTCTCCCTTTTCGCCCTTCATCGCACGGATCAGGGCTGCCTCCTGCTCTTCGGTCATAAATTTCGCGAAGGAGGATTTTACCGTTCCGTCATCCTTCATCTGGATATATGCCAGACCGCCTGCGCCCATGCCTTTTGCCATCTCGACCAGCTTGTCGATCTGCTTGCGGCCCATATTGCCCTGTCCCTTGACATTAATGCCGCGGACAGAACCGTCCTTCAATGCCAGCGCATTGCGGAATACCGCGAAGTCGAAGTCCTTTACAACTTCAGACACATCTACCAGCTCCAGACCAAACCGGACATCCGGCTTATCGGATCCGAAGCGGTTCATCGCCTCGATCCAGGTCATCCTCGGGATCGGCGTCGGAACGTCTACATTCAGTGTCTTCTTGAACAGATATTTCAGATATCTCTCATTGACATCGATGACATCGTCCACATCCACAAAGGAGAGCTCCATATCGATCTGTGTAAACTCCGGCTGACGGTCCGCACGAAGGTCCTCGTCGCGGAAGCACCTGGCCAGCTGGATGTAACGGTCATATCCCGAGCACATCAGAAGCTGCTTGAAAAGCTGCGGAGACTGCGGCAGCGCATAGAAGCTGCCGGGATGAATCCGGCTCGGCACAAGGTAATCGCGGGCTCCCTCAGGCGTACTCTTTCCAAGCATCGGCGTCTCGATTTCCATAAAGCCTTCATTATGGAAAAACTCCCGCGTATAGTATGCGACGTCGGAGCGAAGCTTCATATTTCTCTGCAGATCCGGACGGCGAAGATCGAGATAGCGGTGCGTCAGACGGATCTCATCCTTCGTCTTGCTGTTCTCCTCAATCGGGAATGGCGGTGTCTCGGACTCTGCCAGGATTCTCAGGTAATTCACAAGAACTTCCATCGAACCGGTCGCGAGCTTCTCATTTACCGCTCCCTCACGCTTACGGACCGTTCCTCTGACAGCGATGACAAACTCCGATCGAAGCCGTGCCGCCTTGCTGAAGCACTCCTCCTCGGTTTCCCTGCTGTCAAAGATCAGCTGCATGATACCGGAACGGTCCCTGAGATCCACGAAAATAATACCGCCCTTATTGCGGCTCTTCTGTACCCAGCCCATCAGAGTCACTTCGCTGCCGATCATCTCAGCGGTAACCTCCGCAGCCCTGCAGGTCCGTTTCATTCCCTTCATACTCTCCGCCATGGTTCATTGTCTCCTTATATTCTAATGTATCTGATTCTGTTCACAAATATTTCAATGCTGCAGCCCGTGAACCTGTAGATTGTGATCCAAACTGTACAAGCTGCGGATTCCGCGCATCCGCGCTTCATCCTCATTCCTGTTGCCTTCGAAATCGCTTCC
>CAIFEZ010000017.1:42161-83734 GCA_903789595.1 uncultured eubacterium 1-6
GGTCTCTTACGCGCGCTTCGCGTGCGTCGATCCCGTCTGCGTTTTCGAAGAGCTTTCAGTATACGCCATCATGATAGATTCTGTTCCAATCTGTATAAGCTGCGGATTGCTTCGTGCTCCGCACTCCCGCAATCCTACAGGAATTCGGATTCCGCGCATACGCGCTTCATCCTCATTCCTGTTGCCTTCGAAATCGCTTCCGGTCTCTTACGCGCGCTTCGCGTGCGTCGATCCCGTCTGCGTTTTCGAAGAGCTTATACAGAAAAAACTTCCTCGATCTCTGTATAGCCTTCTGCCGCAAGCTGCTCCTTCTGGAATTTCTTGTTTTTCTTCATGACAAGAAGATTCACCGTCTTGCCTTCTGCCCGCTCCTGCATCGCCCTGCGGACCGTCTCCTGAATCTTCTCGCCGGAGCACTTCTTCTCAATAAGATATGCCTTCTTCACAGCGGTTCCCGGAACCTGGTAGCCGCGCTCCAGGAGCAGCATAACGATGCGCTCGAAACCGATGGAAAAACCGACTGCAGGTACCGGCTGGCCGATGAATTTCCCGACCATCTCGTCATACCTTCCACCGCCGCCGACAGAACCGCCGAATTCATCCATGGAAATCTCAAAGATCGGTCCTGTGTAGTAGGACATGCCCCGGACAAGCGTCGGGTCAAACTTCATGCAGAAATCCGCAGTCTTGACCGCATCGACGCTGTTCATGATGGTAATCAGTCCGTCTGCGTATTCCGGATCGAGGAATCCCGTCAGCTTCTCTTTTGCCGTCTGCACACCTGCGGCATCCGGAGTGATGATCCGGAACAGCTCCAGGTATTTCTCCACAGAGTCCTTCGCGTATCCGGATTCCAGGAGCTCCTTTTCCACGCCGTCCAGCCCGATCTTGTCCATCTTGTCTAGGATGATGAAAACCTCGTCGTAGGATTCCTCGGGGAAACCGCTGTACGCGGCCATCGCCTTCAGAATGCGGCGGTCATTGATGCGGATGGTGAAATTCCGGAAATCCAGCTTTCCCAGCAGCGTGGTCGTTGCAAGGATCAGCTCGATCTCCGCGAGGTTGGAGGATTCGCCGAGGATATCGATATCGCACTGCCTGAACTGGCGGAATCTTCCTCTCTGAGGGCGATCCGCACGGAATACATTCCCGGTCTGAAGCGCCTTGAAAGGACTGGGAAGATCATTCGCGTTATTGGCATAAAAACGGGAAAGCGGGAGCGTGAGATCGTATCTGAGTCCGCTGTCGACAAGATCCGCCTCGGATTCCGCCTCTGTAAGCTTCAGCTTCTCGCCTCTCTTTAGAATCTTGAAGATCAGCTTCTCATTTTCTCCGCCCTGCTTGCTGTTCAGGTTCTCAATATGCTCCACACAGGGGGTTTCGATCGGCGTGAAGCCGAATCTGGAATAGGTCTCGTTGATCAGGCCGATCACATAATTGCGGATTTCCATCTCCCGGGGGAGGATATCCTTCATTCCGGTCACGGGTTTTTTTGTAAGCTTCATAATTTCTTCCAAACTCCTCTCACTTCCGGCCGTACCTCAGGCAGAGCGATGCTGCCGTCCGGACTCCTGTGCAGAACCCGCTGGAATGCCAGAAAAACTTTCAGGTTGTATTTTTCCACTTCTTCGATCATCATTTTCACAGCGGTCTCAGGCGGAAACGCGCTCCGATAGGGACGATCCTGAATCAATGCACAGAATACATCACAGACGCGCAGAATGCAAGCCCCGAGCGGAATGTTGGCTCCCTCAAGATTCTCCGGATAACCGCTTCCATCCATGTTTTCATGGTGATACAGAACATCTCTGCAGATCTCCTCTGAGAATCCGTGGCGCTTCAGAATATCGTATCCCGCCTTCGGATGCTGCCGTACGGAATTCATCTCTTCCACCAGCATGGAATCCCTGCCCTGCGCCTCACTGGAAATCTGAGCCTTTCCGATATCGTGAAAAAAGCCCGCAATGATCAGGTTCCTGCACTCCTCATCGGGCAGTCCCAGCTCGCGGCCGACCTCATATGCGAGACTGCTGACGTTTTCCCCATGCTCCAGCTGTTCTGACATGTTCGCCCCGAACAGGTGGCGGGTATTGTGATAGGAAACGCGGATATTCTTCTTCACGGAACCCTGGTGGGCTTTCTGCGCGCCGTGTATCTTCCGTTTGTCGCGCGCCTTCTGTCCACTCTGCGTTTTCGATTTGTCCCGCGTCTTCTGTCCGCTCTGCGTTTTCGATTTGTCCCGCGTCTTCTGTCCGCTCTCCGCCTTCGGTTTATCCTGCGTCTTCTGCTTCTTCTTCGGATTCTTCTCTTTGCTCTTTTTCCCGTCCTTCACTTTACCGGATCTGCTGTCTTTTTTCTTCTTCATATTCCGTATTCACTGCCTTAGATAAGAATCAATTCCATTCTTCTTGCGCCGGCACATCTCCTCGATACGCTCCGTGTAATTCCTGAGATCCTTTACATTTTCGGCGCGCTCGATCCGTCTCCCGTTCTCAAAGACAAACTTTGTAGAAGCTCCGGATCCCGCGGCGAGAATGCTCTGCTTTTCTTCCATGATCAGAACATTGTAAATTCCCGCCTTGCCGGGCTTCGCGTATCCGACATTTTCGAAATTGCCCGCCATGTTCTTGTAACGGTACAGATAATAGGGGCTCATCCCCATCTCTTCCGCGCAGGCCTGTGTGCGGTCCATGATTTCCGCGGAATTGCGGAAGGAAATCGGCTCATATTCTTCCTTGAAGAGGTTCAGCCGTGTCGCCCGCTTTAACGCGAGCGAATGAATCGTGAGACTGTCCGGATCCAGCTTCCGGATCTCCTCCAGCGTGTGGCTCACCTCATCGGCGCCCTCTCCGGGAAGCCCCACAATCAGGTCCATGTTGATGTTGTCAAAGCCCATCGCGCGCGCAAGACGGAATTTTGTGACCGTCTCCTCCACCGTATGCTTTCTGCCGATCACGTCCAGGGTCTTCTGATTCATGGTCTGCGGGTTGATGGAAATCCGGCTCACCGGATATTTCTGAAGCACGCGGAGCTTTTCCTCCGTGATCGTATCCGGCCGTCCCGCCTCTACGGTGAATTCCGCCAGATGATCCAGATCGAACTCCCGACTGAGAACAGAGAGCAGCTCATCCAGACGCCCTGCGGAGACAGCCGTCGGCGTTCCGCCGCCGATATAGACCGTATCCAGGGTGAAATCCTTCATCTCACCGGCGATAAACGCAAGCTCCCGGTACATGGCATGAAAATACGGCTCTTCCATCTTCCGGCAGAGGTCCAGACGATGAGAGCCGAACGAACAATACAGACAGATGGTCGGACAGAACGGAATGCCCACATAAAGACTGTAGCCCTTCTCAAGGTGCATCCGGCCGAGAATTTCCTTCTCTCTGTGAATCACGGAAAGAGACAGGCGGATCTTGCTGTCCGACGTGAAGTAATTCTCCTTCATTTCCCGGCCAATCTCCTCATCGGACCGTCCTTCCTCCAGCAGCTTCATGGCGATCTTGGTCGGACGTATGCCGGTAAGATCGCCCCATGGAAGCGTCAGCCCGGTCGCCTCCGACAGGTTCCGGTAGATCAGCTGCTTCAGCTCATTCTTTGTGCGGATTCTGTCGTCCGGATCAGAGAGAAGACACACTGCGGTGACCGGACCGGAAATCCCGAGCCTCCTGCTGTTCTCCAGAGCGTTCTCCCGCGCCTCGGGGCTGCTCCATTCCTCCTCCGCGGAGCCGAAGGAAAAGGAGATGCTCGTCCTGCCATACGTGACGGCGAAGTCCGCGTCAAAATCCCCGGCAGGCCGCTCCTCTCCCTCGTACCAGATCTCAATCTCAGACAGAGGAAAAAAAGCCCGGATCAGATTATAGACATCGTATTCATATTTCCTTTGATTGAACTGCAGCGCAAATCTGGCAGGCACCTCTTCACCTCATTTCCGGTCACCTTGCGAGCGGGTTGTACTTCCGCTCGCGGGCGATCGTCGTAAACATCTCATGACCGGTGTACACCGCGGTCTCCGGCGGAATCTCCCTCAGAAGGCGGCGGACACTTTCCTCCATGTCCCGTCCGCTTCCTGTCGGAAGATCCGTTCTTCCGTAAGATTCGCAGAACAGCGTATCTCCGCTGAACAGCGCTTTTTCCTTCGGGAAATAATAGCAACAGCTCCCGACGGTATGTCCCGGCGTATGATATACATGAATCTCAAAGCCGGCAAGCGTAAGGACATCGCCGTCCTTCACATAATGATCAGCCTCGGCAGTGACCGGAGCGTCCCAGGATGCCGAGAGATTCTCCGATGAATTTTCCAGAACCTCCCTCTCATGCTCTTCTGCATAGACCCCGATTCCGTACTTGGTCCGAAGCGCCTCACACGCACCGATGTGATCAAAATGGCCGTGCGTCAGCAGTATGGCAGCCGGCCGGCCCGCCATCTCTCCGATTTTCCGGGAGATCCGATCCGGGCTGTCTGCCGGGTCCACAATCAGCAGTTCACCGGTTTCTCTGTTCTTTATCAGATATACATTGGTCCGGACCATGCCGAGGACCATGCTCTGAACTTCCATCTCAGACATAAATCTACTCCTGATCTGCATAAAATCTCGTCACAGACACATAACAGGCCGCCGTCTCAGCACGATTTCATCCCTTCTGCCGCTCGACATCGAGGACATTCGGAATCTGACGGAGCTTCTCTGTGAGATCGCGCAGCTCGCCGGTGCTTCTCACATGGAAGGTCATATCGATCGTCGCCGTGCCCTGCTTGCTTGTCCGCACATTCATCGCCGATACATCAATGTCGCGCTCCGTGAAGATCTTAGAGATATCCACCAGAAGTCCCGTGCGGTTGTTCGCGTAGAGCACGATGCTGACAGAGTAAGACTCTCCCTTGTCCTGCTCGGGCGCCCATTCCGCCTCGATCAGACGGCTTCGCTCCGATTCCGGGAGGTTCATGATATTGATGCAGTCCGTCCGGTGAATGGTGATTCCCCGGCCTCTTGTCACGAATCCGACGATCTCATCTCCCGGAATGGGGCTGCAGCACTTGGAAAAACGAACGGCGACGTCATGAATGCCGCGTACCGTGATTCCTCCCTTATGCTTCAGAACCTCCGGGTCATTCATACCCGCCTTGTCCTGTGACTGTGCATTCGCAGCGGCAGCGTCCAGAACATCCTGATCCGTCATCTGCATTTTGCGGTCCCGCTCCATGCATTCGACCAGCTTGTTCATGACCTGGCCCTCTTTCAGGCCTCCGTGCCCGATCGCCGCGAGAACCGAATCCCAGTCCTGGAAGCCGTACTTGCGCATCACCTTTTCTGTGTAGGCGGGCTTCATAAGATCGCTGATCGTACGCCCCTTTGCATGGGCGTAATTCGTCAGAAGCTCTTTTCCGCGAAGAATGTTGTCTTCCTTCTTCTCTTCCCGGAACCACTTGTTAATGCGGTTCTTCGCCTGCGTACTCTTCACAACCTTCAGCCAGTCGCGGCTCGGTCCCTTGGAGTTCTGCGAGGTTATGATCTCGACGCGGTCGCCGTTGTGAAGCTCGGTCTCAATGGGAACAAGCTTGCCGTTCACTCTGGCGCCGACCATCCGGTTTCCGACCGCGGAATGGACCGAATAGGCGAAATCAATGGTGCAGGACCCGGCCGGCAGCGTCTTCACATCGCCCGCCGGTGAGAACACATAGACATTTTCGTTAAAAAGGTTCAGGTCGCTCTTCAGAAGGCTCATAAACTCTCTGTTGTCAGACAGATCCTGCTGCCACTCCAGGATCTGACGCAGCCAGTTCAGCTTCTCCTCTTCCTGCTCCGGGCCCGGCGTCCTGCCGTCCGAGGCCTCCTTGTATTTCCAGTGCGCGGCGATACCGTATTCCGCCACCCGGTGCATTTCAAACGTCCGGATCTGTATCTCGAACGGCGTTCCGTTCGGTCCGATCAGCGTTGTGTGAAGGGACTGATACATATTCGGCTTCGGCATGGCGATATAATCCTTGAATCTCCCCGGTACCGGCGTATACATCTCGTGAATAACCCCGAGAGCCGCATAGCAGTCCTTCACCGTCTCGACAATGATGCGGACCGCGAACAGATCATAGATCTGGTCCAGCGTCTTGTGCTGATTGACCATCTTCTTGTAGATGCTGAAGAAATGCTTGGCCCTTCCGTAAATCTGCGCCTCGATTCCGGCATCCTCGATCTGAACTCTTACCTCTTCGACAATCTCCTCGACAAAGGCCTCGCGCTCGGATTTCTTCTGATTGATCTGATGCACCAAGTCATAGTAGGCCTCCGGTTCCAGATATTTCAGGGACAGATCGTCCAGCTCATTCTTGATCTTCGCAAGTCCGAGCCGCTGCGCGATCGGAGAATAGATATCAATGGTCTCTCTGGCCTTCTCCAGCTGTTTTTCCGGCCGCATGTACTGCAGCGTCCGCATGTTGTGCAGACGGTCCGCAAGCTTGACCATGATGACACGGATATCCTTCGCCATGGCAAGGAACATCTTGCGCAGATTCTCCGCCTGTTCCTCCACCTTGTCCGCCGAATAGCTCAGCTGTCCCAGCTTCGTCACGCCGTCTACAATCAGTGCGACCTCGTCGCCGAACTGCTCTGCGACCTGCTCCTTGGTCAGGACCGTATCCTCGACAACATCATGAAGCAGGCCTGCGGCAATGGATTCCTTGTCCAGCTCAAGATCCGCAAGAATAATTCCGACGCACAGGGGATGGATGATGTAAGGCTCTCCGGACTTTCTCTTCTGATCCTTATGCGCATCCGACGCAACCTTATACGCCTTCTCAATCATGGACAGATCCGTGGACGGATGGTATTTTCTGACGCTCCGAACCAGTTCCTCATAGAGCTTTTCCGGTGAGGAGAAGTCCTCCATTGTCTTGAGGCTTGCATCGACCTCCGCCACGTCCTTCTTTAATTTTTCATCTTCCCTGCGCAGCTTTTCTCTGTCGATCGGGTTTAGTTTCTGCGTGTTCTCCATACGATGTTCTCCAGACCCGGCATACCGGAAAAGCGAAATAAAACGCGTCTGGCGGAAAAATTCCGCTGCCGCGCCGCTCGCATAAACGACCACACTGCCGCATGCGCTTATCAGCGTCACGCTTTGCCTGAAGACAGCAAAGCGCGGCTGACGGCATCACCTGCGGGAATTATTTTTCTTCGCAAATACAGTATCACCTGAATACCATATCACTGCGGGAATTATTTTCCTTCATAAATAATTGCGGAATCAATGTCATACTTTGACAGGCGCTCTCTGCCCTTCAGCCCCGCGAGCTCCATGACGAAGATCATTTTGACCACTTCTCCGCCCAGTCTCTCGACCAGATGCGCTGCCGCCTCAATCGTGCCGCCTGTGGCGATCAGATCGTCGACAAGCACAACCTTCT
Organism: uncultured eubacterium 1-6; assembly: GCA_903789595.1. GTDB lineage: Bacteria > Bacillota > Clostridia > Lachnospirales > Lachnospiraceae > Bilifractor. The sequence continues at coordinate 49,561 of CAIFEZ010000017.1, forward strand.
GACCCGGCTTGATGGAATCCTTGTGAATTTCAATCGTCGCCTGACCGTACTCAAGATCGTATGTCTCCGAAATCGTCTCCCTCGGAAGCTTGCCCTTCTTGCGAATAAGCACAAAAGGCTTGTGCAGATTGTACGCGATCGGCATACCGAAGATAAATCCTCTGGATTCCGTTCCGGCGATTACATCCACATCCAGTCCCTCCAGGAACTTCTGCAGCGTATTGATGGCGAGCTGCAGTCCGTCCGCGTCATCGAGGATACTGGTGATATCTCTGAACATGATACCGGGCTCCGGAAAATCCGGAATTGTAGTTACATAATCTTTTAATTCTTTCATCCTGTTTTATCTCCTGTTCTGTCTTCTTCGGGTGACCGTAAACCTCAGTATAGCATCAAATTTCAGTACCCGCAATATTTCAGGGACACTCTGACGGCTTCCTTTGTCATCGTGCGCTGCTGTTCATCGCCCAGCTCATTACGGCAGCCCGCAGACGCCAGCCGTCATGCACCGTCAGCGATAAGAAAGTATGCGGACCTGAAGACGGTTTCTTCCCTGCCAGGTATCAATCTCCGGATAATAGGTGACCGAGATCGCCCGTCCGGAAGCACGGCGCACGAATTCATCTGCGTCGCCGAACCAGACGGCATCCATCCTGTACCCGTTCCGGTCTTCCAGCTTCATCTTGCACACATTCCGGTTTTTCCCGAATACTCTGGGCGACTGGATCCGCATCTGACTTTCCGCGAAAACGGGGCGGGTATTGCCCTTGCCGCACGGCTCAAGCAGCCGCATCTGACGGATCAGATCCTCCCGTATGTAGGCGACCGGCATCGCCACGTCGATGACCGTTTTCGGCGTCAACTGCTCCGGCGTGAGCGTGCACACCTCATTGATTCTCCGCCGAAATTCCCCGACCTTTTCTGCCGCAAGAGACACCCCGGCGGCCATAGGGTGCCCGCCGAATTTTGTGAAGACGTCCCGGATCTTGCAGAGCTCGTCATACATGGAATATGTCTCTATCGAGCGTCCGGATCCTTTGACCTCATCCGTTCCGGTGAGGACAAAAGCCGGCCTGTAGTAATGCTCCCGCAGCCTTCCGGCAATGATGCCCGCAAGGCTCTGATGGCATTCCGGAAGATACACGACGATAACTCTGTCTTTTTTCAGGTCAGAGTCTTCTACCATCCCGAGCGCCTGCTCCAGTCCTCTGGCAGTCATATCCTTCCGGCTCGCGTTCAGGCTCACCAGATCGGCCGCCAGATCTCCGGCCTCCTTCGGATCATCTGTCAGAACCATCCGAAGGGCGCGCTCCGCGGTATCCAGTCTGCCGCTCGCATTCAGGCATGGCCCGAGCACAAACCCGATGTGGTAGGTTCCGATGTCCTCCTTGTCGATTCCGCATTGCTCCGCGAGTGCGCAGAGTCCCGGGTTCGCGGTCCGGTGCAGGCGCTTCAGACCCTCGCGTACCAGAATCCGGTTTTCGTCCTTCAGGTCCATCACGTCGCCGACCGTTGCGATAGCTGTAAATTCCAGAAGTTTTTCCTTTTCCTGTTCACGGTCGGGAAGCTCTGCACAGTCATACATATAGCAGATCAGCTTGAAAGCGACTCCCGCTCCGCACAGGCCGTCAAAGGGATAGGAATCATCCGCGCGGTGCGGATTGATCACCGCCTCGGCCGGCGGGAGGAGATACTCCTTGTCTCCCTTCTCTGTCTCACGGAAAGGGATGGCGTGATGATCCGTGACGACGGCCTTCATTCCGAGTTCATGTGCCAGACGGATCTGCTCCGCAGCGGCGATTCCGTTGTCGCAGGTGACGATCAGATCGACGCCGTCCTCGTAAGCGTCCCGCACCAGGCTTTCATTCAGGCCGTATCCGTTCCGGATCCGGTCCGGGATTTTCACGGATACATCTGCGCCGAGCCTTCTGAGGCCCCTGATCAGAATGCAGGACGACATGATTCCGTCGATGTCGTAGTCTCCGATGATTCGTATCTTCCGTTTTTCGCGGATGGCATCAAAAATAACGCCGCTTCCTTTCTCTATATCCTTCATGCCGGACGGATCATACAGATCCGAAAGTCCTCCGTCCAGATATTTCCGGATTTTTTTCTCTGCGGTTTCCGGATCATCCTTTTCCGTAAAGACATCACGATTCCGGATCAGGCGCACAATCACCGGGTCCAGATGAAGTCTCGCGCCGATTCCGCTGAAATCCGCGCGCTTCGCGGCGACTACCCATTTTTCTTCCATCCCTTGTTTTCCTTTCTCTGATTTATTACGACCGTGCATCCTCTTCCGCCTTGATCATGCGGATATCAGAAGAAGCCGCCGGCAGTACGCGAACGGAAACAGGCACCCGATCCGGGTGCCTGCTCAAATCAGAACTTTCTGTTTCTGCCTTTTTTCGGTTTTACGCTCGAAAGTTCACTTCTGTCTTTTTTCACATACTTTCTTCTGCCTGTCCCGGGTGCATTTGCGGAGCCCGCCGATGCCGGCTGATTTCCTCCGGCAGCCCGTGAACCCGCCGTGCCCTGCACAGACGGCACGAGATCGTTTTTCCCGTTCCGGGTCTTCATCATGTACCACAGCGGTCCGGTAATGAAGATCGAGGAGTACGCACCGGCAACCAGACCGATAATGATCGGGAGCGCAAACGAGCGCACAGAGCTTACGCCCATGATGAACAGCACCACAATGGTGATGAGGGTCGTGATGTTCGAATACAAGCTTCGTGTCAGCGTCTGTGTGATGGACGCGTTGACAATTTCCCGATAACTGCTGGTTCCCTTCATGATCGGAATATTCTCGCGAACACGGTCGAAGATGACGATGGTCGAGTTGATGGAATATCCGAGAATCGTAAGCATAACAGCGATGAAGGTACTTCCCACTGCAGCCCTTGACCATACATAAAAGGCAACCACCACCAGAATATCATGGCACAGCGCCAGAACCGCACTGGACGCGAATCGGAAATCACGGAAGCGGACGAAGATGTAGAAGAGCATGCAGATAACGGAAATAATTACTGCCAGGATCGCATTTCTTCTCATTTCTCCGGAAATCGTGGAGGAAATGTTCTCCGCTGTAATCTTCGACTCGTCGATCGTGCTGAAGTTCTTGGCAAGCACGTCATTCAGCTCCTGTCTTTTATCCGCATCAAGCTCCGTGGTCTTGATCACGACCTGATTGCTTCCGGAAATCTTCTGGAACTGAATATCGCTGTTGCCGGTCACCTTGGAGACAACCGGAGCCACCTCATTGTCCAGATCCGTAAGGCTCATCTCCTGCCCGAAATCAACCGTCGTGGCAGTTCCGCCGATGAAATCCAGACTGTAATTCATCGCGTGCTTTCCCTTTGCGCTGTACATAATCATGCCGACCGGAACCGAGATCATCAGGATCAGACCGATCGCCATGGTAATGGCTCTCTTCTCGACGAAGCGGAAGTTCTTCTTGTGCGTCGTCGTTCCGTAGAAACGCACATTCCGGATCCCCACGCCGTAAAACGCATAGCTCAGCCATCTGGACACCGCCAGAGCGGTGAACATCGACAGGATCGTTCCGATCGCCAGCGTCGTGGCGAATCCGCGGATCGTTCCGGTTCCCATGATATAGAGCACGGCGGCCGCGATCAATGTGGTGATCTGACCATCAAAAATAGCGGAAAACGCCTTGTGAAAGCCTGCCTTCAATGCCCGATACAGGCTGACACCGGTGGCAAGCTCCTCCCTCACGCGGGTATAGATAATGACATTTGCGTCTACCGCCATACCGATTGTCAGAATCAGACCCGCGATGCCGGGCAGCGTCAGGGTCAGATCAAAGGCATTCATGAATCCGAGATCCAGGAATGTGAAGACGACAAGAGCCCAGGCCGCAGCCACTCCGGACATCCGGAAGATGATGATCATGAAAAGCGCCACAAGCAGAAGACCAATCGCACCGGCTGTAATACTTGTCGTCAGTGCCTCCTGTCCCAGAGACGCGCCCACTACGTTTGAATAGATTTCCTTCAGTTCCAGGGACAGCGATCCGATACGAATGAAGGACGCAAGCTTCTGTGCCTCCTCCAAAGAGCTCATGCCGGTGATCTGAGCCTTTCCGCCGCTGATCTCATTCTGTACCGTCGGCGAGCTGACGGTCTGGCCGTCGTAGATGATGGAGATCTTCTTGCCGATATTTGCCGCGGTCGCCTCCTGAAATTTTTCCGCTCCGGCGCTTGTCATCGTCAGCTCAACCACGTATTCACGCGCACCCGTGCTGGAGTTTGTCGTAGATACGCCCTGCGCATCCGCGATATCCGTGCCCTCAAGCACCGTATTCCCGCTTTCATCCTGAAATGTCAGGGAACCCGGCGTTCCGAGTGCGTCGAGAATCTCATTGGCATTTGTAACGCCCGGAATCTCAACATTCATTCGGTTCAGCCCCTGCTGATAGACATTCGCCTCCGTACTGTATGTGGTAACCCTCTGCTGGAGCTTATAGATGGTATCCGCCATGTCCTCCGCGGACGGGTTAGCTTCCGTCGCTTCATATGTAATGCTGACACCGCCGGAAAGGTCCAGCCCGGTCCGGATATTCTTCATTGCTCCTGTGTGATGGCTGCCCCAGCCGAATATTACCGTATAGCCGAGAAGTACGGTAAGAACGGCAGTGATAAGCAGCACCGCAATGCTCTGTTTCTTTTTCATCTCATTCAACCCTCTTGTTACAAATCATCCATTTGTTCCGTCAATTTTCATCTCGGTGTTGCCCTCATCATCCGCGAGCGCCGCCTTGATCATCAGTGCACACTCCACTCTCTTTCGCTGAAGCTCACATCCGATCCGGTAAACGTCATTGATCCCGCCAGTGAAGTTATAGGAATTCGCTGCGCAACCGCCGGAGCAGTAGAATCTCGAAAAGCATGATGTGCACTCCGGCTTGGAATAGACATTCACCTTCTTGAATTCCTGCACGAGGTCCGGACGGGTGATCCCCGCATCCACATTTCCCAGGATAAATTCCGGATTGCCGTCGAACTGATGACAGGGATAGAGTTCTCCCCACGGCGAAACCGCCAGATACTCTCCGCCTGAGCCACAGCCCGAGAGCCGCTTGTACACGCACGGGCCGCCAGAAAGATCAATCATGAAGTGGAAGAAATTGAAGCCTCTCCCTTCCTTCGCCCGCCGGATCATTTCCTTCGCGAGAATGTCGTACTGCTCGCAGATCTTCGGAATATCTTCCTCTCGGATTGCGTAGTCCTCGGTCGGCGGTGCCACAACCGGCTCCATTGATATTTGCTTGAACCCCAGGTCAGCCAGTGAAAGTACGTCAGCGGCAAAATCCAGATTATAATGAGTAAAGGTTCCCCTCACGTAGTATTTGTCCTGATGTCTTCTCTCGGCCCATTCCCGGAACTTCGGGATGACGAGGTCATAGCTTCCCTTTCCGCCGCGGAAAGGACGCATATAATCATGGACCGATTTTCTTCCGTCCACAGACATGACCACATTTCCCATCTCACGGTCGCAGAAATCCATGATTTCATCATTGACAAGAACCCCATTGGTCGTCAGCGTGAAACGGAATTTCTTGTTGCACTCCTTTTCCCGTGATCTGCCATATGCCACGAGATCCTTCACCACCTGCCAGTTCATGGTCGGTTCTCCGCCGAAGAAGTCCACCTCGAGGTTGTGCCGGTTTCCCGAATTACGGATCAAAAAATCCAACGCCTTGCGCCCGACCTCGTATGACATCAGCCCCCGCTTCCCGTGGTATTCTCCCTCATCTGCAAAGCAGTAGCGGCAAGCCAGGTTGCAGTCGTGCGCGATCTGAAGACATAGAGCCTTGACCACAGTCGGCCGTTCCGAGAAATGCTCGATGGCTCCCCGATAGGAATCCTCCGAAAAAAGCATTCCCTGACGCTTCAGCATATCGCACTCGCTGATTGCCTCTGAGATATCCGCCGTATCATATCTGCCGGAAAGTTCCTCCTGAATCTGATCGTCGCTCTTTCCCTGATCCATCCCCTGAAGGACGTCATAGGTAAGATCATCGATGACGTGAACCGATCCGCTATTCACATCCAGGCAGATATTGTATCCGTTGTTTTTATATAAATGTATCAAAAAAGTTCTCTCCTAACTTCCACTAAAGTCTTACAAGAAGAAGGTGTTCCCGATCCGGACGGAACAGGAACACCTCATGACTGTACTTGTTCGGTTATGCAAAAATTACTTCGCTGCATGCTCGCAGGTCTGGTTGCCTACGGTGCAGGATGTCTTGCATGCGGACTGACAGGATGTCTGGCACTCACCGCATCCGCCGTCCTTGACTGAGTTCTGAAGATTTCTTGTATTTAATGTCTTAATATGCTTCATTTTAAGCCTCCTCGTTATACTGATACCTCTTCCGGCACTTCTCAATGATTATACCATAGCGCAAACTGTTTTAAAAGTTTTTTTTCATGCGGCGGGCTTCCGCGTGCGACGAGCCTGTCTGCGTTTTCGAAGAGCTTATACAGTAAGGTATACATCTGAAATGAAGCAGTTTTCTTCGCAGCGGAATTCGGCATTGCCGTCGTACATTGTCGCGATGTTGGCGATACTGGTCAGCCCGATGCCGACCTCCTCCCGTTTGCTTGAGATGTAGAAATGGCCCCATTTTCTCGGCCTTCCGGTCATGCTGTTCTCCATGTGGATCACCAGATGTCCCATGTGCATGACCGCAGACAGGTTCACCTTCTTTTCAACGTTCCTGCCGCTGTCCGCAATTCTTTCTTCCGCCTCTACGACGTTCTCCAGAAGATTTCCGAATACCACGCACAGATTCTGCTCGACGCTTCGGGAGAGTTCTCTGGGCAGTGAAATATTGATGTTTACGGATGCCCCGACATTTCCCGCGGCTCTCGCATAGTAGCCGACCACGGCGTTTACAACCGGATTTTCCGTGTACCGGATATCTTTTCCGGTCGGTATCGCTTCCCTGAGCTGTGACAGATACTCTTTGATCTCCGGAAGCTTCCCGGCATCGGCGAATTCCTTCAGCACAGTCAGCTGATGTCTGTAGTCATGCCGCTGCCTGCGAAGCTCCTTTTCATGCTCCAGCAGCGTGTCCTGATATTTTTTCTGCTCATCAATTTCGCGGTTCAGCAGAGACAGGCGGTATTCCTGTTCCTTCTCTCTTCGTGACAGCTGAATGGATTTCCGGATCTGAAAGCCTCCGATCATACACATAAAAAATCCGAAGACCATGACTCCGTACACGAAATACTGGGAGCTCGAATATACCACAGCGTCTTTGTACCGGACCAGTTCAGCAACACTGGCTGCTGAAAGGATCAGCATCGGTCCTACCCAGAGCATGCCGGTTTTGTTTTTGTACCGGACCGCTTCCACAAGCACAGCAAACGTGAATGTGAATATAGACAATGGTATCAGGATCTGATACAAACGCGCGCTCTGCGTGAACATGACTGTTCCCGTCATCTGAAGGACAACACACAGAAGCATGGAAATCATCAGAAAGATTCTCAGGAGAAACAGCGGTTTTTTCCGATGAAACTTGACGCTGTTCTCCAGCGTAAGCTCCAGCGGCAGGACCAGGCTGAAAAAGCTGATATAGCTCAACATGTACCACAGATTCGGGTCGTTGATGAAGAAAAGCGCCATATCGCAGTTCGAAAATCCCCACATTCCTGTCAGTGCAATGAAAGTTCCGAGCCAGAGAAAGATGTACCCGCCGGGATCCATGCGGATGATGATCAAGGATACAAACACAAGGATGACACCGGCAAGAAACATGATGGCACTTGCCGCGAGAACGCCTCCCGTCGTCATCGTATGATAGCGGACAAGGCCGGACTGATTGGACACCAGCAGCTGAGGAATGGAGATGGTGCTTCGGGTCTTCGGGAAGGTATACTGAAGAACCACGGTAATCTCGCCGGTTTCCCTGACCGGCACCATGTAAAACGCCGTTCCGGGATCCTTCATAAAGGAAGGCCGCTCATCCTCTGCGCCGAACGAGTACATCTTCGAACCGTTCACATACACCGTGAGCGGCGCAAATGCTGTCCGCACCTCCACATAACAGTCATTTCTCTCATTGGTAAAGTGAAATTCGGCCTGAAGTGCAGTTTCTGATCCCTCCCTGCTGATTTTCGCCGGAAGTTTTACCGTCTCCTTGGACCCGTTGACGGTCACCTCCGCAGTATTCACTTTTCTCAGAGGAGCGGCTCCTCCGGTATATGAATCCGAGACGTAATACGGAATAACCCGCCATATCAGAATAAGGCAGCAGACACAGAAGGCCGCGAACCAGCCCCACCTGATCCGTCCGCCGAACCTGTCCCACCATTCTTTCCAATCGTCCGTCTTTAACAATGCCTGTTTCTCCCTTGATAAAATATTATCGAATCGTATGCCGGAAGTTTTCAACAACTGCCATTTTAACATATTCTTGATGAAACGAACACCGATATCTGACTCTATGAACATTTCCCCTCGATTAAGTCTGCGCAAACAGAATATTTACTCCAACGAGATAAAACACGCTGCGCGAGTTTTATCTCGCTATCGCGACGCTCGCCGCACACGAATACTTCGCATTCGGCTGCGGCTCACTGTTCGCGTAAAAAAGCGGATGTCCGAACAATGCAGACATCCGCTTTTTACAATTTTCGCAGGCATTTGAGCCGAATCCGCCCGCACAAGATGTGAAGCGGTGAGGCGGGAATGCCTCGGCGGTCGATGAAACCGTTTTCATGGTATCGGATACCGGTACCTCTGTCTACCTGTTTTTCCACCCCTCGGCAATAGAATACAGATATTGCTCATATGTGCGCTTCGCGTTGAAAAATCCCTGCCGGTGAATGTGAACGTTCTGACCGTCCTCCATCACAAAGGTGAGCAGCTCGCGGTCGATCCCCCGTATTTTCGACAGATTTACCAGGAAGCTCTTGTGGCAGCGCAGAAACTGGCCCGAAGGAAACTTCTGTTCTTCATCGTCCAGCCGTCCGCGGAACGGGATTTCCCGCTCATCGTCCATGTGGATCCAGAGCATTTTCCCTTTCTGCTCCACAAAAAGAATACGGTCGAAGGGGATCCGGACCCGGCTGCCTTCCGACTCCACTTCCAGATGCGGTTCCGCTTCTTTCTTGCGGATCACCGACTGTATCAGCTCGCTGACATCCTCCATTTTCACGGGTTTCTCAAGATATCTTGCAGCGCGAAGTCTGTAGGATTCAAGCGCAAAATCCTGACTGGTCGTCTCAATAGCCGCTTCCACCCGGCTGTCCGTCTTCCGGACGGTCTCCAGTGCCTCAATCCCCGACATTCCTTCCATATAGATGTCGAGAATGATCAAATCATACTTTCCCGGATAATAGCTTTTCAGAAACTCTTCCGCACTGCTGAAAGCCTCGACGGTCACCTTCTCCGCCGCCTCTGTCACCATATCAAGAAGACGAACCCGTTCTTCCCTGTTGTCTTCACAGATGCCTACCATAAGCTGTTCCATTCACAGGCTCCTCCTTTTTCTTTTTCAGCTTCTGAAGGGGCAGTTCTTTACATCTCTACATAAGTGTGAAGCCGAGCGCAGCCCCTGAAATTCAAATTGCAGCTGAACCTTACAGCAGAAAGCCACAATTACATTGTATCATAAACAGCTGTGCAGTAAAACGCACCACAAACTGTATCATCCCCACTGTGCAGTAAAACGCACCGTAAACTGTATTATCACCGGATTGCCCCGTGCTGCGCAGTCCCGCACTTTCATTCGTAGAGATCTGAAATTTCGCTGCGGCGTTCTCTCTGATGCCTGCCAGCGGAAGAATCCAGATCTGCCTGAGATGAGATGAGCAGGATCCGTCCGATCCGCACTGCTCCCCTGTACAATCATATTTTCTCAGAAGAAGGCCCGGAAAAACAGTACGGAAAACCAGCCGTCTCAGGAAAAAAAGGCACTTGAACCGAAATAAAAATCAGAATAAAATAAAAAGTTACAGTACAGGCTCATCGAACACCAGCATACCGTCTGCCGCAAAGCACATATCAGAAACCGAAGGCGGTTTCGAATACAGCAGACGCGCACAATAATCCGCGTGCCTGCACGTCACTTATATATATGGCTATTTTCGGAGTTACAGGAGGTTACATGAGCGAAATCAAAGAGGTTCAGCAGCTGGAAGATATCCTCGGAATGGAAGCAAATACAGACCCGGAACGTGATCTGGCAGAATCCGCATCCGTTACCCTGAAGAAGGGAACCGGCCGGACATTGAAAATGGGAGGTTTCTGGGTATTTGACAATGAAGTCGCCGTCATCACCGGAAGCTTCACAAACGGAGGCATTGTTTCGGTTCAGGACTTCGACGGATATTTTATGGGATATGGATTCATCAACGAACGGTCACGGATTCGGATCCGCATGCTTACGCGGAAAAAAGATGAGAAGGTTACCCCCGCGCTTCTGAAGAAAAGAGTACAGGCGGCCTGGGATTACCGGAAGCAGGTGATTGACACCTCCAGCTGCCGGATCATTTTCGGGGATGCAGACGGCCTTCCCGGTCTGACCGTCGACAAATACGAGGATGTCCTCGTTGTGGAATCCCTGGCGCTCGGCATCGACCGCCTGAAGGATCTGATCCTCAAGTCCCTGGTGGATGTTCTGGCCGCGGACGGGATCCGCATCCACGGCATCTTTGAGCGAAGCGACGCTAAGGTTCGTGAAAAAGAGGGGCTTCCCAGAATCAAGGGCTTCCTTTCCGCTCCCTTTAACACAGATGTCCGCATCACGGAAAACGGGATCCGCTACATCGTGGATGTCCGCGACGGTCAGAAAACCGGCTTCTTCCTGGATCAGAAGCTGAACCGGAAAGCCATATGGCCAATCTGCCGGAACGCCGAGGTTCTCGACTGCTTCACGCACACAGGCTCCTTCGGACTGAACGCGGCGTCCGCCGGCGCAAGGCATGTCATATCGGTGGACGCGTCTGATACAGCCATCGCACAGGCGCGAAAAAACGCAGAAATCAACGGTTTATCCGACCGGATTGATTATCAGACGGCCGACGTCTTCGATCTTCTTCCGGATCTGGAAAACCAGGGCCGGCAGTTCGACGTTGTGATTCTGGATCCGCCCGCATTTACAAAGGCAAGAAGCTCCATCAAGGCCGCCGCGCGGGGCTATCGCGAGATTAATCTCCGGGGAATGCGCCTTGTCCGGGACGGGGGCTTCCTCGCGACCTGCTCCTGCTCCCACTTTATGGACCAGGATCTCTTCGCCAGGACCATCGCCCTGGCGGCGAAGGATGCGCACGTCCGTCTCCGTCAGGTAGAATTCCGCACACAGGCTCCGGATCATCCGATCCTGTTCGCGGCAGAGGACGACTCCTACTACCTGAAATTCTACATCTTCCAGATTCTTCGGGATTACTGAACTCCCGAACTGCCCTGGATCGATACCGGGCATGAGGCTCCGGCCGGCTGCCTCCTGCCCGATGTGTATCCGCCAGGCGCATATCAGAAGAGGAGCTGCCAGGCAGATCAGTGATCTCCGGACAGCTCCTCTTTTGTATGCTCATGATGCTCAATGCCCGCACGATCATATCCGCGCGAATCATCCAGCTCCTCTTCCGTATGCGTATGATGCTCGATTCCCTCCTCCACCAGCATCTCCTCCTCTTCTGACTTCGGATGAAGAACATGACAGTGCCGGTGCGTGTGATAGAATACCTGAAGCTCCTCCGCCTCATGCTCTTCATTGAAGAAGATATGGCGGTCCGCAAGGTGTTCCGCAAGCTCCTCATTGTGCGTCGCGATGATCATGGTTTTCCCCGCCTTCTTCAGTTTCAGCAGGAACGAAATCAGCCACTCCTGCGCGGCGCGGTCCAGTCCCGCCAGCGGTTCGTCCAGTACCAGAATCTCCGGATTCATAGAAAGGATGCAGGCGATCGCAACCTTCTTCTTCTCTCCCCCGCTCAGATGATAGGGCGCACGGTCTCTCAGCTTATCGATGTCCAGCAGCCGGATCACATCATCCACACGCCCTCTGACGGCAGCTTCATCCAGCCCCATCTGCAGGGGGCCGAACGCGATCTCCTCCTCGACGTTGGAACAGAACAGCTGTACATCCGAATTCTGAAACACAAAGCCGATTTTCTGATGGAACCACTTTGCGAATTTATTGTTTTTCAGACTCTCCTCGGAGATTTCCTTTCCCTCAAAGAGATAGCTGCCCTCATTTGCAAAAACAAGGCCGTTGATCAGCTTCAGAAGCGTGGATTTTCCGCTTCCGTTCGCACCCTCCAGAATGACGGTCTCGCCTTTCCGGATCTCGAGGTTGATATACCGCAGCGCGATGTGATCCTCGTAAGCATAGCAGATATCCTTCAGCTGCAATATTGTGTCACTCATTTATTCGTCCTTCATTCAGGCTGCCTGCAGAAAGCAGAACAGCGCGGTCACCGCCGCCATCATCAGAACATATCCCGCGTCCCTTCCGGCGAACAGCTTTTTCTTCATGGAGTAATACTCTCCCTCAAATCCTCTGCACTGCATGGCGCCGTACATTTCCTCCGCCATCTCTCTCGACCGCAGGAAGACATTGCCGAGGACGCCGGAAAGAGATCCGCTCTTGTCCTTGTTTTTCCCCACGGAACGAAGCTTCATTGCGGTCAGGATATTCACGCACATATCTCCGAGAATCACGATGTATTTCAGCGTGATATCAAAGGTAAAGATAAAAATGTTCGGCACGCGGAAGACTCTGAGCGCGCTGGTCAGCCGGTTCCATGGCGTCGTCACCGACAGAAATGTCAGCATGCTGACAGAGAGAAACACCTTCAGGGAAACCGTGAGCATGGCAGACGGCTGTCCGAGAAATACCGCAGGCAGGAGAATCAGCATACTCAGCAGCGCAGCGGCTGCCGCGCTTCGGAGAATTCTTCCGAGATATTTTGCCGGGAGAAAGCAGTACCTGGCAAGGCAGAACGCCAGCATACAGTACAGAAAAAATGCGTTTGCGGAGACTGCCGTCAGGACGATAAAGTACAGAATATAAATAATCTTCACCGCCGGGCTCGCTCCCCCGGCCCGGATTCTGCCGTCCTCTCTCGCGTTGGACAGAACTCCCACCAGCTTCAGCATCGTTTTTGTGATAAAATTTTCCCGATCTGCCGGCGGATCATAGTCATCGTCGGCCGTAAGCCATTCGGGAATTTCATTTTCTGCAGTTGTCATATCATGATCTACCTGTAAGAATATCATAACGGATTGTCCCGCGTTTCCTCTGCAGATGAAACCCGCAGGCTGCGGGAAGCGTTTTCCTTAATTTCCCTCTGCCGGGGCACCGGAACCTTCCTTCTTATGAAAATCCACATTATCTTTCATAGATGCCGCGATAATGCGGAAGATGATGATCAGCAGAAGCACTCCGATCACCGCGGAGAGAATATAGCCGACCGCCTCCGGAAGTCCTGCGATCGAGTAGTCCGGGAGCAGCGCCTCCAGGGAAAAACCCTGCGTCATCCCGGCCGGTGTATAGCCGAGCGCCTTTCCTCCGCTGACAACCGACGCAATCTCATCGGCGCCCCATTCACCCCAGGCAGTTCCCGCAGCGAGAAGGCCCAGCGGCACAGCGCAGATCAGCACAGCAAGAAGAATCGCCAGTGGCTTTATACCCGCCTTTTTCGCCGTCTGCTCCCGCGAAGCGTCCGGAAGAATTCCCGGCGAGGTGCGGAGAACATATGCCAGTACCGCGACGGTAAAAATAACTTCGACAGCGCCGGCAATCGTGAGATGTCCGAGCATCATGGCCGGGATGGCGATATTCAGTCCGTACGGACAGTAGAGTGCCTGCCCGGAAGCGGTGTGAAACAGCGCAGGCTGAATGCCGAATTCAACGGCCGCACAGAATGCCGCGGCATTGATGCCGATATAGCTACCCGCTCCGGCAGCCGCAAGTCTGCCCTTGTCCGTTTTTGTTCTTCTGCGGATCAGGCTGTAGACGCCATACCCGAGATACGGCAGAACAAACGCCATATTAAAGCAGTTTGCGCCGAACGCAAGGATGCCCCCGTCTCCGAACAGAAGAGCCTGTATCAGCAGGGCGATGGTTACCGAGATACAGGCCGCATTAGGGCCGAGCAGCAGTGCGATCAGCGTACCTCCCACCGCGTGTCCCGTAGTGCCTCCGGGAAGCGGAACATTAAACATCATCGCGACAAATGAAAAAGCCGCGGCCACTCCCATCAGAGGCATTTTGGATTTCGGAATTTCCACCTTGATCCTTTTCACCGCATGTACCCACACCGGAATCATAACCGCGGTCATTACAGCACAGGTCTGCGGGCTCAGATAATTCTCTGGAATGTGCATGACACATACCCCCATTTCATTTTTTGAATCGGCGCTCTTGCGGCAGATTGTGCCGCAAACGGTATAAGCCGCGGGCCGCTCCGCACTTCGTGCTCATACCTGCCGCCTTCGAGATCGCATCCATTCTTTTACGCGCGCTTCGCGTGCGATGAGCCCGGATGCGTTTTCGAAGAGCCTATACATATGATAGCGCCTGTCATGATAAAAAAGAACCTGGGTGGGGGGTTATTTTTTCAGATAAGCAAGAACATTTTCAAAGACCTCCATGCAGGCGTCTATGATCTCTGCCAGATCATAGGTGCCGAAGGCCGCCGGAAAATTGCTGGAAAAGAGGATCTGCGCCGTCGGCTCGAATTCCTCATCTCCTCTCCAGAACAAAAAACGGATGGACAGCCCGTCCAGAAACTCAAGCTCCCACGCCTCGTCTGCCCCGTGGATGTGTTCCGCGCCGATGAATTCCATGATGCCGCCGAATTCATCGAGACGGTTTCCGAACCGTTCCGCGAGGTGTTTCCGGCATCTGTCCTCAAACTGCCGGGCGTACACCTCGCCGGAAGGCAGCTCCCGGAATGCCATAAACTCCCCGTTCTGCGGGAAGACCGTCGCGTGAAGAAGATAGCGTCCGATCAGGATTTTCCCGGAAGGAAGGCCCGCGAGACGGTACAGGTCCTCTCCGTCGGCAGCCTCGATCTGCATGCCCGGATGAGAGACATAGTACTCTCTCCCCATAAAGGAGACGCTGAAGCGCTCACAGATATAGTCAAAGGGAAGGCCCAGTCTGTTTGCAATATGCGTAGGCTCCGTCTCCGCGTACTGAGCCTGATAATGTCTGAACAGCTCTTCTGCGGGAACCGCCGCCCCGTCTTCTCTGTCAAATGTACTCATTTTCACATACCCCTCACTTGATAAACTGATCAATCGCCCTGTTCAGCTCTTCAATCTCCTTCATGTCTCCGCTCTCGATGGCATCGACCATGCAGTGCTCCAGATGATCCTTCAGAATCACCTTGCCCGTACTGTTCAGAGCGGATTTGACTGCAGCCAGCTGAATCAGGACGTCACTGCAGTCCCTGCCCTCCTCTACCATCCTCTTAACCATGGTGAGATGACCGATGGCTCTGGAAAGCCGGTTGACCACTGCCTTCGTATTCTGATGCGTATGTGTGTGCGCATGTTCATGGGTGTGCGTGATCTCGGTTCCGTCTTCCAGCACATGGGTGTGCCGGACATTCGACAGAACCTCTTCCTTCTTCTGATCTATCATTTCTCCTCCTGAATATTTGATATGCCGCCGCACACAAATACTTCAAAATCGGCTGCGGCTCACTGTTCGCGTAAAAAACGGGCCCGCCGCAAAATCCTCAGTTTCACGCGGCAGACCCGTCTCTCTGTTTCATTGCATGACTTCCTTTATCGAATCTCTTCTCACAGATGATCACCACGCAGATGATCTTGTTCAGCACATAATCCCATATTAAGAGTAATAATGCCGTCGAGACCGATTTCAAATGGTAATAATGCTGCTGAGATCAATATCCTGACTCATGGTTCTCCGGAATTCCAGGTATTCTTCGTGATAGACTGCGTTTCTTCTCGCTCTGACGCGCCGGATCAGGGTGATCGTCAGTGCCCAGAACAGAAGGAATGTCCACACAAACAATACCATGAACGGGGTGATGATATCAATATATCCCGTCGCTGCATTTCCCGCAGCAACCGTTACCGCCGGGGCGGTGCTCTGTGTGCTGCCGCCGAATGAACCCGTACTCTGCCCTCCTGCGGAAGCCGCACTGCCGGAAGCCTGCTGCGCGCCGGCAGATGCCGAAGCTGCCGCACCTGCGCTGCCGGAGCCGGCAGACGCCGATGAGGTTCCGTTCCCGGAGGATACCGATGAATTGCGGACAACCGTTTTTGTCGTTCCGCCGCCTACCAGATCGCGACCCGCAGCGAAGACACTGGTTGCACATCCCAGCATGCTTAATGTAAGTGCAACAGTGATTAATATTTTTGTAATGTTCTTCTTGGCCCCTCTCATTGCAATACTCCCTCTTTTCCCAATAAGACCAGTCGGAAATCCCCTGTATTCTTTGACTGATACCGATTATATCACAGTTCTTACTGCAAAAAAAGCTTTATTTAAAGGCCTTTTTTACTTTTTCCTTACACACAGCACAGATAGTGCCATCCACACACATGTACCACAAGATCTTGTGTGCAAATGTGTAAAATTCATTAATATCTCTGTAACATAATTCCCGGGCCGAACCGGCCCGGGAATCCCTGATTGTAATATTCTTTTAACAATAATTCGATGTACGTCTCTCTGCATTTCAGCGGTAAATCCGGATCAGACGCAGGAATTTTACGATCTTTCCTCCCATCGGGAACCGGTACATCTCCTCCTCCGTCGTCTTCGAAATGACGACATAGGCAGCGAGATACACGACAATTGCCGCAAGAATCGCCACGAGCAGTCCGATAAACGGTCTCCTTGTGAGATGGAACAGCAGTGTGTAGACGAGCCACGCGGCAGCTCCCATGATCACAGACGATGCTAGCGGCTCCACATATGTCTTCCGGATCTCGTGTCTCGTTCTCAAATGCTTCTTCATGGACAGGATATTCAGGAAACAGCAAACCAGCGAGAAAATGATATTTGAAATCATCACCGCATAAATATCCAGACCCGGTTTCGCGAACAGCATAACCGCGAGGGAGCCGAGGTTCACGGCGAGGGAGATCCCCGCGTTCACCAGTGCTACGTGCTGTTTACCGATTGCCTGCAGCACACCTCCCGTTACGATGGAGAAGGAATCGGTCACGACAAAGACGGAACCGGCGAAAAGCAGCTTTTCTGCCAGTTCGCTCGCGGACGGGAAGAACACGCCCATGATCGGCTTCGCCAGAACGGTCAGTCCGATCATGCACGGAATGCAGATAAACATCGTCAGCCGAAGCGTCTGGTTTACCTGTCTGTTCAGCTCGTCGAACTGGCCAAGCGCGTATTTTCCGGACACCTCCGGCATCATGGCAGAGGTGCTGGCGGAGGCCATCGCGAGCGGAATGGAGACAAGGGGCACATAGTAGTTGCTGTACTCTCCGTAGGCGGCAGATATAGAATCCGCGGACATCCCGTTGAATCCCTGAATCGCGGAGTACAGGTAGCTGTCCGCGTACGCGCTGCAGTTATAGATAAACGACGTAAAGATGATCGGTGTGATCATCATGAGAAGCATCTTCAGGATATCCTGATAGCTCTGCTCCACAGACCTGCGGTCATGCGCCATTTTTCTCCGGAAATAGCCTCTGTTCAGCATATAGACGAAGATCATAAACAGAAGCCCGATCAGAACGCCGGCGCCGGTTCCGATGGTTCCTCCCATGGCGCCGTAGATGGCCGCCCGCGTGCCGCCTTCCGGCGCAAGATTCCGGATCAGAATCCATGCAGCCAGAATACTGACGATCGCATTCATGATCTGCTCCAGAATCTGCGAAATGGACGTCGGCGTCATCGTCCGGTGCGCCTGAAAATATCCCCTCAATACGCCGAGGATCGCGGAGAGAAACACAGTCGGGGCCAGCGCGCGAAGCGCGGGAAGTGCGTTCTGCTGGTTCTGCGGCAGCAGGATCGCTCCTCCGAAGAAGCAGATCAGCGCCGTGATTCCTCCGACAATGACCGCATAGAGCATGGCTCCCTTGAAGACCTTGTGTGCTCCCCGGTACTCCTTTCTGGCAAGCATCTCCGAGATGATCTTCGACGTCGCCATCGGAATGCTGTAGGAGGAGATCAGAAGAAGAATGGAATACAGGTTGCTTGCGTATCCATAATACCCCAGTCCGACCGACCCCAGTATGCTTCCGAGAGGCCTTCGGTAGAGAAGACCGATGACACGCGAAATGATCGACGCGATCATCAGAACAGATGCGTTTTTTACGAGTGAATTTGAATTTTTCTCTGACATGGTGTCCATGCTCCTGCTAGAATTTCCGAATTTCGGCCCCGGACCGGCCGGTCTGCTTCTCTCATTTCCCGGCTATGTTCTCAATCTGCCAGTCGATGGGCTCGATTCCGTTCTCCTCCAGATACCGGTTGGTCTTCGAAAAGGGTCTGCTCCCGAAAAAGCCCCGGTACGCGGACAAAGGACTCGGATGCGGCGACTTCAGCACGAGATGCTTCGGATTGTAGATCATCTCCGCCTTTCTCTGCGCTGGTCTGCCCCACAGGATGAACACCATCGGCCTGTCCTGATCGGCGAGCACGCGGATCGCCGCGTCCGTAAACTCCTCCCAGCCGATATTCCGGTGGGAATTTGCCTGATGAGCGCGGACCGTCAAAACGGTGTTGAGCATCATGACGCCCTGTTTCGCCCATTTGACCAGATATCCGTTGTCCGGGATATAGCACCCGAGATCATCATGTAGCTCCTGATAGATATTCACCAGAGAAGGCGGAATTTCAATCCCCGGCTTCACGGAAAAGGACAGCCCGTGCGCCTGACCCGGCTCATGATAGGGATCCTGTCCCAGAATAACGACCTTCACCTGGTCCAGAGGTGTAAAATGAAAGGCATTGAAAATATCCTCTGCCGGAGGATAAATCGTCCTTGTCCTATATTCCTGATTCACAGTCAGGAAAAGTTTTCTGTAATATGGCTTGGAAAATTCCGGTTTCATGGCACTTTCCCAGCTTCCGGTAAGACCTGCCATCTTCTGTCCTTTCCTTATACCAGTCTCACAGGCACCCCGCGCTCCTGCAGATACTTCTTGACCTGCCGGATCTCCAGTTCCCTGTAATGAAACAGCGATGCGGCGAGCGCGGCGTCCGCGCCTCCCACCGTCAGTGCTTCATAGAAATCCTCCAGCGTTCCCGCGCCTCCGGAGGCAATGACGGGGATTCCGACCTCCCTGGATATTGCGCTGGTAAGCTCCAGGTCATATCCCGCCTTCGTGCCATCACAATCCATGCTGGTGAGAAGGATCTCACCGGCCCCGCGCCGTTCCGCTTCCGCAGCCCATTCGACGGCATCCAGCCCCACATCGATCCTGCCGCCGTGCTTATATACCGTCCATCCTTCTCCATCGGATCTTCTTCTGGCGTCAATCGCCACGACGACACACTGACTTCCGAACTTCATGGCAGCCTCACTGATCAGATCCGGGTTTTCAATAGCGGAGGAGTTGATGGAGATTTTATCCGCGCCCTCCCGAAGGAGCGCCTTGAAATCCTCTACGGTCCGAATGCCTCCGCCCACCGTGAATGGTATAAAAACGTTCTCCGCGACCTTCCGAACCATGTCCGCAACGGTATTCCTGTGATCGCTGGAGGCGGTGATGTCGAGGAAGACGACCTCATCCGCGCCTTCTCTGTCATATGCCTTCGCAACCTCCACCGGGTCACCGGCATCTCTGAGATTTACGAAGTTCACTCCTTTTACGACCCGCCCGTTCTTAATATCCAGGCAGGGAATAATTCTTTTGGTAAACAATAGACGCTTCCTCCTGTGACAATGATCCGAATTATGAAAGCTCTGCAAAATTTCGGAGAATCGCAAGCCCTGTGTCGGAGCTCTTCTCCGGATGGAACTGCGTGGCGAATACATTGTCCTTTTCGACGGATGCGTGGATCGTCACGCCGTACTCGGCGGTTGCAGTGACAATGCTTTCATCTGCCGCTTTCAGATAATAGGAATGCACAAAATAGACATAGGACTGTTCGGGAATTCCGCGGAACAGCCTGCCGGAACCGTTCTGCCGGATCAGATGGATGGAATTCCAGCCCATATGGGGAATTTTCCTGCCGCCGCCTTCCGGGATGCGAAGAATTCTTCCCTTCAGAATTCCGAGGCCCTTCACGCCCGGGGATTCTTCGCTCTCCTCAAACAAAAGCTGGAGACCGACACAGATTCCAAGGAAGGGCCTGCCGCCCGACGCGATTTCACGGATAACCGGAACCAGCCCGAACTTCTCCAGATTCTGCATACAGTCTCCGAAATTTCCGACCCCGGGGAGAACTACCTTGTCCGCGCTCCGGAGTACGCCTGCATCTCTGGTCACCGCAACCTCCTGTCCGAGTGAAACGAAAGCCTTTTCAACGCTCCGGATATTGCCCGCATCATAATCAATTATCGCTATCATTCCTTGAATTCTCCATTTTCAGATGCTATGATGTTTAAATATGTCTGTCGCGGAGTCCTCTGACCCCGCGGCCTTCTTTCAGAACAAACTACATCGTAACTTATTTTTTTCATGAATACAAGAGGTTTTCAAATGTCTGCAAGTACCCCGTCCACGAATACCGAAACCGACATGATCCGGTCTCAGAATTCCCTGAAAATACGCCATTCTCTTCTGCTTCTTCTGGCAGCGCTCATCTGGGGCACCACCTTTGTGGCCCAGAGCATTGCCGCCCGAAGCATTTCCCCCTTCACCTATAATTTCTGCCGCTTCTACGTAGGTGCGATTGTCCTTCTTCCAGTCGCGGTTCTGGTGGGAAAAAGGGACCCTCTGGCTCCGAATTATACCGGCATACCGATTCCCGGCATGCGGCCGAAGGAATCACGGCTCCGGGATGTGCGGACCTGCGGGATCGCGTGCGGCGTTCTTCTCTTCCTCGCAGGCGGCTTTCAGCAGGCGGGACTTGAATACACCACTGCCGGAAAGAGCGGTTTTATCACCGCGCTCTACATCATCCTCGTACCGGTCTTCGGACTGTTCCTCCACAAGAAATGTCCGCCTGTGGTCTGGATATCCGTGATCCTGGCCGTCATCGGCTTCTATCTTCTCAGTGTAAAGGAGGGTTTTTCGGTCAACCGCGGTGATCTTCTGACCCTGTGCTCTTCCTGCCTGTTCGCGATGCATATCCTGACGGTGGACCATTTCATTCCCCGCGTGAACGGCATTCAGCTGTCCTGTATACAGTTTATCGTGGCCGGCACGCTTTCGCTTTTCCCGGCCTTCCTTCTGGAGACGCCTTCTGTCTCCTCCATCGTGCAGTGCATCTGGCCGATCCTCTACGCGGGAATTCTTTCCTCGGGAGTAGCCTACACACTTCAGATCGTTGGGCAAAGGGGTCTCAATCCGACGCTTGCCTCGCTTCTGATGAGCCTGGAATCGGTCATCTCCGCCATATCCGCCTGGATCGTCCTCGGCGATTCCATGTCGCCGAAGGAGCTGTTCGGATGCGCACTCGTATTCTCCGGGGTTATTCTGGCACAGCTGCCCTCTATCCGGAAACTGAAATAACGCTTTCGGTCACGGTATGCCTCACAGGCAACGGCCCTGTGAACATCCCGGCAGCAGGATTAAATGCGCTGGGACTAAATGCGCTGCGCGAGTTTTATCTCGCTATCGCGACACTCGCCGCACACGAATGCTTCGTATTCAGCTGCGGCTCACTGTTAGCCTAAGATAAACAACACCGGGTATCGATCCCCCTCATCAGGGATCGGTACCCGGTACCTCGCTGTACATCCTGCGGCGCAGGCATTACCCTGGCCTTTTCTTCCTTAAAATCAATTCTCTGAGCCGTCTCCTTCTTCGTCCGCCGGCTTCTCTATCCCCATTCTCTTCAGGACCATTTCATAACCGTCATTCCCATAGATCAGGGAACGGTTTACCCGGCTGATCGTCGCCGTCGAAGCTCCGGTCTTTCTGGAGATATCAAGATAGGTCTTCTTCTCCCGCAGCATCTTTGCAACTTCAAAGCGCTGTGAGAGGGAAAGGATCTCATTGATCGTGCACGCGTCCTCAAAGAAGGTGTAGCATTCATCCAGCGTATGCAGCGTCAGGATCGCCTGAAACAGCTGATCCACCTCTTCCGTATGAATATCTTTGCTCATTTCCTCTGCTCCCAAGATAATTATGAATTCACGAAACCGATGCCGCCTATGACACTTCACAATTTTACAGTATCAAAGCGACTGCTGAGACTATGTTACCACTTTAGTGTATCGCAGTCAAGAACCGGTCCCGGCCTAAAAATCCGGGTAATTATTCATCTCTGGAAAAATAATTGTCTGCCGCCTGAATGTCGCGGTCCATCTGCTCCTTCAGCTCATTGATGTCCGCGAATTTTTCCTCCGGCCTGCGGAAGGACAGGAGCTCTACCCTTGCCGTCTGCCCGTACAGATCCAGCGTGCAGTCAAACAGATAGGTCTCCAGTCCGACGGCGGTACCGCCCACGGTCGGTTTGATTCCGATATTTGAAATTCCCTGATACCATCTGCCCGCCACCAGAGTTCTGGAATAGTAGACGCCCCAGGGAGGCGTCATCTTGACCGGATCCGGTATCTGATTGATGGTGGGAAATCCGAGGGAATGTCCGAGATGTCTGCCGTGCACAATTTCTCCCGTAATGAAATACGGCTGTCCGAGCAGCTCTGTGATCTTCTCCATGTGGCCCTGTGCCAGTTCCTCACGAATATAACTGCTGCTGATCTCCTTGCCGCGGTATTTCTCCTTTGGCAGAATCTCTACCAGAAATCCGTACTTCTCTCCCAGCTGCCTCATCACTTCCGAATCTCCCTTCCGGTCTTTTCCGAAATGGAAATCCGTTCCCATGACCACCGCCGAGATTCGAAGTCTGTCCAGCAGAATCTCACGGACAAAATCCTCCGGCTCCATGCTGCGGATCTTTTCCGTGAATCTGCATTCAAACAGAAGATCCACATCCAGCTCCCGGAGGATCTCTCTTCGCTCCTCATTTGTCATCAGCATCTTCGGGCGGCGTGCCCCCATGCATACCTGAGGAGACACCTGAAAGGTAAAGACGGCTGTCTTCCAGCCGTGATCACGGGCAATTTCCTTTACCCGGCTGATCAGCTTCCGGTGGCCCTTATGTACGCCGTCAAATTTTCCCAGCGTGACGACGCAGCGCTCTGCGCCGGTATATTGTTCAACTTCCTGTATATATTCCAATGCTGAAGCTCCTCAAATCCTCTCTCTGTTCTCGTCGTCCGGGTCATAGAACATCCTGACCGGCTTCAGAGCTCCGCCGGGCTCCGCCGCTTCATAGATCCCGATAAAGGCGCCTTCTGAATCAAAGAGCTTTACCCGGTATTTCTCCTCAGCAGCCTTTCCGGTGCGGTATCCGTTCTCCAAAGTCCCGGACGCATCCCCCGCAGCAGAAGATCCGTTCTGCGGAATCCGGACCGTTTCCTTTCTTACGTGATATTCCCCTTTCGGGATCCGGTTGCCGTTATGTGCCAGACGGTCCGCCTCCGGCGAGGTAGATGCCGCGGGATCATCGAACAGCCGGGAAACCGGAACCAGAACATCACCGAGCTTTCCCTCCTCAGCCATCCGGGAAATCTCAGAAAGACGGAGAGAATCATCGATGCGGAACTGTCCCACACGTACCCTGGTCAGTGCTTCCATGCAGCCGCCGCAGCCAAGCTTTTCTCCGATGTCATGGCACAGTGTCCGGATGTAGGTGCCCTTCGAGCACGTCACGCGGATCACCGCCCGCGGCATCCGGCACGACAGCAGCCGGATCTCATAGAAATGCACCGGACGCGCCTTCCTTTCCACCGTCTTTCCCTCTCTTGCAAGCTCGTACAGCTTCCTGCCGTTTACCTTCAGAGCGGAATACATCGGAGGAATCTGCATCTGCATTCCCTCGAATGATTTCAGACAATCCGTCAGTTCCTTCTCACCGCATGTCACCGCATGCTCGGACAGAACCGCACCGCTGATATCCTGCGTGTCCGTGTCCCTTCCGAGCAGAAGCACAGCCTCATACGTCTTTGTCTCATCGGTCAGAAATTCCACCAGCCCGGTCGCCTTTCCCGCGCAGACCGGAAGAACACCTTCCGCGTCCGGATCCAGCGTACCCGTATGGCCGATCTTTCTCTGATGCAGAATGCCTCTCAGCTTCGCGACAACGTCAAAAGAGGTATATCCTTTTTCCTTGTATACGTTTATAACTCCGTTTTTCATCTTTCTCCCTGCCGCGCCTTCAGCTGACCGCCTGGTAACGAACACTCTGCGGATTTCCGTCTTCCCAGACGCAGCGGCCCGATCGTCAGGCGAGTTCTTTTTCCAGATACAAAGTCAGATTGTTGACGACGTCGTAGCAGGATCCCTGCATCGTCACACCGGCCGCGCGCGCATGCCCGCCGCCGCCGTACATCTGCGCAACGACGCTCACATCCACCTTGTCGACGGAACGCAGAGAGACCTTCCATTTTCCGGTTTCCAGCTCATACATGAAGATGGAGACTTCCACTCCCGCAGTGTTCCTCATCTGGCTCACGATGCCGTCCATATCCGACGGCGCCGCATTGTAGAAGTCCATGTCTCTCTTCCGGATACAGGAGACGATCAGCTTTCCGTCGAACATCAGAAAGCTTTCCAGCAGCGCTCTTCCGAGAAGCTGGTTCTGGATAAATGTCTTCTGATAGTATGTGCTGTCCACGATTCTGCTGAACGGAATTCCCTTTTCCATCAGTGAAGCGGCAATCCGCATCGTGCCGGGAGATGTGCAGGAATACTGGAAAACCCCCGTGTCATGAACGATCCCCATATACAATGCTTCCGCGCACTTCTCGCCGATCTTCTCCGGATCCAGAAAATTCCACACAACCTCACAGGTTGAACTCAGATCCGGATAGTTAAACAGCCATGTGTAGTGATCCCGATTCGTCTTGTGATGGTCCAGGCAGAGAACGCGGTCTGCCGTCTCCAGCAGGCCTCCTGCCACACCGATTCTGTCATGGCTGCTGATATCCAGAAGAATCAGCAGGTCATATCGGATATCCGGGCAGTCCTGCTTCGCCTTTTCAAGATCCTCGATCATATCAAAGGAACTGCGAGGCTTTTCAAGATAAACGTCCGCGCTGATCTCCGGAAAATTATCCCGCAGATACAGGTACATGCCCATGCACGATCCGACGCAGTCGCCGTCCGGGTTGACATGTCCCGCGATCGCGACCGTTTTCACATCTGTTAAAAATTCGTCAATTTTCCTCTGCATGCTTTCCTCTTCGATCCTGTTCCATGACCTCATCAATTCGTTTGGACATCTGAACGCCATATTCGATAGATTCGTCGAGCTTGAAATGAAGCTCAGGCGTATTTCTCAGATTCAGATTCACTGCGAGCATATGGCGGATAAACCCGGAGGAGCTTTTCAGCCCTTCCATCGTATCCTCCTTTGCCTTCTCATCTCCGAGAACGCTGATCATCACCTTGCAGGTTTTCAGATCTGTCGCTACGATTGCCTCCGTGACGGAGACAACCGGCGCGATCCGCGGATCCTTGACCTCATTGCGGATGATATTGCTCAATTCTTCCTTTACAGACTCATTGATTCTGATATTCTTGACACTGTTTTTTCTCAACGCGGCACCTCAACCATAGCATATGCCTCAACCTGATCGCCTTCATTGACCTCGTTGAAGCCGTCAAACACCAGACCGCACTCATAGCCGGCCTTGACCTCCTTGACATCGTCCTTGAAGCGCTTCAGACTCGCGAGATCGCCCTCGAAAATCTGCTTGCCGCCGCGGCTGATGCGGACCTTGCATCCTCTCTGCACCATTCCGTCCAGAACATAGCTTCCGGCAATGGTGCCGACTCCGGACGCCTTGAAGAGCTGACGCACCTCGGCGTGGCCGATGACCTTCTCCTCGTAAATCGGCTCCAGCATTCCCTTCATGGCAGCCTCGATGTCATCAATTGCCTGATAGATGACCTTGTACAGGCGCACGTCAACCTTCTCCTGATCCGCCAGAGCCTTGGCATTTGCGTCCGGACGGACGTTGAATCCGATCACGATTGCGTTGGAAGCCGCTGCCAGCGTGACATCAGACTCGTTGATCGCGCCGACGCCGGCGTGGATGATCTTCACAACGACCTCATCATTGGAAAGCTTGAGCAGCGACTGACGGATTGCCTCTACCGAACCCTGCACATCTGCCTTGATGACAAGCTCGAGTTCCTTGACAGAGCCGTCCTGAATCTGGCTGAACAGATCGTCCAGAGACATTCTGGACTTGGTCTCCTCCAGAAGCTGATTCTTGTGCTCGGCCGTGAAGGTAGCCGCGAAGTTCTTCGCCTCCTTATCGGTTTCCATTGCCACTAGGGTCTCACCGGCGTCCGGAACACCGTCAAGTCCCTGTACCTCAACCGGAGTGGACGGTCCCGCCGTTTTCACGCGTTTTCCGTTTTCATCGGTCATCGCGCGGACCTTTCCGGAGCTTGCGCCGCAGGCAATATAATCGCCGACGTGAAGGGTTCCCTTCTGAACAAGGAGGTTTGCAACGGGTCCCTTGCCCTTGTCCAGCTTCGCCTCAAGGACGAGTCCTCTCGCGAGACGGTCCGGATTTGCCTTCAGCTCCATGATATCCGCCGTAAGCAGAATCGTCTCCAGAAGGTCGTCAAGACCGGCTCCGGTCTTCGCGGAAACCTCAACCATCTCCGTCTGTCCGCCCCAGTCGCTTGCGATCAGACCGTACTCCGTGAGCTCCTGCTTCACGCGGTCTACATTTGCGCCCGGTTTATCGATCTTGTTTATCGCAACGATGATCTCAACACCGGCTGCCTTCGCATGGTTGATCGCCTCAATGGTCTGCGGCATTACGCCGTCATCCGCCGCAACGACAAGAACCGCGATATCCGTAGACTGGGCTCCCCGAAGCCTCATCGCAGTAAAGGCCTCATGACCCGGTGTATCGAGGAAGGTGATCTTCTTGTTGTTGATGTTGACGACATATGCGCCGATGTTCTGCGTGATTCCGCCCGCCTCCTTGGAGGTTACATGTGCATGACGGATCGCGTCGAGAAGCGATGTCTTGCCGTGATCAACATGGCCCATTACGCAGACTACCGGAGGACGGGAAACCATCTTGCTCTCATCCTCTTCATCCTCCTTGAGCATCTCGGCAATGACATCCACTTTCTCTTCCGGCTCGCAGAGAATATCGTACGTCATCGCAATCTCTTCTGCCTTTTCGTAATCAACCTCCTGGTTAACGGTGAACATCTCACCCTTCATGAAGAGATCCTTCACGATAACCGAGGGCTGCATCTTCATCTTCTCCGCAAGCTCGCGGATGGTAACCTTCTCCGGAATCTTGATTTCTGTCACCTTTTCTTCCTTCTTATCCTCTTTCTTATGCACCGGTCTCTGCAGTGCCTTCGGAATCAGATGTCTGTTATTATGTCCGTTCCCTCTGTCGCTGGTGTATTTGTTGCCGCGAAGATCACTCTTGTTCTTGTCCTTGTCCTTATTGTGGCCGGCTCCCTCTCTTGAAGGTTTCTTCAGACCCATATCCATAGCCGCGCCCTGACCGCTCTTGTGGTCATTGTGCTGACCTCTGGAATGACTCTGGAACCGGTTTCCCTCATCGGCGTCCTTGCCGCCGAAGCCCGGTCTGTTTCCGCCGAAGCCCGGCCTGTTTCCGCCGAAACCGGGACGGCTTCCTCCGAATCCCGGACGGCTGTTGCGGTCGCCGAACGGCTTTCTGCCCTGGCCGCCGTTATTCCGGTCGCCATAGTTCCTGCTCTGACCATTGCCGCTGCGGTCGCCGTAGCTCCTGCCCTGGCCGCCGCTGTTCCGGTCGCCATAGCTTCTGCTCTGGCCATTGTTATTCCGGTCACCATAGCTCCTGCCCTGGCCGCTGTTATTCCGGTCGCCGTAGCTTCTGCCCTGACCGCCGTTATTCCGGTCGCCGTAGCTTCTGCCATGACTGCTTCCGACGCGGTCGCCGTAGCTTCTGCTCTGGCCGCCGTTATTCCGCTCGCCGTAGCTTCTGCCCTGACTGCTTCCAGCGCGGTCGCCGTAGCTCTTGCTCTGACCGTTCTGACTCTGATGCCCTGAAGTCTCGCCTGCAGAAGCAGACGCGGTATTCTTTTCTTCCGTCGCTTTCATCTCCGGCGCTTTTTCCGCTGAGGAATTTTGTTCCGCAGAACCTGCCACAGCAGTATTCGCCCTCGCCGGTTCTGCCGCTGCCGCCTTTACCGCAGCGGTTGCTGTCTCTGTCTCTGCGCTCGCCGCACCGGCAGCCGGCTTTGCAGCCTCTGTAACAGGTGTGTTCCTGACAGCGCTCTTTTTGATTTCATCTGCCGCCGGTTTCGGAGCCTCCTCCATCCGGATCACCGGATGCGGTCTCGGCACCTTCACAATCGGTGTTCCGACGGACGCGCGATTGCCTACGGGACGGCCGCCGCGGCTGCTCTCCTGAACGCCTCCGCGGCGCGAAACTTCTGTCCGTCCTGCGCTTCCGTCTGTTCTGGCAGTTTTCTCTCTGGTCTTTTTCTTTTTGTCCTTGTCCATGACCTGATGAAAATTCTTGCCCTCTTTACTGGACGCATTCTGCGGATGAAAAACGGCAATCAGCCTTTTCTTTTTCTTCACCGGCTTTGCATCCTTCGCTCCCCTGGCAGCCCCGTCTTCCTTTGCGGCTTTGGAATTCTCCGCCTTCGCTGCCTTTTCCATCTGGTCGTTTACATTCTTTCCTTCATTTTCATTATTATTCAATGTATCGATTACCTCTTTACTTCCATGAATCCTGATCAATCTGTGATTATTCCTGTCCGTTCTCCACATCCAGAAGTGTCCGAATTTCCCGCGCAAGATTCGCGTCCGTGATTACAACCGAAGAACGGTCCCCTTTTCCGATCAGAGCGCCGAGCTCTGACTTCGGAAGAAATTCCGTATAAGGAACGCTCCGGTAGGCAGACATGTCGCGGAATTTTTTCTTTGTATTTGCCGACGCATCCTCCGATATAATCACCAGCTCTGCGCTGCCGGCCCTGATCGCCTGCTCCGCGGCAAATTCCCCGGCGGCGACCTTTCCGGCCTTCATGGAGATGCTGATCATAAACCGTGCCTTTCTACTGTCCAATCTGTTTCATCTCCTCCTCCAGCCTGTCATATACCTCATCAGGAATCGCACATCCCAGGGATCTCTCAATGCCGTGATTTCTTCTCGCCCTGGCCAGACATTCAGGATCGGCGCAGATATACGCGCCTCTTCCGTTCTGTCTTCCCGTCGGATCCAGGCAGATCCCGCCTTCCGGCGTTTTCAGCACGCGAATCAGTTCTTTCTTTGTCTTCTTTGCACGGCATCCGACACAGGTACGCATCGGTATTTTACGGGTTGTACTCAATGAACGCCTCCCTTGCGAAATTATGCCTCAGGCTCGCCGTCTCCGTCCGTATTCGTGCCGGATTCTCCGTCCCGGGCAGCTTTTTCGTCTTCCGCGGTGCTGTCCGTTTCCGGATCAGCCGATGCAGCCTCTGTCTCCTCCTCCGGATCTGCAGCTTCCGCAGCTGTATTCCCTGCTTCCGTCTCCTCTGCAGGTTCGGAATCCTCAGCACCTGCTATATCCGATTCTTCTGTATCTGCATCATCTGCGGAAACGCTGTCCGAATCAGACGATTCTGCGGTTCTTTCCTCGTCAGGTTCATCCTCATCGGATTCCTCGTCGTCATAATCATAATCCTCGTCATCCTCATCATCTTCCGCGTACTCGTCGAAGAGGCCTTCCTCGCGCGCCTGCGTCTCGCTCTTGATATCGATCTTGAACTGCGTCAGGTGTGCCGCAAGACGGGCGTTCTGGCCTTCCTTGCCGATGGCCAGGGAGAGCTGATAGTCCGGAACGATGACAAGTGCCTGCTTCTCATCCGGATCCGCAAGCACGGAGATAACCTTCGCCGGTGAAAGCGCGTTCTCGATCAGATATGCCTGGTTCTCATCCCAGTTGATGATATCGATCTTCTCTCCGTCCAGCTCATCCACAATGGCATTGACACGGGATCCGTTTACGCCGACACAGGCTCCGACCGCATCCACGTTCGGCTCGTTGCTGTAAACCGCAATCTTCGTACGAGATCCGGCTTCTCGCGCGATGGCCTTGATCTCGATAACCCCATCACGGATCTCTGCAACTTCTTCCTCGAAGAGCCTCTTCACCAGCTCCGGATGCGTGCGGGATACGAGAATCTTCGGCCCCTTCGGGGTGTCCCTCACCTCAAGCACATAGACCTTGACTCTTTCCGTCGGCTTGAATTTCTCGCCCTTCACCATTTCCTTTGCCTTCAGAATCGCGTCAACCTTGCCGAGATTGATGCTGACGTCCCGTCCGATATATCGCTGAACGACGCCCGTGACTACCTCGTGTTCCTTCTCGAAGTACTCGTTGTACAGAGATTTTCTCTCTTCCTCCCGGATCTTCTGAAGAATGACGTTCTTCGCATTCATGGTAGCGATCCGTCCGAAGCTCTTGGACTGAATCTCGACGTTCACCGTGTCGCCGATCTGCGCCCCGGAATCAATTTTGAACGCCTCCTGTTGTCCGATCTCCGTGACCGGATCTTCCACGTGCTCAACTACCGTCTTGGCGGAAAGGATATGGTAATCACAGGTCTCCGGGTCTATCGTGACCGTCACATTATCGGTCCGGTCATACTGATTCTTGTAAGCCTGCAGAAGAGACTGCTGAATGGCTTCCAGAAGAGTATCCTTGCTGATCCCCTTTTCCTTTTCGAGAGTATTCAGAGCTTCCAGTAACTCGCTGTTCATTTTTTCATTATCCTCCTGGTCTTAAACCAACTTACATTCGTCCGTTAAAAATCAAACGCCATGCGGATCAGGGCGATCTCTTTTTTTGAAAGGTCATCGGCTTTTCAGTTTCGTCCTCCGTGATGCTCACCGTATCCTTGTCATATGCGGTGAGTACCCCGGTAAACTCCTTTGCGTGATCAATAATCTTGAACGTGCGGATCTCGATTCGCTGCCCCATCGCGCGCTGATAATCCCGCTCCTTCTTCAGCGGTCTTCCGAGGCCAGGGGAGCTCACCTCCAGAATGTAGGAGTCGTCGATAAAATCCTGCTCATCCAGCTTTTCGCCGAAGGCACGGCTGATCTCTTCACAATCGTCTACCGTGATTCCGCCTTCCTTGTCCGCATACGCTCTCAGATACCAGCATCCGGCCTCTCGGACATATTCCAGATCCACAAATTCATAGTGCATCTCATCCAGAATCGGGATCAGAATCGCTTCCGCCTTCTTCTCGATTGCCTCTGTCTTACTGCTCACGCAATCTCTCCTTTCACAAAATAGGAGTGGGCTTTTGCTCGCCCACTCCTACCTTAGTCAACTATTAACATAAACAAAATACCACGAAAGCCGCTTAAATGCAAGCGTTTCCGGTGCTTACTTTCCGGGGTTCGCAGATTTTGCCAACACTCTCCCTGCCGTTTTTGCGGATTTCGCCGACACCCGCCTTGCCCGTTTCACCGGTTCTGCTGTGTCTTTCTTCAGCTCCGGAATGATACGTTCAAAGGTCTCCGTGAACCGGAAGACCGATACGCCGAGCGGCGGTACCTTGATCTTGATGGAATCCTTCCGTTCATCCTGCTCCACCGCACGGCTGAGCTTCACCCTCGGATTGGTTACACCGCCGCCGCCGAATTTCACATCATCGCTGTTGAAGATTTCCTTATATTTTCCCGGATAAGGCACCCCGACCATAAAATTGTCGTACATGACATTAGAGAAATTTGCGACAACCAGCAGGGTGTCCTCCCTGGTCTCCGTCTTTCTCAGAAATACCAGAAGATTTCTCTCCCAGTCGAGATTGCTGATCCACTCGAAGCCGTCCGGATCGCTGTCAAGCCGGTACAGCGCAGGCTGTTCCCTGTAGAACCTCAGCAGTGCTCTGCTGAAGCTGCGCATATTCTTCTGATCCGCGTTCTCAAGCTCGCTCCAGGCAACGCCGTCCGATGCGCTCCCCCTCGACTTCTGGCCGAAATCCTGTCCCTGGCTGATCAGCTTTTTGCCGGGATGCATCATCAGGTAGGCAAATGTCAGGCGGAGATTCGCAAGCTTCAGGGTGTCGTCCTTCCCCGGCATCATGCGAAGCAGCGGTCTTCCGTTCTCCAGAATGCTGTGGGGCAGTGCAAGCATGAACTTCTCCGTGTACATATAAACCATGCTGAACGTAAGGTCGTCCTGATGCGCGCCCCGGAAGAGAGGATCCAGCTGAATGTATTTGAGATAATCGTCAATACAGCCGTTGTTCCATTTCAGACCGAATCCGAGGCCCTCCTCCTCTGTGTTTCCGGTAACCGCCGGATAACCGGTGGTCTCCTCCGCAATGGTGACTGCCCCGTGTCCGTTCGCCCGGATATCGTTGTTGAGATTGCGCAGGAACTCGATATTCTCGAGATTTTCGTTGCCACCGTACATATTCGCGATCCATTCGCCGTCCCGTCTCCCGTAGTTCAGATAGAGCATTCCGGAGAGATCCGGAATCCGCAGGCCGTCTGCGTGATAATCGGAAATCCAGAACATTGCGCTGGATTTCATGAAGCTCTCAACCTCTCCGCGCCCGTAATTGAAGATCAGCGCGTTGTTGGACGGGCAGACGCCCTTCCTCGGGTCCATATGCTCATAGAGGCAGGTCCCGTCAAAGGAAGCAAGACCGTCATTGCCCCTTGCGAAATACCCCGGCACCCAGTCAAGAATCACGCCGATTCCATTCTGGTGCAGCGTGTCAACCAGATATTTAAAATCCGCGGGTGTTCCGTACCGGCTGGTCGGTGCAAAAAATCCGCTTGTTACATACCCCATGGAATCGTCATCCGGATACTCCATCACCGGCATGAATTCCACATGCGTATACCCCATGTCCCTGAGGTACGCGGCGAGATCCTCCGCGATCCCCCGGTATACGGAAGGCACATCTCCGGTCTCAGCCTTCCGGTTCTCCGCAGCCGCTTCCCCATTCTCAGACTTTCGGTCCTCCGCAACCACTTCCCCGGTATCAGCCTTCTTTTTCCACGTCCCGATATTGCATTCATAAACCGCAATCGGCGAGCAGGACGGGTCGAAATCCTCCCGTCTCTTCATCCAGTCCCCGTCCTTCCAGTCATAGCCGGTACTCGTAATCACCGAGGCGGCCTCCGGAAGCTGCTGGGCGCGGAAAGCAAACGGATCCGCCTTCAGGTAGACCAGGCCTGCCTTTGCCTTAATCTCATATTTATAGAAGCTTCCCGCCTTGATCCCCGGGACAAACAGCTCGAAGATCCCGCTCTCCAGGCGGTTCATCTGAAGTCTCCGCCCATCCCAGAGGTTAAAGTCGCCGACAACGGATACGCGAAGTGCGTTGGGCGCCCACACTGCGAAATACACACCCTCCGTCCCGTTGATGCTCATCGGATGCGCTCCCATTTTCTCCGAGGCCCGGTCCCATATTCCTTCCCGGAACCGGATTTCTTCCTTCTCTGTGATCTGGCACGGAAATGCATAGGGGTCCTTGTACTCCGATACCGTGCCGTCCTCGTGCAGAATGACATAGGTGTAATCGGGAATCTTCTTTCGGTCAAGCATGACCGCAAAATATCCCGCTTCGTCCTCCAGCACCATCGGAACGACATCGCCGGAAGCTGTCTTCACGCTGACATTTTCCTCTCCCGGAAAGAATGCCCGGATCAGAACTCCCTCCGGCAGCACCTGCGGTCCCAGAACCTTTCTCGGTGAATCTTCCTCCGCGTATACAACAGCCTCAATCTCGGCCCAGTCCATCAGGTCATAGATTCTGCTTTCCATACTTTCTTTCATGCTCAATCCTCCTGAAAAAAAAGCTTCTCCCCATCCTGTAAGAAAACAGGAACCAAAGCGCTGCCGTTTCTGACAGAACTTTGGTTCCCATTATACATCATTTCTCAGAATAATTTCCACAAATATACACTGTGTTCTGTACAGATTACAGCCCGGCAGGTTACTGTTCAATGCCAATGCCATGCAGTTAAGGAGGAGAAAAACCACGATAAAAAAATACGATGTTAATCAGATG
>CAIFEZ010000018.1:0-39327 GCA_903789595.1 uncultured eubacterium 1-6
GTTAGACCAACAATGGAATCTAACTCATAGAGTTTAACTTAATGACATTGATTCAGTATAAGGACAGCCTGAAGCTGCCGGAGGGCACAGACGCGAAGGCGCTGAAGATTGTTCATCTGAAGGAGCAGACAGACGGAACCGAGGTTCAGGCAGTTGCAGGAACGATTGCATCGAAATCGGGTGAGCTGCTTCAGGCAAGCTTCACTTCGGACAGCTTCTCGAAATTTGGTATTGTGGAGCCGTCTGAGGACAACAGTTCACTGAATAGCAATTATCTGGTGACGGCGGCGGGTGTATCCGACCAGGTATCCAGACTGAACATCGCAAAGCTGGATACTTCCGGAAAGTACCTGAAGGGAGCAAGACTCCAGATCCTTGATCGGGCAACCGGAAATGTCATGGCTGACTGGACAACGACCGACGGTCCGGAGACCTTCGCGAGATGGTTTGATAAAGCACAGACCAAGTCGCTGAATGTAGATACATATTACATTCTGCACGAGGTATCCGCGCCGGAAGGCTATCAGCTGGCAGACGATATTCTGTTCAAGATCAACAAATATGACAGCAGCATCACCATCTACAAGCTGGACGCAAACGGCAATCTTGTGGTTGACCAGGAAGCGATTGACAAGTGGGTAAGTGATCACACGCTGGATATGATTGATGTCCCGGTAGAATACCAGACAAAGAAGGTCAGAATGCAGAAGACCGTCAAGTATGAGAAGCTGATTCAGGGCAAGGACAAGGTTGTCTATGTCACAAATGCGAAAGCTGTCAAGACAGGAGACGCATCTAATATTGCAATGTACGCGATCCTGCTTGCATCAGCCGTAGCGGTGCTGATCATCCTGTTCCGTGCAAGACGCGCAGGAAAGAGAAAGGCAAATAGGAATTAACAGCTGAGAAAAACGGTAATCGTTGAGAGAATCGGTAATCGTCGAGAGGACCGGTAATCATTGAGAGAATCGGTAATCGTCGAGAGGATCAGTAATCTCTGAGAGAGCTTGAAATCTCCGAAGGGACTGGCGTGCACGCTTCATCAAGGCGCTGCAACGCCAGCCCTTTTGTGTTGTGAAGGAGATCGTGGCATGTCCAGTCAATCCGTGCTAAAATGCAAGAAGCAGGTGGGAGAAATCGATCAAAATGAAGAAAATGAATTTTGCAAAAACTATTCAGCTGGCAGTATTTGGGCTTTTGGCAGCTGTGGTGATATTCGAGGTAATCGTTGATAACGGCAGAAACGTGCGGTTGATCAGTTTTCTGTTGTGGGTGTCACTGGCGCTTTCCTTCTTTTTTATTTTTCTGGACTTTAATTTTTATGCGAAAGAAGAAGAGTCCTATGAGAGGCTGATGAAGAATCTTAGCTCGGATCAGATGACGAAAATCGGTAACCGCTACAGCATCGATAAACTGATTGACAAGTACGATAATCTGCCGCTTCCGGAGAATTTCGGCTGCGTGGTGCTTTCGCTGTCGAATATCCGCGAGATCAATGAAAAGTATGGAAGACAGGAAGGAAACGCGGCGATCCGTCGTTTTTCTCTGATCCTGAAGATGGCGTCGGTCGGACACTGCTTTGTGGGAAGGAACGGCGGCAACAAATTTGTCGCGATGTTTGAGAACGGATCCGAGAAGACGATCCGTCATTTCCTGGACCGGATTCGTGACAAGGTGGATGCGAACAATGCGGACAGCAGCAACACGCCGATGAAATTTGAGTACGGGATCGCTTTTCATGAGGGAGAGGCGGCGAAGGAAGTCACAGATTTGATTTCTCTTGCGGACAAGAGAGTGGGAGAGGTATCGTTGTGAGAGAACATGATCCCGCGTATATTCGCGGGCTGCTGGAGGAATGGCGCCAGGGGGATGCGAATGCCTTTGCGGCGCTGTATTCCGTGACTTATCGGAAGCTGTGCGGGCACGCGTACGAGCGGCTGAAGGATATCTATCTGACACAGGACGCGGTGACGGAGACGTATCTTATCGCCGGGGAAGAGCAGAAGCCGGAACATGTTTCGCTGGTTCCATGGTTGGCTGGCATCTGCGATTCTGTGTGTGACAAGCTCCTTCGATATTCCGGTGATTCAAAAGAAAAACCGAAGGCGGGTTTTGCAGAACCGGAAGTTCCGCAATTGGATGAGGATACTGCGGAACAGATGCTGTATAATATCCTGGATACCCTTGGGATGGAGCAGAATACCGTACCGCTTCAGAATCTGAATATTTACATGAGTTATCGACGACAGCGAAGCCGTCTGATGACGTTGATCGTATGGATCATGGCAGCGATGATTTTCTTCCTTCCGCTTCTTTTGATCCGGCCGAATATGACGCTGGAGAAGACCTCCAACGCAGATGAAGCCGGGAGACCAGTGTATACCGTGCGGGTCAACTCGATTCCGGAGATTTATTCGGTGACCGCGACGATCGGGAAGGATCAGATGCCGGTATACCAGGAGGGGGGAGCTGTATATACGATCCGGCCGACACAGGACGGAGTCATGCAGGTGACGGTTACGGCGGATAACCGGCGCAGCGTCCGCGGGTCAGTACTGGTCGACAGGGAGGATACCGAGCCGCCGCGTCTTGTGAAGCGAAGCGTCGATGACAATAACTCGGTGACGCTCACACTCACAGATGAGAGCGGTGTCGACTTTTCTGGAATCAGCGGAAGCAATTCAAAGGGCAAGGCGGTGAAGCCGCTGTCCGTCAATGAGAGAACCGGGGAGGTTACATTCGCGTATCCTTCAGAGAAGATAGCAGTTTCCGTGCCGGATCGGACGGGAAATGTTCTGCGACTGATTCTGAATCCCTAGTTGAACACCCAAGGCGACGGAAAGCAAGAATTCACGAAATTCGTCGCCTGACGTAATGTACCCGCGGGGTGACCAGTCGATGGAAAGCAAGCAAACAGGGAACGTTCTGGCAGGAGCGTGAAGAGCGACATTTATGACATATCATGAGGACATGAAATCCAGACAACCAAATACGGAAGGAAAACCATCGAACAGTAAGACGGTGGGAAGATACGGCACCTGGAAGCGATGGCTCCAGATGCTGATACAGTACGTGGTGATTTTTGCTATTGGGCTTACACTTCTGTTCCGGTTTGTGGTCGGTGTGGCGAGGGTCTCCGGGAATTCAATGGATCCGACATACCACAACGGACAGACGGTCTGGTTTAACAGGCTGGATCACGCATATCAGGCGGGGGATGTTGTGTGCTTCCGTCTTCCGACCGGTGAGCTTTTGGTGAAGAGAGTGATCGCGGTCGGTGGGGACACCGTAGATCTGCAGGACGGGAAGGTTCTGGTCAATGGAAAGCCCCTGGATGAGAGTGCCTATGCGCACGGACGTAGCGACGAGGAAGAAGGAGAGGTGTCCTATCCGTATAAGGTGCCGGAAGGCAGCTATTTCGTGATGGGAGACAACCGGGAGCATTCCGCGGATTCGCGATCCTTCAAGGCGATCGTCGGGGCGGCCATTAAAGGAAAGCTGTTCGGCGCATAATCGGCTTGTCGAAGGATGCAGCGCGGAAATATCTGGGGCAGCTATTGCGGCCGGAGGTGGATGATAATATCCGGATCAGCCATTGCAGCCGGAGGTGGATGATAATATCCGGATCAGCCATTGCAGCCGGAGGTGCATGATAATATCCGGATCAGCCATTGCAGCCGGAGGTGCATGATAATACCCGAAGCAGCCATTGCGGCCGGAGGTGCATCATGATATCCGGAGCAGCCAGTGCGGCCGGATTTACATTAAATATGCGGAAAGGAGGAGTGGAAAATGTCCCAACAGTTGTTCAGGAAAATGCATGAAAGAAAGACGGCATTGTACCTGGTCGTCTGTTGGATTTTTTTTTCTCTTTCTTCCGTCTTTCTGACCGGGTGCGGAAGCGGTCCGGGCGGCGGTGATTCCGCGGCGGCGGTCCAAAGCGCCGGGGGAGGCGGAACCGGGAGTTATGTCTGGAAACCGCGCACATCCGACGAAGAGCTTCTGCTTCCGACGGCGGATGGAACGACGACATATCAGAATCAGGACGGAAGCATTGTACTGGATCTGTCGCATACCGAGAACGGCTATCTGATGATAAAGGACACGAATGAGACAAAGGTACAGATCCAGATCACCAATCCGAACAAAGAGACGTGGCCGTACCCTCTCAAGGCTGGAGGCGCATTTGAAGCTTTCCCGCTGACCTGCGGCAGCGGCGATTATTCGGTGAAGATTCTGGAGAATATTTCCGGAGATCAGTACGCGGTCGGACTGTCGCAGAATTTTTCGGTGAAGCTGAAGGATGAGTTTCAGCCGTTTCTCTATCCGAACCAGTACACCGATTATTCGACTGACAGCGAGGTGGTGAAGCTCGGCGAGAAGCTTGCGGGGGATGTGAAATCAGATCTGGAGTATGTGCAGAGCGCGTATAATTATGTGATTTCCAAAATCGATTATGACGAGCAGCTTGCGGAAAGCACACCGGTGAATTACATACCGGATCCGGATCAGACGCTTGACACAGGAAAAGGGATCTGTTTTGACTACGCTTCTCTGATGACCGCGCTCCTTCGAAGCCAGAAAGTGCCGACGAAGCTGGTGACAGGCTATTCCGGAAAGGCGTACCATGCCTGGGTCAGCGTGTATCTGGAGGACCGGGGATGGGTGGATCATATTATCTATTTTGACGGAAAAAAATGGACCCTGATGGATCCGACGCTGGGTGCGAACAATGACGAGAAAGATGTCAAAAAGTATGTGGGAGACGGAAGCAACTACACAGAAAAATATGTGTACTGAAAAATCTCGGGTGATGGGCCGGAAGGGAGAATGATCAGGATGAACGGGGAAGAAGTGAAAGAGGAACAAGGCATTTTGCGCGGCGGAGAGGACGGCGGCAAGAAGCGGCACAGCGTGTTCGGCGGGAAAAGGCCGGGGAGAGTCGGGAAGATCCGGCATCTCTCGAATCTGGAAGCGGCTGCCTTTGCCGGTCAGATGGCGGTTGTCCTGAAATCCGGGATTTCCGGGATCGAAGGAATTACGCTGATGTATGAGAATTCAGAGGACCCGGAGGAACGGGAAATTCTGAAGCGGATCCTGGACGAATCTGCGTATCCGGGAGCGCTTGCGACCGCGATGGAGAAGACCGGTGTTTTTCCGACTTACATGGTTCGTCTGGTCCGGATCGGGGAAAGAACCGGAAATCTGGATACGGTGATGGCCGCACTGGAGGAATATTACGAAAACGAGGAAGAAATGCGCCGAGAGTCCTCAGACGCGATGCTCTACCCGTTGATTCTTACCTGTGTCATGTTTGCCGTCATCGTTGTGCTTGTACTGCGGGTGATTCCGGTCTTTGAACAGGTGTATCGGGAGCTGGGTACAGAGCTGACCGGATTTCCGTTGTTGCTGAAGGAGATCGGCGACGGGATCCGGACCTATTCCATTTCGGTTCTGCTGATCCTCGGATCGCTGGTACTGATTATCTTTGTGAGCAGGCTGACGGAAGAGGGGCGGACATTCTGGCACAATTTCGGTCGGCATTTCAAGGCGGCGCGAAGAGAATACGAAGAGACAGACGCTTATCGTTTCTCCCGCGTAATGTCTATGACACTTTCCAGCGGACTTACCCCGGAGGAAGGGCTGGATATGGCGATTGACCTGATCTCGGAGAAGGACTTCCGGGATAAAATCGATGAGGTTCGCAAGGATATGGCGAAGGGAATTCCCATGGCACAGAGTCTGAAGGATCACGGGATCTTTTCCGGTATGTACGCCAGGATGGCGATCCTGGGAGAAAAGTCCGGATCTCTGGATCAGGTCCTTGGCGATATTTCCGTATTCTACAGACAGCAGGCGCAGGAACGACTCAATCATTTTATCTCTTCGATCGAGCCGATTCTGATCATCATACTTTCGGTGCTGACGGGAGCGATTCTGCTGAGCGTCATGCTGCCGCTTCTTGGAGTAATCTCCTCTCTGTAAAACGATGTGCGCCGCGAAGATCATGGATCGAGTTCGGAAGCAGATGGCACACGGGAATCGTACGAAAGCAGATGGCATACAGGAACCGTACGGAAGCAGATAGCATACAGGAACCGTACGGGAGCAGATGGCATACAGAACCGTACAGGAGCAGGCAGATTTCATTTGATTGATAGAAGGAGGACCAGGCGATGGCACGTTTTGCAAGAAAGAAACACAGCCGAAATCATACGTACAGACGTCTCGGCGCGGCGGTTCTGGTGATACTGGTCTTTGGCATCGGGATTCATCTGGTCTCTGTCGGTAACGTAAACCGCCAGGAGAAGAGCCTTCGGCAGGCCCTTGAGAATGATATCACGGCCTGCTATTCGATGGAGGGAAGGTATCCGGACAGTGTGGATTATCTGAAGCAGAATTATGGTCTTGTGTACAATGAGAAGCTCTTTTATGTGGATTATCAGGTGACGGGATCCAACATTCGTCCGATTGTCACTGTGATTCGCAGAGACGACGGAAGTAAAGAATAGTCGAAGATAAAATGTTTCCGGAGATAGTGACACGGAGGAAATGACATGAACCGGTTTCGGGAGAGGAGAAAATCGAATGCGTCATTGATCGGAGCCTTTGCTGCTGTATTGCTGGCACTGTTTTTTGCCGGAAGTGCGATTCTGGTTCTTCTATTCGGCGTGCGGGAATATGAATCGACGGTCCGGAAATCATCGGATGATTTTTCATCACGCACCCTGCTGACCTATATCACAGAAAAAATTCATCATTATGACACGGAGGGGAATATCAGTATCCGGACGGTAGACGGCGTCCCGGTTCTCGTACTGGAAAGTGTTGATTCCGGTATAAAGTATGAGACTCTCATTTATGAATATAAGGGCAGCGTGCGGGAGCTGACCGTGACCGAGGAAAACAGATGGCAGCTGGATGCGGGAGAACCGATACTGGAAGTGAAGGCGTTCATGCCGGAGGAAATAAAACCGGGACTGTTCTATTTTGATTGTCTGGACAGCAAGGGGGAGCGGGCAAATACTTACGTATATGTACGTTCCTCGGGTTCCGGCGAAACGGATGCAGGGACCCGGACGGCGGCGTCAGAAGGGCAGGAAGCGGAGAAAACTGCTCGAAAGGCGGCGTCAGAAGGACAGGAAGCGGAGGCAACTGCTCGAAAGGCGGCGTCAGAAGGGCAGGAAGCGGAGGCAACTGTTCGAAAGGCGGCGTCAGAAGGGCAGGAACCAGGAACTGTGGATCAGTCGGCGGTGATTCAATCAGAAGGTGAGGGTCGAGCTTCATGAAAAAACGCGAATCGTTTTTATTCCTGATCGAGCTGATGATCTCAATTTTGATTTTCTTTGGGATCGCGGCGATCTGTCTGCTGGTTTTTTCCAAGGCGCATCGGATGAACCGTTCTTCGCAGGAGCTGAATACGGCTTCCCGTGCGGAGGCGAACGTGGCGGAGCTGGTCATCAGCGCGGGAAGTATCCCGGAGGCGGAAGAACGAATCAAGGAGGTCTGTCCGGAGGCAGAGTTTTCCGATCTGCGTGAGGATAAGGGTGTTTCCCTTGTGATTCCATACGATTCGAGCCTGAAGCTGACGAAAAAGCGTGCGGCGTATCAGCTGACGGCGGTGATCCGTGAGGAAAGCGGTATGATCCATGCGGACATGCATTTTTATCCGGTAGATGAAAAGGGGCAGCGGACGGGAGAATCGGTCTATGACCTCGCGACACGGAATGTGATGCAAGATACGGAGGAATGAGAGTCAGAATGAACATGCCATATTTCAGAAAAAAACGAACGGAGCAGGGGACTGGATTCCCTTTTCCTCTGGGAATGTCGCTGCTGTTCGTTTCTTTTCTTGCACTCTGCATCTTCTCTTTCGCGGTGCTCTCCCTTCTTACGGCGAGAAACGCATATCGGATCAGCCGGAAGATCGCAGAGCATCAGTCTGCGTATTATGCTGCTTCGAATAAGGCGGAGGATCGGATCGCCGAGCTGAACGCCAAGTGGAAGGCTGCGGAAGGAACCGGGCAAAAGCCTCCTGAAAAGGTATCTTTTCAGGTCGAAATTGACAGCGGGAGTAGCCTGTCTGTCGTTCTGGAGACAAGGAGCAGGACCGCGGACGCGGAGAATGACAGGGACGCTGACACGGGATATAGGATCACGGAATGGAAAGTGATTTCGACAGGCAAGTGGGAACCGGAGACAACGATTCCGGTCATGACGCCGGGCGTATCCTGAATGCTGAATGTGTAGGAACAATGGCAGGACCGGATGAACAGAGCGGAAGGGTTTTTTAATATTTTTTTAACGGAAGAAAAGCTATCGAGGGACAGTGGAGATGGACATCAGAGAGATTTTGAAAAAGGGAGTGGAGATGCACGCGTCGGATATCTTCATCGTTGCCGGCGCGACTCTCACGATACGAAAAGACGGTGAGATAGAGAGTGTCTCGGAGACAAAGTTAACAGCGGATGATACAAAGCAGCTGCTCATCGGAATCTATGAGCTGGCGGAGAACCGGGATCGGACGCCGCTGAAAAGAGATGGGGATGATGATTTTTCCTTCCATATCGCGGGGCTTTCCCGGTTCCGGGTGAGCGCGTATAAGCAGAGAGGGTCCTATTCGGCGGTTATCCGTATCGTGGCCTTTGAGCTGCCGGATCCGTCGAAGCTCGGGATACCGGAGAGTGTGATCCGCACAGGCGCGCAGAGACGTGGCATGGTGCTGGTCACAGGCCCTGCGGGGAGCGGCAAGACGACGACGCTCGCCTGTATCATTGATGCCATCAACGCGCAGAGAAACGCTCATATCATTACGCTGGAGGATCCGATCGAATATCTGCACAGGCACCAGAGGAGTATTGTGAGCCAGAGAGAGATCCGATCGGATTCCAACAGCTATCTGACGGCGCTTCGCGCATCGCTCCGGCAGAGCCCCGACGTCATTCTGCTCGGCGAGATGCGGGATTATGAGACCATCTCTGTGGCAATGACTGCGGCAGAGACCGGACACCTTATTTTTTCTACGCTTCATACAATGGGTGCGGCCAATACCATCAACCGGATCATCGATGTTTTTCCGGCGAATCAGCAGCGGCAGATCGCGGTTCAGCTGTCCACCGTTTTGATGACCGTCATTTCACAGCAGCTGGTTCCATCTGTGGATGGAGGCAGAATCCCGGCCTTTGAGATCATGACGGTCAATCCCGCCATTCGGAATATGATCCGCGACAGCAAGATCTATCAGATCAACGGTGTCATTTACGGATCCGCGACGGAGGAGATGGTATCAATGGACAACAGCCTTTTTTCTCTGTATGAGGCGGGAAAAATCACAAGGGAGACGGCGCTGGAGTATGCGACAAATTCGGAAATGCTTGAACGGCGGCTAAAGGGATAAGGACCTCGGCTTCAGGGCAAAACATTGCGGATGTGTAGATATGAAAATGCGCAGCGAACCACTTGAAAAGTGTTCCATAAATCGCATGAGAGGTGCACCACGATAAGATAAGGTATAATTGTAATTTGACATTTCTCCGGTTTGCAGTATAATGATAGGGCTACGCAATAGAATAGTACACAACCTAATTGGCCGCTGACAGCGGCTTTTCACAGAACAGGAGAGTGATTTCATATGGCAAAAATAGATATTATTTCAGGTTTTCTGGGTGCAGGCAAGACCACGCTGATCAAGAAGCTTCTTGCGGATGCCCTGAAGGGACAGCAGGTAGTGCTGATCGAGAATGAATTCGGCGAGATCGGAATTGACGGCGGTTTCCTGAAGGATGCGGGCATCGAGATCAAGGAGATGAACTCTGGATGCATCTGCTGCTCTCTGGTCGGTGATTTCGGCGTTGCGCTGAAGGAGGTCGTTGACAAGTATCATCCGGATCGTGTGATCATTGAGCCGTCCGGTGTCGGGAAGCTGTCTGATGTCATCCGTGCGGTTGAGAAGAATGCCGGTGCTGCGGATCTTGAGCTGAACAGTGCGACGACGGTTGTCGATGTCACAAAGGCAAAGATGTATCTGAAGAACTTCGGGGAGTTCTTTAAGAATCAGGTCGAGGCTGCCGGAATGATCATCCTGAGCCGCATGGATACGCCGAAGGCCACGGACGCGAAGGTCGAGGAGGCTCTGGCGCTGATCCGTGAGCTGAATCCGAAGGCGACGGTGATCACCACGCCGGTGGAGCAGCTCAGCGGCAAAAAGGTTCTGGATACGATGGAGGGCGTGAAGATCGACCTGTCCCTCGTTGAAGATGAGGACGACGAGGACGAGCATG
The DNA here is from genome assembly GCA_903789595.1 of uncultured eubacterium 1-6. Taxonomy (GTDB): domain Bacteria; phylum Bacillota; class Clostridia; order Lachnospirales; family Lachnospiraceae; genus Bilifractor. The sequence goes on from CAIFEZ010000018.1 coordinate 10,281, forward strand.
AGCATCATCACCATCATGACGGCGAGGATGCGCACCATCATCACGATCATGACGAAGACGAACATGAGCACCACCATCACGATCATGACGAGGACGAACATGAACACCATCATTATGATCACGATGACCATGATGAGGACGAGCATGATCACTGCTGCCACCACCATGATCACGATGAGGATGGACATGAGCATCACCATGATCATGACCACTGCAGCTGCGGACATCATCACCATCACCATGACGCGGACGAGGTGTTCACAAGCTGGGGGCAGGAAACGATCCGGAAGTACACCCGCGACGAGATCAGCAGCATCCTGAAGGCACTGTCCGAGTACAATACCTATGGCACGATTCTCCGTGCAAAGGGAATGGTCGAAGGAACCGACGGCAAGTGGATCTACTTCGACATGGTTCCGGAAGAGGCGGATGTCCGCGAGGGCGCGCCGGAGTATACCGGACGTCTGTGCGTCATCGGGTCCGAGCTGAAGGAAGATAAGCTGAAGGAACTGTTCAAGCTGTAATAAGATCTGCCGCAGAGCTTCGCGATATTTTGCTGTTCACGCGCCGCTAAAACGGCAAAGATTTCACAGCCGGTTTGCGAAGGACAACAGGACTGTAAATCCTTGCCGTATAGAGCTGGGCGTAAACAGCAGCTGCGGATAAGAGCAGTTAGATATAAAATTGCCGCAGATATAGTGACAAAAATAAAAAACACAGAAAATATAGAAAGTACAGAGTATGGACGAGAATGAAATTGAAGTTCCGATTTATCTGATCACGGGATTTCTGGAAAGCGGAAAAACCTCCTTCCTGAATTTTACGATTGCGCAGGATTATTTCCAGATCGACGGGCCGACCCTTCTGATTAATACAGAAGAGGGTGAAGAGGAGTACGATGAAAAGGAACTGCTGAAGTACAATACGGTGATCGAGACGATCGATGAGCAGGAGCAGTTCAGCTACGAGACGCTTCGGGCGTTTCAGAGAAAATACAGTCCGGAGCGGGTGATCCTTGAGTTTAATCCGCTCTGGAGCGTGGACAAGCTGTGGAAGATGAGATTCCCGAGGGGCTGGGGCATCGTGCAGCAGATCGTGACGGTGGATGCGTCCACCTTCCAGGTCTATCAGACAAACATGAAGTCTCTGTTCGCGGAGATGAGCCGGCAGGCGGACATGGTGCTGTTCAACCGCTGCACGAAGGACATGCCGCTCTCCAATTTCCGCCGGAGCTTCAAGGTTGTGAATCCGGGCTGTGACGTACAGTTCCTGGATGTGGACGGCCAGCCGGTGGATATTTTCGAGGATTCGGTTCCCTATGATCTGGATCAGGATATTATCGATATCGATGATGTGGACTACGGAATCTTCTTCGTGGATCTCCAGGACAACCCGGACCGCTACAAGGGCAAAAAAGTGCGCTTCAAGGGCATGGTGCTGAAGAGCCGGGAAGCCGGCGCGGACTTCTTCATGCCGGCGCGCACAGCGATGACCTGCTGCGCGGCCGATATGCAGTATATCGGCTATCTGTGCCACAGCAAGAATGCCGCAAAGCTGACCGAGGGAAGCTGGGTGCAGCTGACGGCGAGGGTCGATTATAAGTTCGTCCCCATGGCGCAGGAGGAGGAGCCTGTCTTCCAGGCAATCACAATCAAGGCCGCGGAGCCGCCGGCAGTAGAGACGGTGTATTTCAATTAAGGTCTCAGAGCCGCTGGCAGCAGAGACAGTGTATTTCAATTAAGGTCTCAGAGCCGCCGGCAGCAGAGACGGTGTATTTCAATTAAGGTCTCAGAGCCGCCGGCAGCAGAGACAGTGCGCTTCAGCGAATCGCGTGGAGCCGCCGGCAGTTGAGATCGTGCATTGGTTTATTTCAAGTGAGTTACATCGCAGTTGCATCGGATTGACGATCCGGTGTAACAGGAACAGGATACAGACATGAACCGGGGACCCGCCTATGGCGGGCTGCCGGCTGTGTCTGTTTTTTCGCGATTTTTAACGATTTATCACATTGAGAGAACCGCAGGTTCTCGGGAAGGAATATTTTTTGGCAAAAATCGGCTGAGGCCGCGTTTCCGTCTGACTGAGAAACAGAGAGTTAAGAAACAGGGCGTTAAGAAACAGGGTGTTAAGAAACAGGGCGTTAAGAAACAGGGAGTTAGATATGTATCTGATAGCAGGACTGGGAAATCCGGGAAGAAAATACGACGGCACGAAGCACAACATGGGCTTCGACGTCATCACAGAGCTGGCGGACCGTTATCATGTGCCTTCCTCAGGCCTTTCGATGAAGGCGATGTACGGGAAGGCAGTGATCGGCGGAGAAAAGGCGATCCTGATCAAGCCGCTCACCTATATGAATCTGTCCGGCGAGGCGATTCAGGAGTATGTTCATTATTATAAGATCGACCCGGAGACGCAGCTGGTCGTCGTGTATGACGACATCGATCTGGAACCCGGTCAGCTTCGGATCCGGAAGAAGGGAAGCGCCGGGGGACATAACGGCATGAAAAACATCATCCAGTGCCTCGGAACCGACCGCTTCGCGAGAATCCGCGTGGGAATCGGCGCAAAACCGGAGCACTGGGATCTGGCGGACTACGTGCTGGCTCCGTTTCCGGGAGATGTGAGGGAGACGATCGACGCGTCGATCCGGGACGCCGCGGACGCGGTCGAGATGATTCTGCAGGGCGAGATTGACGCGGCGATGGGGAAGTATAACCAGAGCCGGAAGAAGACGGAGCAGGCGTAGAAGCTCACGGCATCATCCGGGCCGACATTGGTCTGAGAAAGCGGGCGTTGGCATATCCGGGCCGACATTGGCCTGAGGAACAGAAGAAAGAGAAAAAACAGTATGATTGAGGCATTGAAACAGCCGCTGGAGATGATGGCCGGTTACGAGGATCTGAAGAAGGAAATCGGATCCGGCAGCGGTGTGATTGAGATTTCCGGATGCCTGGATTCCCAGAAGGCGCACATTGCCGCGGGGCTCGCCGAAGGGAGGCCCGCAGCTCTGCTGATCGCGGAGAACGAGCTGAAGGCAAGGGCGATGTACGAGGATTTCAGACTCTTTGATCCGGATGTGATGTATTTTCCCAGAAGGGACCTGATTTTCTATCAGGCGGATGTATCGGGAAACCTGCTGACGAAACAGAGAATGCAGGTCATAAAGGCGCTGATCGAGCAGAAGAAGGTCACGGTGATCACCTCTACAGGGGGTTGCATGGACTATCTTCTGCCTCTTGACGTGCTCCGGAAAGCTGCGGTGACGATCCGAAGCGACAGCGAGGTCGACATTCAGGAGCTGAGCCGCAGGCTCGCGGAGATGGGCTACGAGAGGGTCGGTCAGACGGAGGCGTCCGGACAGTTTGCGGTCCGCGGAGATATCATCGATGTTTTTCCTCTGACGGAGGAGGATCCGTGGCGGATCGAGCTGTGGGACAATCAGGTGGATTCAATCCGGAGCTTTGACGCGGAGAGCCAGAGATCCATCGACAGCAATCTGGATGAGATCACGATCTATCCGGCCGTCGAGGAGATCGGCAGGGACGACGACGCCCTGCATGAGGAGAACGAAGGGAACGGTAACCGGGCGGAGAAAGCGAGGGCGTTTTACCGCAGGCTGACGGATACCTTCGCCGACTATTTCCCGGAAGGAAGCGTTTTTTTCCTGGACGAGCCCGCGAGACTCTTTGAGAACGCCGGGGCGATTGCCGGCGAGTACCAGGAGGCGATGAAGCACCGGCTCGAGGAGGGGCGGATTACCAGCCTTGAGGCGAACCGCATGATGACGGCGGATCAGCTGGCGTACGATCTCAGCAGGAAGAGCTGTGTCGCCCTGTCTCTGATGGAGCAGCATCATCTGCCCCTGGAGATCAGCGAGCGGATTCAGGTGACGGCGCGGTCGGTCGGCTCCTACAACAATCAGTTCCCGATGCTGGTCAATGACTTGAAGAATTACCGCAAAAATCATTACCGCACGGTGCTGCTGTCGGCCTCGAGGACCAGAGGAAAACGGCTGGCGGAAAATCTCGTGGAGGAAGGTCTTCCGGCGTTTTTCAGCGAGGACGCGGACCGGGCGATCGCAGCGGATGAGATCATGGTCACCAGAGGAAATGTCCGCCGGGGCTTCGAATACCCGATGCAGAAATTTGTGCTGATCACGGAGTCGGATATCTTCGGAGCGGAGAAGCGCAGAAGCCGGAAAAAGAAGCCGGACGCCTCCGGCGCGGAGAGGGTCCGTAGCTTTGCGGATCTGACGGTCGGAGATTATGTGGTGCATGAGAACCACGGTCTCGGTATCTACCGCGGCATCGAGAAGGTGGTCGTCGATCACGTCGCGAAGGACTACATCAAGATCGAGTACGCGGGCGGGAGCAATCTGTACGTGCTCGCCACGCAGCTGGATTCTCTTCAGAAATATTCCGGCTCGGAGCCGGGGAGCAGCAAAAGGGTCAAGATCAACACGCTCGGAGGCCGGGACTGGTCGAAGACCAGGAGCAAGGTCCGGGGCGCGGTCAAGAATATCGCGAAGGAGCTGGTGGCTCTGTATGCCTCCCGCGAGCGGACGGAGGGCTATCAGTACGGCCCGGACACGGAGTGGCAGAGAGAGTTCGAGGAGATGTTCCCCTTTGAGGAGACGGAGGACCAGCTTCAGGCAATCGAGGACACGAAGCGGGACATGGAGAGCCGCAAGGCTATGGACCGGCTGATCTGCGGCGACGTCGGCTACGGCAAGACCGAGATCGCGATCCGCGCCGCTTTCAAGGCGGTGCAGGAGAACAAGCAGGTCGTCCTGCTCTGTCCGACGACGATTCTCGCGCAGCAGCATTACAATACCTTCACGCAGAGAATGAAGGATTTCCCGGTCCGCATCGATATGCTGAGCCGATTCCGCACATCCGCCCAGCAGAAGAAGACGATCGAGGCGGTGCGCAAGGGCATGGTGGACATCCTGATCGGAACCCACCGGGTGCTGTCGAAGGATGTCACGTATAAGGATCTGGGACTTCTGATCATCGACGAGGAGCAGCGGTTCGGCGTGACCCATAAGGAAAAAATCAAGCAGCTGAAGCGGAACGTGGATGTGCTGACCCTGACGGCGACCCCGATTCCGAGAACGCTGCACATGAGCCTGATCGGCATCCGGGACATGAGCGTTCTGGAGGAGCCGCCGCTGGACCGCATGCCGATCCAGACGTATGTGATGGAATATGACGAGGAGCTGGTCAGAGAGGCGATCAGCCGCGAGCTTGCGAGAGACGGCCAGGTGTTTTTTGTCTACAACCGCGTGAACGGGATCGCAGACATGGCGGCGAGAATTCAGGAGCTTGTGCCGGATGCCGAGGTGGCGTACGCGCACGGGAAGATGAAGGAAAACGAGCTGGAGAAAATTATGTACCGGTTCATCAACGGCGAAATCGACGTTCTGGTGTCCACGACGATCATTGAGACGGGAATGGACATCTCGAATGTCAATACGCTGATCGTCTGCGACGCGGACCGGCTGGGGCTTTCACAGCTGTACCAGCTCCGCGGAAGGGTCGGAAGGTCGAATCGGAACGCCTACGCGTTTCTGATGTACCGCAGAAACAAGATGCTGAAGGAAGACGCGGAGAAGCGGCTTCACGCGATCCGCGAGTTCACAGAGCTCGGAAGCGGCGTGAAGATCGCCATGCGTGACCTGGAGATCCGCGGCGCCGGCAATCTTCTGGGAGCGGAGCAGTCCGGGCACATGGAGGCGGTCGGATACGACCTGTACTGCAAAATGCTCAATGAGGCGGTCCGCGAGGCAAAGGGCGGAAGAGAGGAGGCGGACTTCGAGACGACCATCGATCTGTCCGTCGATGCCTTCATTCCGGAGAGCTACATTCCGGAGGAGGGACAGAAGCTGGATATCTACAAGCGAATCGCCGGAATCGAGACGTCTGAGGAGGCGGATGAGATGATCAGCGAGCTTCTGGACCGCTACGGCGAGCCGCCGGAGTCGGTTACGAATCTTGTCAGCGTGTCTCTGCTGAAGGCGGACGCGCACAGGGCCTTTATCTCCGAGATCAAGCAGACCAGAGACGAGGTCCGGATCACGCTTTTCCCGCAGGCGGAGCTCAACGGAGCGGAGATCCCGAAGATTCTGGAAGAAGAGGAGTTCCGGAACAGACTCTTCTTCAAGGCAGGCGCAAGACCTTATTTTTCCTATCTGCTGCGGAAGGCCTCCGACAGGCGGTTTGACAGGATCCGGAAGGCGATGAGCGACTTCGCCGCGGAGCTGCAGAAGATACGGATCGACGCGGGGAAATGAAACGTAAAACGTTACTGTTCAAGGGATATCTGAAGGGCAGGGATTTACGGATAAAACTTTGAACAGCCAGTAATGCTCAGACAAAGGTACTGTGAAATTCTTGCCTGAGCAGTAACCGTGATACGAATGGCAGTTGTGAAATGTGTAATTTCAAGTTGCCCTGTCCCGGCATTGAGTATATAATTTAAACATTGGTGCCGGGAAAGACGGGCACTGGAGTAGGGCTGCTTTTAGCATCAGACGTGAATTCCCTGCCTTATGAGTGATGTGTAAAAGCTTCGATTAGAATGAATGATTCGGAGGAATCGGTAATGAAGAAGTTTAAGAAGGCGTCTCTGTGCGGAGTCCTGGCGATGGCCATGATGGTCTCTGTATTTGCGGGATGCGGAAAAGTTGACGGTACGAAGACTGCCCTGGCAGTTGGCGATGAGAATGTCAGCCTTGGTACGGCGGCGTTTTTCCTGAGATATCAGCAGGCTACAACGACCTATATGCTGAAGCAGTACGGATTGTCTTCCGGCACGTTCTGGAGCAATCAGTACACGGCGGCTACGAGCTCTCAGGATGCCATGACCTACGGAGACAACCTCAAGAGCTCCGTGAAGGACACGATTGTGCAGGATGTTCTTCTGCGCGCGCACGCTTCGGACTACAGCGTAACCATCCCGGATGAGCTGGCGACGCAGATCGCGGACGCGGCGAAGACGACTTATGAGAAGAACCAGAAAAAGCTGGATAAGATCGGTGTTTCTGAGGACAACATCAAGGAGGTTCTGGAGCTTCAGACCTACCAGCAGCTGATGTTTGATCCGATGACCGCGGATACGGACACAAACGTTACGGATGATGAGGCGAAGCAGTCCAGCATCACCTATGCGCGGATTGCGCTGACCAAGACCGACAGCAGCACCGGAACGACGACGGACGCTACGGATGACGAGAAGGCCACCTACAAGAAGGAGCTGGAAGAGCTTCTGACGCAGGTGAAAGACAGCGGCGACGTCGCGAATGCCGACATGAAGACGATGGCGAGCAACCTGGACAGCACGAATATCGCCTACACCACCTATTCCTACGGCGCGGACGACACGGTAATGCCGAGTGCGGTCATCGACGCGGCAAAAAGCCTCTCTGACGGCGAGATCTATGACGGCGTGATCGACACCGGGGATTACTATTATCTGGTGAGAATGGACAAGACCTTTGATCAGGATGCGACCGAGACCAAGAAGCAGAGCATCGTGTCAGAGAGAAAACAGACCAACTACAACAACAAGGTTCAGGAGTGGAAGGACGCCGTTCAGGTCGTTGAGGAGAGCCCGTGGAAGAAGCTTGAGGTGAACGATACCGACGCTTACACCGAGCTTGTAGCTTCTTCATCGTCCTCATCTACCTCTGTATCGGGAAGCTCCGTAACGTCATCATCCGCGGCAGGCACAAGCGGCTCCGTAACGTCATCATCCGCGGCAGGTGCAAGCAGCTCCGCATCTTCATCGTCTGCAGCTTCGAGCAGCTCCGTGACGTCATCGTCTGCACAGTAACGCTCATATCCGGAAGAATCTGTAAATTCATCGATGCATGTATACCGTAGAGCATATATACATTGGTGCGGGTGTATCATCCGGCAGATACAGGGCAGCGTGCGTATGACATATGGCAGCGGGCAGACATTGCTCAGTGTGAGCGCATACCACATGATGACAGGAATGTGCGGAGAGAAAGGAACAGACAGGATTGTATAACGATTTATTCTCAATCGGACCGGTTACCGTACACACCTACGGGCTGATGATCGGAATCGGCATCATCTGCGCGTATTTTCTCGCAGAGCACAGAGCAAGGCAGAAGGGCATGACCGAGCGGGAAAAGGACAAGATCTTCGGCCTGGTCATTGCCTGTGTGGTCTTCGGATTTCTGTGTTCGAAGATTCTGTATATCATTACAATTATCCCGGAGCTTGCGGCCGGAACGCTGACCCTCGGCGACGCGGTATCGAACGGATGGGTAATCTTCGGAGGACTGCTGGGCGGTCTTCTCGGCGGCATTCTCTACTGTAAATGGCAAAGGCTGAATGTCTGGCTGTATTTCGACGTGGCGTTTCCGGCGGTTGCTCTTGCGCAGGGATTCGGACGGATCGGCTGTTTTTTCGCGGGATGCTGCTACGGCGTAGAAACGGACGGACCGATCTACCTGGAGTTTACGCATTCGAATTACGCGCCGAACGGCGTGCATCTGGTGCCGACCGAGCTGATTATGAGTGCGGGTGATTTCCTGCTCTTCGCTTTTCTGGTCTTATACGACAAAAAGTGGAAGAAGAAGGAGGGCGAGCTTGCCGGATGGTATCTGACGCTCTACAGCATCGGACGTTTCATCGTGGAGTTCTGGAGAGGCGACCTGATCCGCGGACAGGTCGGGCCTCTATCCACCTCGCAGTTCATTGGATTGTTCACGGTGGCGGCGGGAATCCTGATCCTGCTCTATCTCCGAAGACATGATCCCGGAGCGGCCTTCCGCGCGAAAGCACTGAATGCCGAGAATGCGGAAGCAGCGCAGAACCCGGAGGAAACGGAGAATGCGGAAGCAGCGCAGAACTCGGAGGAGACGGAGAATGCGGAAGCAGCGCAGAACCCGGAGGAAACGGAGAATGCGAAAGCTGCGCAGAACCCGGAGGAAACAGGGATGACAGAGCAGCAGGAGAGCTGAGGCTGTGTCAGGAAACAGAAAATGGAGAAGAAAAGACACAGCCGGAAATAAGTCGGCTGGGCCTTTTTTAAAAGCGTGTCATACAGGTACCATGCCGGTCAGCAGGTTTCACGTTTAGAAAGGGAATACGATGGAGAAGACAATTGCACGGGAAATCCGCGAGAAAATCCTTTACGACTATACACAGAAAAATCGAAAGGGTATTTATGCGGAAACATCAAAGATGATGGCTTACAATTCAAATCGCATTGAAGGAAGCACATTAACATCTGAAGAAACCGCCAGTTTGTTTGACACGGGTGAGCTTCTGGCGTCTGGAAATGTTGTGTACCGGGCGAAGGATATCGAAGAAATGAACGGACATTTCTACATGTTTAATCATGCATTGGAAACTCTGGACCAGCCGCTTTCCGCAGATCTGATCAAGTCCTTCCATTATTGCCTGAAGAGCGGTGTATTTGAGGATCGCGCAAACGGTTATATAGCAGGGGAATTCAAGCAGAGAGCGAACATTGTCAGTGATATCGAAACAGCGCCTCCCAAGGATGTTCCGGAACGCATAGCACGTCTTGTGGACATCTATAATCACATATCGGATCCGGAGCTGTCCGATCTGATGCAGTTTCACGCCAGCTACGAACATATTCACCCATTCCAGGACGGAAATGGACGGACAGGCCGTATGATTCTCTTTCGGGAATGTCTGCGGAATTATCTGGTTCCGGTGATTATCCGTGATGAGACGAAAGCTGTATATTACCATGCGCTGCATGAGGCGCAGGTAAACGGAAAGATTACGCCGCTGGTTGAATACGCTGTGCAGATGCAGGAACTTTACTGGAAGCGAGTAAAAAAATACTTTGAAGTATAAAAAGTATCAGAATAAATCATTGGCCGTTCGGTTTCCAATAGCAGAGCGGTCATTTTCTTTTGTCGGTAGTATTTATCTGTCAGACAGTGGATCCTGTACACGAATATCCTGATGCTTTAAATGGTGTGTGCTATACTGAAAACCGGATCAGGGTACAGGGTAATTATTAATTATTTTTCGTGAAAAGAGTATGTTGAGGGCAGAGTGGAAATAATAGGGAGACGGTGGAGATGGATTTGCGCTGCTGAATTTGTCGTGTTTTTCTTGGGATGGACGGCCGTTCTGTTGGCGGGGGCGGATTTTCCCCCGCCAGGAGGATTTTACCGTCTTGTTATTGTGGTTGGTGTGTCGGATATCGTGCAGGCGATCTATCTGAAATGGCTGTTGAAAAATCTGATAATGAGACACACCTTTCTGTTGAACGAGGTATTTTTCTGTGCGGCGGGGATCATCGTTGCAGTGATGTTTATTCTGTGCAACGGCGGTTTTCGCAGCGGGTTCGGAATCTGGATAGGAATCGTCACAGCCGTAAGTGTGGGATACGGCACGGCCTTCTGGTGCGTGAACCGCCTGATTGCAGGATTCTTGAAAAAATAGCAGCAGCATGATCTGCTTCAAACATAGCGGTAGTGCAGTACGGCCCGCCGGATCAGATCGAAGATCAGGCCGGAGCCGAGAGACAGAAGGGCTACGAGAAGTCCGCCGGTGAGCAGAATGTCGGACCGGAAGAGCCCCAGGCCGGTGAAGATGATTTCTCCGAGGCCTCCGGCGCCGATCATCGCGGCAAGAGTGGCGCTGGCGATGACTTCCACGAGGCTGGTGCGGATCCCCGCGAGGATCATGGGGAGCGCCTGCGGGACGCGGACGTGCCAGAACTGATCCCGGGCGGTCATTCCGATGCCGGCAGCGCATTCCAGCATAAAGTCGGGAACACCGGAAAATCCCACGATGGTATTCAGGAGGATCGGCGGAACCGCGAGGATGGTGAGGGCGGTCACAGCCGGGCGTATGCCGGTTCCCATGACGGGTATCAGCAGAAACAGCAGCGCAAGAGACGGGACGACACGGAGAATCTGAAAGGGAGCGGAGATGATCTGCTCTCTTTTTGCTGACTTTGAAGCCAGATAACCGAGTGGGATGCTGATCGCGGCTGCAATGGCAAGGGACAGCAGACTCACGAAGAGATGCTCCCGGATCTGTAGCAGGATCTGAGGAGCGTTCTGCTGCATGTACAAGATCATTCCTTTTATCATCTCCGATCACCCCTTTCCGTTTCGAAATCGCGCTCCGGATCTGCCGGCGCGGGTGTTGCTTCGCGCGGTTCGTTCCCTGCGGCAGCCGGCCGGTTTGACAGTGTGTGGTTTGCTTCGTGGAGTTCGCTTTCGGCGGCCGCCGGGTTTGTCGGTGCGTGGTTTGCTGTGTGGAGTTCATTCCCTGCGGCAGCCGGCCGGTTCACCGCCGTGCGTTTTTCTCCGAGCTTCAGAAGGGCGTCCATGGCGACAGCGAGGCCGGCGGAGAGAACGCTTCCCCACAGAATCTTGACGACGTTCTGTGTGCGCATGCCTGAAAACAGCAGATCTCCGAGCCCTCCGGCATTGATGCAGGAAGCGATCGTGGCAATGCCGATCGTCGATACCATGGCGAGCCGGATGCCGGCGAAGATCGCGGGACGTGCGAGAGGAAGCTGGATCCGCCGCAGAATCTGCAGCTTCGTCATACCGATTCCGCGGGCTGCTTCGCGGATCCCGGAGTCTACCTCGTCAAGTCCGGTCAGAAAATTGCGCAGAAGCAGATACTGGTTGTAAATCACAAGCACGGTCACAGCCGACGGCATTCCGAGGCCCGTGAGAGGAATCAGAAGCGCGAACAGTGCCATGGAAGGAATGGAGTAGATGAGGGAAAAAGCCTGAACCAGAAACGCACCGAGCTTTGGGACTTCCACGGAGAGAACCGTGAGGAGTGCCGCAAGGAGCACGGAGACCGCGAGCGTAATCAGGACGATTTCCAGATGTCTCGCAAGGGGAATCAGAACCTTGTCGGGGTTGGACACAAGATATCGGATCATTTCATCACATCCTTCCAGAAATCCTCCTGCTCCCGTGCGGAGGAGATCAGAGTCTCCACAAAGGGATCGGCGGGATGACGCACGATTTCCTGCGGCGTGTCGAATTGAAGCAGCCGGCCCCGGTCCATGATCATGACGCGGGTTCCAAGCCGGAAGGCTTCGTTGATATCGTGGGTGACGAGAAGGAAGGTCCGGCTGGTCTCCTCATGAATCCGTTTCAGCTCATTCTGCAGATTGAGCCGTGTAATGGCGTCGATAGCACCGAAGGGCTCGTCGAGAAGCATGATCTTCGGATTGGTAACCAGCGCCCGCGCGAGACCGATCCGCTGCTGCTGGCCTCCGGAGAGCTGGGAGGGATAGCGGTTCCGGTAGGTTTCCGGGTCGAGGTCCACCAGACGGAGAAGCTCCGTGACGCGGTCGTGAATCCGGGCGCGGTCCCATTTCTCCAGCTGCGGGATGATGCCGATATTCTGTTCGATGGTCATGTGAGGGAAAAGTCCCACCTGCTGTATGACATATCCCATACGGCGGCGCACCACGATGGGATTTACCGTGGAGATGTCCTCGCCGAAGAGAATGATTTTCCCCTCGCTCGGTTCAATCAGACGGTTCGTCATCTTGAGGAGAGTGGTTTTTCCGCAGCCGGATGAGCCCAGGATGGTGATGAATTCACCCTCCTGAATCTCAGCGGATACGCGGTCGACGGACAGGACATCGGAGCCCGGATATTTTTTGGATATGTTCTGATATTGGATGGCTTTCATATACTTATTCTTCCTCACGAAAAAATAGAGTGAAACCGTGTCTGCGTCTGCGCACGAACAGAGTGGATGAAAAGCGTCTGCGCACAAACAGAGTGGATGTAAAAGCGTCTGCGCACAAACAGAGAGAATGAAACAGATCCGCGTTCTGGTCCGGCAAACAGATAGAAATCCCGGCTTCTATATTATGACGCACTGGTTGAGACAGAATCGGAAGTACTTACGGAAAGGCTGTCTGCGATGCTGTCGTAGTACGCCTTCGCGACGTCCTCATATTCCTTCTTGTCGATGTCCACCTCGGCGTTGAGTTTTGTGAGAACCTCGGTGGTGAGCGTTTTGTCGACTGCGTTCAGCGTGTCCGCGATATCCGGATTCAGAGAAAGGGCGTCGTTGCGTACGACGGGAGCCAGGTTGTAGGGCGGCCATGCCTGCTTGTCGTCCTCCAGAAGAACGTATTTGTCGGTCTCAGAGAGCGCACCCTCTGTGGTGTATGCCGGTGCCACATCGGCTTCCCCGCTGGCTACGACCTGATATTTCAGGCTGTTGTCATATACCTTTGTGGATTTGAAGTTGAATTCGCCGTATACCTCATCCAGTCTGGGAAGTCCGTCCTCGCGCTGGTCAAATTCGCCCTGGGAGGCAAAATTCAGCTCGGAGGCGTGCTGCTGAAGCTGCGAGATTGTGGTGATGCCGTACTTGTCAGAAGCCTCTTTGCTGATAAAAAGGCCCTGTCCGTCGTTTCCGGGCGCGTAGTCGAGCCAGGTTGCGTCGAACTTGTCGGCGTACTGTTTTTTTACCTCATCATAGACCTTCTGGGGATCGGTGATCGGGTCCTCCTTCAGGATCGAGATCAGGCCGGTTCCGGTATACTCTGGGTACAGATCGATGTCGTCACTGATCAGGCTGGTGTGGATCAGGGAGGACGAGATGTCGAAGGTTCGTTCCACCTTGTAGCCGGCATCTTCGAGGGCGAGGGCGTAGATCTCTGCAACGACTTCATTTTCTGTGAAGTCCTTGGATCCGACGCGCACGGTTCCTTCTTTTGCCTTGCCGGATTTGACGGAAGCCGCCGCGGAAGCGGAGGATACGGATGAGGAGCCGGAGACGGCAGAGGATCCCTGGCTGGTGAACTGACTGCTTCCGCAGCCGGCAAGTACTGTGAGGCCTGCGGCCAGAGTGAGAAGCAGGGTACGGGAAACGATGTTCTTTTTCATAAGGAAACTCCTTTCTTTTTGCGGAATTCGGAAACACACAAGAAGATTCTTCCGCTGTACAGAATCTGAAATTCTGTGGGGACCGGTATGAAACTTTTAGGAAATCTGGCTGTAATCATATGATGTAATAATAAATATTTCATCATGTCGTGTTTTTACTATACACGTTTCTGTGGCTTTTGACAAGAGATTTTTTATAATTTCGTAATCAAATACGCTGTGACTGGTTCAGAGCCTGATCCATATCGCGGATCAGATCGTCGATGTCTTCGATGCCGACGGACAGGCGGAGCGAATCGGGATAGACGCCTGCCTTTGCGTTTTCCTCCGGGGAATGCCCGAAATGCGTGGACGATGCGGGATGTACAATCAGCGATTTGGCGTCTCCGACATTTGTCATGTAGTCAAAGATGCGGACCGCCTTCAGGGTGCGGAGCGCGGCCTCCTGCCCGCCCTTCACACGGATGGACATGATGGCTCCCGGTCCCTTGGGGAAATATTTTTCAGCGAGGCTGTGGTAGGGACTGGACTCCAGTCCGGGATACAGAACCTCTGTGACCGCCGGATGCTGCTCCAGAAACGCCGCGAGCTTTCCGGCGTTTGATACGTGGCGTTCCATGCGGAGGGAGAGCGTCTCCATGCCCTGCAGGACATAGAAGGCCGTCTGTGGACTCATGTGCGCGCCGAGATCGGTGAGATACGTGATGCGGAGCCGCTTCGTGAACATCTCGCGCTTCAGGGTTTCCTCATCGATCCAGTCCTTGAAATCGTTGTAGAAGGTCTCAAACTCCGGGAAACGTCCGTTCAGATAGTTGAACTTACCGCTTTCGACCACCATTCCGGCGATGTTCACGCCGTGTCCGGACAGATACTTGGTTGCCGAGTAGCAGACGATGTCGACGCCGTGCTCAAAGGGCCGGAACAGATAGGGAGTCGCGAAGGTGTTGTCGATCACGACAGGGATGCCGTAGGAGTGGGCGAGTGAGGTGATCCGGTCTACATCCAGCACATTCATGCCGGGATTTCCCAGAGCCTCGATATAGATGGCCTTGGTGCGGTCGTCGATGTATCGGCTGTAGGAGTCCACATCGGTCTCGTCCTCGATAAAGCGTCCCTCGATGCCGTACTGAGGCAGCGTCTTCTGAAGAAGAGTGGTGGTGCCGCCGTAGAGAGTGGGAACCGACACGATGTTGTCGCCCTGGTGCGCCAGGGTCAGGAAGGTGTCGGAGATGGCCGCCATGCCGGAGGCCAGGGAGACCGCGGCGCTTCCTCCCTCCAGAGAGGTCAGGCGCTTTTCCAGTACGCGGTTTGTGGGGTTGGAAAAACGTACGTAGGAATCGCCTTCTTCTTCATATTTAAACAGCCGCAGGCAGCGCTCGTAGCTGCCGAGTTCGAACGCGGCGGTCTGATAGATCGGAACCGCCTTGGACAGAAAATGCTCCGACGGGTCGTAGCCCGCGTGCAGCTGCCGTGTGGTAAAGCCAAGGGTATTGTCGTTAAAAGCCTCGTAACTCATGAAAATTCTCCTTCAGTAATGTGGTATAGATCATCTTTCCGCAATGTGGTATAGGTCATCTTTCCGCAATGTGGTGCAAGTCATCTTTTCGCAATGTGTGATACGTCGTCTTCCGCAATGCGGTATCAGTTATTTTCCGTTTTTCTGGGTATCAGCTTCAGGGCGTCTGCCGGACAGGTGCTGGCGCAGATGCCGCAGCCGTTGCACTCGTCCATCCGGAAGGACAGAGAGGCATCCTTGCCGCGGCCCGTCATAGAGATGACATCGAACCGGCAGCGCTTGACACATCGCCCGCACCCGATGCAGGGATTGGCGTCATAGGATATGATGTGCGGCGCCTTCGGCCAGAAGCCGACGCTTTTGCGGTCGCGCTGTACCCGGAAGAGGTAGCAGTCCGTCGCGTTGCAGTTGCAGATGCCGTGGTCGCTGATGGTGTGTATCAGGCCCGCCTTGTCGGCGTCCCGGATGATCTGTTTTGCCTGGTCCCTGGTGATGCGGTCCGAGACCTTTCGCGTCACGAAGCTGTTGTCTCCGTGGACGAAATTGATGCAGGTGTTG
Source organism: uncultured eubacterium 1-6 (assembly GCA_903789595.1). Classification (GTDB taxonomy): domain Bacteria; phylum Bacillota; class Clostridia; order Lachnospirales; family Lachnospiraceae; genus Bilifractor. The sequence continues at coordinate 26,264 of CAIFEZ010000018.1, forward strand.
GTCGGATCCTCCGCCTGACCGCCCAGGCATTTGCAGTCGCAGCGGGCGAGGTAGAGGGGCCTCTCTTCCCGGTCGATGAAATCCAGCATCTCCTGCAGAGATATGATCTCGTCGGTGGTCGGCCTTACGCCGGGATCGGGATCAAGGCTTTTCTCATACTCGTCAAAGTACCACTGGTCCAGCTTCTTCCGGAGATCCGCCGGGAGAGTGTGATAGCGGCGCGTCTCGCTGACGCTCAGGATATCCAGCATTCCGTAGAAATTATTCAGCGTGTAGTCAAAATCCGAGGCATCCGCCGCGTCGGGATCCTCCGGCGTATCGTCCCTGCGCACCCTGGCCAGAACGCCTCTTCGGAAGGCATCCTCCGCATAGGCGGGATCGAGAGATCGGTAGGAAACCGGGTGTCCTTCAAAGGAAAGAATGAATTCCCGATCATCTTCTGTGAAAAAGAAATCAATCAGACGAACCGCAACCTCCGGCATTCGGAATTTCTCCCCGATTTCCTTCTCCTCCGGGGTGAGAGGAGCGGTGTTGAATGCCTGATATTCTTCCTTTAAAATATAAGGAACGGCGGCGGCGATATCGATGTGATCCTGTGGTTTTATATTCTGCATGGACAATCAATCCTTCCCGATTCATATATCATAGTTATCAGATATGATAAGTATATTTATGTTGAAAAGACAATATCACTTCTGTATACGCTTGTCAACAGATATTTGAAATCCTTGCCTGGTCAGTTGTGCGTGAAAGGTAACAGTTAAGCATGAACATTTGAACGATAACGATACGGAATCTGCGCAGTGTGAGGAAAAGATGGTATAATCTGTACAGCAGATAACATCATAAAGTATCAGTAAGCGTCATTATCATCAGAAAGAGTATGGGAGGCAGTGGATATGGATGAGATAATGAAGAGAAGTCATGAACTCAGGGAGGATCCGGAAAGACACTACAACTGTGCACAGGCGGTATTTATTCCGTTTGCGGAGAAAAAGGGGCTGACTCCTGAGCAGGCGAATGCGATTGCGCAGAATTTCGGCTCGGGAATGCAGGCGGGACTGACCTGCGGCGCCATTACGGGAGGATTGATGGCGCTGGGACTGTGCGGAGCAGGGGATCCGGGGATTGCCGTGGAGCTTATGCGCCGGATCGGAAGTCTGCATGAAGGCCGTACACAGTGCAGGGATCTTCTGGCGGAAGAAGTCCGGACGCCGAAGGAGAAAAAGCCGCACTGCGACGCGATGGTATATGAGGCGGTCGAGGCGGTTGAGGAGATGCTCCGGGAACGGGGAATCACCTTCTGAGGTGACGCAGTTGCGGAACGGGGAATTACCTTCTGAGGTGACGCAGATGCGGATCGGCGGGCTGACCCTCGGCAGGGACGACGCGGAGATCCGGAACCGGATCGGGGTTGTCTTCCAGAACAGTGTACTGGACGATCTTCTGACGGTGAAGGAGAATCTGTTCACGCGCGGCTCCTTCTATAAAATGATAATCAGAAAACAAAGAACTCTGTGATTATGATTTAATCATAATCAGGAAGCATCATGTATTTCGAAGTTGTTTTTCTCAAAGGAGATCAGTCCCTCGTTCTTCATCTTGCCGAGCTCCTTTGACAGCGCCGTGCGGTCAACATTGAGGTAATCGGCAAGCTGCTGCCGGTCAAAGGGAATGTCGAAGCGTCGGCTTCCCTTTTTTAATGCGACGGAGTTCAGATAGGACAGCACCTTCCCGCGGATGGTCTTTGCGGCGGTGTGAAAGCTGCGGTCGGAGAGGACCAGGTTCTTGTGCGCGGTGACCGTGAGCAGGTTGGTCAGGAGCTTCAGCGCCCAGGGATTGGCATCCGCGGCCATTTTTTTCAGATTATGGATATTGAGGAAGAGGATTCGCGAGTTTTCATTTGCGACGACATCAACCAGCAGGGGCTCCTCGTTCAGGAGCGCATAGGTCTCCGCAAAGAGCTGCCCGGGCCCGACGTGGCTAAGGATCGTGCGGTTCCCCCACATGTCGTTGCTTTCTATTGTCACGCTCCCCTCGAGCACCATTCCCATCTGCTTCGTCGTGTTCCCGGCGAGGAGAATAAAAGCCCCCTTCTTGTACCTGAGATCCGATACGCGAAGCTTTCGCAGCGCGGCGTCGATCTCCTCTCCGGTCAGGTTCCGGAAGAAAAGCGTCTTTGAGAGCCGCGCTTTATCTATCTCTGTCTTTCTGGCTGCATTTGACATTTTATCCTCCCTGTCTGCCTCATATCTGTTTCCTTTGAATTCGCAGAAAAACTCTAACGCGCGCTTCGCGGCAGGCGGTCTGTCTGCGTTTTCGAAGAACGATGCCTTGCGTAAACTGTATTTGAAATGTGATATTGTCTCGATTTGCGTGGTAATGACAACATACTTCTGACTCGGATTTTACTATATTATTCCCAACAAGACAACAGAGACTGCAGTGAACGGCCGTCCTTCTGACGGACGGCGGCCGTCCCGGGATGGCGCGGCGGAGAACGCGGCGCCGGACGCAACACCGGATCAGGCTGTGCAGGCAGGTATGGATGCCCGGAAGGGCAGTACGAGGAGGTTCAATGATGGAAAACAAGATGTTCTGTTACCAGTGTCAGGAAACAGCGGGATGCAAGGGATGCACCGTGTACGGTGTCTGCGGAAAGAAGCCGGAAGTTGCGGCAATGCAGGATCTGCTGGTATACGTGACAAAGGGATTGTCCTGTGTGACGACAAAGATGCGTGAAGAGGGACTGACCGTTGACAAAGAGGTCAATCACATGGTCACCAGAAATCTTTTCATGACAATCACCAATGCAAACTTCGACCGTGAGGCACTTCAGAAGGCAGTAGAAGAGACGCTTGCGAAGAAACAGGAGCTTCTCGGAAAGCTTGCAGACAAGTCCGGACTTCCGGAGGCTGCTCTGTGGAACGGATCAGAGGCAGAGTTTGACGCAAAGGCAGCCGTTGTAGGCGTACTTTCCACCAAGGACGAGGATGTCCGCTCTCTCCGCGAGCTGATCACCTACGGACTGAAGGGACTTTCCGCTTATTCCAAGCATGCAAATGCGCTTCTTCAGGACAATGAGGATGTGGATGCGTTCATTCAGAAGGCACTGGCGAAGACTCTGGACGATTCCCTTACGGTAGATGATCTGGTAGCGCTTACTCTTGAGACCGGAAAATACGGCGTAGACGGAATGGCTCTCCTCGACAAGGCAAATACAGAAGCGTACGGCAATCCGGAGGTGACACAGGTAGATATCGGCGTCCGCAAGAATCCGGGTATCCTGATTTCCGGACATGACCTCCGCGATCTGGAGATGCTGCTGGAGCAGACACAGGGAACCGGTGTTGACGTATATACACACTCCGAGATGCTCCCGGCTCATTACTATCCGGCATTCAAGAAATATCCGAACTTCGCCGGCAACTACGGAAACGCCTGGTGGAAGCAGAAGGAAGAGTTCGAGAAGTTCAACGGACCGATCCTTATGACGACCAACTGCGTTGTTCCTCCGGCAGAAAGCTACAAGGATCGTCTGTGGACCACCGGCGCTGCGGGATTCCCGGGATGCCGCCACATCGACGGCGCTTACGGCGAGACAAAGGATTTCTCCGCGATCATCGAGCAGGCAAAGCACTGCGCGGCACCGACAGAGATCGAGACCGGAACGATCACCGGAGGATTTGCGCATGAGCAGGTCTTCGCACTGGCTGACAAGGTAGTGGACGCGGTTAAGTCCGGGGCGATCCGCAAATTCGTCGTAATGGCAGGATGCGACGGAAGACATAAGAGCAGAGAGTATTACACAGAGTTCGCAAAGCGTCTGCCGAAGGATGTGGTTATTCTGACCGCAGGCTGCGCGAAGTACAAGTACAACAAGCTGGATCTCGGCGATATCGGCGGAATCCCGAGAGTACTCGATGCAGGTCAGTGCAACGACTCCTATTCCCTTGCTCTGATCGCACTGAAGCTGAAGGAGATCTTCCAGCTGGATGACATCAATGACCTTCCGATCGTGTTCAACATCGCATGGTATGAGCAGAAGGCAGTCATCGTGCTTCTTGCACTTCTGTATCTTGGTGTGAAGAACATCCATCTCGGACCGACACTTCCGGCATTCCTTTCCCCGAATGTCGCAAAGGTGCTGGTTGAGAACTTCGGAATCGCGGGAATCGGAACCGTTGATGACGATCTCAAGCTCTTCTTCGGAGACGAGGCGTAAGGCGAAAAGCCGAAACGACAGACCGGAAGATCCTGGAACCGTGCAGTGTCAGTATCAAAGAATGTCATAGATTAATACATAGAGGCACCCCTTTTCAGAACATGTCTGAGAAGGGGTGCCTCTACTTGAAATGGATTTGTTTATTGGCGCGGACCGTATTATTTGAACCTGAAACGAGAGACGAATATGAGCTGTTAATGTTGCTTATATTAAACAAAATCGTTAATATGTGATTTATAAAACCCATAGAATTATTCCATTGAAAAGGGTGAGATCATGGCTATTAATGGGCAGAGAGGTGTAGTTTTGCTGCCGCAGCAGCAAAAGACAGAAAAAGACGAAAAAGATGTCTCTGAGCACATAGATAAGCCGCCGGAGCTGGATATCCGATGATATCCGGGCCCCGGCGGCCTTCTCTTGTTTACGCGAACAGCGACCCGCAGCCGAATGCAAAGTATTCGTGTGGGGCGAGCGTCGCGATAGCGAGATAAAACCCGCGAAGCGTGTTTTATCTCGTCGGAGGAATATTGCTGATGCAGGTTCTCCGGGCGGATCAGTAGTCCGGCCCGATGTATGATGCCTGAATGATGTCAGGCTTTCTTGAGCATCAGAGGAGTCAGGAGGTTCAGAAGAGCCTGTGATTCTGTCGGGAAGGTAAAGATCATCTGGTTGAGCTGCATCCCTGTGAGCTTCTGGTTGATGATGAGAGCTGCGATATCGGCATTTGTGCCGGCATCCTCGCCGTAGAAAGCTCCGCCTACGAGCTCCCGCTTCTTGTTGAAGATGAATGTGAACTCAGCATCGGGCTGATTTTTTGCCTCAAAGAGAAGACGTTTGCCGAATTCCGCGACCTCGATGTCGTATACATCCGGCTGCGCCTCTGCCTGTTCCAGCGTTACTCCCACCTGGGAAATTCTCGGGAGAGTAAACACCAGGTTCGGAATGACCGGATATTGGATCGGATTCGGATTGATTCCGAGAATCTGAGTGGCGATGTAATTGGACTCAAAGGTTGCCGTCGGAGTCAGCTTCGGGATCTTCTTATCTACGCAGTCCCCGGAAGCATAGATATTCGGTACGGAGGTCCGCATGTGGTCATCTACCTGGATACCTCTTCTGGAATAGGCTATGCCAAGGTCGTCCAGACCAAGATTTTCAGTGTTGGCTGCCCGTCCGGTTGCCTCCAGGACATAGTCTGTCTCCAGCGTGGATCCGTCTGCAAAGGTCAGAACGAAGGAATCACCCTTCTTCTCAATCTTCTTCACTTCATGGTTCAGAAGGAAAGAGGCACCGGAGGCTTTCATCTTGTCGGTTACGCGTTTTACATATTTCTGAGGGTACATGCGGAGCACCCGGTCAGTATATTCGATCACTGTTGTTTCGGCACCCATCTGCACTGCGATGGAAGCAAATTCCATGGCGATGATTCCGCCGCCGATAAAGGCGATACGGGAGGGAAAATTGTCGAGGTCGAGAAAATCTCTGCTGTCGTGAATAAATTCCTTTCCCGGAATATTCTGCTTCATGGCATGTTCTCCGGTGCCGATCACAATATTCTCTGCGGTGATTTTCCTGCCGTCTACATCAACGGTATGCGGATCCACAAGCTTTCCGTTGCCGTGGATGACCGGCATATTCGCGTTCTCGAACATACCTTCCATGATTTTGTTCAGCGGGGAAATCACTTTCTTCTTGTAGTTCATCAGGCTTGTCCAGTCCGGCCTGGGGAGCTCGGAAATACCGATGCCCTGATAGCGCTGCAGACCGTCCAGATAATTGAAGGGCGTATCAAGAAGGATCTTGGCATTGCACCCGTAGTTGGTGCAGGTACCGCCTACCACATCTCTCTCTACAAATGCCATCTTCTTGCCTGCCTGAAGCAGAATCATTGCTGCATGCCAGCTCGCATGACCGGCTCCGATAAATACTACATCATAATCGTACATATTCAATCCTCCTGATTCCGGTAACCTGTGCCGTTTTTTTATATGCTTATAATAGCACGGATAAAAATTTTTGTCAATTAAATTGCATAAAATATGATTGTTTACCGTTGCAAATGTTATTTTTCGCTAACCGTTATAAATGTTATTTTCACTCACCGTTATCAATATTATTTCTCACTAACCGTTGTAAATATTATTTCGAACTTACTGTTATAAATGCTGTTTTTTACTTGACATGCGATTGTCAATATGATATCACAATGATATCAGATAAATATCTGGATCATCAGGTATTCAGCGCAGGACGCAGAGAGGAGAGTGAGTGTATGGAAGAGAAGGTTATCGTAAAGGGAAAGAATGGTATGCAGTTCCTGATTTTGTGGATTGCTCTGTACGCAGCAGCGGTTTTGCTGCTAGTGGCGGGTATCTCTAAGGGAGGAGAGGATTCGCCCTATCTGCTGTTTTTCCTTCCCGGCATCATCTGGCTCTGCATCGGCTGGATTCCTTTTGCCGGACTGAAGATTCTGAAACCGCAGGAGGCGCTGGTTCTGACATTGTTCGGAAAATATATCGGAACATTGAAGAGCGAGGGGTTTTATTATGTGAATCCATTCTGTCAGGCCGTCAATCCGGCGGCAAAGACCCGACTCGGACAGAGCGGCGATGTGGATGATTCAGAGGGAAGCAAGAAATATTTTGCAGCGGTCACTTCCTCCAAAGAGGATAGTACGGTTTCCAGGAAAATTTCTCTCAAGGCGATGACGCTGAGCAATGCTAAGCAGAAGGTGAACGATGTTCTGGGTAATCCGATTGAGATTTCCGTAGCCGTGATCTGGAAGGTCAAGGATACAGCGAAGGCAGTGTTCAACGTGGACAATTATAAGGAGTATCTGTCCCTGCAGGCTGACGCGGCGGTCCGTGATATCGTGAAGATCTACCCGTATGATGTGGCTCCGAATATTGATACCACGGGAGACGGACTGGCGGATGACGGAAGCCTTCGCGGGTCAACGACAGTAGTGGCGGAGCGGATCCGCGCGATGATTCAGATCAAGGTGGCAGATGCAGGGCTGGAAATCACAGAAGCGAGAATTACCTATCTTGCCTATGCTCCGGAGATCGCGGCGGCAATGCTGCAGCGTCAGCAGGCATCGGCCGTCATTGACGCGCGGAAGATGATCGTGGACGGAGCGGTCGGAATGGTGGAAATGGCCCTTGAGAGACTTAGCGAGAATGGTGTCGTAGAGCTGGATGAGGAACGGAAGGCGGCCATGGTGTCAAATCTTCTGGTTGTACTTTGCGGAAACCGCGATGCACAGCCGGTTGTGAATTCAGGAAGTCTGTATTGATAACCGTCCTTTGGAATTCATGAAATCCCTGCCATTCGGGCATGCCGCGGACGGTGACTGAGATTCGTCAGGTGTGTAAGAATACCAAGAGGTGTGGGACGTTATATGTGTTATTATCTGAAGTAGCGGATCATCAGTGAAATGTTGGTTCGGCGGTGGAACATATAGAGAATACGTGGACATGTTATACAAGAGCAATGAGGCGATTGAATGGCAAAAAAGCAGGTGCCGCTGCGGCTGAATGAGAAACTTTACAACGCGATCGCTGCCTGGGCGGAGGATGACTTCCGCTCTGCGAACGGTCAGATTGAGTATCTGCTGACAGAGTGTGTGAAGCAGCGGAAAAAAGACGGGAAGTATGTCTCTGAGCACATGGATGAGCCGCCGGAGCTGGATATCCGATGATATCCGGGCCCTGGCGGCCTTTCTGCGTTTCGGTGATACGTATGATGCTGAGAAGCGCAGATCCGTATAATCCGCCAATCATCGGAAAAACATTTCGCCGATCGTCGGAAAAATATTTCACCAACCATCGGAAAAATATTTCGCTGATCGTCGGAAAATAATTCAACGGTACAACAATTCTCAGGAGGCAGGAGCAGATCAGCGAGATAAAACGCGCTTCGCGAGTTTTATCTCGCTATCGCGACGCTCGCCCCACACGAATACTCTGCATTCGGCTGTGGCTCGCTGTTCGCGTAAATGAAAGTCGGGCGTGCAAATACATAGATTGCACGCCACGAGACTGTTTTTCTGTTATACTGCTTACGAAAGATAAGCAGCGCGGCTAAAGAGACACTGCAGCAAAAGAAATGCTGCATCTGAAGAGACACTGCAGTTAAAGAGACCGTGCGGATGATGCCGCAGGACGTTCGGAAAATAGAATGGAGTCATAGATATGAGAACATGGAGAAGCCTGTTCACGCAGACGATGCTGACGAGAGGAAAGGAATATTATCGCGCAGGAAAGGCAAAGAAGCTTTCCTGGGAGAGTGATCCCGAGAAGCGGGGCGGGGATATTTATGAAGCCACCGTGCGGGGAACCAGGAACTACCATGTCGTCATTAAGGCATCCGCCGGTGTGATCCGTGAGATGTCCTGTACCTGTCCTTATGCCGCGGACGGCAGCCGGTGCAAGCATGAGGCCGCGGTGCTGCTGGCAATCGAGGATGAATACGAGAAGCTTCACGCGGATCCGGATGAGAAAGAGGCAGGGAAATCCGGATCGGGTACGGAAGCTGCTGCGAATGGCAGCGGCTCGAACAGCGGATCGGATGAAGGCAATGCGGGCAAAGGAGCGAACAGCTGGTTTGGTGAGGGCGGTATCTATGATATTCTGGACCGTGACGGAAAGGTTCTGGAAAGCGGAGGTTCTGGCTTCGGAAGCCGTGACGCCGGGAATCCTCTGGCGGATTTAAGAAAGCTGTGGGAGGAGACGGCGCAGGAACGGGAGGATGCCGCGGGCGAGGAAGATGCGGAGGGATATCATCCTGATGATTACCGCTATTTTCACCCGGAAGAATTCCGGACACATCTGAAGATTTCCGCCGCAGAGTGGAAAGAGGCGGAAGAACTGCTCCACCCGGAACCGGGGAGGAAAAGTGTTTTTTCCGGAAGAAGGGGCGGCAGAAGAGGCGGGAAAAAGCCGGACTTTAAGATCCTGGAATTTCACGTATCAACAGGCTATCTGCAGGATCAGATGAAGCAGACGGGGCCGATGGTCGGACAGGCAATTCTCCGGTTCCGGAATGATTATGATAAAAGGGCGGTTCTGATGTTTGACCAGCACCGGATCATTTCCTCACAGTGCGAGGACTGGGACTGCTATTACGATAACGGTTATCCGATGGAGAATCCGACAAAGCTTTGTATCCATGAAATCGTGGCTCTCCTGATGCTGGAGGATTATCTGAAGGACCACAATCTCGGAGACGCGTCCAGCTATGATGCCGAAAGCTTTCTGTCGGAGTTTTCCCATAGAGACATGCCCGGAGAAGCAGGAACGGAAAAGGACGGAAATATGGGAGACCGTCCGTCCGGTATGCTCACGATGGAGCCCCGCCTCGAGCTGGAGGACGGGATGCTTTCTGCCACCTTTTATATAGGTAAAGACAGGCTGTACAAAATAAAAAATCTCAGTGAATTTGTGAAGGCCATGCAGAACCGGGACCGCATGAAATTCGGAAGCAAAACAGAATTTCAGATGGGAGAGGAGTCCCTGAAGAGTGACGAGGACAGGGACTGGTTTCATTTCATCCGGGAAGCTCTGGAGAATCATCTGGAATCTCAGAGATATATGGAACTCAGGAGCAGCTACGCGGACAGCTATACCTTTGATTATAAGGCAAATCTGCCGCTGATCGGGAGCTGGCTGGATCGTTTTGCCGATCTGATCGGCGCGCGTCCCTTTGAATTGTGGGATAAGCATCTGAGTGCAGGTGAGGGGAAAAAGACCGTACACCTGAGAGACAAGGATATCACGCCGACGATTGCAGTTGTTCCGACACCGGAGAAAGCGACGGAACCGGTGGACGGCGTTCGCGTGACCTGTGATCTTCCCCGGCTGATGAAAGGACTGGATCATCTGTATTATTATCAGGGACAGTACCTGAACCGTGTGACGCGGGAATCCTCAGAGCGCGTGGAGATGCTTCTGCGGAATACCGGGGGCAGGCTTGATCTTGTCATCGGCCGGAATTATCTCGGGACATTTTATCACGATGTTCTGCCGAAGCTCCGGGATATCGCGGATATCCGCGAGGAGCATACCGAACGGCTGAAGGGGCTGATCCCGCCGAAGCCTGCCTTCACGGCGTATCTCGATTATGAGAGGCCGCTCTTGATGTGTACGGCTGAGGCCGCATATGGAAAGGAGATCTATCCGATTGCGGATGCTATTGAGGCGCAGGCTGAGGAAAAAGAGCTCATCCCTGCCTATCGGGATGCGGGAGCGGAGCTGGCTTACTGCAATGAACTGGCCCGGTATTTTGACAGGTATGATCCGGCAGTCCATGTGCTGTATTCAGAAAAAGACGAGGACAGGCTCTTTCAGCTTCTGGATCACGGCATCGATGAGCTTCTGGATTACGGAGAGGTCCGCATGACGGAGCAGTTCCGGAATCTGGGCATCCGCCGCAGGCTCCCGATGAAGGTCGGCGTCAATGTGGGAAGCAATCTGCTGGACCTCACGGTTTCGTCTGAGGATCTGACGGAGGATGAAATCTATCAGATTCTTTACATGTACCGCCGGAAGAAAAAATACGTCCGCCTCAAGGACGGCAGTTTTTTCAAGCTGGAGCAGAACGATACCGTTGATGAGCTGAATGAGATGCTCGAGGCACTTCAGATTCCGCTGAAGGAGTTTGTGAAGGGCAAGATGGAGCTTCCCGCTTACCGCGCCCTGTATCTCGACAAGATGCTGGAGCAGACGGAGGATCTGTATGCGGTTCGCGACCGGAAGTTCAAGCAGTTGATCAAGGAATTCAAAACGGTGGAGGATTCCGATTTCGAGGTGCCGGATTCGCTGGCGAAAACGCTTCGGAAGTATCAGAAGGAAGGCTATCGCTGGCTTCGGATTCTGGACCGCTACGGTTTCGGAGGCATCCTCGCCGATGAGATGGGACTGGGAAAAACGCTTCAGGTGATCACCGCTCTTCTGGCGACGAAGCTCGAATCAGAGCAGGAAGAGCTGAGCGCGGCGGAAACGGAAAGACTGAAGACGAGTCTGAAGAATTCGAGAACGGAAAAAACAGAAGAGCTTTCTTCGGCAGATCCGAAAGCGGAGAAAACAGCAGAGCTTCCTTCGGCAGATCCGAAAGCGAAGAAAACAGTAGTGCTTTCTTCGGCAGATCCGAAAGCGGAGAAAACAGCAGAGCTCGATTCAACAGAGCCGGAACTGCCGGGCGTCAGTCTGATCATCAGCCCCGCCTCTCTCATCTACAACTGGGAGGAGGAACTGCACCGGTTCGCGCCGGAGCTTAAGACACTGGTGGTGGCCGGCACCGCGGTAGAGAGGAAAAGCATGCTTGCGGATTATCGGGACTATGATGTTCTCGTCACCTCCTACGATCTGCTGAAGCGGGATATCGCGTCATATGACGGAATGAGTTTCCGATACGAGGTGATCGATGAGGCACAGTACATCAAGAATCCGGGAACGGCAGCCGCAAAGGCCGTGAAACTGATTCGCGCAAAGACCAGATATGCGCTGACCGGAACGCCGATTGAAAATCGGCTGTCCGAGCTCTGGTCAATTTTTGATTATCTGATGCCCGGTTTCCTGTATCGGTATGAGGAATTCCATTCAACCTTCGAACAGCCGATTGTAAACGGAGATGAGAAGGCGGGAGAGCAGCTCAAGCGGATGGTGGCTCCGTTTATTCTGCGCCGCCTCAAGAAGGACGTGCTGAAGGATCTTCCGGATAAGCTGGAGGAGATCCGCTACGTGCAGATGGGGAAGGAACAGCAGAAGATTTATGACGCTGAGGTTCTCCGGATGAAGAAAGATCTGTCAAAGCAGACGGATGAGGATTTCCGAAAGGGAAAACTGCAGATTCTGGCGGCTATTACAAGAATCCGGCAGATCTGTTGCGATCCGTCGCTCTGCTGTGAAGGCTATCGGGGAGAATCCGCCAAGAAAGAGGCGGTGATGGATCTGATTCATACGCTGATCGATGAAGGCCACAGGGCGCTTCTGTTCTCGCAGTTTACCTCGATGCTGGGTCTGATCCGGGAAGAGCTTGTTCGTGAGAAGATTCCGTTCTATGAAATCACCGGCGCTACCCGGAAAGAGGAGCGGACGAGGCTTGTGCGGGAGTTTAATGAGAATCCGGAGGTGCCGGTTTTCCTCATCTCGCTGAAGGCGGGAGGTACCGGCCTGAATCTGACCGGGGCAGATGTCGTGATTCACTATGATCCGTGGTGGAACACCTCGGCGGAGGATCAGGCGACTGACCGCGCGCACAGGATCGGTCAGAAGCGGGTAGTCACCGTGTACAAGATGATCATCCGCAACTCGATCGAGGACAGAATTCTGGAAATGCAGGCGATGAAGCGGGACCTGGCGGACCAGATCCTGAACGGAGACGCCCTCTCCAGCAGCACGATCACCAGAGAAGACCTGATGCAGATCCTTTCCTGAGATCATCGCTTACCCAGAAAACATGCACGATGAAAATACCATATACTTTCACATGGTCATTGCTTCCGCAAGGTCATTGCTTCCGCAAGGTCATTGCTTCCGCATGGTTATTGCTTCCGTATGGTCATTGATTTCGTATGGTTATAGATAATTGAAAAGAAGGGGATGTCGCATTTGTGGTGTGACATCCCCTCTGCCGGATATGCCGCATTTGTAGTGTGACATCCCATCTGCCGGATATGCCGTACAATTACCGGCCAGACAATCCGCTGTCATTTCTAATGGTACACCGGGTTCTGCTATTACCATCCATCTGCCATACCCTAAAACTTGATGGTAAGTACGCCAGACAAATACCATCAAAAGCAGCCCGCAGCCATGTCAGATGGTATTTCGGCCGGTGT